>JBBQNJ010000061.1:0-31796 GCA_038329845.1 Tepidisphaerales bacterium | reverse complement strand
CCAGTTGTCCTGCCCGGAGGAGGTTCCGTTCATCAGCAGGGTTCCGCCCGTGACGGAGGTGGTTCCCAGGTAGCTGACGGTCGCGCCGCTGGAAATCTCCAGCACGCCGGCACCGGTCTTGGACAGGGACTTGTTGCCCGTGCCCGATTGCCCGATGTCGGCGAGTTTGAGCTTGCCGGCGGACACCGTGAACGTATCGGTGGTAGCGGCAGAGTGATTCAGGGTGGTGGTGCCGGTGAACTGCAGCGTCGTGCCGTTGCTCGCGGTCACGTCCAGTTTCCGCGTGGTGCCGGTGAGAAGCAGGTTGCCCAATTGATGCGTGAAGTTCGCGCTGAGACCATCGCCGCGATCGAGCGTGATCTTGGCTGTCCCCGAATTGCTGCTCGAAAATGCCGTGAGCGTGATGTCGTTCGTCCAAGTGGACGTAGTTCCATCCAGCACGCCGGTCTCACCCGAAAGGCGCACATTGAGCACGCTTGCGGAACTGGTGCCGTTGCTGTCCGTCGTGAAGATGATCGGCGCGTTGCCGAGCGTCTTCGAAACGGTCGTGCCATTCGACACGGCATACGCTTCGAGCGTCACAAAGCCGTTCCCGTTCCCCGAGTGCGTGTTCAGGGTCGTCGTCCCGTAGATCGTATTGTCATCCGTCGGGGTAAGGCTGTATAGCCGCGCAGTCGCCTTGTCGCTGTTGGTCGCTCGGGCCGTGAAGTCATTAAACGTCTGGCCGCCGTGCGAGATCGCGAGAAGGTTGTTGCCATTGTTGGATGAGGAGCTGGTGAAGTTCAGGCTGACAAGGCCGGTTGCGGCGAAGTCACCCGGCGTGCCGTCAGTGAAAGTTCCATCGAGGATCACCGATTTCCCAGATGACAGCGCGCCGCCGTTGCTGTTGGACGGGCCGTTGGGCGTTAGCGTGGCGTTTGCACCGGTATTGGTCACGATGCTGCCGAAAGACGTGCTCAGCCGCCCTTTTGTCACAAAGGCTTGGTCGAAGCCGTTCAAATCAAACATCGCGCCACCGGCGATCGTCATCGCCGTCACGTAATCGTTGCCAGCGACATTGGGCGTCGCCACGATATTCGCCGCGCCCGCTTTCAGGGTGCCGCCATTGATGGCGATCACGGGCAGAGTGCCGCTAGCGAAGTTCGTAACTGCGAGCGCTTGGTTCATCACGAGCGTCCCGGCACCGTCCTTGACCAAGGCGCCAGTGGTGTTCAACTGGATCGGTGCGTTGACGGTTGCGGTCGTATTGGCCGTGACGTACATCCGCGCCGAGGTATTGGCGGCCATGCTGATGGTGGCGTCGCCGGCGCCGGCGGTGTCTTTGGTCAGGGTGATGGGGCTGGAGGCGTTACCTGAGAAGAGGAACGTGCCGCTCACGGGCGCGAGATTGGTGCCATCGTTGAGGGTGACGGTCATCCCCGAGCCGCTAATGTTTTTGAGCAGCAGGGCGTTGATGTCGGTTCTGCCGTTGACCGCGCCGCCAGTGGTGATTTTGGCGTTGTCATTGGCGACGGCAGAGCCGTAGTCGGCGTATTCGGTGCTTTCGTCAAGCAACCGCACGCCGTTGACGTCATAAGTGGTTAGCCCGGTCGCGGTGCCGGTGGAGGACGTCCCGCCGAGGAGCCACGGAAGGATGCTGACCTGGCTGGTGCCTGCTGCGCCGCCGCCACCGACGAGAGTGGGAACGGACGTGAACTTAAGTTGCGAGAACGTGCCGGTGGCCAAGCCAAGCCCGTCGCCGCGGACGACCATTGATCCGGTGGCGGGGATGGAAGCGGAGGCGGCGGTGAAGACCACCGATTGCCCGGTGCCGGGTTTAAGCGTGAGCGTTCCCCCAGCGGGGGTGAGGACGCCGACGGTTTCGACGGTTGCGCCGGCCGAGTCGCCAAGGACGACGAGTTCGCCGCCGTTAAGGTTCACCGCGCCGGTGTTGGCAAGACGGTCGCCGGTGGCGATGGTGTTGTAATCCAGCACCAGCTTGCCGCCTGTGACTGCCGTTCCGCCGGTAAACGTGTTATTACCAGTGAGGGTGGCGGTGCCAAGGTTGCCTTTGCTTAGCCCGAGTTTACCGGCGCCACTGCCTGCCATGTCGGAGTTGATGACCACGCTGAAATTGCGGTTGTCCAGGACGAACGTGTTGGTGCCGCTGCTGCTGCGGGTATTGATCGTGCCACTGCCAGGGCTGGTGCCGAAAGTGACCGTCCCTGTGCCTGCACCGGTGAGCGTTGACGCGCCTTGATCAAGTTTGAACGACCCGGAGCCTGCATAGCTGAAAAGCTGGGCGGAGCTGGAATCCTGACTGATGATTCCCTTGGTGAACAACAGCGCACTGTTGTTAGCGACGATGGTGTAGGAAGCAGCGTCGGCGGTAAAGGAAAGGTTGCGGATGTTGAAGTCGTTGGCGGTGTTGGTGGAGGTCAACTGCGCTGCGGTGCCGGTGTAGCGCAGATCGGTGGCGTTGTTGTCAGGCGGTGCGACATCGCCAACCCAGTTGAGCCCAGTGTTCCAGTTGCTGTTCGCACCACCGCCGGACCATGTGTAGGTCGCCGCCTGGGCGAAGCGGGGCACAGCGCCGCCAACGACCGCAACCGCCGCCATCAAGATCGCTCGGTTGATTCGCTTACTGCTCATTTTGGTGCCTCCAGAAAGGGTTACAGAAGACTGGTTAGTGAACATCTCGTGCCTCCACTGATTCAGGGACTGGTCCGATGGACCGGCCCGGCTCGAAACCGAAGGGCGCCGCCACACGCGGCTGCTTTGCATTCGGATCGGCGATTTGCTCGTTCAACAACTCTACCGCCCGCCGGCCGACGGCCTGCTCGGGGATCAGCATCGAGGTCAGGCGCAATCCCAAGTCGTCCAAGTGTCTGGACCCGAAGGTGATCAGCGACAGATCGCGCGGGATGGAAAGCCCCTCGAGGGCCGCGGCCATCTGCAAGGCGCGGGCGTCAATATCGCCGTAGGCGATGACTGCGGTGGGGCGGTCGTCCTGGCGCAGCCATTGCCGCTGGGCGGTGACGATGTCGCCGCGTCGCCAGATTGTCGGATGCCCGAAGCGATACGCCGGCAATCCGGCGTTTCGCATCATGCTCTCATACCCGGCGTAGCGATCCACCGAGCTGTAATGTCCCGCCGGGGTGTCGGTCACGAAGTCAAGGTAGGCGATTCGACGATGCCCCAGATCTAGCAGCATCGAGGCGGCCCGGGTGCCGGCACCTTCATCGTCGGGATGCACCGAGTGATGCGCCTGCTTGCTGTTGATCCACACCGACGGAAGCTGATTGGCGTCGATCAGATCGACCATCGAGGATGGAATATTGGCGTTGTAGTTGATGAGCAGTCCGTCGCAGTTGTATTCGCGGAGGATCGTGGGGACGTATTCGCGGCTGGTCAGCTTGGCATCGGGCAGGGTGGCGAGAATCAGGTGGGTGTGGCGATCGGCCAGTGCCTGCTGAATCCCGCCGAGCAAGGCACCCGGCAGCAGGCTCGAGGTGGGCAGCTCACTTTGCAGCAGTGCGACGGCATTGAATTTCCCGGCCCGCATGGCCCGGGCGGCGGCGTTGGGCCGATAATCCAGCTCACGGGCGACTCGCCGGACGAGGGTTCCGCGGGCGACGGCGGTGGGGCGATTCTCCTTGTTCTGACCGCGCAAAATCCGCGCGACCGTCACGGGTGACAGGTTGGTTCGGCTGGCGATCTGCTCAAGCGTGACGGGCATAGGGGATCGTTTTCTGATGACGATGCCAAGATTCGGTGACCATGATATACCCCATGCGAGTGCGAATTGCAAGAGAAATCGGCAACGACACCAAAATTTTTTTAAGCGACAGGTTGTCGTACTTCGGGTCGGGTTCTCAGAGAACAGGGATAAACAGGGTGATGACGCCCTGGTCCCAGACCCCGTAACTTGGGGGGAGTTTTTAGAGAAGCAGGATGAACAGGATGAACAGGCTAAAACAGGATCGAGTCGCGCGGCGTGACCCGGCCCGATCGCCTTATCCTGTGAATCCCGTTTATCCTGTGAATCCTGATCGGAATTGATTCTTGTGCCGACGAAAAAGCGAGCGGGCGCAAAAAAGCGGTCCGCGGACGGCGCCGAGAGGCCGTCCGCGGACCGGATCGCCGGATCGAGGGTCAGTCCAGAATGTCGATTGTCGAGAAGTGGCCGTTTTCGAGGAATTCCAGCGATGCCCCGCCCCCGGTCGAGACGTGGCTGACTTTCTCGCTCAGGTGCAGTTGCTCGATCGCCGCGGCGCTGTCGCCGCCCCCGATCACGCTGACGGCGCCATTGTTCTGAGTGGCGTCGGCGACGGCCAGGGCGACCGCGCGGGTGCCCTCGGCGAACGGCTGCTTTTCGAACACGCCCATCGGGCCGTTCCAGACGATCGTCTTGGCCTTGGCGATCTCGGCCTTGAACAACTCGCGGGTCTTGGGGCCGATGTCGAACCCGCTCTTGTCGGCGGGAATGTCTCCCGACACCACCGTGCCGGATGCTGAGTCGATCGCCTCGGCGATGACGGTATCCACCGGCAGCTTGAGCTTTCCGCCGGCCTTGGCCAGCAGGCTCTTGGCCAGGTCCACCTTGTCTGGTTCGACAAGGCTCTTGCCGACGGTTTTGCCCTGGGCGAGGAAGAACGTATAGGCCATGGCGCCGCCGATCAGGATGACGTCGGCCTTGCTCAGCAGTTGCTCGATGACGTTGATCTTGTCCGACACCTTGGCCCCGCCGAGGATCGCCACGAACGGGCGTTTGGGGTTGCTGATCGCCTCGCCGAGGTATTTCAGTTCCTTCTGGATGAGGAATCCGATGGCCCGCGGCTTACCGGCCATCGCCTGGGCGGCGCCAAACGTCGAGGCGTGCTCGCGGTGGGCCGTCCCGAAGGCATCATTGATGTACACGTCGGCCAAGCCTGCCAACTGCTTGGCGAATTGCGGGTCGTTTTTCTCTTCCTGCTTGTGGAATCGCAGATTCTCCAGGACGATCACCTCGCCGTCCTTCAACTGCCCCGCCGCCTGCTCGGCCGCCGGGCCGATGCAGTCCTCGACGAACTTCACCGGCTTGCCCAGCAATTGCCCGAGCCGCTCGGCGGTCGGCTTGAGCGAATACTTGGCCTCCGGGCCTCCCTTGGGCCGGCCCAGGTGGCTGATGAGGATCAGGCGCCCGCCGCAGTCCAGCACATTCTTGATGGTGGGCAGGGCCTGGGTGATCCGCCGATCGTCGGTAATTTTTCCGCCTTCCAACGGGACATTGAAATCGACCCGCATCAACACCCGCTTGCCCTTGACATCGATGTCGGCAACCGTCTTCTTGGCCATGGCTCGTAACTCCAGTAAAAAAATCGAAATAGTTCGACCCGCGCGGGGATGCTACGATCCGGCCGCGCGCTGTCAAGCCGCGGGGAATGCGTCGGAAAATGCGCGCCCCTGGTGTAGTGTCTCGTAAATAGTGCGTCTCATGCTCGACTGGAAATCCTTCGTTTTGTGCTTTTCAAGTTGGTCTTGCGACTGAACAGTCGGCAACACTCGCCAGATCGAGCACAAGCTAATAAAATTACACCATTATAATTTACGTATATTTGAACATTTTACCGAAATGCTGTCCCGTATATTGAAAAAGAAGCGCGTCCCCTTTCTTCGTTCGTGTTGGAATCGCGTCCTCTTTCTTCGTTCGATGTCCATTTTACATGCTGTTCCAAGATTCGGGCACGCCTTCCCGAGTTGGGACTGCTTTGCCTGCTGACGGACGGCTCAGTGCCTGCTAGGATCGAGTCGCAAGGACCCAATATGAACGACCAAGTTCCTCCGCCCGAAGATTCGCCCAACGCCCCGCGCGCCGGGAAGGCGTCACGTTCCAGCTTATTCGCCCGGCACAGCACATTGCTCTTGTGGATGGTCGTGCTGGGGGCGCTGCTGTGGTTTCAGTGGCCGATGATCAAGGGGTGGGGGTATCGTCTGACCGGATCCAAGGCACCGGATGATGGGATCGGCTGGCGCACCGATTTTGCGGCGGCGATCACCGAGGCGCAGCGGGTGAACAAGCCGCTGCTGCTCGACTTTTCCGCGTCGTGGTGTCCGCCTTGTCAGGTAATGAAGCACGATGTCTGGCCGGACGCGGCGGTGCGCGGGGCGCTGCTGGCGGGATATGTGCCCGTGCTGGTGGATGTCGATGCGGCGGGAAACGAGGAACTGTCGGCCCGTTACGCGGTCAGTTCAATCCCGACGATCATCATCGTCAACGTCAAAGGCGAGGTTCTCAAGCGAGGCAGTTTCATGACGGCGTCGGAAATGGCGAAGTTTCTCGGACCGGGTGCCTAGGCCGCAAAGCGTGCGAGGATTTTGACGGTTTCACCTGCATCGCCGGGCCGAGAAACGAATCACGCCCCGGCGGGCCGACGTGTGCGAGGATTTTGACGATTTCACCTGCGTCGCCGCGGCGGCTACAATGACGCGGGATGGCGTATTTTTCACATTTTTCCTCGCAGTTCGTGCGATGGACGGCCGGGGCGAGCGACCTTCCGGCGTGGGCCCGCGCGGTGGTGATCGTCGCGGCATTGCCGGCGATCGCGCTGGCGCTCTTGTCAATCGCCTGTATGTTTGCTACTGTAATCGCCCTTTTCCTGCTGGTGGTGCCGGTTGTTCGGCTCTTGGGGCGCTTGACCGGCAGCCGGGCGACTGACATCCCGGTGCCCGCGACGATGGATCAGTCTGATCCGGATCAGGCGATCGGGTTCGATCGCGGACGGCGCCAGGTGGAAGCAAGAGTGCTGGATTAGACTCGTTTTTGTTCGAGAAGGTTGAGCGAAATATCATGGCCAAGAAAGAAATCACCGTCCAGTTCAAGCTCCAGGCTCCCGGCGGGACGGCCACGCCGGCACCTCCGATCGGTCCGGCACTGGGTCAGCACGGGGTGAATCCCGGGCAGTTTATCCAGCAGTTCAACGCCGCCTCGGCCCATCTCAAGGGCAAGGTGATCGGCGTGCTGGTGACGGTGTACAAGGATCGAACGTTCTCATTCGAGCTGAAAAGCCCCCCGGCCAGCGTGCTGCTCAAGGACGCCGTCAAGGCCGAAAAAGGCTCCGGCGAGCCGAACAAGACCAAGATCGGTTCGGTGACGATGGAGCAGTGCAAGGCGATCGCCAAGGAGAAGGGCAAGGACCTTAACGCCTTCGACGACGACCACGCCGCCCGGATCATCGCCGGCACCGCCCGCAGCATGGGAATTACGGTCGAAGGGTAAACCCTATCGCCCCGACGCCACGGGTCGGGCGGTGTGGGCGTCCACGGCGCGGATGATCTTTTCCTGGATCAGCTTCATTCCGCCGTTGCTTCCGTCGGGGATGTGGTTCATCATGATCGAGAAGGCATACCAGTTGTCGTCACGGGCATGGAGATACCCGCTCAGGCAGCTCACGCCCGAGACGTAGCCGCTCTTGCCGAACACCCGCTGACGAAGATCGCTGCCCCGGAACCGGTCGTCCAAAGTGCCATCCACCCCCGCCACCGACAGGCTGGCGAAGTACGGCTGTCGGGCCGGTCCGAAATAGTTCCGAGACAGCACCCGCACGATCGCCGCCGGGCTGATCAGGTTCTCCTTCGACAGGCCCGATCCATCGTCGAGGCGATATTCGTCGGCATCCACTCCGATCGACTTGAGATACCCCCCGATCGCCGCCGGGCCGTTGGTCCATGAACCGCTCTGACCGGTGGCGGCGAACCCCATCCGCTTGCATAGCGCCTCGGCGTACAGGTTCATCGAATTCTTGTTGGCTCGCATGAGTACCATGGCCAGCGGCGTTTCGTGAATGGCGATCACCGGCCACAGTTTCGGCGACTTTTTCCTCGCCGTCTTGGCTTCGCGGTCGCGGATCACGTCGCCGGTGACCTGGATTCCGGCCGATTCGAGGGTTTCTTTCAGCACCGTGGCGGCGAACATCGGGGGATCGTGGATCGTGACCGAGGCGAGGGTCTCGGCGCCGCTGCGGGCCTCGCCGCGCAGGACGATGTCGTTTCCGCCCAGTTGCCTGGCCAACCAGACCGAATTGGACCCGCTGAGGCAGATATTTCGCACGGCGGCGTAGCGGGTGTCAGGGTCCATCGAAAAGCTGACCGTCTGCCCCGCGGGACCGGCACGCACGGAAAAGTCGATGCAGTTGGCGTTGAGATTCACCCCCCCGACCTGGGCCACGTACCGCTTGTGTTCCTGGTCGCTGGGCCAGTGGGGATGGACGAATTGCTCGTCGAAGACGCTGTCGTCCACCCGGATGTTTTTGATCGACTTGATCTTGCGTTTTTGAAGCTGCTCGGCCCAGCCGCGGTAAACGGTGGTCACATCCCAGCCGACTTTGCGGAGCATCTCGACATCGCCGAGGGTCGGGTCGCCGTCGCCGATGAGCACGAGGTCGCCATCGTGGTAGATCAGCGAGGTCTGGAAGCGAAAATCGGTGCCGAGGCGGTCAAGTGCCGCGGCGGTGGTGATGAGTTTGAGATTGCTCGCCGGCGTGCGCGGGGTCTTAGGCTCGAGCGAGTAGATCGCGCGGGTCTGCTTGGGCGAATCGCCCAATCGGACGATTTCGATCCCGAAATGGACTCGCACGATCGCTTTGTCCTGGAGGATCGTGTTGATGTCGCCGGAAAGGTCGGCCCGAGCGGGGAGGCATGTCAGCCAGGCCAAAAGGACGGCGATATGGAGGGGCGTCGGCTTCATCCGTGAAACCCTTGTGCGCAGACCCCGTGGGGTCAAAATCTGCCGGCGAGTCGTGGCGAACCCCGACGATTCAGCTCCCTCCATCAACCGGTGGAGGTCTTATAACACATTAAAGATCGGATTTCCTGCCCTGGTGAGTGGATTTTTCCGCCGGGCAATTGGGAGCCAGTTTTTCGGGGTCAATTACCCGGGGCAGGGGGCGGCCTGGATTGTCAGTTAATATTCCGTCCCATGCGGCCAGCTCGAGCAGCTTGTCCGCGGCGTCGGGGCGGCTTGGATCGTCAGTTACGACATTCCGTCCCAGCGCTCGTAGTCCATGCGATCCATCTCCTGACGGCGATCCGATAACGTATGGGCGCTCTCGGTTGGCGCGATGGGTGGGTCGTTTGGCGTCAGCAGCATGTTGACCGGCGTGGCACCGGCACCGGCGGCCGGTTGAGGGCGAACGCCATGGCTATCGGGTTGTGAATCATGCATCGACATCGTCCAAGTCTCCTCTCGGCGGGACAGCGAACCCTCGCCGACAAGCACTCGATAACACTACCCCATGGGGGCGTTCAGGCAAACGCTCATTCCATTTGGCGACAAGCGCAAAGTTTGCCGGATATGACGGATTTGCCCAGCGGAAGTCCGGTAATCTGGCGGCGCGGTAGCCTGCCGACCGAAGCGTGCCCATTTGGGGTGATTTCGCGTTGTCTCGACGGAATCGGCCGCAAGGTCGAGGTCCTGAGCGCGCCACCGGTCGTATCGTCCCACTTCGACGCAATCGGGCGACTTTGCGGGCCACGCCATGCGGACGACACGACAAGACGCCGGCATCGGCGTAAACTATACCGCTTGCGGCCACAGGTGAGACATCCGCAACGGCTCGGAACCTGCGGGATATCTCGTTTTCCCTAAGCGAATTGTCTCAATACGGGCCGCCAGCGGTATACGAAGGGCAGTCCGATTTATTGCGGAGGTGAATCATCGCAGCGAAGAAAACTCCAGTTTCTCAGAAACTTGGCGCAGTCAAGGCCGCCAAGCCCAGCGATCCTGCCGAGCAGCGCCTTGCCGAATCGCGCCAACTGGCCATCGACCTGGCGAATCTGGCGGGGCAGACCCAGTGCCGCGATGTGTCGGTGTTGGACGTGCGCGGGATTTCGCCGATTGCCGACTACCTCGTCATCGCCACCGGCACCAGCCCGCGCCAGATGCGGACAGTCTGCGACGAGGCGGCGGCACTGGCCGAGCAGCACGACTATTCCGCCCTCTCGAGGGCGGGCCTGTCCGGCGAGACTTGGATGCTGATCGACCTGGTTGACGTGGTGGTCCACGTCTTCAACCAACAAGCTCGCCTGTACTACGACCTCGACGGCCTCTGGGGCGACGCGCAGAAAGTCCCCTTGCAACCCGCGGATTGACAGTCGAAGCATCCCCATCAAGGCGCGATCTCCCCCTTTCGATTGCAAACCCACCATCCGCCCAACAAATAGGGGACGTGGCTTGTAATTGTTTTTAATATATGGTTTTATATCGCATTTATGTCACGAATTGGCCTGAAAAAATTCCGGAATTATCAAAAAATAGGGGGTTCCTGAATTTGGCATCCCGAAAAAATGACATAATTGTGATACAAAGATATATGGGATAACAATTTACAAGGATCGTCCCCTATTTTCTTGATAAAATGATGGGTGGGGGATTGGTCGTTTTTATGCGGTTTTCCGGCGGTGGCGGCGCGGGGGGGGCGGGATGCGGGTAGGAGGGAAAAAGAACCGGCGTGGAGGAGCTTGGGGTCCACGCCGGATCAGTCGAATTTTCTTGTTGGCGCAGGGGTCAGGCGGGCAGGGCCTGGAGCTTGGCGGCGCGGCCGGAGGCGGGGCGGACATCGCTGATCACCACGTCGCCGGCGCGAAGCTGCTGGGGATGGAGGATCTGCCAGCGCTGCTCTTCATCAATGACTTCCCAGTCGCTGCTGAGCCACTGGCCCCAGTCCAGATCCCCGGGGTAGCTGCCCGGCTCGGTCGAGGGGTAAAGCATCATCGCCAGCGGATTCTTCTCCAGCGAGCCGCGGGAATCGAACTGGAACACGTAATGCCAAGTCCCGTTGCGGCGGACAACTTCGGCATTCCACATCACCAAGAACCGATCTTTACACTGCGGCGCGATATTATTGGCCCCGCCGTGGCGCATGACCTGCCAACTGGGGATAGGCGTCTTCGAGCGTTTGTACACATGAACCATGCCCGTAGTATAGCATATAATTCCCTCGACGGCGGAAGGGGCAAATCGCGTCCGCCCCGCGGTAACGATTGTGCGCCGGCGGACCGGGTTGGGGTGGCGCCGATCGGGGCGCCTTTTCCGACCGCTGTGACGGATTTCCGGACGTTTGCCCGCCGACAACCATGATCGGTCTGTTCCCGGCCACCATGAATCCCCCACTCGACACCGCCGCCCTTCGCCGACTCGATTCGCAATACCTATGGCATCCGTTCACGCCGATGGCCGACTGGATGCTGTCACAGCCGGTCATCATCGTCGCCGCCGAGGGAATGGAACTGATCGACTCCGACGGGCAGCGTTACCTCGATGGCGTCTCGAGTCTCTGGTGCAACGTCCACGGCCATCGGGTGCCGGCGATCGACCAGGCGATCCGTGATCAGCTCGACCGGGTGGCACATTCGACGATGCTGGGCCTGGGCAGCGAACCGGCGATCCGGTTGGCCGAACAGCTGGTGGCGATTGCGCCGAAAGGCCTTCACCGCGTTTTCTACAGCGACAGCGGGGCGACGGCGACCGAGGTGGCGTTCAAGATGGCGGCGCAATACTGGTTCAACATCGGTCGGCCGCGCAACGAGTTCGTCGCCTTCGCCCAGGCATACCACGGCGACACGTTCGGCGCGATGTCGGTCGGTCGGGTGCCGGTGTTTCATCGGGCATTCGAACCGATGTTGTTCAAAACCCACTTCGCCCCCACTCCGTATGTCTACCGCTGGGGTGCCGGCGGCGCTGAGCCGCCCGGACCGACCGATGCGCCCGGACCGACAGGTTCGCCCGGACCGACAGGTTCGCCCGGACCGACCGATCCACCCGAGCGCCATCGCCAGGTGAGCCAGCGATGCCTGGAAGCGCTGGATACGATCCTCGCCGAACACGCCTCGCGGATCGCGGCGGTGGTGATCGAGCCGATCATGCAGGGGGCGGCGGGGATGATCAGTCATCCACCGGGGTTTCTGCGCGGCGTGCGCGCCTTGTGCGATCGGTACGAGGTGTTGATGATCGCCGATGAAGTCGCCGTCGGATTCGGGCGCACCGGACGGATGTTCGCCTGTGAACACGAGGCGGTGTCGCCGGACTTGATGTGCCTGGCCAAGGGGATCAGCGGCGGAACCCTGCCCCTGGCCGCCACGCTCGCCGGCGACCGCATTTTCGACGCGTTTTGCGGCGATCCGCGGGATGGCAAGACCTTCTACCACGGCCACACCTACACCGGGAACCCGCTGGCGTGCGCCGCGGCGCTGGCGTCGCTGGAGCTGTTCGAGTCGAATGACCTGTTAAACCAGGTGGCCATGAACGCCGGCGTGCTGGCGGGGATGCTCGAGGCGTTTCGTCCACTCGAGCATGTTGGCGACATTCGGCAGCGCGGGTTCATGGTGGGGATCGAGCTGGTCGCGGATCGCGCCACTCGCCGGGCGTTCGATCCGCATCGTCGCATCGGCGCCGAGATATGCGCGCGAGTTCGCCGTCACGGCGTGATGCTTCGCCCGCTTGGCGATGTGATCGTGATGATGCCGCCGTTGGCGATGCAGTTGCCGGACCTTCGCCGCATTGTCCAGGCAATCGGCACCGAGATCGCCGCGATGGACGAGTGGATTTGAATCGCCCGATCGGATCTGTTCCCCCGCCCGCGCGAACAAATCGCGGATAGCGGCTCGCGTTGCGGAGAGGGTCGGTTTATGCGCCGGCCCGCGCGAACAGTTCGGCGGCGGCGACGAGATTGACCTGCGCGGCACCCAGGGCCGCGATGGCGGCGTCGGGGTAGGCGAAACGGAAGATGAGCGTCGCCTTGCCGGTTCGCCCGCCGCTGAAGGCGTACATGTATTCGATGGCCAGGCGGGCGTCATCGGCCACGCGCAGGATTTCCACTAAGGCGCCGGGGCGATCCTCGACATCGACGCTGAGAACCTCGGTCACGTTGACAACGAATCCAGATTTTTCCAGCACCGTCTTGCCGCACCGCCAATCCTTGACGATCAGGCGCAGGATTCCGAACTGGCTGGTATCGGCAAGCGACAAAGCGAGGATGTTCACCGAGGCGTCGGTCAGCACTTCACAGGCGCTGCGCAACTGCCCGGGTTGATTTTCAAGAAAGACTGAAAGTTGATGGACCTTCATGACCGCCTCGATACGGGGCCTGTCGAACGCATTTCAAATCGCCGATTTCCACTTCGATTGCTCCAAGCGTCAAAACTGATCGGATGGCGAACGTTTCGATCCGATCGGCAACTTCTCGGCTTCATCGTGGCCCGCTGGGTCGCGGGCGATCTCGTCAGCAGATCTCCCGCTGATCGATCACCCGTCGGGCCTTGCCCTCGCTGCGCTGCAACGACCGCGGTGCCACCAGTTCCACGGCGCATCGGATGCCCAGGGTATTCTCGATGCCCATCGCCAGATGTCCCTGCAGCGTCTGCATCGCACGCACCTGGTCGCTGAAAACTTCGGGCGTCACCTCCACCCTCACCGCCATGCGATCCAGCCCTTTCTCACGGGTCAGGACGATCTGGTAATGCGGCAACACGCCCTCGGCCGCGAGCAACGCCGATTCCACCTGGGCGGGGAAAACGTTCACGCCGCGAATGATGAACATGTCGTCGCTGCGCCGGCAGATGCGGTGCATTCGGCGGATCGTCCTCCCGCAGGCACACGGTTCGGGGATCAACGCCGTGATGTCGCGGGTGCGGTAGCGGATCATCGGCATCGCCTGTTTGCTCAAGGTCGTCAGGACCAGTTCTCCCTCTTGGCCATCGGGCAACGATTGGCCGGTTTGCGGATCAATGATTTCCGGTAGGAAATGATCCTCGAACAGATGCAGTCCGCTCTGATGCCCGCACTCGATTGCAACGCCCGGGCCGATGATCTCGCTCAGTCCGTAGATGTCGTGGGCACGAATCCCCGACTCCCGTTCGATCCGCTGGCGCATCGCCTCGCTCCAGGGTTCGGCGCCGAAGATTCCCACCCGCAGTTTCGGAGGGCGCAGGTTCAGTTCGTTGGCCCGTTCGAGCAGGTGAAGAAAATAGCTGGGCGTGCAGCACAAGGCCGTGACGCCGAAGTCGTTCATCAGCATGATCTGGCGATCGGTGTTTCCCCCGGAGATGGGGATGACGGTCGCGCCCAGCGCCTCGGCACCATAGTGGGCACCCAGCCCGCCGGTGAAAAGCCCGTATCCGTAGGCGTTCTGCACGATGTCGGCGCGGCTCAAGCCGCAGGCGACGAACGCGCGGACCATCACCTCGCTCCAGACCTCGAGATCGCCGCGGGTGTAGGCCACGACAATCGGTTTTCCGGTGGTGCCGCTCGAGGCGTGAAGCCGTACGATCTCGTCCATCGGGACGGCGAACAACCCGAACGGATAGGTGGCCCGCAGGTCGTCCTTGACCGTGAACGGCAGCTCGGCGATGTCGCGCAAGGTCCGCAGGTGATCCGGGTTCAGGGCGCGCTCGGTCATGCGCTGGCGAAACAGCGGGACGCGCTCATAAGCCAGGCGAACGGAGGTTCGCAAACGACTCAATTGCAATTGTTCGAGTTGCCGTAGGGGAAGAAAATCCGGGGCGCTGGCGGGATGGAATCCGCAGGGATGAACAGGCTTGGCGGTCACGGGTGCCGCGGCGATTTCATCGAGCGTGGAACCGTTCATGGCGTGATCCCTCCGCTTTCACGGGCGACGGCGACTGCCGACTCGCGCCCGACGGCGAAGGCACGTTCGTTGGCGTGGTGAAGTTCGGACTTGAAGCACTCCCGCAGCGCCTTGGCCCAGGCGTCTGGCGAAAGCTCGAGCTTCGTCGCCAATACTCCCAGCAGCGCCACGTTCAGGCTCTTGCGGCTAAGCAGGCGCGATTCATCGACCCACGTTGGATCGATCAACACGCCTCCCGGACGCAGCAAATCTCGGTTGTTTTCTACCTGGTCACCCGACAGCACGAGCAGAAAATCGGCCTGGCCGTCGGGAACCATCGGGCTGAAAACGCGCGACCCGAATCGCACATCGGATCGGACCGATCCGCCGCGCTGGCTCATCCCATGCACCTCTGCCTTTTTCACGTCCAGGCCCTCGGCGAACGCCGCCGCCGCCAGAACATCCGAAGCGCGGATCACTCCCTGCCCGCCGATTCCCGCGAAAACGACGTTCGTGACGTTCCTGATGACATCCGGGGCCGCGGGATTCGGTTCCATTGATTTCACGTGGGTCATGCGTCGATCTCCGCGCCCAGCGCCTCGCACGCCAGCGCCGACTCGGCGGTCTTGCCCGCCGCGGCCTTCTCATAATTGCGGATGTCCGCCGCGGCCAGAAGGCACGGACGCCGCGCGATAATCACCGCCAGCCGACGCTGCTCGAGCCTGCGGCGCAGCAACTGCTCGAAGCCGACCGGATCGGCCGTCGGGTCGATCACGTCCACGACGCCGACCATCGTCCGCGCGATCGCCTCGATATCCAACCGGCCGGTCGGCTCGTGTCCCATCGTCCGCCCGGTGGCCGGATGCTCCTGCTGGCCGGTCATGGCGGTGGTGCCGTTGTCGAGGATCAGAAGCACATGCCCGGTTTTCGGCGGGTTGTAGACCATCTCGGCCAGGCCTGTCAGCCCGCTGTGGACGAACGTCGAATCGCCGATCACGCTGACGACGCGGGCGGCCTGCTCGTCGGGCAGTGCGTGGCGCAGCCCCAGTCCAATTCCGATGCTCGCCCCCATGCACAACTGGGTGTCCATGGCGCTGAAAGGGGGCAATGCCCCCAACGTGTAGCAGCCGATGTCGCCGGCGACAATGCAGTCGAGCCGATTGAGCGTCTGGAACACCGCGCGGTAGGAACATCCCGGACAAAGCTGCGGCGGCTTGCCGCGCGGCGGCGCCGGCTCGGGCGTGTCGTCGCGCGACAGGATCCGCCGCACCCGCGCGACATTCAGTTCGCCGAAACGGTACATTTCCGGCCTGGATTCGATCTTGACCCCCGCGGCGAGAATGCGGTCGGCGAGATAGGGATCGCCTTCTTCGATGACGAGGCAGCGCTCGACTCCGGCTGCGAAAGCGCGAATCGGCTCGATCGCCAGGGGATGGATCATCCCGAGTTTCAGCACAGTCGCTTCGGGCGCCGCCTCGCGCACGTGCAGGAAGGTGGCGCCGGACGTGATGATTCCCAGGCCGGCGTTGCCCGGGATGATCCGGTTCAGCGAACTGGCTTTCGACTCTTCGCGGATCTCGTCGAGTTTGCGGCGCAGCCGTCGATGGGCTGGTCGGGCGTGAGCCGGGATCATCACGCGCTGGGCGATGTCGCGGGTGAACGTGGTCGAAGCCGCATGGCCGTCGAGGCCGCGCCGAACCACGATGCTCTTGGAATGGCAGACGCGCGTGGTGAGCCGAAGCAGAATGGGCAGCTTCCATCGCCGTGACATCTCGATCGCCGCGAGGGTGAACTCGTAGGCCTCCTGCGAGTCCGACGGTTCGATCATCGGGGCGGCCGCGGCCAGGGCGTAGTGCCGGCTGTCCTGCTCGTTCTGGCTGGAGCTCATTCCCGGATCGTCGGCCACCGCCACGACCAGCGCGCCATCCACGCCGGCGTAGGCGACGGTGAACAGCACATCGGCCGCGACATTCAGCCCCACATGCTTCATCGTGACCAGGGCCGTTGCCCCGGCCGTCGCCACGCCGACGCCGACCTCCATCGCCACCTTCTCGTTCGGCGCCCATTGCCCGCGTCCCCCGGCGGCGCTGAACCGCTCGAGAATCTCGGTGCTGGGCGTTCCGGGATAGCCCGTGCCCAGCGTGACGTTCCCGTCGATCGCCGCCAGGGCGATCGCCTCATTGCCGCTTAATAACCTGCGATCGCTCTGGTGCATGAAAAAAATCTCTCCGCTTCCTCGCGTCATCCGCGCTACGCCCACTTGCCCTCGTAGAAGTATCCATTCCCATCGCCGCCGACAAGCCGAATCACTGACCGCCTGATCGTCCCGGACTTCTCGGATGCTCTATTGCCGATCCTCGCCGAATCGCCCACCCCCCGACTCCGCACCCCTGCTCCACGGTTGGCTCAAAAAAGGCGATGCGCTCGTGTCAAGCTTGCGGGCGGGCGACGCCGAAGACAGTGAGCTGGCTGACGCCGGTGGACATGCCTTTGGGCCAGCCGAGTAAACGCAGTCTCAGTCGGCAGGCAAGGGTTGACGGTAGCTGCCGGTAATCGATCAGCCGGTCCTCATCGCTGGTCGATCGGTCCAAGACGATCGACCATTCGGCCTTTTCGCGCTCGGCGGCGGTGGCGCTTTCCAACACGTAGCGCACCGCACCGGGGATCACCCCGTGGTCGTAGTCCAGTCCCGGCTCGGCGAACATCAGGCGGATCGCGCGGATTTCGTATCGCGCCATCAGGTCGATCTCGATCCATGGGGCGTGGTCATCGTCCGCCGGCTGCCACCAGGTGCGATTGTGTTCGTCGTTGATGTAGTCACAAGTTCGGCCGGGGGCATGGCTGGAAGCGCGGACGGGTTTATTCGTCGTCAGCGCCAGCCACCCGGCGCCGTTGCCATTGTGCGGATCCTCCTTCGTGCCCGGGGCCAGTTGGGGGATTTCCGAAGCGCCGCGGACGAAGAGGTTTCCCTCGGCGTCGATCCCCGCCGGATCGACCCCCACCCGGCGCTCGAAGGCGTGATAGGTGCGCCCCAGACAGGTGTAAAAGGCCCAGATCGTCTGGCCCGGTCCGCGCACGATGCAGCCGTGTCCCGGGCCGTGGACCAGGCCGTGTCGATCGAGCAGGATCGGATTTCGGGGCTGGTAGGTGAACGGACCCAGCGGATTCTCACTGATGTAGCATCCCATGCCGTAGGTGCGCCACTCGGTTCCCGGGGCGGTGTAGGTGAGGTAGTAGCGCTGTTCATGCCTGAACATCCACGGGCCTTCGACGAAACTCGTGCTGATGTCCTCGTTGTGATCGCCGCGGCGTTCCCACTCGTGCGAGGGGTCGAACGCGAACAGCACCTTCCGGTCGGTGACCATTCGGCGCGGGTCGTCGCCGTCGAGCCGCGCCCCCTTGATCCCGTCGCCCGCCAGCCCCCAGTAGGCGTATAACTCACCGTCGTCGGCGAAGAGCATCGGGTCTGACCAGTCCGTGATCGGCTCGCCGGCGCGATCCACGAACGCACCGACTTCATGGAACGGTCCCAGCGGGTCGTCGGCGACCCAAAGCCCGGCATGGCAGGCCGTCAGATAGAACCGTCCGCGATGCCGCGCCACGGTGGGGGCGTAACCGATGTCGTACGGGGTCATGCGATGGTGGTGCCAGGTGACTAGATCGTCGCTGACATAGGCCATTCCCGCCGAGGGGTATAGATACCAGCGGCCCTCATGGTAGATGGCGCTGGGGTCGGCGGTCTCGCGAAAATCGTGGACGATTCCCTGGGTCCAGCCGAACTGGTCGATTTGCTTGCGAAATGAACACTTTCCGCGCGGATAGTCCGGCAGCGCCAGGGGATTGCAGTAGGTCGATTCACCAGCCATGGTGGACGAAATGCTATCGATCCGCGCCGATAACGAAAGGGCGAGCGAGCAATCGCGACGCGGGGCGGCGCCGTAAGAATGCACGATTGCAAAAGGAGTTAGCTTCTTCTTGCGATGCGCCTAAAAAAGGGGACGCGCTTCTTTTTGCGATGGGTACTTTCTTCGCATTAAAAATTATTGGTCTTCATTGTGGGTTTCCGAACAAAATTAGATAGGTAGACGAAAAAGAATCGCGTCCCCTTTTTACGCACGGGGGAGGGAAACATCGCGGGCGGGCGAAGCGGCGGGCGCTGGGGGGAGGGCTTCGGCGTTTACAGGGGGGAAGCGAGCAAGTCGCGGAGGCGCGGGCCGAGGGTGTGGCCGATTTGGGCGTGGCCGTAGTCGCTGGGGTGGATCAGATCGATGCACAGGGCGCCGGCGTCGGCGAGCAGTTCCTTTCCTTCGATCAGGCGCACATTGCCGGTGCCCCTCTGCCCCGCCAGCTCGCGCAGGATCGCGTCGAAATCTTCTTGGCGCGCGGTGACCTGGGCATCGGGCGTGCAGGAGTTACCCGGGGAGGCGGCGTTGGAGAAGATCGTGATCAGCACGATCAACCGGTCGGGATGGGCCGTGGATATACGCCGAACAAGGGATTGGGCGCGATCGCGGAATTGCTCGGCGGTGAACCCGCCGCGCATGTTCACGCCCAGCTCGAGCGTCATCACCTGCCAGTCGTCGCGGGCCGCCAGGTAGTCAGCGATCTCGGGTTCGCACAGGCAGGCGCCCGAAAGCCCCTGGTTGCAGACATCCAATCCCGCGATCCGGGCGGCGGTGTAGATGTAGCTGTTGTGGTGGACCGTGGGTGAAGCGCCGTTGGTGATCGACGAGCCGTAGGCGATCCATCGCCGCGACGGCAGCTCATCGGCGTGCGGCGGGCGGCGCGGGTAGCCGTAGGTGTCCACCCCGTGCAGGATCGCCGGGTATCGCCCGAGGAGGATTCGCCACACTTGCGGCGAGAATCCGCACGCCCGGGCGGCGCTGTCGGTGATCGTGTCGAACGGCTCGACGCCGCCGATATTCACGACATTGATGGCATTGACGCGGCCGGGGACAAGCTGGTGGCGCGAGTGGAAAAACGCCCCTCGGAAGATCATCACGTCCTGGTTGTGAAGTTCGTACGGTGCCAGCACTGACGGCAGGCTTCCCAGCCCCACGCGAAAGCTGCGGGCCTCGGTCACGAAGCGAATCTCAACCCCCGCCGACTCCTGCGACACCATTCGTCCCAGCGGGCTGATCGCCTCGCGGATGCGCGAGGGGAATCGGCGCAGATAAACTCCGCCTCCCTCGGCCGGTTCCAGCTCGACTACGTTGTGCAGTTGAAGGTCCTGATGAATCATCGGTGATCGCCGGTTGGCCTCAGATTTATTCCTGTGATTCGATCAGCAGCGGTTCGATCATGATCCGCATCGGGGTCTCGCCGCGATGTACCATCCGCCAGAAGAGCTGATCGACGGCACGGCGGCCGATGGCTTCGGCCTGCAGGTCGATGATCACCGGCTGCGGGCGCAGCGAGGTGAGGTAAGGCCGCTCGTTATTCACCGAAATGATCGCCATATCGTGCTGGGGACGGATCTGGCGCTCGAGCAGCAGGCGATAGATGCTGGGGGTCAGCAGATCGGCCTGTGACAGCAGCGCCGTGGGGCGCGGGTCCAGAGCGATCAGGCGGTCGATCAGCTCGATGAGGATCGGTTCATTGGCCGAATTCTGCTCGGGCGAAGAGAGAATGACCTGCGGGTGATACAGCGTCGCGACCGTTCCTCCATCCCGCTCGACGGTCCAGCGAAATGCGTCATTGCGATACGCCACCACGTGCCCGGGCGAGCCGCCGCCGGAGCCGATGACCGCGCAGTGGCGATGCCCCTGTCGCAAGGCCCAGCGGCCGGCGAGGATGCCGCACTGGGAATGGTCCGGCTGCACGAAATCGCCGGGCAGCTCGACCGGCGAACCCATCATCCAGACGCTGGGCAGGCGGCTGATGACCCCCGGCACAGCGCCGCTGGGCTGATCGCCGAGCATGACCAGGCCATCGGGCTCGCATTGGCGAATGACCTGTTCGAGCACCTGCCAGTCGCCGGCCTGGCGAATCAGCAGATTCCGTCCCCGTTCGGCCAACGCGGATTCGACGCCATGCAGGACCGAGGCATAGACCGGGGCATAGTCGAGGATCCAGCGCAAGCCTCGCTGACCCAGGACGATCAAGACGGTGTTCTCGTTGGTTCTTCTGGATCGCACGGGGATTCCAATGCGGGGTCCGCGGCGTTTTTCCGGCGGGGGCGGGCGATAGCCCAGGCCCGCCATCGCCTGGCGGACGAGCTGGGTGGTGTCGGAACTGACGGAATTGCCGTGATTAAGGACGCGCGAAACAGTCCCCACGCCCACGCCCGCCTTGCGGGCCACATCGGTAATCGTCACGTTGCTGGGCCGGGTCCTCATGGCGCTCCGTTAATTTCCATTGGAAATATATCACCGCTGTCTCGCCAGTCAAGCGGATCGGCGCCGGCGACGGCACGGTCGAACGGCCAAGTTCGGCAACCCTGCTGAAGTAATGGTAAAAAATCGCTGTTTTATGGCTTTCCCCAGCGAGTCCCATGAAAGAGGCGCCGCGTCGGGGGCTGGGTCAGGCCTGTCGGCGGGCGAGAAAAAAATTATTTTCCAGAAATTCTCTTGACTCGACTTCGGAAATTGGTATAGTTGCGTTACGTGGACATCTCGAACCTTTCTTTAACCCTTGCGCCCGAGCGCCGGTGAGGAGCGAAAATGAAGACGACACACGCTGCTGGATTGATTTCCTTGGCCATCGCGGGCATCTCCATGAATGTCGCGGGGGGAACGAACTGGACGAACACCGATTCGACCTACCCGCCCGGGGCGACTCAGAGTTGGGACGTGCCGGCGAACTGGGGTGGGGCGCTCCCGGCGACCGGCAGCGGGATCACCATCACCAACAGCGGGGCGGCGCTGCTGAGCAGCACTCAGTCGATGGGGACGATCATCATCGGCAACTCGGCGGCGGGGGGAAGCCTTTACATCGGCGGTACTGGTGACCTCAGCTTCAGCGATACCGGGAACACGACGTTTCGACTCTACAATACCGGTCCGGTTCGTGCGGAAGTCGCCAGCGGTGGGAAGCTGACGGTAGGAGGAGCGATCACTTTGGGTAGTGGCAGCGCATCTGCCAAATTTGTCTCGGCCGGAACCGTCTCAGCAAAGTACGTCCAAGTCTCCGGAGGTGGCACATACAACATGACCGGTGGGTCGCTGACGGCGACGCAGACTTACGCCTCGGTCAATCCGGTGAACGGCACGTTTCAACAGTCGGGAGGGGCTGTCAGTTCAAGTGGCGGAGCGCTGCAGCTCGGTGCCACCGGGGTGTACGAAATCAGCGGTGGCTCAATCAGTATGGGCTCCGGAACCGGACTTTATTTTAGTGGTGCCACTGCATCGTCGGGTGGGACCATTCGTGTCGTCGGTTCCAGCGCCAGCAACATTTCGTTCGGAGGCCTGCGATATGTTGCAGCGAATGATGGAAATAACGCCAAATACAGTTTCGTGCTCGACAATGCGGCGAATCATATCACACCGATCACACTCATCAACAATGGAAACAGCGGTGCCGTTTTGCGCACGGGGGCAACCCTGGAGGTCGGGCTGAACGGCGGGGTACTTCTCAGCGGGACGAATACTTTCACCATTTTGACAAGGCCGTCCGGAACCGATACCGCTTGGGGTTCCGGACCGGGAGCGCTTTGGACCGATTCCACCGGCACGACCAAGAATACGCTGAAGGTGAGTCTCGCCGCCGGAGCCGACAAGGGGACGCTCGATGCCACCGGGTCGGGAAGCGTTTCGTTCGGGGCGTCCAATTACGGGTACGTGGATTTGACGCATGTGAATCTCGCCCAGCCGCTGGAACTGCTTGTGGACGTGACCGGCGGAACGCTGTCGAACTTCACGACCGCGCTGACCAATGCTGGGGTCACCTGGGCGGCCAACAGCGGGGCCTATGATCTGAAGCTGACGCTCGATCCAACAGTTTCCGGCGGGACGAAGTTCGCTTGGGACCTGGGCAAGATCGACGCGGCCATGCAGATGCAGTCGATCGCCATCATCCCCGAGCCGGCCAGCTTCGGGTTGATCGCCATGGGTGCCGCTGCATTGATGCTTCGGCGACGGCATCGTTAATGTTGGCGGGCTTGGGGCGCGGCGGGGCGTCACCCTGCCCATCGGTGGCGCGGTGGCCGTTGACCCCGGGGGGCTGGGTTCGCCCGCTTATGCTTTGCCGCCGGAATGTTGTTCCCGGCGGGCCGAGTCGACTGTCGGAAGGGTGTGCCTTAAATCTGCGGGCCTTGGTCCCGCGGGAGGAACGCAATGCTGATGCGCGTTGGCGGTTCACTTCGACGTCCCATCGCATTTACGCTGGTGGAATTGCTTGTCGTGATCGGCATTATCGCCATCATGATTTCGATCCTGCTGCCGTCGTTGAACAAGGCCCGCCAAGCGGCGGCGACGGTGCAGTGTATGAGCCAGATGCGCCAGATCGGCATCTTCATGCAGATGTATCTCAATGACAACGCCGGGTATTACCCCATCAGCTATGCCGATGGCGCCGCGGCTACGCCGCCGATCTATCGCGGCTGGGACGATCTTCTGAGCCGTTACGATGGGCGTCAATACAACGATGCCGAACAGGATTCGACCACGCTGCGAAAGGACATTGCGGCCCAGATTCGCGCGACCAATCAGTTGTATCTGTGTCCGAGCGAGAATCTGGCCTCGGCGAGCGACGACCTGTACTACCTGCGCACCTACATGATGCCGACGGCACGCAATGGGGTGGTATCGCTGGACAAGTGGGGCGTGCCTAATTGCAAGGGGGTGTGGCTGTCGGCGAGCAACATCATTTTCGGCGCCGGTCCGCGGAAGGGGTGGTCGGCTCGGGTCTCGCGGATCAAGGACACCGTGGGAACGCTGCTGCTTGTGGAAGAACGCTATGCGCTCAACCGCCTGGGCGGGTCGTACGGAACGTTGATCGACGATCCGTGGAGCGGCTCGGCCGGGCAGCAGACGTACAACGGTTATCCGCCGCTGCATTCCCGCGGCACGCAATGGAACTATCTCATGTGCGACGGCCATGTCGCGCTGCTTGCGCCCAAGGAAACCAAGCAGCCGCATAACATGTGGTCGATCGAAGCCAACGACTAGTGTTCCCACAGCGGCGACCGCGCGCCATTCGCGGTGGGCCTACCCTTGAGATTTTATTCGATGATCAAGCTCGATCTCCCGCGTTCTTTTTCGGGTTCCACAATGAATGCAATCGTTTGCTCTCTAACGGTAACGGTGTTCCTTGGGCTTAGCGGCTCGTGGTCGGTCGCGGCCGAGGCGACTGCGCCGGCGAAAGCGACTGCGCCAGGCGAGGCGACTGCGCCGGGGAAGCCGCTCGAGGCCGTCGCCTGGGCGGACCGTAACAGTCCGGTGAATCAGGCCGCCAGCGCCCGAGCGTTCCTCGATCTTCTGGTTCTGGACGCACGAACCTGGCGGCTGCAACCGGCGATGGTTCGGGTCGTCGAGCTGGCCCAGAAAAACCAAGACGTTGAAGCTCTCGACGCCTACACCCGATTTTTTCTGAATCGCAATGCCCGGGACACCGAGTTCGCCCGGTCGAGCAAGGGACCGCCGGACCGGGAGAAGGTTCTCGCCGCGGCTGACGGGCTGATGGAGGGGAAGATGATGGTCGGGGGAAAGCCGCTGGAGCTGGGTCCTCCGGGACAGGTGAATTGGGGGATCGCCGATGGCAACGAGGGGCGTTTTGGTCCGGCGATGACGCTTCACGATCTGAGCGCGTTTCAATCGCTGCCGGGGGCGTATCTTCTGACCCGGGATCACAAGTATCTGGATCGCTGGGCGGATTATCTGGACGACTGGGCGATGAACGATGCCACGTTTGATCTGGTCCATCCGTGCATCGTGCCGGACAAGGTGAACTCGAACTCGGCCGGGGCGGTGACATCGTTTGCCGGGACGCTGGCCTCGCTGACCCGCGCTGACTGGGATCAGCCGCCGATTCCACCGAGGGTCTTTGCCAATGTGGTTCGCAAGCTGTTCGCCGGGGTGTTGCCGCTGCATGTGAGCTATATCCGGTCCAATACTCACAACTGGACGTTCGGATGGGGGCTGATGCGGATCGCCCAGTTGTTCCCGGAGTTCCGGGCCTCGGAGTTTTACTTGCTTGAATGCCGGCGGCGGAATATCGAAGACCCGATGGTGACGCAGAACCTGCCCGATGGTTCGGAGAATCAGCAGGATCCCTGGTACAACGGTTTGTTTGCCGGAATGGCCCATGTGCTTGAGAGGCTCGGCGAAACCAGCCCGGTGCCGGGCTGGAATGCGCTGCGCACGGACGTTGATTGGCGCAATCGCCTGCGCGGCGAGCTCGACCGGCGAGTGACTTTTCAGATCCATCTTCGCACGCCGCAGGGGGAGTGGCCGGTCCCGTTCCGCGGGGGCGATAAGCGGGCGGCGGCGGTGGGGGCGATCTTCGAGGATGACCCGTACAGCATTTCTCCCGAGGCATTCGAGGATCCGGTCAACATCGCCATCCTCAAGGGCCGCAACCCGCTGGCGAATGTGACCCCGCCGTATACCAGCGAATGGTTCCCCTACGGCGGATACAACATCGTGCGTGAGGGTTGGCGCAATGACGATGGTTACGGGGCGATGTTCTGCTCGCCCGTGCCCGGTGCCTATGGGGGTTATCGCGGTCGAAGCAATAACAACAGCTTCGGGATCGCGTTCAACGGCCAGGATCTGCTCATCGACGACACCACCGGGCACTACATGTACCCATCGGCGCCCGTTACCGTCGATGGCCGCAGCCAGTTCTTCCATGCCGGGGTGTACAAGGTGCAGCCTCCCGCGGCCCACAAGGTATTTCAGATCAATGCCTGGGATCAGCCCGCCGATTGGCGCTGGCATGCTTCGGATCGGTTCAATCTGATGGAAGGCGTGTATGCCGGGTCGTATGGCAATCTGAAGGACGCGGAGTCGGAGCCTGGCCCGTACGGGCAGGACGACAGCGCCCAGGGAACGATGCGCGTCGCACAGACGATTCGCGGCGTCACCCATCAGCGGCTGGCGTTGTATCTGCGCGGACCGAAGCTGTGGATCGTCACGGATCGCATGCTCAGCGACCGCGCCCATGATTACGAGCAGGCGTGGTATCTGCCGATCCAGCCCGGTCCTCCGGCGTTCGCTCCGGAGCAGATCAGCGTCGATGCCGAGAAGCGGATGATCAGCACCCACGCCGAAAAGGCCCCTGCCGAGCCGAATAAGGAGGCGCAACGGCCGCGAGCCGATGTCACGTTACATCAATTTTCGACCGCGGCGCTGAAGTATCAATCGAAAGTCGTCTTGCCGGAAAGGAATTACAACCGGTACACCATGTATGGTCGCCAGCGGATCGGCGTGGCGTTTAGCGGGCAGAACGCGCAGATCGTCACGGCGATCTTGCCGCGGGCGCTCGACAGCGGCGCGGCCGGCGAGCTGCGCGACGTGAAGCAGATCACCGCCGGGGCTTCGGCGGTGGGCTTTTCGGCCCTCACGCCTGACGGCACGGTGGTGCAATACCTGAGTTTGACGACGAACGATGAAGAGCTGGTCCTTGGCGCGGTGCGCCTGCGCGGCGGGGCGTTGCTGCTGGCGGGGGATTCGGGGATCGCCCTGGACTGCCAGGCGTTCGCCGTCAATGGCCGTCAGGTGGCCAATGCCCCGAGTGATTTCGAGTTCACCCTCGGCGACGATGGCGCTGCGACGATCCATCCGATCTACCGTCCGATTGCTCCGGTGAAGATTTCTCCGCCGATCAATCGGTTCGTGGACACGACGGAGATCCGTCTTTCGTGCGCCACGGCGGGGGTGGAAATCCGGTACACCACGGATGGAAGCGAGCCAACGCCGTTCTCGACGAAGTACGAGAAGCCGTTCGTCCTGGATCACAGCGCGATTGTGCAGGCCCGGGCGTATCGACCGGGGATGACTCACAACCCGTATCAAACGTCCGGGACGGATGCGACGGTGATCAGCTCGGCCGACCTGGACCGCGTGAGGCTTACGCCGGCGGTGCAGCGTCCGCGCTCGGAGGCCGGGCTTGCCTGCGGCTATTTCCAGGACGATTGGCGCCGACTTCTGCTGGACATCGACCAGCTCAAGCCGTCGAGCAATCGGGTCGTGACCGGGTTGTGGGATTTTAGTGTTATTCCGGCGTTGAACCCGCCGGTTGACCCGGCGCAAGTGAATCCTCGCAAGAAGACGTACGGGCTGGTTTACAGCGGGTTTCTCGATATTCCCGCCGACGGGGTTTACACGCTGACGGCGCCGCGCGAATACGTCTGGCCGGATGTCGATGCGGGCTATGAGCTGCGCGTCGAATTGGGCCAGCACTACAACGCGCTCAATCGCGTCGAGGGATTGAATCAGTGGTATCCCGCGACACAGCGACATGGATTCGGCTCGTGGAGCGTGGGCTTGAGCAAGGGGCTGCATCCGTTCCGGCTGGTCTACATTGATTGGCGGACCAATGCGGCGGCGAAGTTGAATGTGCGCGGATTGAAGGATTACATCTGGAGCGGAACAGCGCCCGAGTTGACGATCTCGGGTCCGGGGTTGGAAGCCCAGCCCATCCCGACGAACTGGCTGCGCCATTGATGACGAGCCGATCGAGCGATCCTCTTTTGCCGCCGACTTCGGCGGGCGCACCGCTGACGGCGTCCCGGCAGCGCGGTGCCGTCACCTGGCGAAGTCTGCTGGTGGGAACGATCGGGGTGGTCCTGATCTCCGTTCTCACGCCGTACAACAATTACGTTTTGGGCAATACCGGCTTGATCGGAAGTTATCTTCCGGTCGGGCTGGTGCTGTATTTCCTGGTCTTCGTTCTGGCGATCAACGGACCGTTGAACCGCTGGATGCCCAAGCACGCGCTGGGTGGCGGAGAACTTTCGGTCGCGCTGGCGATGGTGCTGGTGGGTTGCTCGCTGCCCAGCGGGGGATTTTTCCGCTATTTGCCCGGGCACCTGGTTGCGTTTTTTTATCACGCCTCGACCAGCCCGGAATACGCCGACCTGCTTCGCTGGATGCATTTGAAGGACTGGTTGTTCCCGGCTTTTCCAATGAGCGATCCGGCCGCCCGCGGAAACGATCCGATCGTTCAGTTCTTTTTCACGCGGGTTCCCGTCGATGGCGATGGTTTTGCCGAACGGTGGACGGCGATCCCCTGGGGCGCGTGGATCCAGCCCGCGATTTCCTGGGGAATCTTCGCCGCCGCGTTGCTGGGATTCGTGATCTGTCTCTCGACGCTGTTCCGCAGGCAGTGGGTGGAGAACGAGCGGTTGCCGTTCCCGCTGGCGTCGATCTACCTGGCGTTGGTCGAGCCGCCGGCGCCGCGCCGGTTTCTCAACGGGCTGTTCAGTGCCCGGGCGTTCTGGGTCACGTTCGCGGCGGTGTTCTTCATTCATTCTCTTAATGCCCTGAACGCTTACGACACGGAGCATTGGCCGCTGGTGCCGTTGTCGTTCGATCTGCGCTCGCTGGCCACCGAGGCGCCGTTGCGATACCTGTCGATCACGGTGCTGGTGCAGCGGATTTCCTTGACGATCGTCGGGGTCACGTATTTCGTTCAAAGCCAGATCGCGTTCAGCATCTGGATGTTTTTCCTGCTCGGGCAGTTCGCCGGCGCCATGATGTCGTCGCAGGGCAACACCCTGACCGAGCCGATGCAGATGGATCAGATTTTCGGGGCGCTGATCCCTTTCGCGGCCACGATCCTTTGGGTGGCTCGCGGGCATCTGCTGGCGGTCGCGCGGCAGATGTTCGGCCGGCGCCGACCTGACGATCCGATCGGGCGATATCTGCCATACAGCTTTGCCGGCTGGGGGCTGATCGCGTGTCTGGCGACGCTGGTGGTCTGGCTGGTCCTCGCCGGCGCTTCACTCGTCGGGGCGATCGTGCTGGTGCTGATGGTGGCGACGATCTACCTGGTGCTGGCCAAAATCGTGGCCGAGACCGGGCTGCTGTATGTGCTGATTCCAGTGCCGTTGACGCGCCCGTGGATTTATGCCCTGAGCGGCATGGGGACGCGCACTACGATGCCGTCCTATTTTTTCGCCAGCATGTTCTCCGGCACGCTCACGCGGGATCTGCGCGAGGCCTCGCCGGTGTACGTCACCCATGCCCTTCGGGTGACCGATTCATCGGTTGGCACTCGCGGCGGGGGCGTCGGGGTGGTTCTGGCGTTGGTTCTGGCGTTGGTCGTCGGGTTTTTCGTCGCGGGCGCCAGTTCGCTGTATGTCCATTACAGCTACGCCAGCAGTCTCGATCAGCAGCAGCAGACCCCGCTGGACGCCTGGGGGACGCGCGACATGCCGCAAATTCTCGCGCTGGACAGCGCCATCGCCTACCAGCCGCAGCGCGGCGTACCGATCGAGAGCCACAGCCGCCTGGGCCACTTCACGTTCGGCTTTGGACTTACCGCGCTGCTGAGTTTTCTGCGTTTGCGTTTTGCCGCCTGGCCGCTGCATCCGGTGGGGTATCTGCTGGGGTACACCTGGAGCGTGCAGTTGATCTGGTTCAGCGTCTTTCTGGGATGGCTGGCCAAGGCCATGGTCACTCGCTTTGGCGGAAGCAGCCTTTACCAAAGCGCCCGTCCGGTCTTCCTGGGGTTGATCTTCGGCGAGATGAGCGCCGCGGGGTTCTGGCTGGTGATTACGGCGATGCGCGCGGAGATGGGCCTGAGTTTTGAGGCCATTCGCCTGCTGCCGTATTGAGAGCGAGTCAATGGAGCATCGTCCGACCATGACCGCGCTTGCCCCGTTTCCCGTCGGGTTCCAATTTCAAGACGCGATCGCCTATGAGGCGGGCGTGAGCCGGCGCGATCCCAGCCCGGTGATCCGGGTCGATGGGATTTACTACGTTTACTATCGCCAAGGCGAGGGACCGGGCGTCCCCTGGGGCCTCTGCCAAGAGACTCGCGCCGCCGACCGGCCGTTCCTTCGTCGTTTCGATTGCATCTTCGATCCCCCCATACAGGAGTCGCGATGAACCTGATGTTGCCGCTGTTGTCATGCTTAATTGTTCTGGGTTTCGCGGCGAGCGCCGAGGCGCGGGAGTGGTTTGTCGCCGCATCCAATCCGGCGGCCGACGACTCGGGCGACGGCTCGGTCGAGCATCCCCTGCGCACGATCAACGCCGCGGCGCAACTGGCGCAGCCGGGCGATGTGGTAACGGTGGGCGCGGGAATCTATCGCGAGTGGATTTCTCCGGCTCGCGGGGGAACCGAAGAAGCGCCCATCGTCTATCGCTCGGTCCCGGCGCATGCGGCGATCGTGCGCGGCACCGAGCCGTTCGATGGGCAATGGCAAGCCGTGCCCGATGACAAAGGCGTTTTCATCGCCAAGTTGCCGACGGAGTCGTTTCTTTTTGACAATCCGTTCGCCCGGCCCAAGCCGGGTGAAGGCAACGTAGTGCCGAGAAAAACCGATGACATCCCCAAGCCCGCCCGGGGGATGGTGTTTATCAAAGATGCGGTCTTGCCGCAGGTGATGACGCGCGACGAACTGCTCAAGACGCCCGGAAGCTGGCTGGTCAGCGATGATCCGGGCGAGCTGCGGGTTCACTTCCGCGATGGCGCGCCTCCAGCGCCTGGTGCGATGGAGATCACCACCCGGGATCGCCTCTTCGCGCCCCATCGGCGTGGGTTGGGGTACATCCAGGTGGAGGGGTTTGTCTTCGAGCGCTGCGCCACTCGACGAGGATGGCCGCAACTGGGCGCTCTGAGCACGCGCAGCGGCAATCACTGGGTCATTCGCAACAACATCGTCCGTAACAATAACGCCAAAGGGATCGACTGCGGCAGTGAAGTGTGGAGACCGGAGTTGTTGCTGGATACCGAGCCGGAGGAGCGCCGCAACATGCTCGGGGGACATCATCTTCTCGAAGGCAACGTGGTCAGCGACAACGGCCAATGCGGGATCGCCGCCTGGAACACTCAGAGCGTGCGGATCATCGGCAACATCGCTACGGGCAACGGTTCCCTGGCGGTCACGGAAAACTTCTTCACCGATGCCGAATCGGCGGGGATCAAGGTTCACGGGTTTCGCCATGGCTCAATTGAAGGCAACCTGGTGATCGACAACCCGGCGTTCGGCATCTGGCTGGACAACGGCTTTCCGGATGCCCGGGTGACGCGCAACGTCTGCGTCGCCAACCGCGGCGCGGGGATCTTTGTAGAATTGGGGTTCGGCCCGGTGTTGGTGGATCACAATCTGTCGATCGCCAACACGCGGCTGGCGGCGGCGTTTCTTGGCGACGGCATCTACACCCACGATGCCTCGGGCGTGAGCTGTCGAAACAACACGCTGCTGGGCAACGAACACTTCGGAATCGAAATGCGCATCGTCAGCGACCGCATGTACGCGAAAAATCGACTCGTGGAGACCTCCGATCAGTGCATCGAGAACAACTTGATCCTGGCGAACCGCTCCGGCGCTATCTCGTTGCCGCTGGAAACGCCGCGATCGAAAAACAACCGCAGCGACTACAACGCTTTTGATCGCCGCGCCACATACAGTATCGGCACCAACGCCGGGCGAATCACTTCGGCCGCGATCATCGCCGCCTGTCGCAGCGCGTCTGATGCCGCCGACCTGCCCGAAGGCGATCGGCCAACGACATCGCCGGACCAGAAGCTGCCTACGTTGAATCTCACCGCGTGGCGGGTGGTGATGAAGCTCGATCAGAACAGCCGGATGCTCCCAGCCGGATCGAAGTTTTCGATCGACCGAGAGAAGCATCTGCTGATCCTGGACATTCCTGAAATAAATGCCTGGCCCGCGCTTCACTCGACCGTGCCCGCCACCGCCGGCGGCGGCGGGGATCTGCTGGGCCAGCCGGCCGGCGACTCCGCGCCCGCCGGCGCGGTCAACTCGCTGCATCCCGGCCGCAATGCGATCCGTTACTGGCCGTTGCCCGCCCCGGCGTCCACGCAGCCGAGGGCGTCCGTGAAGGATTCGGCTATCCCCGGCTCGGCGCCGGCGATGCGGTGAGCGAGGCCGGGTATCAATGCAACTCGTCCCGCCGCTTTTGATCGTCACAGCGCCGTAGGGCGCTGCGGTGAGCGAAGCCGGGTATCGATGCAATCGCTGCGTTTACGGTCGCGGGGGGGGGGGGGGGGGGCGAGGCCACCGGCCCGCGGCGGGGGGGCGGGGGGAACCCCGGCCAGGGATGAGAGGGGGGGTGGTGGACGGGGCACGCGGGCCGCCGCGGG
>JBBQNJ010000060.1:0-32258 GCA_038329845.1 Tepidisphaerales bacterium | reverse complement strand
AGAAGTCTACCACGCACCGGCGAGTGACTTGGTCTTCACTACATCGCCTTTTGCATCCTCCAACGGCCAGGGTTGACAGGGATCGCCGATTCTCGGCTCGGAAAAATTATTTTAGAGCGCGAACTGCGGAAGTTGGGCTAGGGCAAACAAAATTTCAGCCTCGTCCCGGTGCTGGTCAGAGTTGAAGAAACGATGTACGCGGTGCCGTTGGCGGGATCGTGATGTCATAGTCGCCCAGGAAACCTTGGGTTGCGTAGACGCCAGTGGTGTCGGTCGTTCCCGCTTCGTTGGTGGACCATTTCTTACGCACAAGGTCAATATAAGCGGCGCTGGAGGGTTTGAGGCTCCAGTCGCGGCGGAAGATCGGGGCGTTGCCCTTCCAGTGCAGGCCGTCCCAGAATTCCCGACCCCTTTCCTTTTCAAGACCGCCGAAAGCCGGAGGACGAAGGCCGAGCGGTTGGCGAGCCGGGAAATGGCTGCGTCCCTGGGACCGTCATTCCAGGATGAAGCACAAATCAAGATGCACCGGCATACGCAGGCCCAACTCGAGCACCGCACAGTGCATCGCCTTGGCCGACGGGATCGGATCCGGGTGTGCGATGATCATGCCATGCTCGGCGTGGGGCAGGCCAACCACTGTGAGGCGGTGGTCCCCGGCTCGAAGCTCGAGCGGGAAACCGCCGGCGAGGGGCAGGTGTTGCCTTGGCTTGAGGATTAGCGGCGTGCGTTCACCCTCCCGTGCCGTGGCGCCCGCTCGAATCCAAAACCGCAAGTTGGCGGCCAAAGCGCATGGGGAATGCGCTTGAATCCTCACACAAAATCGGGGTGGATGTCCGGAAAGGTCAGTTTGAATCTCGATTCGATGTTCCAGCCGCCATGGCACTTCGACTTGAGGTCGCCCGGGACGAAAATGCAGCGAATGCCGCCAACCGGATCGTTGACCGGCAAGCACCGTGCGATGGTCGGGGGTGGTTTCCTGCGACTCGGGCTGGAGGTTATGCATGTTGGCCACCGCCACATGGAGCGACTGAAGCACGATTTGCCCGTGATGCAGATGAAGCCAGTCATCGCTGCGTTTGGCGCCCCCGAACGCGTCACGCACGGTGTCGAAAAAGTGGTTGCCGGAATCCACGGCGATGGTGATGGCGGTCTCACCGCGTCGTCGGCGGAGAATGTTTGCCCCGCGCAGGTGAAGATCGTAGGTCGTCGGCAGAGGGAGCGGGTCGGGAAGCGGGCCGGGATGCTCGTCAATGGCCAGCGGCAAGGGATAAAGCATGTCTGCCGCGAGGTCTCGGCGAGCGGCAAGCGCCGCCAAGGACGCGAGTCGCCCATCCCCGCTGGCGATCGCCGCGCGACGCGCGACAAGGTAGGAAATGCCGGGTGCGTTGGGAGCCGCGCGGCTCTGCCGGTGGCTGAAGCTTGTGTCCTGCTCGCCGTTAGGCTGAATAAGCCGGGTCGCGAGGTTGCATGCCCGGACCACATGATCGAGCAGGTCTGGGCGCGCCAGCCTGTCGGCCAGCACAAGCATGCCATGGCAGGCCACGTCCGCGTAGCCGGGACAACGCTCGACATGCCACAGACCATCACTGTCGCAGTCGATGCCATCGGCAAGATACTGCTCGATTTTTTTCACATATCGTCCATCAGGCCAGAGGGCATGCACCGCAGCCAGCGGCGCGCACGCCGCGGCCCAGCGGTGGTTGGCGGTGTGTGCCTCCCCGGCCACCACCGCCTCGGCTCCTTTTCTCAAGTACGTCTCCAGGGGGGCGTGACAGTCCTCCAGCAGTTGATGGGCCACGATCCTTCGATACGCCTCCGCCAGCCCCGGAAGCGTAAAGCCCACTTCATTGGGCGAGTAACTGCCGCCCAGATCAATCTCGCCCGCCGAATTTTGGCGGCGCACGATGAATGCCAGAGAACGTCGGATTGCGGCATCGAGGGGGCCAGGCCGCAAGTCAAGCCTATCGATCCACAACCTTGCTGAAATAAGCTTGGCCAGGGTGAATGCGCTCCACCTTCCGTCGCGCCAGCCGTGTTCGTACTCATTGAACGCGCCATCGTCCGGTCCGCCATCCATCACTTGGCGCGGCAGCGTCGCCCCGACCCACCGCGCATACGCGCGCGCCACACGATGTTGCTCGTCAATGCGCGATGCGGCAGGCAGGGGAGGTTCCATCGACGTCATAAGCAGTCCCGCTACGGCTGAAGCTCAAGTTGGCCACGCTTTGGAGTGGGCCGCGCCTCGGTTGGAACGTCGGCAACCATTTCTGATGTCCCGCTCGCCCAGTAATTGCGTGAGATGGTGTTGGTGCCACTGGAGTCGGACGAAAACACCGCCAGTTCGATCGGCAACGTGAGGCGGTCATTCGGTTTCTCAATCCCCAGATCGCGCCACGGCAGCAGGAACTGCACGATGTATCCGTCCTTGATCGTCCGAACCGACGGCTTGCCGGCGAGCTTGATCACCTCCGGAACCTTAATTTCCGCCACACCCGAGCGATAGGTGATTGCATCCGCGCCGGGTGTCCCGTCGTAGCGCATGCGGATGATGGCCGGTGTCTTGCCGTGCATCGCCACAACGAACCTGAGCCGACCCAGCGTGGGCACGTCAAGCTGCACATCGCAGGCATCGCCGGTGCTGAACAACTGCGTGAAGTCGCTTTCATTGTTCACGAACGGCGTCTTATCCCCTTTGATTTCCCACTTCATATGAATGCCGCGACTGTCCCATGCAGTGAGAACCGTGGCGTTGGCCCAACTGGTCGCCTTGGATTGGACGAATGTGTCGGTGCCCGCTTGTATGGCATGCGACACGATCGGCTGCACCGTTTTCCGCACTCGCAGCGTCGAAGCGCCTGCGGTTGGATCCAGGCGCTCCTGATGGCCATAGGCACCAACGCCGTCGCTCAACTGCAAGTCTCCGCCGGGCAGTCGATGCACGGAATCCAGGCCCGTGATCTCCACCACCGCCGAACGACCCAGGCCGAGAAGATAGTAATGCTCCGCCTCAAAGCCTTTGCCCGACACCGCAGCCCGAGTGAAATGCCCGTTGAAGCATTCGTCCTGCAGCGAATACTGATCCAGCACCAGCCCATTGACGGCGGTGGGAATGGAATCCCAGCCGTCGGCGAATGCGTAGGGTCTGAACAGTGAACCGATGAAAAGTCCATCCGCGCGCGTCAGCAGGTATACCATGCCATCGTTGTTGTGCAGCATATAGACCTCGCCGAGGTCGCCGGGGCCGCTGGCGACACCCCATAGCGAATTCACCCGGTTGATGCGCCCGGGCTTGAGGCTGTCTGCGCTCTGCGGGCCTAGCGCCTTCACGCCCTTCGGGCTACTCGGGTAAGACCAGATACGATTGCCGTCGGGTGAGTGGAGGGCCGTCTGGGCCAGCAGCGATCCATCCGCACCAACCTCTGCCACATCAATGCTGGTGTCCGAGATATGCTTCAGATCCTCAGGCCGGTAGACCGGCGCACCCACCTCGTTGAAACCAGCGCGCAGCAGCATCCACAGACCGGCAAAATCTTTTTGCCATGAGGCGACAGGCAGGTACACATTGAGCTGCGGATCGAGGGTCACCTGTTCGGCATCGCCGAAGGCGAAGAGCCGCACCTCTTCCGCCTGCATCCGGCCGTCACCATCGCCGTCGGTCCAGATCAGGCCGCTGATCTCTTTCGGCCAGGGGTGGACGATCCAGTCCTTGGATCCGCGTTTATGCTCGACATGCGGCACATCGGGCGCATCGGGATCCATTCCCATCGACTCGGCGTACTTGGGCCAGTCGGGCAGGCGCCTGGCGGCGTCGAGGATGGGCGCTGGCAGCCACTGCTCCTCGCGGCGCACTTTCAACTCCCGTCCACGCATCCACATGCGGATGTTGGCAATCGCGGCCCGCGGCACAAAGCGAATGTCGTCACCTTCGCCGACGTACTCGCCGATCATCGTGCCGCCCGATCCTTTGAAGCTGTATGGTGACCAGTTCGCATCGCTGCCGTGCATGTAGCCGCCCTGGGTGGCCGTGAACTTTCGCCCGTCCACCTCGATGATGACGCCCGGCCTGCCGGTGAAGGGCATTTCCGGGCGATACCCCTGCTCCTTCCACGGGTCGTGATGCCGCCAAGGCACACTGGCCACCCGGTAGTCGCCTTTGGCGAGATTGACATCGAAAATCTCACCGTAGCTGGTGTCCATGATCCTCCAAGGCTGCTTGGGATCGATCATCGCAGCGCCGCCACCGTACATCGCCGGTCCGATGAACTGCTCCTGCAATTTCGCCTTGGCCTGGCCGGGATCGTCGGGGATGGCCCACACCGTGACGCGCTTCGGCAGGTAGTTCATCTCCGTGACCCACAGGTGGCCGCAGCCGTCGATCGCCAATCCCGAGGGCATGAAGAACGCTTCGGGGTCGAACTTCCCGACTTGTTGCCCGCCTTCGGCGCCGATGGCGGCAAGGAACTTGCCGGTGGCGTCAAAAACCTTGACCTGATGCACCGCCGGTCCCTCGAGACGCATGTAGCGCCAGGGGAGTTGCCCGGCGGGCGTACGCCGATGCACGCCGGTGGCGCCCTGATCGGAAACGTAGATGCGGTCGGTGGCGTCGACGGTGATGGAATGGGGTTGGGAGAGGCCGGCGCTGATCAGCGGGGTCGTCCCACCCGTCTTGGTATCGAGAATCTCCACCGTCTTGTCCATCACGGCCAGGCATCGGCCGTCGCCAAGCCACGCCAACTGCCACGGCCGCACAGGCAATGTGCGGTCGTAGACAAGGCGCTCAAAGGGCTTGGCCATCTTGAAGACGAGAGTACGCGGCTCATCGGCGAAGAGCTGAACGGCATACACCTCGCCGTCGTGGGCGCCAATGATGCGCACACCGTCCTTGGCGCTGTCGCCCTTCGAGTCGGTCCCGGTTGCGGCTGGAAGCTGGGCTTGCTCAACCACCAGATGGTTTTCGCCGCTCTGTGGGTCGATTTCCCAGATTGCCTTTTCCCCGAGGTAGCTGGTGGCGAAGACGCGGTCGCCACCGGTTGCGAGCATGTCAGCGCCTGCCCAGCCGCGTTTTTCCATGTGCTTCACACCCCAGAGTTTCTGGCCGGAGAGGTCCGAAGCGATGATGCCGTGCCCCCACTCGCTTTCAGTGGCGCCCAGGATCATGCGGTCCCCCACTCGCACGATGGTGACGGCCGGACTGTGGTCGGCGATCCATCCGCCCGTCTTCCCATATGGCCAGGGCGGGTTGCCATGCTGAAAGCTTCCGCGATACACCGCATGCAGATCGCCGCGATAAAGCCCCACCCATTGGTAACTCCCGGGCGGCATTAACTCACCAGCGTCATTGCGACCATCCCATTCAACGCTCTGCTCGCCCGCCTGATAGGGAAGATCCGCGAGCAGGTTGCGCACACGCTTGCCTTGTGCATCGTTGATGGCGATGGTGCCGCGGCCGGCTGAGGGCATCAGGAATCGGATGGTGTTCTCCCGCTGATCCAGTGCCATCGCGGGCATCACGACGCAGGCAATCGTCATCAGAGCCGTTTGCATTGCGAACTTCATTCAAATCTCCATGGCAAGGATGTCGTGTAGCCGGGCATCCAGTATGGCTGGAAAACGGACTGGTCGCGCTTGGCCGCACCACGGCCGGCAGCGCTGAACAGCCCGGACCAATGGTTGGTTGTCAATTTGACATCGGCGCCGCTGAGTATTGATCCGCTGGCGCCGTGTAGCTCTGGCAACAGCGACAGCGGAATGGCGGCCTCGTAGCGCGTGGTCTGAGCGGGTTCATCTCGCACTACCCTCAGAACGACGCCTGGGGCGATCTGCTGATCGATCGCTTTGGCGGGTGAGAAGGGGAAGCGATGGCGGAAGGGCCCGCCGGGGCGACGAAAGAGCCACGCCTGCGGCTGGCCTTGTGCCGTCTGGTAAAAGCCGATGAGGTAGTCGGTGCGGAACTGCGGATAACGCGGCTGTCGATTGTCATCGGCCGGATATATCGCGTCCTGCGGGTTGTCGATCACATCCAGCGCCAGTTGCACACTTTCGCCCTGGAAAGGGAATCGTGGCGCCGTCTTGTACGCATAGCCACCAGGATGAAGCTCGTACCAGTCGTCGCGCATCTGATCCCAAGGCCTGCCGCCCCGTTTGGCGACGCGCATCTCGGCGCAGAGGTAGAGATTGTGATCGTCGTAGGCCAGTGCCCAGCGCCCGACGTTCTCCTCGCCCTCAGTGGAGAGCTTTTCCCAGGGCATGGCCGCGGCGGCGCTGGGGCTGTCTCCCCCGCCCGCGGTCACCACCAGCGGCCGAATTCCGGCGGCAAGCCAGTCGCCCAAGTCGGCGTCGAGCGTCGGCGTAAAACGCTTGATCTGCCTGATGCCCAGCGACTCGGTGTGCTCGTAGCTGCCAAGAGCCGTGCTGACAATGACTGTGGCGACCGTCGCATCCGTGGCACGAGGCAATTCGAACCTCGCCGTTTCGCCCGGCTTGAGGCTTACGGTTCGCCCGGGGGAGTCGGCCTGCTTCAGTTGTGCCGTGGCGTCGATCGCCTGGGGCAGGGGGTTGGTCAACATTACATGCAGGGAACGCTGATCGGAGGACACCGGATCAAAAATCCCCACCTGCAGCGGTCGGGCGCAGCGGGTGACCGTCAGTCGATCCTTCACCGCCCGCAGCGGCTCGGTGGAGTCTGCCGTCAGGTAGACCGCCTGCGTATTGAATGGCAGTGTATACTTGCCGTCTGCGTCCCTCGGCATCGCGTTGCCATAGCGGTCAAATATGCCCGTCACACCTGACGGAGCATCAATACGCATGGCGCCGTCGTCTTGCGATCGCACCTGCCACCAGACCTGGTGCTCACTGGTCACGGCGGTGCCGATCAGGACAAGCATCGCCTTGTGGGTGGCCTGGGGTGTGGTTGATGCGGTTCGCTCAAACAGCGCCGCGTAGGGGAGGGTATCCGGTGACAGTTCATCGCTAAGCTTCATCCCCTCGATGAAATGAGCCATGGCGTTGTAACCCGCGGCATTGGGCTGCGGGATCAGGTCAGGCACGGCCTTCTCGTCCTTGGGGTTGTAGTATCCGCCCGACTGATACCCGGCGGTGAAGAAGTTGCCGAGGATCGGGAGGTTGATCTTTGAGCGGCCGCTGAGCATGCCGAAGAGCTGGTACTCCATGGTGCGGTCGGTCTGCGCGGTATACCAGTGCTCGGTGTTCCAGATGGGCAGGTCGGGCGCGAGGCGGTGGATGTACTCGTTGCTGAATTCGCCGCCATGGACGGTCAGCAGGCCGGTGTAGCTGCGCCAGCTTGGGTCGCATAACAGATTGTCCATGATGTTGTTGTCTGAGTCGTTTCCGCCGACCGGGATGTTGACCTTGGCGCGATCCACGCCGAGTTTTGCCAAGCGCTGCAGGTCGCGATACTGGGCGCCGGTGCCGCCCCAGTTGCTGATCCCGCCCGCTTCCCAGGGCTCGTTGAAAACATTGATGGCGCGGATGACATCGGGATGGCGTTTTGCCACTTGCTCCCAGAAGCGGGCCCAGTCGCCATAGTGCGATGGGTCGGGCGAATCGCTTGATTTCTTGGGATTATCCCGCGGCCAGGAGAGCTTGCCGTAGGCGCGCGTCCAGTTGGCCCCGCTGCCGCCGAGGTAGATCGCGAGCATGCCGTTGTCGCGCAGGCGCTGCACCTCGCGGTCAAGTTTCTCGAACTTGAACTCGCCGGGTTCGGGCTCGATGGAACCCCAATCCTCGCCGATGCGAATCCACTTGACCCCCAATTTACGCAATACAGGCAACTCGATCGCCCGCTGCCATTCGCGCACACCGCGCAGATCGCCCATGAACGGCGAATCGGCACAGGCACCCGCGACGACGGGGAAGACGACTGCGACGTTGGTGACCCAGGTGAAAGCTGAGGTCGTGCCATCGCTGGCTTTAAGAAACAGGCCCAGCACACCGGTGCGCTGGGGGGCGACGATCGAAAATTGTGCCGTGTGCTCGCCACTGGCGGGAATAAATGTGGCGGGCAGGTCGGTCGAACTGTGCCTCTCAATCGCGACGTATCGAACGCCGCCCTTCGCATCCCCCGCGACATCCCCAAGCCAGATCCAGTGCCATGTGCCGTGAAGGGTCATTGGCGCACTTGTGGGATTGACGATTGGAACGGATAACTGGATCTGCTCACCGGGCAGATACAGTCGCTCCATGTGGTTGGCCTTGCCGTGATGTGCCTGCCAAGGCGAGGACGCCTGCTGTGGGCTGCCGAACTTCGCGCCGATTCCCGTCCCGGGAAACAGGACCTCAGGAATGGCCGGCGCCGGCCGAGAGCCATCGTCGCCCAAGGCGACTGCCATCCCCATTGCCAGTAGAAGCGCCAGCGACATCAGGAGCATCATCGGAGGTGTCACGGAGCAAACCCTTTCCACAACTCGTCGGGTCAGCCAGATCGCCGGATGCACCCGATGCGGCGAGGACGCGACCGCGCGGCTGTCACCGTTCCATAAACTACTTGGCTTCGCTTTGGACAACCTTGAGGTTGTCAATGGCGGCGACAAAGACGCCGTCGTAGGCGCCGAAGGCGGTGCCGTCCCGAAATTCCATGATTCGCACCGCCTTGATCTTCTCGCCGATCAGCGATGCCTCGCCCACGATTTCTTTCCCATCGAACACGACACTTGCCTTTCCACTGTCAAGGTTCACCTCCAATATCCAATGGTTCGCTTCGCCAAGCTTCCATCGGCCGCCCTTGGTGTCATTCACCGCAATGCTCCCGCCATCACAGGCCCTGCCCACGGTGTAGCCCGCGTTCAGGAACACTTTTCCATCGTCGCCGTAAAGGTTCAATGTCACCAGTCGTTCGAAACCGGGGAACTTCGGTCCGGCTTTGTACCGCTCGATTACGGCATCGAACTCGATTCGCAATCGCCCGCCCGTCACGGCGCCGGACTTCTCGAAGAATCGGATGGCAGGCGTTCGGGGATTCGCGCCGTCCGCTTTCTCCAACTTCAGTGGCTTGTCCTTCAGTGATCCGACCGCGTCCACGACCACCGCGAGGTTCTTGCCGTCGGCGCGCACGGCCTGCGGGAGTTTGACCGGCGGGCTCGCATATTTCACCGTCGCCGGGGCCTGACCTTCCGTACTGTCAGAGAAATTGGCATCGATCAGCACCGTCTGTGCCACGGCATTTCCCGCCCAGGCAAGCACGAACACCAGGGCTAAACTCAATCGAGGCCTGCACACTTCACACGACATTTTCATCCCCGCATTCTTTCCCGAGCGGCGCTGGTTAGACGAATCCATCACGGCGACGCGATGTGCAAAGGCACCATCTCCGCCGAGCAGTCGTTGTAGAGGACGCTGATCTGGGAATTCAACCGAGGATCCTTGCCACGAGCAAAGTGCGGGCCGGCAGCGGTGCCGTTCCAATATCCGGTCCCACCCAGTTTGATGAACGAATCGCACATAAGCGGGACGCGCTTGCCTTGGGTCAACACGGCCGGCTGGGAAGTGACTTCACCCAGGGCATTGTGTGCGCTGCTCGGGGAATAGGCGACGTACATGCGTAGGTTGTAATGAATGCCGCCCCAATGGCCATTGGTGGTGCCCAGGATGGTCGCCACGCTGTGATATCGACGCTGACCGGCAAGCGTGCTGTCAAACGCATGCTCCAGAAAGTATTTGTTGGTCCCGGGGCCCATGTAGATGAAGTCGCCGTGATCGGTGGGATCCGTGGACGTACGGGGGGCGCCGGTGAAGTCGTGATCCATGCGATACCAGCCACCGTCAACCGGTGAGAAAGGCGACTCACCCGCCGGCTCCCCGGCCTTGGAGCAGTACCCGACGCTGGTGTCGCCCAGATAGCGATTTGCCCTGAGATTCGGCAGCATCGTCTCCCACATGGTTACGCCGCCATAGGACTTGCGCTTGTCGCCCGTTCCTGTCAGACTCGGCTGGCCGGTGTAGGTATAGGCCGGGTAGTCGCGTTGTTCGGCCGCATAGGTCGTCAGCGCCAGCCCCATCTGTCGGATGTTGCTCAGGCACTGGACGGCCCGCGCCTGCTCGCGAGCGCGTTGCAGGGCCGGCAGGAGCAGCGCAATAAGAATGGCGATGATTGCGATGACTACGAGCAACTCGACGAGGGTGAAACCTGTGTTTCGACGAGGCATGACAAGGCTCCGTGTCAAAGGCCGGATGTAAACGGTCGCAGCGCCTTTCGACTCCGCCGACCGTGGAGGCATCCACTACAAGAATCAGACATCCATCCGCTTCCGCCGCGGCAGCATCAGCACGCCACCGATCGCCAACAGGGCCAGCGAGGCAGGCTCGGGGATTAGTTGCACTACGCCAGTACCGGAGAAGTAGGTGTCGTTCTGGAAAGTTGCGCCGCTGGTGGTGCTGCCATAAGTCCCGACCGAGGTGAACGGTGTGCCGCCCAATTTCAGGCTGGAGATGGTTCCCTGCACGGTCTGGAATGTGTCGAGCAGGCTGAGCACGGCGCCGCTGCTGATCTCCAGTGCCGCGGACTCGCCGAGCGTGGTGCCCGCATTCACCTGCAGGATGCCAGCCTCGATGAACGTGCCGCTGCTGTACGCGTTGATGCCGCCGGACATGATCGCGATACCGGCGCCCTTCTTGGTCAGGCTGGTCACATTTGCGCCCAGTGCGCCCTGGAACAGGATGCGTCCGCCTCCCGAACCGCCGGCCGCATTGGCGGTGATGGCGCCGATGCTGTTGATGGCCGAGAGAATGGTGTGGCCACCGCTGCTGTTGTCGTTGTCGTTGTCGTTGTTAACGATGCTGATGTCACCGGTGCCGCTGATCGCCCCACGGAACGCGATGCGGTTGGTCCGCGTGTTGTCCGAACGGTCGGATTGCGTGACGTTCAGCGTCTTGCCGGTCAGGTCGAGAATCACGTTCGGGTTGATCTCAAGTTCGTTGCCGTTGACCCCCCCCCCGTTGGAGTTGCCGGTGACCGACACCACCGCATTGCCCGCAGCGGTGCGGAAGGTAATGGTGTTGGAGGTGGTGTTGACTTGCAGATACTTGCGGTTGGTGATGGATAGTTCGCCCAGCACCACATTCAGGTCCAGCGTGATGCTACGGTTACTGTTGCTATCGGCCATCACGGCAGCGTCGCCCGTGCCATTGGGGATGCTCGTTGCCGGGGCGCTGCCGCCGCTGGTGTCCTTCCACGTGTTGGTGCTGCTCCAGTTGCCGCTGGCGGCTACATAGCGGGTGACCGCTGCATGCGTCGAGGACGTCAGAGCCATCAAGAGGGCCACGGATACGGTAAGTTGCTGCAAACGCATTGTCTTCTCCTTTGCGACAGGGGTTAGTGTGAGGTATCTGCCACAGGGATTAGTTTGAGGTACGCCGACGAGCCATCATCAGGCCTCCGAGGGCCAATAAGGCCATCGAGGCCGGTTCGGGGATGACCACGAGTTCCGCTGAGCCGGTGATGAAACCGGGGTTGTTGCCCAGAGCGATCGAGTACGTTCCGCCCATCAGGGAACTGCCGTTGTAGGTGGCGCTGCTGACAGTCAGTCTGCCATTCAATCCGCCGGCCAATTCCGCGCCGGTGAAGGCGACGAGCGACTGCAGCGTTTCCAGATTCGTGTTCAGATCGAATATACCGGCGCTGTTGAGCGTCAGCGTGGCCGTATCGGCAATCTGGTTGGAGTTGTTCAACTCAACCCGATCGGCGCCCGTGCCATCACCAACCGTCAACGAGCCGCCCAGTGCCTGAACATCTACACCCTTGCTAAGGTTCAGGATGCCATCATTGACTGTTGTAAGGCCGGCAAACGTATTTGCAGTCGCACCAGACAGAAAGGCGGCATTGTTGCCTTTCTTGGTAATGCTTGTGACATTGCCTCCAATGGCTCCACTGACAGAGACTTGCGCAAGTCTGGTTCCGCTACTATCCGAGTCCAACGTCAGAGCTCCAGTGTGGTTCACCGCACCAATCACAACAACCTTCGTCGTTATGCTACCTGTACCAGTCTGAAGCACTTGGAGAGTCAGCGTTCCAGCACCGCTAATGCTCCCATTCACTGTAACATCCGAATTAGAGTCGGATGTAATATGAGTGACAAGAAGATCGGATGCCATAATGACATCTTCGTTCACGGTTAAACTGCCCCGACCGCTCGATTGGTTGATTTTCGCCAGGTTGTTCGTCAGGCCAGTACCATTCATCGTTAATGTTCCAGCACCGGCACCAATCGTCAATTTCTGTCGATTCGTGTTTTGCACGATTCCGGCTATGACGGCCATATCGACTGTGATCGTGCGAGAAGCGTCCTGACTGAACAGCGCACTGTCCCCGGTAGCGTTCGGCATAGTGGCTCCGCCGGTTCCCCCGGAAGTTGTGCTCCAGTTGGCGGTGTCGCTCCAGTTACCGTTACCGGCCAACGTATAATAGCGGACTGCTGCCGACGTTTTTGTCGCCGGAGCCAGACAACCCACCGCCACCGCGGCCGCCGCCAGCGCCAGCATCTGTTTCCGATTTTTCGCTTTCATATCAGCCTCCGATCAGATGAGAGTTGGATACCGTTTGAGCATGGCACATACCACGCCAAACACCTGCAAACCCAAAACCTGAGTGGTGAGGAACGTTTCCTCGCCATACTCACTTGCTCGTTATCACCAATTTCGGCTCCACCAGCCGCACCTGCGGCTCGTCCGGCAGATTTCCCTCGATTCGTTGCATCAGCAACGCGACCATTTCGCGTCCGATGTGGAGGTTTCGCTTGTCGATGGTCACCGCAGGCTCCGTCGGCTCGAACCGCCTGCCGTTGGCGCCCGCGTAATAGTTGTCGTAGCCGGCGATCAGCACATCGCGCCCCGGCTCGGCGCCCAGCAGGCGGCAGGCGGCGGCGGCGGGATAGCACGTGGCGTCTGAGACCAGCATCAGGGCGTCCACCTTGTCTTCGCCTCTGAGATGTTCAATCAGAAAGCCGGCCATCATGCGCCGCGCCAGCTCGAATGCCGCCGCATCGCGCGTTTCGATGTCCTCGCCGACAATCAGCGCCGGAAGCGGGTCCAGCCCGGCGGCGCGCATGGCGCGCTCATGGCCAACATCGCGTGCGTCGAGCCATGCCGGGTGGCTGCGCGGAAAGGGCCACATCCGCAGAATGCGTCGCCTGCCTTGCCCAATGAGCCACCGCGTCAGAACCTCGGCGCCGGCGGAATGATCCGAGGCGACGCGATCGTACGCTTGCAGGGTGGGGGACTGGCCATATACCACCACGGGCACGCTGGCGCTGTGCAGCGCCTTGAGCAATTCCTCGCCCGCAGGGTCTTCTTCAAGGGCGCGGCGGCTGAACAGCACTCCGGCCGGCGGATCATCGAGCAGCCTGCGGATATTGCCCGCAGCCAGACGGCTCGGCGCCAGCGCCAGCCCATGCAGGCCGCGCTCGCTGATGGCATCCATGGCACCGGAGTCGATGTATCGTTCCCAACCCGTTGGAACACCCTCATCGACCGCATCCACCGGCGTGGTGGTCAGCACACCGATGGTGTGACTCATGATGCTGTCCGCCTGACGCGGGGTGGGCGAAATCGTTCGCCGTCGGCCGTCGCCGGTAATGAAGCCTTCTTCCAGCAACTGCTCCATGGCGGAGCGAACCGTGCCGCGGGCCACCTGCAGGCGTTCAGCCAGCGCGCGTTCCGATGGAAGCGGCTCACCAGCGGCCAGACGCCCCTCTTGAATCCACTGCTTGATGCTTCGTATCACGCGCACACCTGGAGGCCGCTGCACCACAGCGGTGTTGCCCGTATCGATCAACTGAGAGGTACCAGACATAGCCAAGCCCAGACCAGATAGACCAAAATTGAACCGACGGCCAGAGGATAACTCAAGATCGGCCCGTGTCAAGAGAAATCCAAGATTTTTTTCGTCAACATGACGATTCTCGGAATTCTCCCGACGTCGTTCTAACTCAAGACGTTTGCATATGGTACAATAACGGTATAATTTGACGCCGGTGTGTGGTATATCGTCGCAGTCGCATTGTGCCGGCGACGAAAAAAGGGTCGGGGGAAAAGCCCCGAACTTGGGGGCTATTGGGCGATTCCTTGACGATCACGCCATGCGGCGACATCCTCGGCCGGCATGAGCCAAGGACGCGACGACGATAACGACGAGGACTGGACCGATCCGCAAGTTCCCGCAGCGTCGATCCGACGCCGCCGCATTTACACACCTCGTGGCCCGAAGGGCCGTCCGCCGCCTCGCCCATGCCCACTCGCGGGCATCGGTCCCGCGCGAAGCGATGACGTGCGGTGCAGATTAACCAAGTCGATCGACTCTTTTCAATAGCACAGCCAGGGAAAGACCCCCATCGCATCCGGCGGAGGCATTGCGACGAAGATCGGGTCGAAGTTGGATCGAACCGCCGGCGTATCCCCGTGGGCCATGAAGTGGTTCATACGGCCTGCAGTCTCACGGTGTGAGGTAGATGACGTGATATTCTCCGCCGAGGGCGGCGATGGAGACGGCGACGATGAGCCAGAAACCGACGGCACAGGCTTCTCCGACGATCATGCCGATCGCCGCGTCGCGCAGGTGGCGCAGCAGGGCAGCGCCGCCGTAATGCACGGTGGCGGCCTTGGCGAGCCAGCCCAGGAAGATGCTGAACCACATGCGGCCGACCGGAAACGTGAACATCAGCAGCACCCCCAGCGGATGGAGCGGCCAGGCGCCGTAGCGGAATCGCAGCATGCCGAACAGGGCCGTCAGTCCGGCGCCGATGCTCACGTGGCCGAGGCGGCTGTGGTTTTCCTCTCGCCCGCCACGCTCGTAGTCGCGGGTGGGGCCGGTGATCATGTTCTTGGGAATGTAGTCCACGCCATAGTCGTTGATCATCGCCGTGGAGCGGGCGGCCAGGGTCGAATCGTGAGCGTACTCCATCGTCAACATGCTGGCACCGGAGACGAGATACGACACCGCCAGCGCCGCGCCCAGTGCCGCGATCATCCACAAGCCTTGCCCGCGGTGTTTGGCCACGCCAAGTTCATCGCTCACTTTCAGGGCATGGGTCGAATAAACGCTAAGGGTCTCGCGGGTGTCGTGTGCGAATGCCGCGCCCATGAACGCGGTCCAGAAATGCGAACCGGTCGTCGTACGGGCCCCGATGGCGCCGAGATAATTCCAGGCCCGGATGAGCGGGACGTTGATCTGCACGTAATACAGCCCCGTTTCCGCCGCGATCCGAGCCACCATCATCACCAGAAGCATCAACGCCAGGATTGTGAGAATGGCGCCGGCGACGCTCGAACCGGCCAAAACCAGAAACGCGATCATGCCGATCGTGAACGCCACGAATCCCCACCCGGACAGGAAGTATGGCAGATAAGGGTCGGCGGGATCATCGTCATGGCCGCGAAAAAACATCCGCCGGATCACCATCATCCAGTGGGCCCGACCGATCCAGATCACCAGCCCGCTGAGCATCAGCAGCGCTCCGGCCATCTGGTCCTGCTGCATGCCGGCGTTGAAATCCGCGCCCGTTGAGGCGTAGATCATCACCACGACCTGGAACACGATGTACATGAACCACAGGCTGAAGGCGATGCGTGTCTGCAATAGAAACGTGATCCCGATCACGGAAAAATAGAGCGCCTGCGCCTTGAGAAACGTATGCGCCTGGCTGAGCGGCGGCTGAGTCATGATCGGGCGCAGATCAAACCCCAGCGGGATTTCCGGGACATAGCTGGAGAAGTAGGCGGCCAGGCCGTTTACCGCGCGCAACATAAAAACGGCAAGGAGCGGCAGCCAGAACAGCCGCGAGCGCAGCAGGCGGTTGACGGCGTGTCCGGCGGGGGGGTCTTCGAGCAGCGTCGTATAGACGCTGGCCACCGGAAACGCCAGACGCTCATTTTCCACCCACTGCCGTCGCACGATCAACGACAGGCAGAGCAACGCCCCGGCGAAACAGATCATCCAGGCGCCCCAGCCGATCGCCGGTGCCAGCCACGCCCCCCACGGAATTGAGAGGTCTTCGGGCAGCCGGCTGACGTAGTAGGCGATAGCGGGTCGATTGGCGGCAGCCGCGGCGCTGGAGGTCGAATCGATCGGGAACAACCACGCCGGCAGATGCAGTGAATTGAGCAGTTGCGCGGTCGGATAGTCCTGCCCGCCGGTCCGCCATAGGCCCACCACCGATCCCATGACATAATTCATGAACCCGACTGCCGGGATCGCGCATCCGACCAGGCCCATCCCCAACGCCACGGCCAGTTCGGACTGGCTCAGTGCCTGCCGCGGTGCCCATCGTCGCAGCGGGGCGTTGATCAGCAGGATGACCAGCAGGAAAAAGACCAGCAGCCCAATCGGCATCGTCCCGCCGATGAGAAACGTGTTGGCCACCAGCAGGTCGTTGTACGGCGCCAGTGCCGCGATTCCGGCCACGCCCAGCAATCCCACGCCGACGCTGCGCCAGTTCACCGCCCGCCGAGGCGGGGGGACTTGATGGGCCAACGGCCCGCTGCGATCCAGATCAGTATAGGTGGGCACTGTCGCTTCCCTCAGTTGAACGGTTCATTCGGCCGTCAGCCGATAGGCCCCCGGCGTCTGAAGCGAAAATCGCGTCGCTCCCTCGGTGCCCGTGGAGGCCACCGCATCGCCGCCGACGATCGGCTCGAGCCGGGCGCTGCGACCTTGGGCACCGTCGATGGTAATCTCCTGAGCCGGTGCCCCGGGGCTGACGATGATGAACTCGTCGATCCGGCTGATCCCCTTGCCCAGGCCGCTCGCCGAGCGCATCCCGCGTTCGCGGACGGTTCGGCAGAGCCACTGGTTCATCGGATCGGCCGCCACCTTCTCATATCGCTGCGGTCCCGGTGCCCATCCCACATCGTTCACCGGGTTGAGGAACGGAAACGCCCCCGAGACATCGTGCGGCCAGGCCGACCGCCAGACCAGCCGCTTGGGTCCGCGATGGGCCAACCGGTGCATCAAAGCGTGACCACAAGCACCCTCATGATCGCGCTTGTCCACGGCGAAGCCGTTGCAGGTCACGTCGGTTGAAATTCCTTCGATCCACATGAAAAAGTCGGGGCTGAGCGAGCGCCCAAACCGATACGCCTTGCGATAAAACTCGAGCATCGACGCCATCGACTGACCGGGGAAGCGGACGTACGGTTTGTCGCCGAAATCGGGCGGGATCGGCTGAAAACCCGAGTCCCAGAAGATCCCCGTCACGCCCAAGTCGCACACGTAGTGGCGGATCCAATCGAAGATGTATTCCTCGAACGAAGGATCGGCGGGATTGACGATGTCCAGGCGAACGCCCGCGTTGGCCTTATCGTGAAGACGCACGCATCTCGGGTCGATCCCCTTGATCGCCCACGACTCGCGATATCCCGGCCCATCGGGCCGATGCCCTTTCTGACTCATCCATACGTAGCTGTGAATCCCCTTGTCGTTGAAGCGTTTGAGTACCTCGCGCAGCGGGCGATCCCCGCCGAGCGTCGGGCTGGGTCGCGGACTCGCCACGTCGCAATCCCGACCCGCCCAGGGAACGTCATGAAGGAACATTCCGAAGCCGTTGACCCCGCATTGCTCGTGCAAGATCTCGGCACCGCGACCCATGGCCTGGAACGATCCGTCCGCTTGGCAATTGGGATGCAGCCAGAACCAGGCGGTGCGATACCACCAGTCCGGCGGCTCCTCGAACACATCGAACTGTTCAGCCAGCACGCGATCGGCATCGTCGAGGTTCGTGCCCCACATCAGCGACACCGCCGGGGTCATGATCTCCTCACCGATCGGCATGGGTAGAAAGTAATAAAACTGGAACCCGATGCGATCGGCGGCGAAGTCCATCCTGCCCCCGACATAAGGGCGACGAACGATCGCCCAGACGAATCGCTGATCGTCGGGGTTATAGAGCAGCCCGCCGTTGATTGTCGGCTGGCCGGGGAACGTCGATCGAAAGCCGGTTCGCAGCAGCGGAACCACCTCGGCGATGGGGGCATCCTCGAAACTCACATGGTCGCGCGGGCCGCTGCCGCCGATCGCCAGTGCCCGCAGGCGCGTCGATTTTCCCAGCAATGGCGTCGGGGCGCAAAGCACATCCACGCGGTCCAGTGTGAACGGCGATTCAATTTCCGGCTGCCAGATGTAATCGAGCGTCGAGCCACATTCGGTGTTGGCAATCCGGCGGATCTCGTAGCGGATGTGCGCCGTCTGCGAGCGCCCGGTGTGCCCGCCGATCGCGCCCAGCGTGAGGATCCGGCGCACTTCCAGTCGAACTCCCGCCCCGTAGGCGGCGGTAATCCGAGCGTGCATGATGGTGATGTGTTCGCTGGCGCACTGGTCGATCGAGACAAGTTCGGTTTCCAGCGACACGCCGTTCAGCCGCAGCTCCGCCGCCGGATGAAATCGCAGCAGAGGCGACCCATCAGGCCGATGAAGCTCGATAAGTTGGCCGGTCCGCTCATCGACTTGAATGTTCAGCACGCAGGCCGGAGATGGATTGGATGAACTCATAGAATAACTCGGTTGTTCCTTTTTCGGATTCTTGATTCCGGCGAGAAAACATAATATAACTTTACGGCGTTGTCCAGTTTGCGTTACAGAGAGTAGCCATGAGCCATTCATCGCATCCGCAGTCGCAGCCTTTACACCGGCGCATTTACGGGCAGCTTCGCCGCGAGATCGTTACTCGCATGAAGCCGGGCGATCCGCTGGAGTCGCAAAACGAACTGGCCCGGCGGTTTGGGGTCAGTTTTCCCACGGTCCGCGAGGCCCTGAGCATTCTGGCCGAGGAAGGGGTGATCGCCCGGCATCGCGGCAGCGGGACGGTGGTGGTCGATCCTCATGCCAATCAGCATGTTGCGATCTTGGCCGAGATGGACGTGACGCATCCGCGCGTCGGATACCATTTTCGACGGTTGACCCAGCAGTTGAGGCTATTTCTGGATCAGCAGGCGGTGCGCACCCGGTTATATATCGGGCGCATCGAGCCGGGCACCAGCGCCCGGGAGATATGGGAAGATCCCGCTCGCGGCAGCAGTTGCCCGGAATTTCTCGAAGAACTCGACGCTGGGCGCATCCGCGGCGTGGCGGCGGTGGTGGGGATGGGCCATCCCCTCGCGCGGCGCCTGGCCGATGCGAGCATCGCCGTTGTCGGATGCGATCCATGGCTGCCCTGTTCGGTCAGCGGCAAGATCGCCGACCTCGTCGACATCGGGATCGATCACCTGGTGTCGCGGGGTCGACGCAAGCTGGCCTTCATGAGTTGGGGCGATCCGCGGACGATCCTCGACGCGATGCGCCGGCGGGATCTTCCGTTAAATGTCCAGTGGCTCCGCACCGACTTGCCCCCCGATTCGCCCGGGGCCGGCTGGGAAGAGTTCCGCGAAATCTGGTCGTCGCCCGGCGACGAGAAACCCGATGGGCTTCTCATCACCGACGATGTGCTGTTCGGTGACGCCCTGCACGCGATCATCGAGGCCCGGGTGAAGGTTCCCGATGAACTGGCGATTGTCACCCATATGAGCGGCGGGGCCGCCTTCTGGTCGCCGTTCCCCGTGGCCCGCATCGAGACCGACCCGGATACCATGGCGGTCGAGATGGGCCAGCGTCTGATTGAGTGCATGGATGCGAAGGTCCCGTCCGAACCCCGACTGGTGATGCCGATGCGGCTGATCAGCGGCGATCCGCCGGCTCGGATCCGCACCGGTGGCGATTCGGCGGCCGGCGCTTCTGCGGATTGAACGGCTCGGTCCCCTATGGCCCAGACGATTTCCTACAAGAAGGCGTGGCGCGAGTGGCCGCTGTACCTGTTGGTGCTGCCGGCCCTGGCGATGGTCGGCACATTCGCCTATTTCCCGGCGGTCAGCGCTGTCTATCACAGCTTCTTCGACTGGCAGGGCGGCGACGTCAAGCGATACATCGGCTTCGACAATTTCGTACGCGCCTGGAACGATTCGGTGCTGTGGTGGTCGTTTGCCGTGATCGGCATCCTCGTCGTCGCCAATGTCATCAAGCTCATCCCCTCGATCCTCATCGCGGTGCTGATCCACCGGCTCCAGAGCGTGCGCTGGCAATACTGGTATCGCGTGGGCGTGGTCGTCCCCATGGTCGTGCCGCAACTGGTGTTTCTGTTCATCTGGAAGTTTTTTCTCGATCCCAATGTCGGCGCGCTGAATCGGTTGTTGGATCTGACCGGCGGGCGGGCGCTGCTGGTCTGGGCCGATCACCTGTTCGGCTGGGGCGTGTTCGCCGCCGATCGACCGATCGGATGGCTTAGCCAGCCGGAACTGATCATCCCCTCGTTGATTATCTGGGGTTTTCCCTGGATCGGTGCCGTCGGGGTGCTGCTCTATCTGGCGGGACTTCAGTCGATCGGGACCGAGGTGTACGAGGCGGCGGAGATCGACGGGGTCAATTCCTGGCAGCGGTTTCGCCACATTGAGTTTCCCCTGATCCTCACGCAGATTCGCCTGACCATGGTTCTATTGATCATCGGCACCCTTCAAGGTTATGGCCTGCAACTGCTGCTGCTGGGCGACAACGGCGGCCCGGCGGGCCAGGGAATGGTCCCGGGGCTGTGGATGTACAATCGCGCTTTTTCCAACAGCGAATTCGGCTACGCCTGCGCCTTGGGGTTGATCCTGTTCGGCGCCATCCTCCTGCTGACGCTGATCAACAACCGGTTCGTGAGGGTGGAGAAATGAGCGTACCCATCGCCGCCGACAAGAGGATCGCTCCCGGCCCGGGGCGTAGCGGAAGCGACTGGGGAAAACACCTGGTGATCGTCGGCCTGCTGGCCATCCAGTTGTTTCCCGTCTACATGATGGCGCACATCAGTTTCAAGGATAATCAGCAGTTTCTCGCCAGCCCGTGGCTGCCGGATGCTCCATCGCAGTGGCACTGGGAGAACTGGCGATTCGCCATTCACCTGATCGTTCCGTACCTGGCCAACACGATCTTCGTGGCGGTGCTGGCAACCGCCGGGGCGCTGGTGCTTGCGGTGCTGGGGGCGTATTTCTTCGCCCGCTACCGCATGCCCGGCGGGGCGATGCTCTTCCTGGCATTCATGGTGCTGATGATGATGCCGTCGATCGCCAACCTGGTGCCGCTTTTTTCGCTGCTCAAGCGAATGAGCCTGCTCAACACCCTGTGGGCCTTAATCATTGTCGGCATGGCCGGGGCGCAGGCGTTCTGCATTTTCGTGCTTCGCAACTTCATCGAGGAGATTCCGCGCGACCTGTTCGAGGCGGCCGAAATCGACGGTGCCAGCCATCTGGCCCAAATTCGCAACATCGTGATCCCAATGAGTCTGCCCGTGATCGGGACCCTTGCGATCGTGATGTTCCTGGAGAACTGGAACAGTTTCGTGCTTCCGTTGGTGATTCTGCGCGATCCGGAGTTGTTTCCCGTGGGAGTGGGCCTGATCTACCTCGAAGGCGAATACGTCAAGCAGTGGGGCCACATCATGGCCGCGTTCAGCGTCGCCAGTCTGCCGCTGATCATCATGTTCCTGTTCACAATGCGCTGGTTCGTTAAAGGTTTGGCCGCCGGCGCGGTCAAAGGATGAAGAGCGGTTGGCTGTCAGCTCCTCCTGATGAATCTCAATCCACGCCTGCGCCAACTTGAGCCGCGAGGTCCGGATCGATCTTGCCAGCACATCTCCGGACGGAATCGCCAGCACGGCGGATTCCTCGCTGTATTCGACGTGAATGTGCGGCAGATGGTGCTGCTTGTCATCGAAGAAGTAACATCATCACAGTGATGCCGTAGAACATGGAAATGACAGGCATAGATAACTCCGCTTCAATGGACATTCCAGACGTCGTCGTCGCGGGCGCAAAGTTGAGATGGCATTAGGTTCAGAAGTCGTTGCATTGACCGGTGCGGCGCGGAGTCGCAATCCCTGACCCCTTCGGCTCCCCCTTGGATTGCCCCGAAGTTTCCGCCGTTCCCTTCGTTTCAGCCGCTCATTTCTTCTCGTCTTTCTCCCGCCAACGCTCCCAGGTCTTGGGATCGGACGGGTTCTTGGCGTCGGCATTCCCGGTGATCTTCATCAGCGCCTTGCCGATGCGTGGCCGCAATCGCTCATACCCCGATTCGGTCAAGGCGGCGGCGAGTGGCTCGACGGCGCGGACGTCGCCGATCTGTTCCAGTGCGATGATCGCCTTCCGTCGCGACAGTTCACCCCCGGTTGTTCGCAGTTGCATGATCAACCCGGCGATCGGATCGACCGCCTCTTTCGCCTTTAAGTCTCCCAAGCCATCCAACGCGGCCCAGCGAAGTTTGAAGTCCTTCGAGTCGGCGCTAATCAGCTTGACCAGCGTTTCGACCGCTTGCGGGTTGCCGCTGGCACCCAGTCCATGGGCCGCGGCGACCGCCGGGCGACCGCCCGACTCGATGGCGCGATTCAGCGATTCCATCGCCCGCGGCGTTCCCTGTCGTCCCAGCGATCGGGCGGCGAAAAGTTCCAGGCCGTTGGTATTATGTTGGACGATCGTCGCCAAGACCTCGGTCGCCGCGTCGTCATGGTGTTTCTCCAATTCCGCGATCGCCCGACGCCGCGCGACCCAGGATTCACTTTTCGCCGCCGTTTTCAGCAGTTCCGCCAGATCGCCCGGCGGCGCCGACTCATCGGACGCTTCTTCCATGGCACGGCGAAGCAGCGGGCCGAATTCACCCTGCATCGGCGCGCACTCGAAGAAGAAAACATCTCCGGCCTTGATTCCTTTTTCGATGAACGCATCCCAGTTCAAGTAGACATCATCTGCATTCAGTCGCGGCATCCAGATGCGAAAGGCGTCGGGATAGGCCCTCCGTGCCGCCGCCGCGAAGTCGCCGACCTCGGTATATTCGCCATATCCGCTCGATGAAGCGAAGTACCCCGGCTGCTGGAACTCCGGTGCCAGCAGCACATCCGGGTGCGCCCGATGCACGGCGCGGATTTCCTCCGGCGAGAGCATCCGAAATTCCGGCGCGCCGCCGGGTTTGCGCTTGAGCTGTCCGTTTTCCCGCACGGGGGTGAAATTGGTGTCGATGTAAAAGATCGTGCAATTCCATCGCTTTTTCGCATACGCGATCTTATCGATCAGGACGCCGGCCGGGTCGTCGTTATCAACATGCCCGTAACGCCCCTTGATCCACGGATATTTCCCCGGCTCGGCGGGATCTTTGAAGACGATGCTGGACGGACGGATGCAGATGCCCGTGCGCAGCCCGGCGTCGAGGAACTTTTTGAAAAACGCATCGGCGATCGCGTCCATTTCCGGCGCGACCTCGGGGAGAATTCGCGGATCGCCCAGGTAGCTGACGGCATGAGGCATTTCTTCGCCTTCGAGGTCCCAGACGATCACGCCTTGGGCGTCGCTGCGTTTGGCATGCTCGACGCAGTCGTCGGCCAATTTCATCATGCGATCGACGAACCGGCGCCGGCCTTCGGCGGAGAGGGCATCGAGATTCGGATCGTTGAACCAGCCGCGCGGATTTCTCGCCCAGTTCTTGCCGCTGGTGGCGAGAAAACTCGTCCCAATCGGACGGCGGTCCTTCCAATGAAACGTGGGTGGATATTCCCGAGCCACCTCGCTCTGCGCCGCGACCCAGGTGCCACCGAAAAGCACCGCGATCATAACGAACCAGGGGATCTGCTTCATCGTTGTTCCTTGCTCGAAGGGCCTGATTTCCGCGCTGAACGCGGCGGGAACCATCCGCCGGAATTGCGGAGTGTGCGGCCGTCGGTCCGTTACTCGGGCAGCGTGGCGGGGCGCGTGGACCGCGTGTCGGCAGGACCGCTGGCCCCCGTGAGGATCGGCTTGGGAAGCTCCATCGCCTGGAACTGCGGCACGTTTTTCAGCGCTGGACCCAACTGGGCGCACAGCGCTGCCACCTGCGCCGGGGCCATGCTCATCCCCAGCTTCTGAACGTCGGTTAGCACCTGCTGAAGAGCCGGCGTCTTGCTGAACGGAAGCACCTGGACCGCCGAAGCGAAATACTTCAGCACCCGGATCAGATAGTCCCGCGCATCGCGGTCGCTCAGCAACTGCTGCTGTTGGGCACCGTAGCCGATCAGATCCGAGAACAACTGGATCGTCTTGAGTTGCTCCTGCTGCGACTGGGCTCTCCAGATCGCGCCGGAACTCAGGAACAGCGCTGCGCCGTTGTCGGCGATCGGCTCGGGAGGAACCCCGCGCCGATACTGCTCGACTCGCCAGTTCAGCAACTCCTGCATCGCCGGGATCGCCAGCGCCAGCACCTCGCGCGGCGCGTTCTGGGGCACGCTCAACGCCGCATATCCTTCGTTGACGACCGGCCCGGAACCGAAGCGCTTGACCGTGGCGATCACCCGGTCCCACAACGGCACGGTATCGGCGATGACTCCGGCGTTGCGCATCACCGGCTCCATCAACGGCTTGGCCGCCTTCAATCCCCAGTAAGCGATCGGCTCCAATTTGTCGTCCAGCAACACCACCGCCGTCTCGCGCAATCGCCAGTTGTTCACGCGCTCGGCCACCCGGGCCGTGATGATCCCCACGTTGATCCGCGTGCGCAGATCGCCCTTGCGAGCCAACGGCAGCAATTCCCGATTCATCGCCGCGGCGTAGTAGTCCATGAAGGGCGGCAGCGGGGTGACGGCGGGACTTTGCAGCATCGGCGACACCAGAGCATCGCGTGCCGTCCGTTGGGCGTCGGGGTCCTCCCCGTTCAACTTTTCGACGTTGGCCCGAATATACGCGTCGACCTCCTGGGCGCCCTGGGATCCCGCCGCGATCGCCGGGGCGGTGCGCGTCCCCGGGGAAATCTCCTGGCCCAGCGCCATCGACCCCGCCAGCGCGCATAGCAGTCCTAATCCAAACCCGATGCGCAACGACCTTGCGCGCAGCGCGGCGATTGACGAAATCATGGCTAATCGAAGTTCAACACCACAAGCGCGCGGCTGATTCATCAGGCGGTTCTCCTGGCGGCGTGGATCCGAAAGCCTGTCCTACGCGGCGCACCTCATCCCCCGCGAGAAACGCAAGTCCAACGCATCCCGCACTCTGCGCGAACACTAGCAAACCCCCCGCGGAGTGTCAAGAAATCCACTCGCCGGCGCGCGAAACAATGACCTATTATAAACAACTCGCCATGGGACAGCGAATATTGTTCACAATCGGCCATTCCACTCGAAGCTGGGATGAGTTTGTCGCCCTGCTCAAGACGTGGAAGATCCAGGAGCTTGTCGATGTCAGAACGGTGCCGAGGTCGCGGGCCTATCCGTGGTTCAGCAAGGATCTGATGGAGAAAGCATTGCCCAAATCCGGGATCCGCTACATGCATCTACAGGCATTGGGGGGATTTCGGCCGCTGAAAAAGGATTTCGTAAACGAAGGTTGGCGTAACGCGAGCTTTCGTGGATATGCCGACTACATGCAAACACCGGCATTCACCGACGGCTTGGATGACTTAAACGCGCGGCGGAAAAAGCGACGGGTTTGCGTCATGTGTTCCGAGGCCGTCTGGTGGCGCTGCCATCGAAGAATGATCGCCGATGCCGAAACGGCGCGCGGCATTCCGGTGAAACACATTATGAGCGAGCGCTCCGCCACGCGGCACGAACTGACGGCGTTCGCCGTCGTCAAGAAGCGCAGGGGCCAACCGCCGGAAATCAACTATCCAGGGGTGCGGGGATGAAACAGAAGTCATTCTTTCTAGTTCCCGCCCTGCCTTTCCGATTGGATTTGACCGCATGGACGCTGCGCCGCCGGCCCGACAATCTCGTCGATCGTTGGGATGGCCAAGCCTATCGCCGGGTGTTGTCACTTGCGGATGAAACCGTCGAAGTCATCGTTCGACAGATCGCGCCGCCCCGGGCGCCGAAACTTAAAGTTGTCGTCCGCTGCGAATCCTTGCCCGATCGTCCCAAAGACGAGATCGCTCCGATCTTGCGGCGACTGCTGGGACTCGACGTGGATCTCGAAGCGTTCAATTGTTTTTCGGCCCGCCACGAACCCTTGAACACACTGGCCCGCCGGTTCGAGGGAATGAGACCGCCGCGATTCACCAGCATTTTCGAGGCACTGGTCAATGCGTTCGCTTGCCAGCAGTTGACCTTGACGGTGGGAATCCAACTATTGAATCGGTTGGCACGGGAGTACGGTTCACAATTCGATCCGCACAACGATGTTGCGTATGCCTTTCCCCGGCCGCGCGATCTGGTCAAGGCTTCCGAGACATCGCTGCGCCGGCTCGGGTTCAGCCGGCACAAGGGTCGCGCGATCATTGAATTGGCCAGCGCTATCTTGGACGGCGGCCTGGACCTGGAGTCGCTCCAGAATCTTCCGGACGATGTGGCAGTCAACCGACTGCAAACGCTTCGCGGAGTAGGACGCTGGACGGCGGAATACGCCCTGCTGCGCGGCTTCGGGCGGCTTCATGTTTTCCCCGGCGACGATGTGGGCGGACGCAACAACCTCAAGAAATGGCTCGGCGTCAAGACCCCGCTCGACTTTGACTCCACCGCCCGCCTCCTGGAAAAGTGGAATGGCTTCGGCGGCCTGATCTATTTCCACCTGTTGCTCGCCCGACTGGAAGAAGCGGGCTATTTGGAAGAGTCATCCCGCCGCAAGCCGGCGGCGATTGTCCCATAATCTCATCCCCGGCGGGGTGCTGGGCCGATATTCAGCGGGAGAACACTGTCGTGTCGCGCGGAATGATCTTGGCTGATGGGTCAGGGATAGCCGAATGGATATCGCAACGCTGATTGGATACGTGCTCGCCTGGGGTGCCTTGCTGTACGGGATGAATCATGCTTCCCACGGCGAGCTGGGCGCGTATCTCAAGCCCGGAGAAATTCTGCTGGTCGGCGGCTGCGCCCTTGGAGCGGCGTTCCTGTCGATGCCGCTGCACGCGATCATCAGCGCGCTGGCTTCGGTGAAGAAGATATTCTTCTCGAAGGAAGCGCATATCGAGCACCTGATCAAGGAGATGGTGCAGTACGCCGAAACCGCCCGCCGGGACGGGGTGTTGGCGCTGGAAAGCGTCGCCCGCGAGGCGCCGGATCCGTTTCTGCGACGCGGGCTTCAACTCACGATCGACGGAACCGACCCGGAAATCATCGAACGGATCATGCGCATCGAGGTCGAAGCGATGCTCGAGCGCCACAAGCACGGCAAGCACTTCTGGGGAATGCTCGCCAAGTTTGGGCCCGGCTGCGGTCTGATCGCCTGTCTGTCGGCCCAGGTGGCTATGTTCCGAAATCTCGACGGCGATGCGGCCGTCATCGGCGCTGCGCTGGCGGTGGCCTTGGTTGGAACGCTCTATGGGGCCTTGCTTCAGAACCTTGTGGCCGGTCCGATCGCTGAAAAACTGGGGCTAAAGAGCCGCGAAGAGGCGTTTTCCAAGGAGATCATCCTGCAAGGCGTTCTGAGCATCCAGGCGGGAAATAATCCGCGCGTGGTCGAGATGCAGTTGCTCAGCTTCTTAAGTTCCAAGCAGCAGACGGCCATGGCCAAGGCCGCCTGATCGAGATGAATCGCCGGATAAGCTGACATGTCCAAGCAAGCCTGCAAATGCAAGGAAGTCGAATGCGAAGAATGCCCGGAGTGGATCTTCACTCTGGCCGATCTGATCATGTGCATGATGGGGCTGTTCGTGATCCTGTGGGTGCTCAAGCCCGGGATGCAGCCGAAGACCACCGCCGATGCCGCTGCCCAGACCGAAGACTGGCTCGAGGTCGTTGGCGAGATACGCGGCGGTTTCGGCTGGGAGCCTGATCCCCACTCCAGCGATCCGGTGGCGCAGGCCATGCTCCGCAAGCGCGCCCGCCAACAGGGGCCTGGCGAAGGCGGCCATACCGAGCAGCGCCGCACCAGTCCCGAGGGAAGCGAAGTAGAAAACACCAGCATTCGCCCCGGGCGCCAGTCGGCGGTGGGGGGACGGCTGCTCTTCCACGCCGACGATGCTCAACTCACCCCCGCGACGATCAAGGCGCTGGATCAGATTGTCCTGCTCATTCGCGGACACCGAAATATCATCATGGTTAAAGGGCACGCTTCGCTTGATGATCTGGGCGCCGAAGCCAACGCCCAACAGCGGATGGACCTTTCCCTCCGGCGGGCCCAGGCGGTCTCGGATTATCTGACCTCCCACGGGGTGGATCCGGAAATCGTCCGAGTCCAGGGATGCTCGACGTTCGAGCCGGTGGTGCAGCGAACGTATACGCCCGATGCCCAGTCCCTCAACCGGCGAGTCGAGGTGGAGGCGACGACGATGCTTGCCGAAGAATTGCAGAATCCGGCGACGGCGACCGCGCCCGCAGCGCCCTCAGACCCTCCGCCTACATATCCCTAACGACGACAAACTGTCCAGTTAAAATACCTACCGGCGACACTTCGTCGCTGTCCTTGCGGGGAATCTGAGGTTGTTCTCTGGTTCCCGCCGTCAAATTCCCCCTATTTTCACAGGAAACGAACACCCGTAACAAGCGGACACATCATGAGATCGTGCCGTGGGCACCTGTTTTGCAACCTCGTTCAGGTGTCGTACCCACGGAGGTTCTATATGTATCAAACCCCAGTCCAACGCCCTGAACGGATTCAGATTCGTCTCGAGCTTTCCGATTCCCATTTGCGTGATCAAGACACGGCACGCGAGCCGTTACCCGACTGGCAGGCCCGCCTGAACCCCATGCCGATCTGGGTTCGATATTCAGATCGCCGACTCCGGCTGGTTCCCGGTTCAAGCCAGTGATGAGGACTGCCCGCTCGATACGCAAAGTTGCCTCGAGACGCAATGCTGCCTCGAGACGCAATGCTGCCTCGAGACGTAGTGCTGCGTCGAGACGCAGTGCGGCCTCGAGACGTAGTGCTGCCTCGAGACGCAGTGCTGCCTCGATACGCAGTGCTGCCTCGAGACGTAGTGCTGCGTCGAGACGCAGTGCTGCGTGGCCAGGTGCTCTTGCCATACATAACGCGGAAGTCGGGTTTACGTTTGGAATTCATTCGGTCCAGCGCTCAGCGGCCTCTTTTCGCCGCGAGGGTCGATGAAATCGGCCTCGATGCCGGCGGGAAGGTCGATGCGCACCACCAGTTGGTCATCGCCTACTTTTTCCCACTCCGCCTTGATTTCCCCGTGCGGCGACGGGACGACGCCCCGCGCAAAATCCAGCCCGGCGGCGAACGGCTGAATGCGCACCTTCTGCCAGCCCGCCGCCGTCGGTTCGATGCCGAGAATAATCCGGCTGAGCTGTTGCAGCGGCGCGGTGGCGCTGACATGACATCGCTCCCCATCCTCCCATGACTCGGGGAAGGTACGATCCCCTTCGTCCAGCAGCCTGCCCCATTTTTCCCCGATCAAATCCACGACTTCGGCCCGCATACCACACTCGATCAACGCCTGGTTTACCCAGGTATAGAACCGCGGAGAAGCGGTGATGATCCGGGTTCTGCGGCTGCCCGCAGCCCGCAGCAGCGTGGTTCGGGCGATGGTTTGGCGATCCTCCGGCTCATTCAACTTCAGCAAGACCGCCAAGGCATTGGTCTGCTGCGAGACCTGCTCGACGGGAGTATTTGTCGCCGGATCGAACCCGTCGCGCCAGACCTTGCGGGTCGGGTCCCAGAACGTCTCGCGCAGGGCATCGCCCAGGGTCCGCGCCTTGGCGCGATATTGTTCGGCCAGTGGATCGTCGATAAGCCCGCACACGTCGGCAGCGTGGCTCATCGCCTTGAGATAGATCAGGTTGAGCAGGGCGCTGAGGTCTTGCTTCCAGACTGGCGCCGAATCGAGGAAAACCCACCAGCCGTCGAACCGGCCGATCATCCCGCGATCGATCTCGTGGCCGGCGAAAAACTCGAACAGCCGATGCATCGCCGGTGCTGATTCCCGCAGTAGTTTGGTCTTGCCGGTCTGCCAATGCCAGTCCCACAGGAGATCGACCCATGCCAGCATCGCATCGGGTATTCGCGACCGCGGGCAATCGCTCGGCGGATGCGCCTGGAGCGATCCATCGGACGCCTGGGATTGACGCGCCTGCCGAATCGCGCGCTCGAGCAGCGCCACGTCGCCATGGGCGTACACATTCGAGGCAAACGCCACCGGCAAATCGGTGAGCCATTGCGCCTGTTCGCCCCCCGGGCTGTCGATGCAGGCGTCGAGCATGCAGGCCCGCAACGTGTCGCGCGCCACCGCCCAGATGTTCGTCAGACGCTCGTCGGAACAGGAAAATGCGCCGCTGTCGCTCAGCGCCGATCGCACCTCGCGCACCGCCACATGGCGAATTTTCAACGGCTTCTTTTCGACGTTCCGGAAAATCAGCGTGGCATAGCGAAATCCCTTGAAGAAGAACGGCTCCCAGTGCTGGGCGCCCGGACGGCATCGGTAACGATCGCCCATCCCTTCGCCGGAGATGACCGCGGCGGAAGGCACCGCCGACCCATCTGTCAACTCCGGCGCGCCGCTCGCCAGCGCGCGGTGGGTGTAGAGAACGTCGATGATCTCGTCCCCGTTGGCATCGTCGATGTCCAGAACCAGGTGGCCCGGCCGCAACTGCCCCAGATCGAGAACCGCCATCACGAAATGTCCGTCGGCGGGCGGCGGAACAATCGTGACCCGCGGATCGTCGCCCAGCATGGCCGTGGGATCTTCTAGCAGGCCTTTCTCCTTCCAACGTTTCTCCGACGCGGCGAAATGGAAGACCTCGGGTGTAATCTTGTATCCGCGGGCGTTTTCGCCCGTGAAAACCCCCACGATCTGCTTGAACGGCTCGATGCGATCGGCTCCCGACGCCGTGCCGTGCGGCTCCATCGATATCCACGGCAGAACCCCCACAGGGCCGTGAACGATCGGATCGATCCACCCATCGTCGGTCGATGGCTCGAAGGCCGGGTCCATCCAGTTCGGCGGATCGGCGTCGGCGTCGTAATGCTCCTGAAACCCCAGCGCCACCGACAGCCGGGCCACGTCCTTACGCCAGCCCCGCGCCTGGCGGCAAATCCATCCCTCCGGCGTATGCAGCGGGATCGAATCAGTCTGAAGGTCGATTGCGCCATCGAGCAGGAGTCCGCTGGCATCACGATAAACGCTCTGATACGTCGGCGTCCCGAACTGATGCACGATCGCGCATAATGAATTGCGCCCCACATCCAGTAGAGGCCGCAGGTCCAGCGTGTCGAACGATTGATGTTCGGGGAAACCCCGCGCCGGGCCTTGATGAACTCGCCGGCCATTGACGTACAAGGTGTACCGCGCATCGGCGCTGACGCGAACGATCGCCCGCCGAGGCTGGCTGGTCAGCTCGACGGCCTTGCGGAACAGGACGTAGCGGTTCCACGGATGCGTTGTCTGTCGCTCGATCCAGCACCACCGGGCCGACCACGAAGAATCTGTCTTTTGTGATTCCGACGCCACCAGATGAAGAATACCGTTCCCGCGGGATAATGGGAAACAGAGTGGGGCGGTGAAGCATGAAGGGGCGATGACGTGCGAGGGTGACAAGGTGAAAAGACGCCAAGGCGAGCGGGGGAGGGAAGTGAGAATTGGGAATTGCGAACGGGGAACGAACGCCGTTGGAGATGAATCCGATCGACCGAGTCAGGAACCCCACTTGAGCCTTATCGAAGTGAAAGTGATCCACTGAGCCGCGCACGAAGTAAGCGTGAACATAAAGGGGTCACCTTGACTTCTGACCTGTTCCGGCTGGTGTTGTGCTCATGGTTCGGCTGCTCTCGCTGTCGATCCACCGGCGCCGCAGATGGGCGGACATAAAGGGGTCACTTTGACTTCTGACCTGTTCCAGCTGGCGTTGTGCTCATGGTTCGGTTGCTCTCGCTGTCGATCCACCCGCAGCGGATGAGAACACGCGGAAAACGGTCATAAAGCAAGGTGACCCGAATGCCATTCACTTAAGCCTCCCCACTCGTCACCGGTGTGTCGTAAGCGACTGCTGCAACTTTCTTTGTGTGAGACCGTCGCCGGGCGTGACGGGGGAAGACTATAGTGGGGTTTGACCCCCAGTCCTCTTACGAAAGGCCACAGATGGCGATCGCATCACGCGCGTTGGAACGGATCAAGCAGGACCTTCATCAACATCTTCCCGACGAGGCGATCGAATCGGCCTGCCGCCGGACGGGACACCAATGGCGGGAACGCAAACTCGGGCCGGTCCGGACCTTACATCTGTTCGTCCTGCAAGCCCTGTGGTTCAACACCGCCATCGAACACCTGCGTCGTCTGGCCGGGTTCCCCTTCAGCGCCGCGGCCTATTGCAAAGCGCGGATGCGCCTGCCGCTGGAGGCGTTGCAGGCGATGCTGC
>JBBQNJ010000059.1:0-32567 GCA_038329845.1 Tepidisphaerales bacterium | reverse complement strand
CGCCATCCAGTCGCACATCGTCGAGCGGCTGATGTCGATGTCGTGGCGGGCGAAGATATTCTCCAGGCGGTTCAGCGGCAGGTGATCCGAATACTTTCCCACGATCACCGCCGCCAGCAGCCCCGGAGCGGCCAGGCCCTTCTCGATCGGCGAACTGGGCAGTTCGGCGATGGCGATCTGCGCCCCGTGCCCGGCGGCATCGCAGTCCAGGCAGGCGTACTTGGGCCGCACCGTCTGGATCACCTTGACCTTGGCCGGCACGTAGTCGAGCTTCTCGCCGACCTCCTCGCCGATCTTCACTCGCATCTTCCCGCAGCAGGGGCAGGGCTTCTGGTCTTCCGGCAGGTCCTTCTCGACCCGCTCGCGGGGTAGGTCGGCGGGAAGACGCCGCCGACCGTGGCCGTTATTCGAGGGCTTGGATGCAGCCGGGGAGAGCGGAGCCGCCGGCACCGCGGGCTGGGGCTGCTGCAATTGAAGCTGCTGGAGCAACTCGGCGAAGAGCACCTGCTGGTTGGGATCGATCTTCTCGCTGGACCGCCCGTACAGCCGCCGGAGCAATTGCTGAAGCTGATGATCCAGTTGGGCGTTCTCACGCTGGGTGTTCTTCAGTTGTTCCAGCAGTTGCTGGATCATCGCGTGGGCGGCGGCCAGGTCGTTGGGCAGGTGAGTGCATTCCATTGCGTATGTGGTATATACAATCACTCACCGTCCGCGTTGTACGTCAATCCCGTTTTTTTTAAGCCGGCGCCGGCCGCCGCAGGCGATGGCCCCGCTTGATGCTCCTCAGGTCGATGCCCTCCAGAAGCATCGCCAACTCGCTGGGGCGCAGTTCCACGCTGGCGCCCGCCGCCGGCCTGGCCGGCAGGCGAAAGGTCCCTTCCTCCAGCCGCTTGTACCACAGGGCATATCCATCAGCATCCCAGTAGAGGATCTTGAGCCGGTCGCGATGGCGGCTGACGAACAGGAACAGGTGCCCGCAGAGCGGGTCGTGCCCCAGATGCTCACGCACCAGCGCCGCCAGCGTGTCAAAGCCCTTGCGCATGTCGGCCGGCGCGGTGCTCAGGAACACCCGGCTGCTCAGCCCACGGTCCAGCTCACCCAGGTCCGGCAGCTTCAACATCGTCCGCCCCCTTCACTCGGCACGGACTCCAGCGCCGCCACGACATCGGCCAGCGCCGCTCGATCGACCGGGCCGCACAGCCGGATCCGCCGCTCGCCGCGGAGCACGACCTCCATTGGCGGGTTGTTCTCCTGGGCAACAAGCACGGACACGAATGCCGGTGGGGATGTGCCGCGGCTGGACGGGGCTGACGCCGCATCCTGCTGGGCCAGTGTCCGTCGCCAAGAATAGAACGACGGCTCCGACAATCCGTGCGACTCACAGAACGCGCGGACGCTCTGGCCACCGGCGGCGAAACGCCGCAGCATGTCGCGCCAGAACTCTTCTCTGGGAAGATCACCCTGCGCGCGATCGTCCGCGCCGGCTGTGTTGTGTTTCATGCCGTGATCTTGACGATTCGGCCAGCCAGATTAAAGATGTACTTCGCCGGACGCACTTCATAGCGCGGGGGACCGGCTGCATCACTCGGTTGAAGTGGGATCAGGCAACGATTCTGAACAACTGGAGCAGGCGGCGATGCGTCAAGATTTCGGCGGAGCGAGCGTCTGCTCAGGATCGCTCGAAACCGGATCCACCGGGCCGGACATTTCCAATTCATCGGCGCGAAGAGCTCCGGGATCTGTCGGCGGCTGAGTCGGCGGCCGGGGGATCGCCGCCGCCGCGGCGGGACTCGCCTGGTTCCCCGGGGCGCTGCTCGGCGTCGTGGCGGGAGTTGGCTGGTTCCCCGGGGCGCTGTTCGCCGTCGTGGCGGGAGTTGCCTGGTTCGCCGGGGCGATGTTCGGCGCTGCGGCGGGACTGCCCGCAACCGGCGAGCCGCTAGCCGGCGACGACGGCGTCGCGGCGCAACTCGCGTGGTTCGCCGGGCCGCTGTTCGGCGTTGCGGCGGGACTGCCCGCTACCGGCGAGTCGATATCCGACGACGACGCCGACGACGCCGCCGCGGGGGGCGCGGGGGGCGGGGGCGTGACGACCGCTGGCGCCGGCTCGGGCGCGGGCTGACGCATCCGTGTCAGCGTCTGCTCGGCCGCCTGCTCGGCCTGGCGGTCGCCCACCCGCCGGGCCAGCGTCACCGCCTGCTCGAATGCCCCCGTCGCCTGCTCGACCCGGTTCAACGACTCGCAAGTCTGACCATGCTCGACGCACAACGAATACTGCGCTTTGGGATCCCGCACCCGCGTCATCATCGTCTGCGCCTGCAGCAGCAGTTCGCCCTGATCGCCGCGGCTGAGGACCACCGTACTCAGCCGATGCAACGCCGCGCATTCGGCGGCGGTGTCGCCCGCCTGGCGGTAGCCCAGCAGTGCCTGGCGATACGCACGGGCAGCCTCGTCGTAATGCGATTCGCCGCGCAGCACATCGCCGAGGCTCTGATGCGCCGCCGCCTCGGCCCGCGGATCGCGCATCGACTTGGCGACCGCCGCCATGCGCTCGTAGGCCTTGCGGGCTTCCTCGGCCTGCCCTTGCCCGCTGAAGACCGCACCCAGCAGGCGTTCGGCGGCGAGTTCACCGGCTCGGTCCCGGTTCGACCGGCACGCGGCACCGATGGCCTGGCCGATCCGCCGACAATCCGACCAGCGCCCCCGCGACCGTGAAAACGCCTCGATCACCGGCGCCAGCGGCGGCAACATCGCCCGCAGCGGCTCCGAATCCGCCCGATCCACCGCCCAGCCCAACGCATCCCACTGACTGTCCAGCCACGCGACTTGCTCGTGTCGGCCTTCGCGCAGATTCACCTCGACTGTCCCATCGGCCGGCGAAATGTCGATCGACGCCACCCGCGCCAGGATCGCCTTGGCCAAGTTCGCCTCGACGACCGGCCGCGCCGGGCCCAGTTCCTCGATCGCTATCTGGCGGACCAGCGGATGTGCCCCATAACGGCCGGGAACCTCGGCATCGACACGCCAGAAAGCGGCACCCACCAGCTCATCGGCCGCTTCGGTCCAGTCCCCCGACCCGCGAACCGCGGCGATCAACTCGCCGTCAAACTCCGACGGCATCACCGCGAAGTTCAATAGCAGGTTCCTCGCCTTGGGCGAAAGATATTCGAAGCAGACCGCGAAGCAGGCGCGGATCGGGACGGCCGAATCGCCCAGCACCGTTCGCGTCGCCTCGCCCGCGGATGCGGCGCCGGCGCGAAGATGGGTCAAGACTTCCTGCCCCGGCGACCGCGCCACGCGGGCGGCAAGCAGCTCGACCGCCAAGGGCCAGCCGCGAGCGAACCCGGCCAGGGCCTCGGCATCACCGGGTGCCAGCGGCTCACCCGCCGCGTCGGCGACGCGCTGGTGCAGCATCTCAATCGCCCGCTCGGCGGGCAGGGCATCGACGCGAATCGCCGTGGCGTGCATCGCCACGGAGACGGTTCGAGCCGTGAGAATTACCAGCCCGGCGTTGCCCAGCCCGCGCACCGTTTGCACCACCGCGGCATCCTGGCCAACCAGGTCCAGATCGTCGATGACCACCGCCGCATGCTGCGATCGCACCTGCTCGATGACCGCGGCCTGGCATTGCTCGATCGGATCGCTTTCCCGCCGATCGCCCAGCAGCGTGCCGGCCAGGGCGCGGACGCATTCCTCGCGGCTCGGCTTTGCGGCGCAGCTCAACCACGCCGCGGCCCGCGCCACGCCGCTGGACACCGCCGCGTGCGCTGCCGAGAGCGCCAGGGCGGTCTTGCCAGCACCGGCCTGGCCGGTCAAGGCCACGATCCCGCGCCGGGCGGTGTGCCCGCGGAGATCCTCCAGCATTGCCTCGCGTCCGATCAGCGTCGCGGCCGATGGCAGATTGCCGCTCGCCGAAGCGTCGTCCACCGGCGCTGCACCGCTTGACGCCGGCTCGTCGGCAGCTCGAGCCGGCTTGTTCGGCTCGAGCACCGCTTCCAGCGCGGTGATCAGCTCGGCGGCCGTCTGGTAACGAGCTTGGGGATCCTTGCGTGATCCAGTCTGGATGACCCGCACCACCGCGTCGGGAATGTCCGGCACATGCCGGCGAACATCGGGAAAGGCCTCGCTGACATGCTGATGAATGACCACCGAGATATTCGACCCGCTGAACGGCGGGTAGCCGCTGAGCAACTGGTAATAGGTGCAGATCAGCGAATACAGATCGCTGCGAGCGTCGGCCTCGGCACCTTCGCACTGCTCGGGCGACATGTACGCCGGACTGCCTAGAACCGTCCCCGGCAGGGTCAACTCCAGATCGTCGCGCTGGCCCTGCGGCTTGGCCAGTCCGAAATCCACCAGCTTGATTACTCCCTTGGCTGTGCGCATCAGGTTCGACGGCTTGATGTCGCGGTGGATGATTCCCGCCTCATGGGCCGCCTGCAAGCCCTTGGCCGCGTCGCGGATCGCCGCCGTCGCCTCGCCCCATGACAGCGGTCCCATCTCCTTGACCTGGTCGGCCAGGCTGCCGCCGTCCACCAGTTCCATCACGATGCAGATTTGCGATTCGAACTCGGCGATCTGATGGACAATCACGGTGTGCGGATGATTCAGCTTGGCCGCCGACCGCGCTTCCCGAAGAAATCGTGCGTACAGCTCGTCGTTTCGCGGCTCGGGCATCCGCAGCAGCTTGATTGCCACGTCGCGCTCGAGCAGCGGATCGTGCGCCCGCCATACGATGCCCATGCCCCCCTCGCCGAGCTTGCCGCGTAGCTCGTAGTGCCCGATCTTGCGCTCATCGCCTGGGGTCTGGGTCATCGCCGATCCTCGCCAACGCCATCAACCTATCGACGCCGGGGGTCTGCGCCAAACTTTCTTCCGGGATCCGGCGGGAAAGGCGTGCCCGAGTTTCGGGGGGGGGGCGTAAGAATCGTCGGCGAACAAAGATGTCGAAGAATGATTGTCGCCGGACAGTCGGGATTGTGGGAGGCCGGAGCGTCGCATTTCTCGAGGGGTCGATTCTGTTCCCGTGGCCATGGATGACGTTCGTTCCCGGCTTCAACCTTCGCTGGAACAAGGAATTCCGCATCCGCGTTGGGCAGGCGGAAGCGACTGTGGATAACTGGTGGAGAAGCCGGTTCGCGGTGGGTCTTTGGTGGATGAGTTCGCATCGGCGACCGGACTCCGACAGTTCGTCCGATATCTGAAAATCGGGATTTTCAGCGAATTGTTGTCGTTCGTTCATAAGTCATTGCCAGATATTAGTTTCATCACCATAAAGGCACTCACCATGGGCGTAATGAATGTCAGCCCGGATGTTTGGATTCCATTAGCCCAAGGGGTATGGCCGAGAAAAGTCAAGCGCGATCGCGACGGGAGCCGCCATTGTGAATAACTCGTTCCGGCAGGGCGATTTTTCAGCCCGTTTCGCTGTGAAGCGGGGAACGCTCCTATGATCCGGCGACCGGTTTAACGTCGATGGGTTCGACAATTAGGATTTGCCTCGGCGTCGGAGCAGGCGACTGAGCGCTTCGGAAAGGTTCATCATGGCGGAATCAGATCCCGATCGTCCCGCGATTTTGACCACGCTGCCCACCGAGACGGTGGCCGCGTTGCTGGTGGCGAGGCTTCGATCCGAAGGGCTGGTCGCCGAGATGTCCGGAGCACTGACCTCGGCGTTTCGCGCGGAAGTGCCCGGCGGCGTCCGGGTGCTGGTGCTGGAAAGAGACTTGGACAAGGCCCGGCAGGTGATGGCCGAATGCCATTCCGATGACTCGTAAGTCGCCGCCCCATTGAATCGGCGGGCATCGCCTCGCCGGGTGCCCGGTCGAACGACGAGGATTGATCGGCGCGGCGGCAGTCACTTTCTGATAGGATTGCGGCGGAGAATTCAACATGAGTCGTCTGGATCGACATGTGGCCCGGGTGCGGAACAAGCTGGCGATCAGCCGGTTTCTCGCGGGACTGGGAGGATCGCTATCGATTCTCGCCGGCGCGGTGATCATCGCGATTCTTATCGACCGGCTCTTTTGGCTGCGTCTGCCGCGACAGGAATTGTGGCTTTACGCCGGGCTGGGTGCGACGGCCGTGGCCGCGTTGTGCTACGCCATTCTGTACCGTCCGACGCCGGCGGAAGCGGCGGTGGCGATCGACCAGCGATTGGACTTGAAGGAGAAGTTCTCCACCGCGCTGTATGTCCGCCGGTCGAACGATCCGTTCGCTCAGGCCGCAGTCCGCGATGCCGAGACAACCGCGGAAAACGTCTCCTTGCAGAAGCAGTTTCCGATCCAATTCCCGCGAATCGGCTATTACTCGATGGTCGCGGTGCTGGCGGCGGCGGGAACGACTTGGCTACCGACATTTGACGTGTTTGGTCGCCAGGAGGCGCAGGTCAAGCGTCAGACCTATGCCCAGCAGCAATCGCAGGCCCGCGAGGCGGTGAAAGCGGCGTTGGTGAAGGTCGAGAGCGCTGTACCCGAGTCCCTGGACAGTGATGCGAAGGTCGCCGCAGCCAAGGCCGAACTGGCCGAGTTGCTCAAGCGTCCGACGCTCGATCCGCAGCAGGCCAACCGCAGCGCCCTTAAGGCGCTTCAAGATGTGAACGAGGCGATCAAGCAGCAGATCAAGAACACCGATCGATTCGCCACAGCGCAGAACGACAGCAAGGCGTTTCGCTCATTGAACCCAGCTTCCGATGAGAAAGGCCCGGTGGCCGACGCCCGGCGAAACATCGCTTCGGCGAAGTTCGATCAGGCGGGTGAGGATCTGGAGAAACTGGCCAAGAGCCTCGACAAGCTCGATGAGGGCGAGAAGAAGGAGGCGGCCCGCCAGCTTCAGCAGATGGCCCAGGCCCTGAATCAAATGGCCAATGATCCGCGGCAGCAGCAGCAGGTCGAGCAGAAGCTCCAGCAGATGGGTGCCTCCCAGCCGCAGGCGCAGCAGATGCGCCAGTTGATGCAGCAGGCCGCCCAAGGCGATCCCAAGGCGCAGCAACAGCTTCAACAGATGGCTCAGCAGATGGCCCAGCAGTTGAACAACGGGCAAGGGCCTACGCCGGCTCAGCAGGCGCAGATGCAGCAGATGATGCGGCAGATGCAGGCCCAGGCGAACACGCAGGCACAGGCCCAGGCGATGCAGCAGGCGGTGCAGCAGATGGCCCAGGCGATGCAAAACGCCAAGCAGGGTGGACAGCCCAACGCCCAGCAGAATCAGCAACAGATGCAGCAGGCAGCGCAGGCGATGCAGCAGCAGATGCAGCAGATGACCGCGATCGCCAAAGACGCCGAGCAGATGGCCGCGGCCCAGCAGGCGATGCAACAGGCGGCCCAGCAGCAGGCGGGCAACTGTCCCGGCGGTGCGTGCGCCGGGGGAGATCAACCGGGTCAACAGCAAGGCAAACCCGGGCAGGGTGGCTGGGCCGAAGGAGACATCAACCGCCAGGGCAACGGCATGGGGGGGGCCGGTCGAGGCCAGGGTGGACGGGCGATCAGCGAAGCGGCGCCCTTCACCGTTAAGACCGAGTTCGCGCCCACGCAGGACCAGAAAGAGGGACAGATCCTCGCCAGCTACTTCGTCAAGGCCGGCAGCATCAAGGGCGAATCCAAGGCCGAATTGCAACAGATCGTCGCCAACATCGACAAGGAAAACACCGACGAAGTGGACCAGGACCGCATCCCCCGCGCTGCCGCCGCCGCCGTGAAGGAATACTTCGGCACGATGGGCAAGGATGCGAAATAAAGCAAGGCGGGGTGAAGCAGGGGCTACGCGACGACCGCGAGGGGGTCGGTCATTTGCCCGAAAGCGTGGGTCGGGACGGATTTGGCCCGTGAGGAAAAAAGAAATCTGAAATCCGCAATTTGAAATAGATCGGGTCGCTCTGGACCTGCGGGTGGATTTCCAATTTCAGATTTCGTTTCAGAGAAATAAAGCTGGACACACTTTGAAGCGTTCGGCCAGCACCCGGATGTTCCCTTTGGACAGTTCGCGCTTTCCAGTCAGAATGTTCGATCCCAGCGAACGATTCCCCAGGAGTCGACCGAGATCGCTGGCGGTCATACCATTCTCATCGAGCAGAAATATCAGCCTATCGATCGGCGTCATGGGGGCACGGCAAATTTGTGACTCTTCGTAGGCTTCCAGGAGCGCGGACATCGCATAGAGGTAGTCGGCTTCGCCTTGGGTCAGCCGGCATTTTCCATCATGGTCTTCTCCTTTTACGGCCAGCGGTTCAATAAACTTGAACGCGGCTTCGGCATGGTCGTCATCCCGTATGACCGTAAGCGGAAACGCCCTGACAAGCCTCAGGTAGTCGTCAGCAACTTGGACGGCTTTAGTCTTCATAGAGTTTTGACCCATCTCCTGTTGTCGTACTCGGCATGGGACAAAAGCCGCAGCACAAAAATCCTTCCAACGTTGTAGTGGATAGTTGTTATCAGGCGGTATCCCGTCCGTCCGACATTAAAGATCGTCACCGTCCGACCGCTTGCGACCTTGACGGCATCGGCATGTGGAAACGACGCTCGAACTTCTTGGAGATTGCTCCATTGTGATAGTTCGGCAACCCGCAACCAATGGATCAGCCAAGGCGACGCGAAAGGTCTCTGTTGCATCCATCGCCGAATCGTCGGAGCTTTGACGATCCACATGAATACGAATTGTACTCGGCAGAAAAAATTGTCAAGTGTCGAGCGGCGTTCGAAGAACGATGAACTCCGGCCGCGCCGGAATCATAGCCGGGGCTGCTTGTGGCGGGCGCTGCGGTCAGCCGACTACGACGACGATTTCTACCCGGCGGCTTTGGGCTTTATTGCCTTTCGGGCGATTGGGTCCGAACCCGCTGGTGGTGATCAGCTTGGCGTCAACCCCTTTGTTCTCCAGGAATCGCGTGACCGCCGCGGCACGGTTGAGTGACAGGTCCAGATTGTCCTGCCAGACATCCTTGGTCTTGGTGATCGGATCGTTGTCGGTGTGGCCCTCAACCCGCACCTGCTTGCCGGCGTAATCGTGGGTCAGCGCCTTGGCGATTTTGTCCAGGGTGGCCGTGGCCGACGCCTTGAGCGTCGCCTTGCCGGGATCGAACAACAACTCGCCGGGAAGGTTGACGGTCATGGTTCCGGCGGTTCGGTCGTACGTGGTTTCGATCCCGCCGATAGCGGGATCGGCCGCACCGGCGCCGGGCGCGGGGGTTTTCAATTGCTCTTCCAGTTCCCTGATCTTGGCGTCGCGGGCGCTGAGGTCGCTCTGCATCCGCTGCACGGTTTGGCCATCCGGCGCTTGGCGAAGCCGCGAGTCGATGTCGGTATTGCGCGCCCGCAGCGCTCGATTCTCATCGTGCAGCGCCAGGTTTTCGTCGTACACCTTGTTCTGGCAACCCACGGCCGACGCCGCCATCACTGCCAGCAATCCCAGCCGCGCCCACTTGATCTGCTTGAGTCCCATGATTCGATCCTTCCGGCGATATCGGGTCGCCGACCCAGCTAACCCCGTCGTTCACCCGCCGCGCCACAAACGCCGCAGTGTTGCCGTATCCATCCCGCAACGCCGCCCGGATGTCAAGTCGCCGCGCAGCGATGAACCGCTGCCGGTCGGTTCGGATCACTCGCGGCGGCGGGGGCGGAGGACGCGTCGCCGTCATTTCGGTTGCAGTTCCATGCTGTCTGAAGCGCCCAGGCGGCGGTAGATTTCGGTCGTCGCGGTCGATCGGTTCATCGTATAAAAATGGATCCCGCAGACCCCCCGATCAAGCAGACCGTGGCATTGCTGGCTCGCCCAGTCGATGCCGACCTTGCGGATCGCGTCGTTATCCCCTTGGCACTTGAGGATTCGCCGCAGCAGTTTCGCGGGGTAGCGCGCCCCCAGGGCTAGGCGGGGGATTGCCTCGAAGTTGCCGCGGGAGATGATCGGCATGATGCCGGCGATGATCGGCGCCTTGATGCCCGCCAGTTCGCACCGCTCTGAAAAATCGAAAAAATCGTCGTTATTGAAGAACAACTGGGTGACGATGTAATCGGCGCCCGCGTCCACCTTCGCCTTGAGATGGTCCATCTCCAGCATCCGGTTGGGTGTGGCGGGATGGCCTTCTGGGAATCCCGCCACGCCGATCCCGAAGCCGCGGGGATCGGGATGAACCTTGCGCTCGTTGAACCGCCGAATAAACACCACCAGCCCGGCGGCGTTCTGAAACGCATCAGCGCGACGGTCATGATCGGCGCGTTCCCGCGGCGGATCGCCGCCCAACGCCAGGATGTTGCTCACGCCCGCCGCCGCGTAACGCTCGATGATCTGCGCCAGTTCCGGCTCGCCATGGCAGACGCACGTCAGGTGCGGCGTTGGATCCAGCGAGGTCTGCGACCGCAACCGAACCACCAAGTCGTGGGTGCGCTGGCGAGTGGAGCCGCCGGCGCCATAGGTGACCGATACGAAGCTGGGCTTAAGCGATTCGAGCTTGCGGATCTCGTTGAACAGCTCATTGGCCGCCGAATCATCCTTGGGTGGGAAGAACTCGAAGCTGAAGGTCGTGGAATGTCGGGCGAAATGGTCGGCGATGTGCATGACTGAATCCCTGTATCCGGATCGTAGGATGAACCGCCAATCGTGTCGAGCGACGCCCCCGGGCGTCGCGGGCGTCGGGCGTCCGCCACGGCGACGAGCGCTCGGCGGACCGCGATGTTTTCATCGCCATTTCGTGGCGGTGTCAATCGGGTTTGAAGTCGATGAATTTCCGGTCCAGGTCGCCGGAGCGAACGCGGCAGAGGAAGTATCCCTTGCGCGGATCGTTGGTGTGATTCTTGCGATGGAACGAGCAACAGCGATCCGTGGTGACCGGGCAATCGCCGAACTTGCGCTCGGTGAAGGCGTGAAAATGGCCGCAGAAGATGTGTTTGAGATTGTGGTTCTTGAACAACCCGAGCAGTTCATCGGCGTTGGCGGGCCGATTGGGGGTCATGAAACCCAGCGGGAAATGGGTGAAGATCACGGCGGGGCGAGCGCGGTCCAGCTTTCCGGCAAGGTCGGCGGCATAGTCCATGGTATGCGGCTGAATCCGCGTGCCCCCGCCGCGGGTGGACTGGCAAGTATCCAGCCCGATGAATTGCCAGCCGCGATGCTCGAAATGGTAATTGATGCTCTGGGCAAACGCCTGCGAAAACGCGGCGGCGCCCGCGGCGGCGGAGTGGTCGTGGTTGCCGATCACCACATGGGCCGCGATGTCCAAACTTTTTGTGAAGGTCCGGATCGCATCGAACTGCTCCGGCGTGGCGTTCTCCGTCAGGTCGCCGGCGATCAGGATCCGTTCGGGGCGAGGGTCCGTGCCGCGAATCTGTTGCGCCAGGCGGGCGAAAAAGTCGTCTCCCCGGGCATCGAAGTAGTGCAGATCGTTGAGGACAACGAAGGAAAAATCCGCCTCGCCGGCGGCGGCGCTGGTTTGATCGGCCCAGAGCGTCCCCGGCCAAAGTCTCCCCGCCAGGCACGCCCCCGCCGAGGCACGCAGCAGTTGTCGTCGTGAGATCGGCACCATGAACGCAACTGTAGCCGACCGGGCGGTGAACTTCGACCGGTAATCGTTCGATTACTCCTGGCCAGGAAACAGATCTGAATTTTTCCTCCCGTGTTGTCGGCGATGAAGCGTATGGATAGGGTGGTGGGAGTGATTCTGGGGATCGTCAGCGACAGTCATGATCGGGTCGAAGCGCTGCGGGCGGGGATCGATGCCTTGCGCAATGCCGGAGCCACCTACTTCATCCATTGCGGCGATATCGGGGGTCAAGGCGCGATCAATGTCCTGGCGGGACTCGACGGCGTGGCGGTCTGGGGCAATACCGACTGGGACCGCGCGGCACTGGGGCGCTATGCCGAATCGATCGGCGTGCGGATTCGCCATCCGCTGGCCGATGTGCAACTGGATTCAGCTCGGATCGCCGTTCTTCACGGCGATGATGGCGGGTTGATGCGCCGGCTGATCAGCAGCGGCGACTACGACTATCTCTTTTGCGGCCACACCCACGTCCCCGAGGATCGCACCGTCGGCCGCACTCGCATCATCAACCCCGGCGCGCTGCATCGCGCCCGCGTCAAAACCATTGCGAGCCTGGACCTCGACACCGGCGAGCGCCGTGAGATCGTCATCGCGTGACGAACGGAACGATTGTCAAAGACCGCTGATCAGGGCGTCGGCGCAATCCAGACATCAGCGCAGCATGTCGGCATCGTTGCCAAGGACCGCTGATCAGGGCATGCGTGCCATGCTCCTGGTCTCCATCAACTGCTTGAATCGGCGCAGGTCCTGTTCGATCTCCCGTTCCGGGTGGCGGCCTAGTAATTTGGCGATGGCGGACCCCACTCGACCGGCTGGGGGGATATATTCGAGGCTGAGCGTCACTTGCGTCCCGCCAGAGTCGCCCAGTTCGCGGAATCGGACGGACCCGGCGCTGTCCAAGTCGGCTCCTTCGAGCGATCGCCACGCGATCAACTCGTTGGCCTGCTGATTGAGTATCTTCGCGTCCCACTCCATGCGATAACCGCCCGGCCCACGCGCCACCCAGTGCGAACGGCCGTCGCCGATTTCGCGCACCTCATTCAGGTGATGCATGAATCGCGGCAAATTGGCCAAGTTGCGCCAGAAGTTGAACAGCTCGGCGGCAGACTTCTGAATCCGCACGCTCTTCTCTACGTGAACTCCCTTTTCGAAATAGTCCACAGGTCGAGCGTCTCCCTGGTGCGCTGTATCGATGCCCAGCATCTTGTAGAGCGAGCAGAACCCGGTGGCGCTTCGAAAGAGGATCAGCCCGCCGACTCCGGCCAATAGCCAGCCATCAGCGCCTCGGCGATTCAGGCCCCATGCCGTCAGTGCAGCACCGGCCAACCCCGACACGATCCGCTCGGGGGTTCCGATGTTGGCCCCGGCGCAACAGGTTCGCGTGTTCAGCCGATCAGGCTTGGCGGGCCGGTTGAAAGAGGATTGTGATTGAAGGGCTTCGGAGGGGTTGGTCATGGTCATATCTGTCGCCTCAGGGCAAGTTATTTCATTATGCGGTCTATTCGTCGCGGCCCGGTCGCACGAGGAGGGGCTGGACAGGCAGGATGCAAGCGATGTGCCGAACGATCGAGTCATCGCTCCTATAGCCGATTTGCACGCCAATCTCACCTGGGCGACGGGGTCGAGTTTTGTGACCGTGGCACGCCAATCGCAGCGAAGTCGAACGAATTGACAACGAAAAAACCGGCCCGCGACGGGGGGGGTCGCGGGCCGGAACACAAAAATCACTGTTGACTGGTTCGATTACCGCAACTGCTGCCAGTACTCGGCCGGCATGTCCAATGCCAGTTGCAAGGCGCCGTTGGCGCCGGCATAGAGCGGTTCCTCGACGACGGTGACCTGGCCGCCGCCCCATTGCTGGAGTCCGTCTTCGATCCGCTTGTTCAGTCCGTCGATCTGTCCGCCGCCGCCCGACAGGATGATGTTGTTGCGGATGCGGTCCTGGAACTCGGGGTTAAAGCTCGAGATCAGCCCATGGATCGACTTGAGGATCGGCTCGATAAGGATTTCGCAGGCCAGACGCATCTCGGCGGTGATGTCGTGCGGCGTGGGCTTGCCGTCCACAGGGATGGTCACCTCGATCTTGTCCTTGGAGTCCGAGACATACCCGTACAGCTCCTTGAAGTGCTTGCACATGTTCTGGGTGATCTGGGCAGTAGGGTACTTTTCCTTGATCAGTTCCAGCAGCTTCACGTCGATGGCGTCGCCGGCGATAGGCAGGCCGATCTCGTCCTCCTCAGTGGGAACGGTGCCGTGCATTCGGCACAAGTCAGTGGTTCCGGCACCGATGTCGATGACCAGGATGTCGCTCATCCGCTCCAGGCCATAGGCGACGGTGAACGGCTCGGAGACGATCATCACCGAGTCCAGCACTTCGCGGCAGGCGGCGATGATCGCTTGCTTATTCTGGGCCGAGGCGAGGCTCGGCACGCCAATCACGCCGTAGAGCATCTGGTCGCGCTCCGGGCGGACCAGGTCGACCAGGTGCTTGACGAGCTGCTTGGCCGCTTCGAGGTTCTTGTCGTGTTCGGCCGCATCGCCCGAGGCGCCGCCGCTGTTGTCGTTGGAACCCTTGATTACCCCGTGTTCGAGCGGGCGATAGAGGTTCAACGCCAGGCGGTTATCGAGGGCGGCCTTGCCGAACACAATGTCGGCCTTGAGGAACTTGCGACTGACGGCGTCCTTGGGCCAGCCGACGTAGCTTTCGACGGTCTTGCGGGCTCCGGTCATGGAAACGATGGAACTGCGGCTGGTTCCCAGGTCGATCCCCAGCAGCAGGGCGTTTTCCACCATTCCGGTGTCTTCGTCGCTCTGGGAGAGGATGGGTCGTCCGGCCGACTTGGCTTTGGCTTCACTCATGGTTGCGTGGCTCCTGTAAACAGGACTCCTGTAAAAAATCGGATGATTCGGGGGCTGTTGTTATTGGCCGAGGACGCCGGCGATCCGAACACGGGCGAACTCGATGCACGAGGTCAGGGTTAATCCATCGTCCGGGGGCGCGCCGGGTCCGGGCTGGAGGTCGTTCCGCGACGGCGCATCGGCGCCGAGCGGCGGGGATCGGCGATTGTAGCCGCTGCAAGCAATGTAGACCAGCCGACCCTTGGGGTCTATATCGGCAATCGGACGAGGCATCAGCGAATCGCTTACGCATGAGAATCCGTCGCCGGTTCATTCGAAGCCGAAGCGTCTTCGCCCGCGGACGATGAATCGTCCATGGCGATGGCCGGTCGAGACGCCGATTCCGACGCCGGCACCGCGGAGAGCGCATCGGCGGCCTGGTCCATCGCCTCGGCACCCGGGATACTCACGCCGCGCTGCAAATCCATGTTGTGCTTGAAAATTTCCAGAAGTACGTCGTTCTGAACTTCATGGCGTGTCTCGCCCATGGAGACAAAGCGTCGCGGCAAAGCCCCGCCGCCACCGCCGCCGCCCCCGCCCCCTCGACGAGCCGCGGCGACCAGCGCCGCCATGGCCCCTTCGGCCTGTTTGATCACCCCAGTGAGCCGACCGATCTGCTGATCCAACGCCGTCATCGTCGCCTGGCTGACGGCCTGGGCGACGGCCTGCGTGGGCGCCTCGGTCAGCTCCGCCGCCTGCGGCAGCTCACCCTGTTGCAGTTCGGCCCGCCTGGCGGCGGCCTGCTCGGGGGTCATCTCGCTGGCGATGTTACGATTGTCGGCGAACAGCCCGTGAATGGCGACGGCCACCCGCTCGCGGGCCTTGGCGGCACCTTCGGCCCGCTGCATGCTCACCGCCAGCGCCGCATCCACCACCTCGGCCACGCGACGACGAATCTTATCGCGGTCGATCACCCAGACGTTCTTGCCGCGATACCGTTCGGTGAGATTGTCGAACGGCACCTGCATGCTGCTGGAGTCGAGGGCCGAATCCAGGGCATTATGGAATTCCGGGCTTTGCGGCGCCTCGGAGCCCAGGTTCAGGCTCTTAGGGTCGGGCGCGAGCGTTTCGGTGATGATGCCGTAGTCGCCAAGGGCCTCGAAGGCATCCTCTTCGCGTGCGGCCTCGACATGCCCTTCGACGGGCGAGCCGGTGTCTTTACGGAATCCTCGGAAGCGATAACGCACGATTGATTATTCCTGCCGGGCTTCAGCGGTAGTCGGGACTTCAGCGGTGCATCGGTGTAGTGGAAGATCGACCGATCCTCGGTCCGCCTTGGGGACGAGCGGCGAAATTCGTCCCACGCCCCGGGGTTGGGGGAGCAACGTTAGCGCTCTAGTGTAGCCGATGTCCAGCGGATACAGCAACTAGAAAACCGCCCCAACAGGTTATCGGCTCATTCACCGACCGGTGTGCAGCAGGGCGAGCGTTGCCCGTGTGGCCATGAGGTAAATAATTATCAATTCGTCTTGCGAGGGGGGTTTGCCTATAATATATTGAGTCCATCTGATCCCCCGTCTTCTCTTGCCAGGAGTTGCGATGACCGCTTTTCGACTCACCCCCAGTTCCGCCGTTCGCCGCCGCGGTTTTACGCTTGTGGAACTGCTTGTCGTGATCGGCGTGATCGCGGTTCTGGTCGCCATGCTGCTTCCGGCGCTGAATAAAGCCCGGGCCGCGGCCCAGACCGTGCAGTGTGCCGCCAACCTGAGACAGATTCACATGGGGTTCGTCCTGTTCCTTCAGAACCATAACGACAAAAGTCCGCCGCTCGGCGGCGTGCCCATGGGACCGGAGAAGGTCAGCGCCACCGCGGGCATCGACGCCCCGTTCTGGGGATGGCAGGACTTTATCATGATGGAACTGAACACCGCGTTTCGTAAGGAAGCCGAGGAAGACGGGGGGTATCTGAACCTCTATCAGCCGAGTGCCGCGGCGGCGCGGAAGATCAGCAACACCGGAACGTTTCAGACCTGGTATCCCAGCTCGATATTGACGAAATTCCGCGATCGTTCCCCGCTGCATTGCCCGTCGGCGATTGATCCCGAACAGCCCAACGCGGGCGGTTATGCCGATTATGCCCCGATTGCCAAAGGGCTTCCGAACTACTGGCCGTGGGATCCGATGAACAACAATCCGATCAACGCCAAGACGGCTTTGAAAAATCCGTACACGGGCAACAATATGACCGGGTATCCGCCGAAGTATCATCGCCATGTGCGCAGTCCCACCGAGGCGATCCTGTTCATGGATGCCGGCGGAGGATATTGGGATAGCACGAATTCGGCCAATGTGGCGCGCTGGACCGGCGAGATCGACGCGTTTCCGACCTCGGCGACGACTTCCGTGATCAACGCCGACGGCGGGGCCTACAAGAACGGGTTCTGGATCACCCGCCGTCACAACAACGGCTGCAACATCCTCTACCTCGACGGACATGTGGCCTATTTGCAGTGGCCCGACAAGAAGAACGGCGTGTTCTGGGGCAACTACATGCATAAGAATCCGTGTTCCTGGACCTGGTACTAATCGTGGGGGAGAACGATTGACAGGGCCTGTGATTCTTGGATAGTGGCTCGTCATGTGGAAAAACCGGGCGCTTGTGGCGTGGGCGATGACCGGCGTGTGGGGCGTGGCATGTCTGGGCGCCGACTCGGGGGCAAAGACGGGTTCTGCGCGAGCGGCGTGGATCGACCAGGCCAATCAGCGGATCGAACAGCATCGCAAGGGGGATTTCGTTGTCACGATCGAAGATGAAGGCGGCCGGGCGATCTCGGGCGCGCAGGTCGAGGTCGATCAGACCCGCCATCATTTTTTCTTCGGAACCGCGGTCAACGGGTTTCCATCGGTGACCGGCGACGCGGACGGCAAAGGCAGTCGCAGTGCCGAATACCTCGGGTTCATCGAGAAGCATTTCAACATCATCGTCAACGAAAATGACCTGAAATTTACCCGCGTCGAGCCGGAGCGTGACAAGGTGGATTTCTCGCGGGCCGATGCCTGGGCCGACTGGGCCAAAGCCCGCGGGATCGCCGTGCGCGGCCACTGTCTTTTCTGGGCCAAGTTCAAAATGGTTCAGGAGTGGCTGAAGAAGCTGCCCGAGGCCCAACGCCGCGAGGAGGCGATCGAGCATCTGACCGAGACCGTCAAGCACTTCAAGGGGCGGGTCTATTCTTGGGATGTCAACAATGAGATGCTCAATGGGAATTACTATCAGCGCAATGTCGGCGCGGACCTGCGCCCCGACATGTTCAAGATGGCCCATGAACTCGACCCCGCGGCGTTGCTCTTCGTCAACGAATACGGCGTGCCCGCCGATGGCCAGGTGGCCGACAAACTGGTCTCGCTGGTTCGCGGCCTGCAAAAAAACGGCGCGCCGGTTCTGGCCGTGGGCCTGCAGGAACACGCGCTGCACAAAATGGTTCTCGCCGAGGGAACCAAGGGATTCACCCCCGAGACGTTTATTGCCAACCTGGAAAAGGTTGCGGCCCTGGACCTTCCGATCCATTTCACGGAAATCACCTGTCGCGAAAAGGACGAGACGGCCAAGGCGGCCAAGCTCGAGGCGCTGTTCCGGATCGCGTTCAGCCAGCCCAAGGTCCAGGCGATCTTGCTCTGGGGTTTTTATGGCAAGAATCATTGGAAAGGCGAGGAGGCGACGATCGTCAACGAGGACGGGAGCCTCAAACCCAGCGGCAAACGCGTGCTTCATCTCATGGAAGATCTGTGGATGACCCACAACCTCAAGGCGACGACCGATGAAGCGGGAGTCGTGCGTTTTCGCGGGTTCTTTGGCACGTACAAGCTGACGGTGAACGGGCGGACGGCCGAAGTCACGCTGGCCCCCGGTGCTACCGAGGCCAAAGCGGTCTTGAGGTGACGCTTACCCCGCCGCCGAGTTACTGCCGACGCAGGCCCCGGATGTCTTGCAGCAGTTCCTTGCGCAGGATGTAACGCACGATCGTTGCGGCGGCGAAGGGGATGAGAAACACCTCGATCGCCCAGAGGCGCTCGATTCGTGCCGCCAGCCAGGTGCTTGTCAACGCGCAAATCGTCCATTCGGCCAGCGAGATCATCAAGAAGTCGCGCCAGGGCGGGCGGATCAGAAAGTCGCGCTGGGTGCGGACATATCGGGCGTGGAACAGCGCCGTGACGGCGAGGGCCGCGGGATAGGCCAGGATCGGTGCCATGCGCGGCGAGACATTCATCGCCAGCAGCCCCAGGTAAACGCCCAGCGCGACCATCCAACTGATCACCAGCACGATCAGGAACTTCATCACCGGAGAGGCGCGGGGGAAGGTGAAGTCGTACAATCGGCTGAGATGTTCGAGATAGCGGAACTGCTCGCGCAGGTTCAGCTTGCTCTGCCCGCGGGCGCGGGTGGCGAAGTCGATGGGGATTTCCCGGATCCCGCCGCGTCCCGGCTCCAGCACCCGGCATTTGCACATTAGCTCGAGGGCGATCTTGTAGCCCAGCGGCGTCAATGCGACGGCGGACTCGAACGTTTCGCGGCGCAGCGCGAAAAAGCCGCTCATCGGGTCGTGCGTGTTCCCGGCAAACGGGGCGGCCAGCAGAGTGGCGATCCTCGAGTTGATCCGCCGGGCCAGGCCCCATTTCTCCTGGGTCGTGCCGCCGGGCACATAGCGAGAGCCGATCACGAAGTCGGCCCCGTCGCGTTCGATCGCGTCAATAAGCTCTGGGATTTTCTCCGGCGGATGCTGAAGATCGGCGTCCATCGCCATGAGAATGTCGCCGCTCGCCTGTCGCATCCCATGCAGCACCGCGCCGCTCAGACCGTCGCGGGGCGTCTGGCGGACGATTAAGCGAAGCGGGTATTGCCGGCCCAGTTCGGCACACACCGCCGGGGTGTCGTCGCGGCTGTTATCATCGACGACCAGCACTTCGTAGGCGCGGGTCCCGACGGCTGCGGCGATCTGCGGAATCAGCAGCGGCAGATTCTCCGCTTCATTCAACGTCGGAATGATGATCGACAGCTCGACTTGGGCCACGATTGAAGTTTATCGGCAATTGTCCCCGAGGGTCATCGAGCGGGGGAGCGCTGGGAACGATGTTTCTGGGAACTGCGAGCGCCAGCTCGGCGTCTCGTGAAGGGCCGAGTTGGAACTCGGCATTCCCATGGAACAGTCAGTGATCCACGGGCGGGGAATCTCCCAAAAGCCGTTCTATCGCTTGAGCCACAAGACCATCGGTCCCGGAGCCAGGGCGCCGGCGGTCTGGCGTTGGACGCGGCCGTCGCCGTCGAGTTGCAAAAAGGCGGGGACCGCTTCGATGTTGTATCGCCGGGCCAGCGCCGGTTCGGCGTCGATGTCGATTTTCACCGGGATGTACGCTTGCATTGCCTGGTTCACCTCGGCATCGGCGAAGGTCGTCCGCTTAAGCGTCTGGCACGGCGCGCACCAGGCGGCGGTGAAATAGGCCAGCGCCGGCTTGCCGGTCTGTCTCGACGCGGCGAGCGCCGAATCGAGCCCGGTTCGCCAGTCGATCAACTCATCGGGCTGCGCCAGCCGATAGATCACCGCCACCGCGCCGATCGACAGAAACAATACCGCCACCACGAGCGCCGGGCGCGGGCCCGCGCCCGGGGGCGAGCCCGCATGGGTTGCCGGCGGGGCAGGTTGTGAATCGTTCTCCATTCATGGCTAATGTGCGCGATTCCTAACCTCCGGGGAACGGGGAATAAAGTCCGCGGCGATTCGCAAACGCCGCCGATCACCCCTTGATCGCGCCGCTGGACAGCCCCGCGATAAAATCCCGCTGCAACGCGAAAAACAATACCACCACCGGCAGAATGCTCAGCAGCGTCCCGGCCATCAACACCCCGTACGGACTTTGATATTCCGGCAGGCCTACCATGTTCGACAGCCCGATCGTCAGCGTGTATTTGGCCGGGTCCTGCAAGATAATCTGCGGCCAGAGAAAGCTGTTCCACGACCCCATGAAACTCAGCAGGGCATAAGCGCCGATCATCGGGCGAACCATCGGCAGGGCCATCTCCCACCAGACGCGCAGCTCACTGCACCCATCGACCCGGGCGGCCTGCAACAGCTCATCGGGCACGCTCTTCATCGCCTGGGTGAACAGGAAAATCCCAAAGACACTGACGGCGCCCGGGACGATGATCGCCGCGTAACGGTCGATCCACCCCAATTGGTACATCAGCTCCTGGCTCGATCCCAGCAGCACTTGCGAGGGGATCATCATTGTGACCCCCATGATCCCGATGAAGAATCGCTTGAATCGGAACGGGTATTTGGCCAGGGCGAAGCCGCCGAGGCTCGACAACGTGACGACCAGCACCGTGTGCAGCGAGGCCAGAAACAGCGAATTGATCATCCAGCCGCCGAAGGGGTATTCGCGGAACAACGCCGTGTAATTGCCGAGGGTCCATCGGTCCGGATGAGTCCAGGGGAGAAACGCAGAGGCGAAAAAATCCTCCGATCGCTTGAAGCTGGCGCAGAGCAGCCAGAAAAAAGGCAGAAGGCTGAAAAGGGCGAGGAGGGCGAGGAAGGAGGGGAAGGAGGGGCGGAAGGCGCGAAGGGGGTGACGGTGACGGCAGGGAGCATGCAGGGCGGGGTTGATCTCCACACCGGCTCGCGCCGGCGGGGCTGAGGTCGGTGGGGATGAACCTCGCGGTACGGAAGGTGTCCCTTCCATAGCGGGATCCAGGGTGGGGTTGATCTCCACCACGGCTCGCACCGGTGGGGATGAAATTGGTGCGGATGAACCCCACCCTGCGGGCTTCGTGCTTCTTCTTCTCGTCATTATCCCACCGGCAACAACACCTCCCAGGCAAATCCCTATCGCCACCAGTATCCAACCCACCGCCGAGGCGTAGCCAATGTCGCCGATCTCGAAGCCGTATTGGAACAAGTACATCACGATCGTCAGCCCGCGGCTGCCGGCGCCGGCGCCTTGGAACAGGATGTAGGGCAGCTCGAACAACTGGAATCCGGCGATCGCCCCGACCAGGATCAGAAATCCCAGAATCGGCCGAATGCCCGGCAGCGTGACATGAAAAAACTCACCGATCGGTCCGGCCCCGTCCATCCGGGCCGCTTCATACAGCTCGCGATCCACCGCCTGCAACGCGGCCAGAAAATAGATCATCCCGTATCCGACGCTCAACCACAGCGACGCGAGAATCAGCGCGGGGATCGCCAGCCGCGGATCACCGGTCCAGTTCAGCTCCGTCCCCACCCAGGGCAGAATCGTCCCGATCAAGCGATTAACCGGCCCGTGCCGCTGCGCCAGAAGCAGTGAAAAAATGACCGCGACGAAAACCGGCCCGACCAGCGCCGGGGCGAAAAACGCGAATCGAAAAATGGTTCGCCCGCGAAGGCGCGGGGAATTGAGCAGGATCGCCAATCCCAGCGACAGCGGAATTTGCAGCAGCAGGTAAACGAGGGTGAACCCCGCGGTGTTCACCACCGCAAGCCAGAAGAGCAGATCGCGGAGAATGAACCGGTAATTCGCCAGGCCCACAAAGATTGACAGCTCCGGTCCCACGCTCTTGCGCAGGCTCAACGCGATGCTTCGCGCCAGCGGGTAGCCCACGAACGTGATGAAAAGCCCCGCGAACGGCAGCAGAAACAGCAATGGTGCCAGCCGATGCTGCGCTCGCCAGGTCCGATCTCGCCACGCGCCGGGCGCCCGCCGGCTCATGGCCGCTCCGATGTGAAGCTCCAGTGGCGGATTCGCCGTTCCAGATCGGCCGCGGCGGCATCGAGCCATGTCTGACATCGTGCCTCCAGACCTTCCGGGCCGTCCGATTCGAGGGACTCGATCGCCCGATTCTGTACGTACGCGAGGGTCGAGATGGCGACGGCACTGGCGGGCGTGACGATGCGGGCCGGGACCGAACTAGCCAGTTGCACGTAGAGCGCATCAACCCGCTGTCCGCCGAAAAAGGCATCCGGCTGCTGATAGATCGGATCGGACCAGAACTCGGGCACGGGCGGGAGAATGTGGCTCATCGCCTGTCTGGCCCGAAGTGCGTCGCGGCTGAGGTAAAGGTACTCGAGCAGCTTCCAGGCGCGGTCGGGATCCTTGCACGCGCGGGAGATTCCCATCATGGTTCCGCCCCAGGTGCTGGTCGGGCAGTCGCCGGGATCGAATCGCGGCAGCGGCATCATCCGCAGCCGCCCGGAGATATCTTTCGATGGATCGTCCTGATTTACAGCGTATCGGCGCAGCTCAGACACGCGCCAGTCGGGTGTGAGGAACGCGCAGAGGTTCCCCTCTTGCACGTCCCGAGTGAGTGATCCGGCAGCGCCGCCGGAGTCCGACGCCACATCCCCAGCTCCGGCGACCATCTGAACATAGAACGCCAGCGTGGCCGCCACGATCGGATCATTCAGATGAATGCGATTCTGCTCGTCGATCAGATTGACCCCCCGTTGCAGCAACATCATGACCAGCGCATCGGCGTTGGCACGGGGCAATTCGATGGCGTGTCGAACCGGGTATCCCGCCCGCCGCCAGTAGTCGCGGAAACGGATGCAGGCGGCATGGAGCGACGGCCAGGTGTCGCAGGCGGCTAGGTCGATCCCCGCCTCGCGGAACAGATCCTCGCGGTAGCAAAGCGTCACCGGATGGACATCGTGCGGCACGCCGAAGATACGTCCCTGCTTCGTCCAGGGTCCAAAGCGATTGCGGACGATCCGCTCGTACCAGCCGGAAGCCTTGATGCGATCGGTGAGGTCGAGGAATCCGACATCCTCGAGCGGCGGCCTGAAAAATGTTCCCATCGCGCCGATCTCCACCTCAACCAAGTCGGGCAGCACTTCGGGCTGATGCGTCAAGAACGCCTGTTGCAGCCGGATTCGCATCGCCTGGCTCTTGACGAGCTGGAGGGCGATGGTCTGACCGCTCGAGGCCTGATACTTGTGAATCAGCGGCTGAAAGATGCGCTGGTGGGAATCGGCGAAGACCCAGATTTGAAGATCAGCCCGGCCCCCCGACCCGCGCAGCGCAATCGCCCCGCCGGTGATTGCCGCGACAACCCCCATGACGAATATGGCCCGGCCCAGAGCGAACGGCATCGGGCTACGATTCTCGGCGTCGATCCAACGGGATGCAATGGGCGAGGAGGGATGAGGGGATGAGAGGATGAGGGGGTGAGGGGTGAGAAGGTGCGAGTGTGACGCAATAGAACGGTGGAGGCGAGATCCGGCCGGTCGCCTGTTTCGCATTGTCACCCGCTCATCTCCTCGCTGGCGCTTCGGGCTAACGAAGTCACCCTATCATCCCATCATCCCATCATCTCCTCGCTGGCGCTTCGGGCTAACGAAGTCGCCCCATCACCTCGTCAACCCATCATCTCCTCGCTGGCGCTTCGGGCTAACGAAGTCACCCCATCACCTCGTCACCCCATCATCTCCTCGCTGGCGTTTCGGGCTAACGGAGTCGCCACCTCGTCATCCTCCGCCCTCTCTCGGTTGCGGCTTATGCTGGCAAACTGGATGATGGGCCGTCGCAACGAGGTTTTATGCCGATTCGATGGATGCCAAGGCGAATGCTCGGCACGCTGGCGGTGATGCTGGCGTTCGCCGGCGGCTGCGCCCGCGAGGCGGGGCTGGGGCAGTGGCATGGTCCGCGTGCCAGCGAGCCGCTGATCACGACGCCGTGGCGCTACGAAGGGTCGGCGGGGCAGGCGATCCGGACGACGCACTATCGCATTTTGACCACGATCGACGATGACGAAGTGAAAGTCGACATTGCCCGCCTGATGGAAGGCGCGTTGGGCGAGTATTCGCGGGTGGCCGAGGGAGTCATACTGTCCGATCGACCGATGGATTGCTACGTGTTCGGCCAACGGGCGCAGTGGAACCAGTTCACCAGGAGCCACACCGGGGCGGATTCGGCGATCTATCTCCAGATCCTCCGTGGCGGCTACACGGTGCGGGATTGGTACGTGGCGTACTACATCGGGGACGTCGCGACGTATTCCGTGGCGGCCCACGAGGGGTGGCATCAATTCGTGGCCCGTCATTTCGTCGGGCGCTTGCCGCCATTTCTGGAAGAGGGAATGGCCTGTTTGTTCGAGAAGGTCGAATGGCAGGGGGGATTGCCGCGGTGGAATCTGTCGCTCAATCCGCAGCGGGCGCAGGCCCTGCGCAGCGCCATGGTGGAGAAGCGACTCTGGCCGTTGCGGCGGTTGATTCGGATGCATGCCGGGGAAGTGGTCGGGATGAGCGGGGACCGGATCGAGGCGTTTTACGCCCAGGCATGGGCCTTCGCCAAGTTCTTGTGGGAAGCCGATCAGGCGAAGTATCGCCCGGCGCTGCGACGATGGCTCACCGACACCGCCGCCGGTCGAGTGTTCGATCCCACCGGGTCGCACCGCTCGGCCCGCTCATCGTGGAACCGCAACGCCGTCGAACCGATGCTCGAGCACTATCTCGAGATGGATATGGCGTCGATCGAGAAAGCCTACGCGGCCTACTTGCGGCGAATCGCGTTCGAGGAGTTTCGATTGCACTGGGCCACGCTGGGCGGCTGAAGTCCGCGCGATTGTGGTGCAGGCTTCCAGCCTATCTCGCGCCTGGGACGCTTGTTCCACTGGCCATTGTGATGCAAACTTCCAGCCCGCCCCGCGCGCCATTGTGGTGCGGACTTCCAGCCTGCCGCGCGCCGAACAGGGGGGACATGCAGCCACGGGCAATGGTCCGGATTTTGCGGGAGTTACGCCGGTTCTTTACCGAGAGGTTTTAATGCCAAGGCCTAGATACATTGCACGGTACGTGAATGGCGAATACGTGATTTGGCGAGTCGATCCGCAGGCGCAGGCCACCGCTTGCGCTCTGATGACCGGTGCCGCGACGCTGATCGGATTAGCGGTGTGGCGGCGATCCATTGCCGGGCTGATCCTCGCCGCGGCGGGCGGGGTACTCGGATATTACGGCCTGAGGGGCAGGAACCCGTTCAAGGGGATGTTCGGCGGATGCTGCCGACATCACCCCGAAGGCTCCCCGTCGTCGCCGCACGAGGGCCATCGTCGTGCCGGCAGCGGTCAGCAACCCGAGGATGCACTCGAGGAGGCCGCGATGGAATCCTTCCCCGCCAGCGACCCGCCCGCGAGAGTGTAGAATTAAATTGCGAATCACAAGCCAGGCCTGAATAATCATTGTATTTGCTAATTGTTAATTCCTAATTCCTAATTCCTAATTCGTACGTCCTCTCGTCCCATGGCTTGGAGGACGGAAATCCCGGGGGCGGGGTATCGGTGTAGATCGGGCTTGAAGTCGATTCGGTACAGGGTCCAGATATCGCCGGGCTTTTTCGCGGCTCGGGTGCGGGGGCTGGTGGCTTCGACCGTAAAATTGCCGAGTGCATCGGCGATGTAAGGCGCATCGTCGGCGCGGGCGATCACGTGAACACGCGGGGCGGTGATTTTCTCGTCCAACAGGAACGTCATGTTCTGCAAGACCCGGGCGCTCGGCCTGGAGTAGAACTGAAATCGGAAAAAATCCAGCGTGTCGTCGGCGACGATGAACAAGGGCTCATCGGTCGGAACAATCCGCCCGACCTGGGTAATGAACTCGAGGTCGGTGCTCCGCCGTTCGTCCCGCGTCCCCAGGACACTTTGTCCCCAGGCGGCGAAACAGCAGAATCCCACAAAGACCGCGCCCATCGCCCAGGCGCCGCGGCGATATTCGATTCCCAGCGTCACGCCGGCGATGCACGCCACAAAAACCACCCCCAGCATGATTGGGTAAACCGCCGGGCCGGGGATTTTTCCAGTGACTGCACCGAAGGTCAGAAAGACCATCACCGGCAGTCCGACGACGGCCAGATTCCACGCCAGGCCATGGCGGGTTTTTGGTCGGGATTTGAGCCATTCGCCCAGGCGCGCTAGCCCGATCCCCGCCAGAAGGCTCCAGCCGGGCAGGGAGGGCAGCAGATAGTGATGGTGCTTGCGGGCGGGGATCGAAATCAGCACGAGGGGGATAAGTGTCCAGCACCAGATGAACCGCTGCGGGCTGGTGCCGCGGTGAACAGCGCGGTCGCGGGTGATCCACAGCCCGGCCAACGCCAAGGGAGTCCACGGCGCTATCGTCCACATCAAGGCCGCGAGGTAGTACCAGGCCGGCTGCTTGCCGAACGGGCCGGTGTAGTCGTACTTCCAGTTATCCCAGACACTGGGATAGACCCACCAGGCGTACAAACCCCAGGCGATCGTCAGGGCCAGCATCGCCAGCCATCCCCACAGCCACAGGTACCGCCGGATCAGGATTCGATCACGGCTGAGCAGAGTGAACGCCGCGGTGGCGGCGAGAACTTGAGAAGCGCCGACCAGCGGCCCTTTCGCCAGGCTGCTGATTCCCAGGACAACGAAAAATCCCCACACCGGCCAAGACCGATTGCCGACAAAACGCTCGGGTTTACCGGAATTCGCGCTGGCGGTGCCAGCGACGAACAGGGCGAAACAGGCGGTCGTCAGCAAGGCCAGAAAGATGTCGTCTTCGGATTGTCCGGCATAAAAATAGAACTCGTACATGGTCGCCAGCGAGATCGCCGCGAGCATTCCGACATCGCGCCCGAGCAACCTGGCTCCGATCCACCCGATGAGCAGCAAGGTGGCGGTTCCCGCCATCGCGGCGGGCAGGCGCGTTTTCCACACCTCGTCGAGTCCGCCGGTGAGATGCCCGATGACGATCAATGTCCAATGGGGAAGCGGCGGACGCTCGAGCCAAGGCCGATCGCCGCTGTGGGGCAAGAGCCACTCGCCGGTTTGCAGCATTTCGCGGGCGGTTTGCGGCAGGCGGGCCTCGTGCATCGTCAGGGGCTTGCCGCTGAAGGCGCAGTATCCGAAAAGCAACACTCCCGCGAGCGTGAGGATCACCCAATCGCCTCGCCGCAGCGGCGTTGGCGGCGCTGGCGGCGCTGGCGGCATCGCGGAAACAAGCCCGTCGTCGGTCAACATGGCCAGAGATTATCCGCCCGCGCCCGGCGCGCCCACCATTCGTGGGCAAGCCCATCCCCAGTTTTGGGGGCAAGCCCATCCCCAGTTTGCCGCTACCTTTTGCGAATCAAGAGCCGACAGGGGCGTCGGCGTTCCGCGAACCGATGGCGGGGTCGTCGGGCTCTCTGGGAACGCCGACTTCCTCGTCGGCTTGTTGAAGAAACGCGACGACCGGGGAAATTGGGGGTGCATCAGCGCGACGATGGCTTGCCAGGTCGCAAGTTCTTTACCCGGGCGGTGGTGGATAAATCTGTCAGGTGCATCAGCGCGACGATGGCTTGCCAGGTCGCAAGCGCGAGAGTAGAAGATTCGCATGGCAGGTGAGGCAATTTCTCCTGAGCAGGCCCGGCATGTGGCCAAGCTGGCGCGGCTTGAATTGCAGCCGGGGGAACTGGAGAAGTTCACGCCCCAGCTCGAGTCGATTCTCGAATACGTGGCGAAATTGGCCGAGGTGGACACCGCTGGTGTCGAGCCGATGGCCCACGCGGTGCCGCTGCGAAACGTGTTGCGCGAGGATGTGGTCGAGCCATCGTTGCCGGTCGAGGAGGTTCTGAAGAACGCGCCGGCGACCGATGGGCGGTTTTTCCGCGTGCCTAAGGTGATTGGCGCCGACGAAGATTCGGCGGGGTAAGGGGATCTTAATTGGCCCGCCGCGTTGGACGCCTTGCGTCCGCATCTGCACGCCGACGAAGATTCGGCGAGGTAAGGGGATTTTGATTTGCCCCGAAATCGGGCGTGCGGTCGACCACGCGGGGGCCTCGGTAATCCAATGCCCTCCGCCATTCGGATTCGATGGACACGGCTTGGAACGTGGGACTGGCCCCGTCGGGCTCGCTTGGCATACAATCCACCACCATGAAAACTCTGCTTATTGTCGTGCTGCTGGCAGCGCTGGGGTTGGTCGCACTGATCACCCGTCCAAGCAAGGCGGATTTCGAGCGCTATCTCCGCGAGGAACTGGTCGTGGGGGCCGATGGCAAGACCAGCGGCGGGAAAACGATCGGGGATGTTGTTAAGGATCAGATCAGCAGCTTTGGTGAGCGCGGGATTTCGCTGGATCCGGCCGCGGCGTTTCTAAAGGACGTGAACTACCACAACTATTTCCTGTGGATCAACGTCGATCGCGGCGGAAAGACGCTCTACACCGGGGCGTTCAGTCATTGGTGGAAGCGCGACGGGGCCGAATCAGTTCCCGCGGCCACCTGACGTCGGCGTTGAAGCGCGCAGCGCTCGCAGGACGTACCACGGCATCCAGACGGCGCAGCGCCCGAGCGTGGCGATAACCGTTCCCAGGATCACTCCGTTTAGGCCCCAGCCGGCGCGGATGAACAGGAGGCTCAGCAGGACGTTGATCGCCGCGGCGATCAACACGCTGGCGGTGTACGGACCGATCCGGCCCATCCCGATCAGCACCGCCCGGCCCACCATTCCGCTGCCGCCCACGATCGTGTTGACCAGCACCAGCGGCAGCAGACCCACCGTCACCGGCATCCATCGACCCAGCCACAGGCGAAGAATTTGCGGACCGAGCAGATAGACGAGAACGCTCACCCCGCTGAGCAGCAGAGCGATCAGCACCGTTCCGCGAACATAATAACGTCGAAGGGATTCGTGCTTTCCGTGCGAATGAGCCAGCGCGCTCACCGGCAATAGCACCGACCCGAGTGCCGCGGCCAGCAGCAGCAGCCCCGAGTCGATCTGCACCGCCGGGGCGTAATCGGCCACCGCCAGCGGATCAATCAGAAAGCGGATCAGCAGGAAATCGGTCGGGGCGTAGAGGTAGTCGGCCAACTGGGTGAGCATCACCAGGGTTCCGAACAGCAGCAGCCGGCGGCAGACCGCGGCGCTGGGGCGCGACCAGCGGGGCGCGGCCTGTCGCGCCAGGATCACCCGCGCCACCAGCATTCCCGCCGATGCCAGCACGTACGCCCCCCCGACGCTCGTGGCCCAATCAGCACTGCGCCAGGCGACCAGCGCCGCGGCGGCGACGACGGCCCAGATGATCTCGGCGCCGCTGAGGATCGCGTTGTCATGGGTGATTCGCCCGTGGGTCTGAAGGATCGCGCCCATCGCATCGCTGAACAGGCGGATCACCACGCCCAGCCCCAGCAGCAGGATCAGCGTGAAGGTGGCCGAGCCGACCCCGCCCAAGGCCGATGAGAAGATGGATAGGAATCCCAGCAAGCCGGCGCCGGCGAGCGAGCCGGCGACCCATGCCAGTGCCGCGCCGCTGCCATAGAGGATCGGCAGGGATTCATCGGCCCGGGCCGAGGGATTATCCCGCCGAGACAGCGCCTGAGCCAGGGCGTGGATCAGCGCTGGGCTTAGCCCGACCGCCGCGTAGTTCAGCACACCCAGCGTAGCGCGGACCAGCGCCAGCAGCGCGAACGCCTCGGGCCCGACCCAGCGCATGATCAGCGCCGAGAGGATCACCCACGATCCGATGCGCGAGGCGGTCACGATGTAGGCGCTGAGGATGTCCCGGCGCAGGTGGCGGGACGTTTGGCGGTCGCCGATCGACATGACGGGGAATGGGTGGCGGCGGTGAAGCGATCAGCGCACGACCGGGGCGGTGATCGGCGGGGCCGCCGGCTTATCGACGCCGCGATGTTCGTAGATCCACACCGCGATGCCGCCGAGCAGCAGCAGGATTCCGAGCCATTGCCAGAAGTTCAGTTTCATGCCGCGATTCCCTCGGCCCATGGCCGCTTGTCGTTCGCCGCGCCGCTATCGCCGTGATCGGAGTGATCGGAGTGATCGGCGTCGGGCTGATCACTCATCGCCGCCGGATCGGCCGCTCGCCCCAGCGCCCGGGCAAGCGTCATCGCGGCCACCACCGCCAGCAGGATCACCGTCCCATTCACGTGCCAATGCCCGCCGACCGCCGGATTGAAAGGCATCCACGCGCCCAGGGCGATCCACGCCGCGATCAACCCGCGATCCAATGCCGGCGGGTTTGGCCGCGCCAACCGGCTAGCGCCCAGCAGCACCGCCGGCGCTGCCAGCAGCAGAAGATCATAATCGAAATAGAACGGCATGAGCAGGGGCATTGTCACGAGGGTCGCGGCGATTAGATCATCAACCCCGCCGGAGTTGGCATCACGCCGCCGCCAGAGCAACGCTCCGAGCGCCGCGGCGAGCAGGGCGGCGGTCGCCCAGGTCCAAAGCTGCACCGCCGGCGTGGCCTCGGCGGCATCACGGCCCAGCAGCAGCAGCCGCCAGAACCCCTTGAGCGTGACGTGCCGTTCCCACAGATACGTGTTCTGGACCTGCATGAACCGCACATTGACCGGCAGGCGATGCAGGTAATCCATCAGCGCGCCGGGCATGGCGATGAGCGTCAGGCCGAGCAGGCCGCCGCCGCTGATGCACAGGCCAAGCAGGGCGCGGCGGCCCAGGCTCAGGACCATCCCCGCCGCGATCACCGCCGCGAGCTGCGGCTTGTAACAGAGCAGACCGGCGATCAGGCCGGCGGAAAAGGCCCGCCGGGATCGCCAGAAGGTGATCGCGGCGCAGATGATCAGCAGCGAGATGAACGTGTTCTGTCCATGCGTGGCCGCGAGGATCGCCGGCATCGACACGCCAATCAGAATCGCCGCCAGTCCGGCATATCGCCAGTCGGTCCGAAACGGCCTGGGCAGCCAGCGGATCATCAGGACAATCGCCCCGATGAGCGAGATCGCTCCCGCGGCCCACCACACACCCAGGGCCGCCTTGAACGACAGCCGGCTGAGCGGGGCGAACAGCAGGGCGTAGAAGGGCGGGTTCCACCACGGCGCGAACGTGCTGGTACTTTCGACCGGCAAGCCTTCGCGGGCGATTAGAGGATCTTCAAACGCCTTCACCGCTTCAAGGTCGTACAGATCGGCGCTTCGGCCTTCGCGGACGAACGTGCCGGCGGTGTAGAACGCCAGAAAATCATGCCCCAGCATGTTGCCGGCCACCGCGCGATCGGGGGCGATGAAGGCGTTGCCGATCGCCACGGTCGCCACCAACGTCACGGCGGCGACCGCCAGCTTCCACAACCCACGCATCAACGGCGACAGCGGGGCACGATGGGATTCGAGGCCAGGGTCAGTCACATCCCGTGGCATCGGACGTTCGACCGCTCGGCGCTTGGAGATGCCTTGGCGACGGCCTTATCGGACTCCCCCCGGGCGGCGCGTGCGTATAACCGAGCGGGTCGCCAAGCGGACCGGCTGGACTTCCAGCAACGAGCCGCCGCCGATCCCCGGCGCGATGCGATCCCCGGCGCGATGCGATCCCCGGTGCGATGCGATCCCCGGTGCGATGCGATCCCCGGTGCCGCTGCGATCCCCGGTGCGATGCGTTCCCCGGTGCCGCGGCGGTCGCGGGCGCTGGGGCGATTGCCGGCGCTGGGGCGATTGCCGGACCGGTGCGATTTTCCGCAGGTCGAGTCGGCGGGCAATTTCATCGAACCGCGCTACTTGCCCGCGGACTGGCGATACCAGTCGCACGTGACCGCCAGCCCGCGATCCAGATCGACCACCGGCTCGTAGCCGAGGATCGACTTGATCTTCGCCAAATCGGCCAGCGAATGCTTCACATCCCCGGCCCGATCCGGGCCATGCTCTGCGATCAGGTCGGGCCGGCCCAGCATTTTCGCCATCTTCTCGGCCAGCTCGTTCACCGTCACCCGCAACCCGCAGGCGACGTTCATCACTTCCCCGCCGATCCGGCGCGATGACCGGGCCGCCAGCAGATTGGCGTGGACGGCGTTGTCCACGAACGTGAAATCGCGCGACTGCTCACCGTCCCCGAAGATCATCGGGCGTTTCCCGGCCAGCAGCGCCTTGCCGAACGCCGCGATCACCGCCGCGTAGGCGCTGTTGGCGTTCTGGCGCGGCCCGAAAATATTGAAATACCGCAGGCTGGCGGTGTCCATGTCATAACAAGAAGCATACGCCCGCAGCATCGCCTCCCCGGCCACCTTGTTGGCCGCATAGGGGCTTTTCGGCTGCACCGGCATCGTTTCGACCTTGGGCAGTTCCTGCGAATCCCCATACGCCGCGCTGCTGGCGGCGAACATCAGCCGCTGAACGTTGGCCCCCCGGGCCCCCGGGGCCCGCCCCCCCCCGGCCCCCCGGGCCCCCCGGGCCGGGGCCGCCTCGAGCACCGCCGCCGTCCCGTTGGTGTTCA
>JBBQNJ010000058.1:0-32823 GCA_038329845.1 Tepidisphaerales bacterium | reverse complement strand
CGGCAAACCGCCACTGCGACGGATCGGCCGAGGGCGCTTCGCCGATGCAGTAGAACAGATACGCCCCATGCACGCCTTCGGGCTTGCGGCGATTGCCGATCGTCTCGGCGTTGTGCAGGCGCACGCGCACGACCCGCCCGTGTGATGCCAATTGGGGACGTGGCTTGTAACTACAGGTGCCACAATGCTTTACATCATATTTATGTCACGCTTATATTCCATACGTTTTCGCCACATCATAGCGTTGCATACTTCCGGGATTCTATTATGTCCCGTCGCCACCCGAGAGATATCTTCATAAGTCTCTTTGTAATAACGTTTACCACGACGGTTATGCCCCGTTTCGTTCGAGATCAACGATTGGATAGCAATTGCTCTCCATAGAATATGTCGCATATCCACAACGCCATACGTGACATAATTACGATATAACCGTCTTTTGTATATCGAGTTACAAGCAACGTCCCCTATTTGTGGTGGGCTATTTTGCCATGTGACAGAAGGCGTGCATGGTCTTAGGTAACGCATCACTTGGTATCGGGTTTATTGCGATCGCAAAGCTCGGGAGTGGTCGGAACGATGGAACTGGCGGGGAAAAGGGTGCTTGCGATCCTGTCGTGAAAGCGCGCGCAAGTTGACTTTCGCGCAGGCCAAGGCATCATGGGTATTGCGATGCGTAATCGCTAGATGCAATGGTTCGACGGACGGGGCGGAAGAATCGGATTCCCAGGCGTTCTTGCTGGAGTCGGCATCATGTCGATTCGATCCCATCCCTCTGTCGCAAGCCCGCGGCCGGGCTGGACAATCTCGGAATTGCTCGTGATCGTCGCGCTGATCACGGTCCTGCTCGCCATGCTGCTGCCGGCGATTTCGGCGACCCGCCACGCGGCCAACAGCATCACCTGCTTCGGGAACCTGCGTGCGATCGGCCAAGCGCTGGCCATGTATCTCGCCGAAAACGACGGGTATATCCCCGGCTCCGGCAATACCAGCGGCAGGCATCTCTGGAAAAATGTGGGTAATCAATGCGTGCCGGCCGACCCAAGCCGGTCGCTGATGAACCTGCGCGGGCCGATCGAATGCAATGACTACATCTACCCGCTTGCCAAGGCGATGGGGCTGGCATCGCCGGAACTCGATGGGATCGATGTGGCGGCACGATACGCCTTCTACACCAGGCTGCGCCAGTTCCAATGCCCTTCCAACCTCGGGATGCTCTCGACGCCGTCCAGCGCTGGATCTACCGCCTTGGGGACACTGCAAAGCCTCAGCTATCTGACCGCGATGACGTTTCTCAATGTCGATTACAGCCTGTATCCGTTCAACGCCACCGCCGGCTTCCAAGGCAACGTCTGCCTCCTTCCCCCGCCGCCGCACGCCGGCGGGTGCTGGTCGCTGCCGACCGGGTACGTCCCGAACATATTGAGCATCGGAGCCCCCTCCGAGAAGGTCTACCTCGCCGACGGCACCAAGCGTCTGCGCTACAGCGGCCCCGCCGTACTCTCGTCGCCGACTTATGTTCTGAGCATCGACCCATCCGATACGCGGACCTACTATACCTCATTCAGCGACTATGGAGCGTTTTATGGCGATTCGGCCGCCTACATGCGCCACGGCGCTGTGGGCGCGCTCGACGGCCCGCCCGCCGCGGTCGATGGACGGCTCTATTCCTATCGTCACGGCGCCCGCTCGGCGAAATCACCGCCGGGCGCCTGCCGGCTGAACTGCCTGTTCTATGACGGCCATGCCCAGGCCCTTGACGAGATCGCCGCGGCCGATCCGAGGCTGTGGCTTCCCGCTCGCACCCGCCTGAACCGCCCCAGCAACGGCGTGAGCGGCAACAATCAGAGCATCAGCGGCGCCAAGGTGGTCTGGCACGATGTCCAAGCCCGCTACGTCCCCGGCCCATGGCCCGTCGGTTCCTCCTGGACCGTGCCCTGAAACTTCGCCAATGGCCCCCACCCCAAGCCCCCCCGCAGAGTAGAGTCTGTCGATCTGGTCGGAAATTCGGCATCCGATCCACCTTGGCACTCGAAAAACGACGGCGAAATCGTCGAAAACCGACAAGCTCAGCACCGGGAGAGGGGGACGGGGATACAAGCCCGCCGAAAATGCCCCTGGCCTCCAGCAGATCGCCCCCGCGACGATGATACCACCCCCCCGCGTCACCGCGCCGCCGGGGTCGCACCGCCTCCGGTTTCCGCCAGATCGTTTCGCTGCCAGGCGCGGACATAGTCGATCACGAAGTCATCCGGCAGCTTCGCATCATCGAGCGGGCTGTTGTCCCAGCCGCCCATCGGCAAGGTGAACATCATCTCGGCCGCAACGGTCGAGACCCGATCGTTCTTCCAGCGGGCGACCTCATTACCATTGCAATACCAGACCAGCTCGCCCGGCGTCCATAGCAGCCCGGCGGTCAAATACCCATCGGCGTCGGGCTGAAAGTAAATCTTGTCGCTGCCGGTGGACTTGTGATCCTTCTGATACCCGTCCCAGTGGATGGCGATGTTATAGCGATACGGACCCCAGCGGGTGAGATACTCCATAATGTCGAACTCCATCCCGCCGAACTTGGTGTCCTGACGCTTCCACTGCGGGTCGCCCGCCACGCCGCGATCGGGCATCATCCAGAAAGCCGGCCACAGCCCCGGGGCCGTCGGCAGCTTCATGCGGCTCTCGAAGTAGCCATACTTCTGCGTGAACTTGCCATACGTCTGGAGAAACCCCGTGGCATAGTCGGTCTGGCGCTTGTGATTGGGGTCATCATTCTGGAACCCGTGCTTGCGCTCGAACCGCAAACGCGCCATCCCGTCGGCGACGATTACGTTGTCCTTGCTGAAGTGGCTCTGCTTGTCCCAGTAGTTCTCGCCGTAGATGTTCCACTTGGATGCGTCGATGCCCGGACCGTCAAAATCGTCGCTAAATGTCTGCGTCCAATCCCCTTCGACCGGCGGGCGCTTGCCCAGCCACTCGGGCCGCGGCGGCGCCAGAGGAACGCCGGCGACGATCGACTCGACAACCAGCTTGCCCTCGCCCGCGGCCTTGTCGCGCTGAATCACGACGGCGGCGACGGCATCGTTGGTGAGCTGATCGCCCGAACCCTTCTCCCCGTTCCAGATCGTCGCTGCCTTGAACGGAATCGAGATTTCCCGAACCGCGCCCGCCGCGATCGGATCGGCCGGTTCGACCCAGGAACTCTTACCGGCGTTGCTATCGATGCGAAACCGCGGGCTTACCGGCATCTCGCCGCTGTTCTTCACCTTCACGCTCACTTGCAGCGCCTGTCGCAAATCCCAGCGTCCTTCGGCCGGCTTGATCGAGACCGAACCCTCCTTTTCAGCCGGGAAAGTGATCTCCAGCGCCCCCTCGGCGGCCGACACGCTCGCGTCCTTGGCCGTGAGCTGCTTTTCCGCGTTGAACTTCACGCCCTCACCCAGCAGCTTTCCATTCTCCGGCTTGATGCGGAGCGACTTGGGGTCCACGGGCATGGTCTCGCCGGGCTGGCCGCCGGCGGTGAGTGATTCGACGACGATGCGGGTCTGGTCCTTCACCTTGCCGGTGAAGATGAGTATCGCGATTACCTTCGAGGAATCGAGTTTGTAGGCCGGCTTATTGTACGAGTAGCCGAAGATCAGCTTGATGGTGCCGGTCTGCCCGGGCTTGATGTAGGTCTGGGCGGTGTTATAGGGCTCTTTCTTCCAGTCGCCTTCGTTGTCGGCGCGAAGGGCGACGAGCATGTTCTTGGTGCCCTTATTGGTGACGGTGGCCTCGATGTGGCCATACTCCGACAAATCCCACGCGCCATTCTCGGTGGTGAGCTTGACGCCGGGGTAACCGGCTTCGCCGGGGGCGAAATTGATGGTCAGCGACTGATTGTCGGCGAACTTCTCAAAAGTCACCTGGTCATCGCTGGGGGCGACCTTGGCATCGGTGAGCATAAACTTCGGCCCACCCGCGAGCGCCAAACTGGTGGCGACAAACATCAGGGTGAGATCGGCGAGGCATTTGTGCAGCGTAGTCAAGGCATAACTCCTTGTAAGAGGGTGTGGTGAACGAAATTCGATGAAGCGCTTGGTTTAAATAAAAAAGCTTACTCAATGAGCCAACGTTTTAGACTTTCAACTCAGCGGAATAATCCAGCCGGGATCAATTCAGAGATCGCTCGGCATTTTGAAAGGCGAGGCGCGGGGTTTAGCCGCGCCTCGCCTAAGTATAATACCAGCAAACTCGCCCGCCGTTTACGCGCGGCGTCGGCGATGTCCGAGAGCGAGCGACGCGCCCAAGACAAGCAGGCCCATCGAGGCCGGCTCGGGGACCGCAGCGATCTGTACATAGTTGTTGCCGAGGTCGGTCACGGCAAGGCCGAAGCCGGTGCCATCCTGTATCTTCCCACTGGTGATCTTCGCTTGGGCTGCGACGACTGTCGTCTTCAATTGAAGATAACTGGTGGTGCTATCAATCCATGCCGTGCCCGCCGTGCTGCTCGTCAAGTACACGTTGGCCGAGCCGATCTTCACCGTCCCGGCGTCAATATGCAGTAGGGAGCCGCTGCTATAGCCATCGATCGCACCGGGAACCACGAGCGTTCCGCCACCTGTTATTTTGAGCGTCTTGCTACTGCCATCCTGGTAGATGCCGCCGTTGGCATTCAAGATGTTGCCGACACCAATGGTCCAAGTATTTGGGTTATTGGTTTGGTAAGTCTTGAGTTTTATATTGACGTTATTCTCCCCGACGCCGGTGCTTGTAACCGAGCGTAGAATCATAGTCATAGACCCAGTACCGCCCACCGTCCAACCGGTTGATAAATTGAAATTCAATCCGCCGACGTTGCGACTCCCCGCTAGGGTGGGGGTCTTGTTGGCGGGACTATTTTGCGAGAATGTAGCGATGTCTTGGTAGTCGTTGGCCGCCGGCGCTACGTTGCCACCCCAGTTGGTGCCTGTTTCCCAAGCCGTTCCGGTTGCACCACTCCATGTGATGGCTGCCGCCTGAACCGCCGACGCTCCGAGCAGAATCGCACCGACTGCGATTGCCGCCAGGTGCTTCGAGATACGATGAAATGGAACTTGCATAACTGTCCTCCAGTTAGAGAAAAAGAAAGTGAACCGATTCAACATACTCCACAATGCAATGCAATGCGCTACTTCGCCTTGTATTTGATCTTGCCTTCCAGGATCGCCTGGTGCAGCCCCTGCTTGAACTGGGTTGACTGCCAGTCCTCGTACTTACTGGCGAAGGTCTCCACGTGGCCGTCTGCGAAGGAGGCGACGGTCTGCTTGCCGTGGCGATACGCCACGACGCGCCCCGAGCCCGACCAACTGCGCGGGCTGGCGTCGCCCTGGTAAAGCTGCTCCATGAGAAACGACTTTTTATTGCTGTCTCGCGCAACATCCACAAACATCAGCGTGTCGCTGGAAAGCCGGATGGAGCTAAGTTTGTTATTTCCCCAGCCCATACCGTTGTCCCAGCATTCGTTAATGCCAATTCCCACGATGTCGTCCCACGATGCCTTCGACCCCAGCGCCGGGCAGACCCCAACCGGTGAATTGTTGTTGGTCGTATCCATCTTGCTGTTCTGGATGAACTTGCCGATGTGGCGGTTGGCGTACCAAGGATACCGGCCTGAGACCGGCTCGGTGTAGGTTCGCTCGAATGGCGGCAGGACGCCCCGAAATTCGTTGACATACTGAAATAGACCCATCATCACCTGGCGGTGGTTGGACATGCACTGGGTTCGCACCGCCGCCTGGCGCGCTTTAACCAGCGCGGGCATGAGGATGCCGATCAGAACAGCGATCACGCCGATCACGACAAGAAGCTCGACCAGCGTAAAAGCCCTCGCGTTGGCATGCTTCATAAAAACGCCTCGTTTCACATCCTGCGCGGGTCCGATCGACTCAGAGATGAAATCGGACTTCGCCAATGGTACGACAACTCTCCTGTCAAAATGCGAAAAAAGTCTGTAATTCCGCGACAGAGCGTTTTCTGCTTCGTCAGACCGAATGAACTATACGCCCCCTCCGCTGTCAAAGGGCGAAAATAGTCTATAAATCTGCGACATTCTGTGATACACTACGCTGATGACCGAAAAACGCATCCTCTTATTGATGCATCGATGGGTGGGATACGTCCACGGCATACAACTGGGGATCGCCGAATACTTCGAGCAGCGACCGGAATGGATTTGGAGGCAGGTCCTTCCGACGGCGGACCTCACCGTCAAGCTGTCCGCGGCAAAGCCACATGGAATCATCGCTTATGTCGAAGAAGGGTACCTATCCGACCTTCGCCGGCTGAATGTCCCGGTGGTGGATGTCTCGAACTGGTTGATCGAACGGGCCTTTCCCAGCGTCCTGCCGGATGATTCAGCGATCGGCCATCTGGCCGCGACGTATCTATTGGACCTGGGGTTGCAGCGATTCGGCACGATCGGCCCGTCGCAGGCGGCATTCTCGCAGACGCGGGAAGCGGCGTTCGCCGAGTCGATCCGCAAGGAGGGGTTTATGGTCGAGAGAATCCACGAATCGCGGCGGCCCCCGCCCGGCGGTGCGACCGCGCCCGAGGGGGTGGATCCTCGCCTGTTCGCATGGCTGCATGAAATCCCCAAGCCCGCGGGGGTCTTCGCCACGACCGACAACATGGCCGCCGAGGTGCTACAAGCCTGCCGCATCGGGGGGGTGCAAGTGCCCGAACAAGTATGCGTCCTGGGCGTGGACAATGATGAATTGACGGCCCGCGTAACCCATCCCCCGTTGTCGAGCGTGGCGTTGCCGACCCAGAAGATCGGCTTCGAGGCCGGGCGTCTGCTGGATCAGTTGATGTCCGGGGCGCCGCCGCCGGCCGCGCCGGTGCTGCTGCCCCCGGTGGGGGTGGTCGCCCGCCAGAGCACCAACTTGCTGGCGATCGCCGATCCCGACGTGCTGACGGCGGTACGATTCATCCGCGAGCAGGTGCATCGCCAAGTGAAAGTGCGCGACGTGCTGGCTTCGGTGCTGGTGAATCGCCGTTATCTCGAGCGCAAATTCCGCGAGACCCTGGGTCGCACGCCCTTGCAGGAAATCCGCCGGGCGCGGGTCGAGAAGGCCAAGGAACTGCTATCCGGGACCGACCTGACGATGCCGGTGGTGGCCCGCCGCAGCGGCTTTCCCAATCCCGAGCGCCTCGCCAACGTCTTCCGCGCCGCCACCGGAATGACGCCCACGGGCTACCGGCGCAAGTTCCGGATTCAGGAGCTGTAGCACCTGCGATTCGGAAAAAGGGCACTGAACCGGTTGTCGACATCAACACCGATGGGTTCGGTGTCGCAATGACGACGGTCGTTTACAAAGGTCCTCGGATCGGGCATAACCCATGGGGTGATGCCAAAAAGGGCTTGCTCGCGGGGACGATTCATCCGATGATTCCAATCTAGAGCCGCGAAGTTCGTCGCCGCATCGGGATGTTCCCGCCGCACGGCGAAGCGTATCGGCCATGTGTCGTTGTTCCACCTGTCGTTTTGCTCGGGGTTGTACGCAATGCGTCGTCTTTATCTGCGTGATTGTCAGCCCGGTGACGTGCTGGAAGATATCTATGTGATCACCGGCAAGCAGTTCGCCGCCACGAACACCGGGAAATATTTCATCAAGGCCTTCGTCTCCGACCGCTCGCAGCAGTTGACCGCCCGCATCTGGAACGCCACCCGTGACATGTTCAACGCCATCCCCGAGTCGGGATTCGTGCGCCTGCGCGGGCGGGTGGAGAACTATCAGAACAACTTGCAGCTCATCATCGAGCGCCTCGGCGATCCGTCGGCGAGCGATGCGTTCGACCTGAGCGACCTGATCCCCCAGACCGAGAAGGACATCGACGCGATGTGCCAGCGCCTGTTCGCGCTGTGCGGGACCATCCGCAACCGCCACCTCGCGGCGATCGTGCAGCAGTTCCTCGACGACGAAGACCTGATGAACAATTTCGCCAAGGCACCGGCGGCGATGAGCTTCCATCACGCCTACATCGGGGGCCTGCTGGAGCACACGCTGGGGTCAATGGAAGTAGCCGACGCGGTGGTCAGGTTCTATCCGCTGATCAACCGCGATCTGGTGATCACGGGGATTTTCCTTCACGACATCGCCAAGACCTGGGAGCTTAGCTACGAATGCAGCTTCGGCTACACCGACGCGGGGCATCTGGTCGGGCATATCGTCAAGGCGGCGATGTGGGTCGAGGAAAAGAGCCGCCAGGCGTCGCGTCAATTGGGCGAGGAAATCCCCCGGGCGCTGATCGACGTGCTGGAACACATCATCCTCAGCCATCACGGGACGGTCGAGCATGGTGCCGTCCGCCCGCCGTGTACGCCCGAGGCGATGGTGGTCCACGCGATCGAGAACCTCGACGCCAAGCTGATGATGGCGCTGACAGCGACGCGCGGTCCGCAGCAGGAGGGGATCGATAGCAACTGGACCGAATACATGAAGGCGTTCGACGGCAAGCTGTATCGCCCGGACGTGGCGCCCGGCGAAACCGAGCCGGAAAATCCGCAAGCCCAACCGGCGGCTCAAGCCGCGCCTGCGGCCGCGACTCATCCCACTATGCCGCGAGCGGCACGCGCCACACCCGATGCCGCCGCCCCAGGCCAATCGCCCGCCCGCCAACCGCCAGCGCCTGCGGCAACGAAGAAATCCAACGGCGAGCACCAACCCGCCTCGGCACCGATGCCGCGCCCCCCGGGGCCTTCAGCCTCGGCACCGATGCCGCGCCCCCCGGGGCCTTCAGCCTCGACTCCGGTGCCGCGACCCTCGGGGTCTTCAGCCTCGACGCCCCCAGCGACAGCGCCCGGTGCGGCCAAGCCGACGGCGATCACCAATCCCTTGTTCGAGGGCACTCCCGCCAAAAAGCGATAGCATCGTTGAAGAGACATCCATGTCCCGGCTCAAGTTCTTTCTCGCGGCCATGTTGATCAGCGGCTCTGCGGCACTCGCCCTCTCGGCGACCACCCGACCCGCGACCCCCCGCCCTGCGGCCACTCGACCGACCGCCGTCGACCGCCGGCCCCCGCGCCTGGTCCAGCCATGGAGTTGGATCGGCAGTCTCACCGAGAACCAGAAGCAGAAGATCGCGGCGATTCACCAGGCCGCGCTGGAGGAAATCCGCGCCATTCAGCGCCGGGAAGATGAACAATGCTTGTCGGTCCTATCCGATTCCCAGCGAGCGGAATTGCTCGAGGCGGAAGAGGCCGATGCGGCCAGGAGAAAATCCGCCGCGCGCCCGCGCCCGTGATATGAAGTATATCCCGCAGGTTTCATCCCCTCGGCGCCGGGACACGAGCCACGAAAAATGGTCGGGATCGAACCCCACCCTGCGAAAGATACGCGGCACGTTTGTACGGTGTCGTTCATCCCCTCGGCGCCGGGACACGAGCCACGAAAATGGTGAGGGATGGAACCCCTCCCTTCAAGATATCCGCCGCACAATCGCAGGTTCATCCCCACCGCATCGAGGCTGTCAAGGGCCGGGGCGAACCGGGGGTGGAACGATGCGCGGACGGAGCGGGCGGCGGACGTATCGTTGCATAACCCAGCCGAATCGCTCGTGTTCCTGGCGATACAGCAGCCCCGTGTGCCAAGCAGCCCAGTGGGCGAAGAAGACCGCCAGCGACAACATGGGAAACAGCACCGACCACTCGTTGATCCAGCCGGTCCAGGGATAGTTCATGGCCAGCGTAGCGCCGATCGTGTCGTAGCCGAACAGCACCCAGGCATTGAGCAGAATCGCCGGCGCCCACAGCGCCACCGCCGCGACGTAGCGTCCGCCGGTGATGCGCATGATCTCCACCAGCCGGTCGGGCCGGAAGTTTAGATAGGTGCCGCCGGCGAGGCTGGTCAAGGTCACCGCGGGAAACAGCAGCATCCCCATGGCCGCGGCCATCATGGCGGGGATCAGCGACGCCGGGGCTGGCATCCATCGAATGATCAGCAGCGCCGGACCGAAGCAGATCAGCAGCGCCAGGAACATCCGGGTGAACGGATGCCAGATGTCTTCGGAAAAGTTGAGGTCCCGAAGCGGTCGGGGCAGCTCGTCGCGCCCGTCCGGACCGGTTTCGATGATGGTGTTGCCATAGTGGGCCAGCAGCAGCACGGTGAGGAAGATATTGATTATCGAGCCGTGCAGTCCCAGGGTAGCCCACAGGCAAAAGGCGATGATGATCAGAATCATAAACGACATGTGGGCCATGAAGACGAAGAACATCACCGCGAGATTGATCGGGGTGAAAAGCTCGAAAAAGACCCGCCGTATCGGAACATGATGACGCTGAAGCGCCGTGGCGTACCCCAGGGGTGCCGGCCGAGCCATCGGGATGTCCGGGCGATCCTCTTCAGCCTGCTGGACCTGAATTTCGCGGACCCGCTCGCCGGTCTCCGGATCATACTTCGGACGAATCGGCGAGGGCGCCGGCCCGGGCACCGGCGAGCCGGCGGATGCAGCGTCATCCTGGCCGATGCGGGCATAGTCGGCTTCGGTGGGACGAAGATCCTTTTCCTCGCCGGTCTGCTCGTCGATCTTGTCGCTGGAATAGATCCGTTTCAGTTCGGGCAGACGCTGCTCAGCATCGGACGACGGCGGCTGGCTGATCTCGAACGTCCCATCGTCAGCGATATGCGGCAAATCGCTCAGGGTCGGCACATCATTCAGCCGCCCGCACTTGGGGCACTGCATCAAGCCCCCCGCCATGTCGTCGGGCAGTTCAAAGCGATAGGAGCAATGGCAGGGAAACCGGATCATGGCGTTGGGCAGTCTGGCGGATGGTCAACCGTAGGCTTCAACGATGCGCTGGATCATGGTCGAGGTGCTTCGACCATCGACCAGCGGCGCCAGCGCCACCCGACCGCCGGAGGATTCGACCAGGTCCCAGCCAACCACCTGCTGCTTGGCATAGTCGGCACCCTTGACCAGCACATCGGGCCGGATTTGCCGGATTATCTCCAGCGGCGTGTCGTCGTCGAAGCTGAGCAAATAGTCGATGCTCTCCAGTTCCTCCAGAACGCCCAGTCGGTCCTCCTGGGTGATGATCGGTCGCTTTTCCCCTTTGAGCCGCCGGATGCTCTGATCGGTGTTGACCGCCACGATCAGCAAATCACCCTGCCGCTTGGCGAACTGGAAATACTTCACATGTCCGAGATGCACCAGGTCGAAGCACCCGTTGGTGAATACCACTTTGCGCCCGGCGGCGCGATGGCGGACCAGCTCGGGCAGCAACTGCTCGAGGGTGCGCTGCTTGCCGAGCTGCTGATGGGTCTCGGCAAAAAGTTCGGCGATCACCTCGTCGCGGGTGATGGGAACCACCCCGAACCGCTCGACCTCAAGCCCGCCGGCGATGTTGGCCAGTGTGGCCGATTCCGACCAGGTTCCCCCGGCGGCGCGAGCCATGACCAGCATCGCCAGGACCATGTCGCCGGCACCGGTGCCGTCGGCGACTTGACGCTGGCGCGTCGAGAGCAGCCGGTGTTCGGCGGGGCGCTGGCCGTCGGCGGCGCTGGCGAGAATCGATCCCTGGCGATCGAGGGTGATGATCACCGCCTCGGCCTCCAGCGCCTCGAGCAGCCGCGCAGCGCCGGGCGCGAAATCCCCCGGCTGGCGCAAGGGCAGGCCGGTGGCCCGCTCGGCCTCGGGACGGTTCATCTTCAAACACGTTGCGCCGCGATAGCGCGAATAGTCGGGGATGTTCGCCGGGTCGATCAGGATCGACAGCCCACCGGCCCGGGCCAGAGCGATCACCCGCCGACACAAGGGGTCGCTGAGCAGGCCCTTGTTGTAGTCCTCGATCGCCAGCATCCGCGCCCCGTCCATTGCCCGCTGGCAACGATCGACAACGGCCTGCTCAAGCTCGGCGTCGATCGGGGCGGTATCCTCCAGGTCCAGCCGCATGAGCTGCTGCGGATTTTTATGCTGCGATGAGCCGACCAGCCGCGTCTTCACGGTGGTGCGCCTGCCCGCGGCGGCGATGACTCCGCCAGCGTCGCATCCGGCGACCTCCAGGCGTTGGCGGATATCCCGTCCGGCATCATCGACGCCAACCAATCCGACGACGCGCACCCGCGCCCCCAGCGTCGCCAGGCACGCCGCCACATTGCCAGCGCCACCCAGCCGATGCTCCTCGCGCTCGTGGCGCAGCACCAGAACCGGCGCCTCGGGGCTGATCCGCTGGGCGTCGCCGTAAAGGTATCGGTCGAGCATCAAGTCGCCGAGCAGAACCACCGTCGGATGCCCGAAACTCTCGACCAATTCGATCAGTCGCTGCGACATCCCCGCGATTGTACGCACCCGCCGTTTGAACGCGATGGGAGGAAGGCACGGGGGCACGGCGGAACGGAGGGACGAGGTACGAAGGGACGGAGGCACGAAGGAACGAGGGCGCGAAGGCTCGGGGCACGAAGGTACCGAGGCTCACGGGGACATCAAGAATAAATATTCCCTCGGGATAACCTCAGCAGCGCGAAGACCGCCCCGAATTCTTCCGTTTGTCCCCTTCATCGCCCCCGAAGAATCGCAAGCTCCCAGGCCCATCCCGGAACAAGCTCAAAGTCGAACCTCGCCCTTTCACCTCATCACTCCCGCACCCCTTGACCTCCTCACCTCACCCCCCCTCTACCCCCCCATCAATTCCGTGCGCCCCGCTTCCTTAAACTCCCCACCCGTGGACTTGGCCACCGCGGGAAGCGCCGCACCGGAATTCCCCTTGCCCAGCGAAATCGTGTGAACCGGGATCGACCGGCCTGCCCGGGCCGAGTCCACCATTTTCACGAACCCATCGTCCAGCGCCCACCCCTTGCCCGTGACCAGCACCACCGCCCCGGGATTCTGCTTCATCGCCCGCTCCAGCGCCGAGCGGGCGTTAGTACTGCCCGCGGGGATCACCTCGTCGGCGGCGCGTCGAAACCCCGCGACCGACTCGCTCGTCGCATAGGCCATCCCCCCCACCGGATAAGCCACGTCATTGCCGCTGCTGGTCGTCCAGAAGATCACCTGGAACTTCCGATCAGGCCCCAGCGACTCGATCGACCGAAGCGTCGCCTGGATCATCTCCCCGAAATATTCCCGGCTCGAGTCGCCGCGATCCAGAACATACGCGACACTGGGAACCTCCAGCTTGATCCCGCAAAAATTCGGCGTCTTGATCGCCGCCGCGACCGGCGCGGTCCCACCGCCCACGCCCGCCTGCGGATCGGGCCGATTCGCATCCGCGCCCCCGCGCGACAGGGCCAGGTACACCACCACCACGCCCAGCGCCACGATGATCGCCGCCGCCGCGGCAAGCAGAGGGATCAGGCTTCTCACCGGCGCCGGTGCCGGCACCGCCGCGCCCGGCGGCGCGGTCCGCAGCGCCCCGCGCGACAGCCCGCTCGACGCGACGATGTCTCCCAGTTCATCCAGCCCCGATCCCTGCACCTTCGCCGCCGTCGAATACAGCGTCTTGGGCCCCTTGGGCGTCGGCCCCCCCGGCTTCGGCGACGCAGCGCCAGGACGAACCTGCTTCGGAACCGTCTGGATCGTTCCGCAATGCTGGCACCGACAGACCCCGCCGGCGAAGGCGTCGTCCATCGTCAGCACCGTCTGGCAGTGGGTGCAGGTAAGCTGAATCATCAAACCCCGCCCATGGCCCTCATCAGGGCCGCCACAAGTAGTAAAATCCCGCGGGCAACGCTTCGCCCGCCCCCGGCAATTCCAATCGTAATACGTCCGACCGCGGCGCGCGGATCGCGGTCGAAGCGTAGATCGAACTGTGATCCCCATACGCACGCTTGTACATGATCACCGCCGAACCCGGCGCGTTGCCCGCCCGACGCGCCGCCGCGATCGCGTCCTCGAGCAAGCCCGTGTCATCGGCCAGCCCCAGCGCCACCGCGCGCTCGCCGCTGAACACCCGACCGGAAAAGATCCCCGCATCATCGGCCGCCAGCGGCATCACCGGCTTCTCGGCGAGCTTGCGCCGGCTGATCACCACCCCCACGAACCGCTGAAAATACTCGTCCACCATTTCCTGCAACGCCTGTCTGGCCCCCGGCGTCAACGGCTGGAACGGCGAACCCATGTCCTTCAGCGGACCGCTCTTGATCGCCTGCTCGCGCAGCCCGATCTTCGCCATCGTCCCGGAAAAATCGAACGTGTTGAAGATCACCCCGATGCTCCCCACCACGCTGGTCGGATGCACCACGATCCGGTCGCAGCCGCACGCCACGTAATACGCCCCGCTCGCCATCACCTCCTGCGCCGAAGCGATCACCGGCTTGCCCGTCTTTGCCCTGAACTCGACCACCTTCTGATACATCGTATCCGACGCCGTCACCGTCCCCCCGGGGGAGTTGATCCGCAGCACCACCGCCTTGACTTTCACATCCGACGCCGCCCGGTCCAGTTGCTCGACGAACAGCGACAGCGGATTCTCCGCCGGTTGCAAAAACCCCCCAGCTCGGGCGTTGGCCAGCATCCCCTCGACTTCGATGATCGCCACTTTTTCCGGCATCCACCCCTTACCCGCGCGCACGGCCACCTCTTGCAACCGAGTGGGATTTTGCACCGGGGTGATCAAGAAACTGGGCGTCCCGCACCCGCTCAACGCCAACGCCAGCATCACCGCCGCCAGCACGCCGCCCCAACTTCGCCCTCGTTCGATTTGCATCCCGTGGCAACCCACCCGGGCTTTTTCCGTTGTAATACCGCGATTCACGAACGCTCCTGGTTTAACCTGTCCGAAACCCGCTCCTCGGACATGGCGAGAAGCGCCCGGCACGCTATGATTGGAAGCGCGATTGTAGCCATGCCCCATCATGTCAGCAAAGCCGAATTCGCCCGTCTCGTCGAGTGTGCCCTCGATGAACTGCCCGAGCCGTTCGCCCAGGTTCTCGAGGAAGTCCCCGTCGAAATCCACGATCGGCCCAGCCCCAAACTGCTCAAAAGCGTCGGCCTGACGAAAAACGACCTGCTCCTCGGCCTCTACCACGGCCGCGCCCTCACCGAACGCAGCGTCGAGGACTCCGCCCGCCTTCCCGATGTCATCTACATCTTCCAGGATCACATCGAGCAAGTCGCCGCCAACGCCGACGACCTCATCCGCGAAACCCGAACCACCGTCCTGCACGAAATCGGCCACCACTTCGGCATGAGCGAAGAAGACCTCGATAAACTGGGATACGGCTGATCCACAATTCCTCCCACTTAGTTCGTGCGCGGCTCAATTTTTAATCCTTGATTCCTAAGTTGAAATCCCCCCCCTGTCCGGGAATGATTCACGATCCATGCTCGACCACAACCGTCTGAACCTCGACTTTCATCGCCCCATGCCGCGCCCCAAGGTGCGCGGCGAGGTCATTGACTTCCATACCCACCTGCTCGCCGCCCGGCATGCCGATGACTTCTTCGCCGCCGCCCGTCACTTCGGGATCGATGCCTTCGTCACCATGGCTCCTCTGGAAGAGGCCCTGGTCCTTCAGCGAATGTACCCCCATCGGTTGCATTTCATCGCCATCCCCAAATGGCAAGACCCTTCCCCCGATTTCGTCGATGACTGGATGCGCCGGCTCGATGCCTTCTACAACCTCGGCAGCCGCATCATCAAATTTCACATGGCGCCCGGCACCATGGCGTCGCGGCAATGGCGGCTGGATTCCCCGCGCCTGCGCCCGCTCATCCGCCACGCCGTCGATCGCGGGATGATGCTGATGAGCCACGTCGGCGATCCCGACACCTGGTATCGCGGCAAGTACGCCGATGCCGCCAAGTACGGCACCCGCGATGAGCATTATGCGATGTGGGAATCGGTCATGAGCGAATACCGCCATGTCCCCTGGCTCGGGGCGCATCTCGGCGGCAATCCCGAGGACCTGCCGCGGCTTCAATCTCTGCTCGATCGCTTTCCCAATCTCCTGCTCGACTGCTCGGCCACCCGCTGGATCGCCCGCGAGATCTCGATCCGCCGCGACGCCGCCCGCGACTTCTTCATCCGCAACGCCGACCGCATCCTCTTCGGCTCCGACCAGGTTTCCGGCGACGACCGCCGATTCGACTTCCTCGCCTCGCGCTTCTGGGTCCACCGCAAACTCTGGGAAACCGCCTACATCGGCCCCAGCCCCATCCGCGACCCGGACCTGCCCGACGACGCCCAGCCCACCCTTCGCGGACTCGCCTTGCCCGACGACGTTCTGCAAAAGCTCTACCACGACAACGCCGTCGCCGCCCTCGCCCGCATCGGCCTGCGCTTCTGCTCCGATCCCCCGGCCGCGCTGCCGCGCCGCAGCGCCTGAGTTCATCCCCCCCGGGGCGCAAAAAGGAGAGCCGTTGCTCCGCCCGACCCCGAACCATTTGCACCAGCGGCTATCCTCTCATCTTGTCACCCCCTCACCGCATCGCCCCCTCATCCATTCCCCTTCCCCCTCGCGCCTCATCGACTATCATCACCAACCTAGGTTGTCACGCGCGTGCGGGAGACACAGACCGGCGGCGTGGTGAACGGGATGCATTGATGCCGGTTCTCACGCGCGTGCGGGAGACACGGGAGTCAACCCCGACTAGGCTGGGAATGGCAATGACCGCCGCCGGATCGCTCGCCAATCAATACTCGGCTTCGCCGGCACCGCCGCGACGCGGACGATGGCGATGCCGGCGCGACCCGACCACCGTTGGCGTCGTCGGCGTCTGCTACAGCCTCGAACGGCTCAGCTATCTTTTGCCCCTCGACGGATATCGCTACGTCAGCCTTCCGCGACTGCCCCTGCATCGCATCCTCGGCCACGGCGGTGGATCGTTCTGGTCCAACGCCCCCCTGCTGCTCGATCACTCCGTCGGCCTGGTCCACACCTTCAATCAGCTTCCCCTCAACGGTCCGCGCTTCCTCGTCTCGTTCGAGGCCGAATTGCCACGCTATCTCGGGCCGCATCGGCGATGGCAACTTCACACCGGACGCCGCCTGATCGAGTCCGATCGCTGCGCCGCCCTCCTGGCCATGTCCAACGCCGCCGCCGATATGGCCCGCCGGCGATTCACCGCCTGGAATTCCCATGCCGCCGAAAAAGTTCAGATCTTTCGCGGCGGAATTCTCTGGCCGACGCCGACCGACGCCAATGACACGCCGCCCCGATCCGTTGAACACAGGCCCGGACCCTTGCGCCTGCTGTTCGTCGGCGGCGATGCGTTCCGCAAAGGGCTGATCCCCCTGGTCGAGGCGACCGATGCGCTGCGCGCCGGCGGGATCGACATCCGCCTCACCGTCATCTCGGCCCTGACTCAGCGCTGCTATGTCCACAAGGATTTCGTCCCCGATTCAGCCCGGTGGCGTCGAAAGCTCACCGAACTGCCCCACGTCCGCCATATCGACGTGCTTCCCAACATCCAGGTTCGCCAGTTGATGCGCGAACACGATCTACTGGTCCTTCCCACGTTTGATGAGAGCCTCGGCTGGGCCGTCATCGAGGCCGCCGCCGAGGCGCTGCCTTCGATCGCCACCAATGTTTTCGCCATGCCCGAGCTGATAGACGACCACCTCACCGGCCGGCTGATTTCCATCCCCTTGAACGAAGATCGGCGGTTCACCGGGCTGTTCGTTGAAGGCCCGCCTCGCCAAGCCGCACTGATTCAGACCACCGCGACGATCCGCGACGCTTTGATCGACATCCTCGCCCAAGTTGCCGCCGACCGCTCGATCCTCTGGCGATGGGGCGCCGCCGCCCGTGAAAAAATCGCCTCCCTCTACCATCCCGTCGCCGCCGCCCGCGCCTTGGAACGGCTCTACCAGCAGGCCCGCGATGCGTGAGATGCGGCTCGGCGTCGGCGCAGGTGCCTGCACGATGTTCCCCTGCCGCGACGTGCGGCGCCAACCGCCCCGCAGCCGCGCAAGGGCCTCTGGGATTTCCACCATTGCGACTTTCCGGCCCATCGTTCGTAGTATGATGATGTCATGCTCCGACTTGGCATCACCGTGTTGCTCGGACTCACTTGCGCGATCGTTCAGGCCGAACAATCCATCCGTCTGGACATCATACGCGATGCCTGGGTCAGCGCTGTCGGCGCCGAGCGCGATGGCAACAACGGCGCGGCGACCCGGCTAAAAACCAAGGGAATCCAGGAACTTTCCCTGCTTGATTTCGATCCAAGCCCCCTGCGCGGCAGAGTGATCCGCGCCGCAACTCTGCATCTGAATTCGGCGTCGAAGGACTTCCTTCGCCGCGCGACCGTCTCGAGCATCGCCACGCAGTGGGTCGAAGGAACCGGCAACGGCTATGCGGTGCAGCCGGGATCCGTCTCGTTCAATTTCGCCGAGCAGTCCAAACGCCCGTGGGCCTGGCCCGGCAGCGACATCACAGCCGTCATCGCCGGCGAAGGCGGAACCGTCTGGGGCTTCGCCGACGCCACCGCGCCCGACGCCGACGGCTGGCAGACCCTGGCAATCGCCCCGGCGGTCCTCGGCGCTCGCGTCGCGGGGATCAGTCACGGATTGGCGCTGATCGACGATGTCGGCTCGGAATATCAGCGCGACGGGGATCATTTCACCTATAAGCTGCTGCTCAACCGCTTTCATTACAGCCGCGACCAGAACCGCCGTGTCGCGCCGTATCTGACCGTGACCCTCGGCGAGCCGGATCGCATCGCCCCCCTGCCGCCGTCCGCGCTCGCCGTCCTGGCCGACCGTCTCCCGCCCGGCGAGGCGCGAGTCTCGTGGATGACCCCGCCCGACAACGGACCGGCGGGAATCGCCGGCTTTCTTATCACCGCTAACGGCAAGCCCGTCCCGCAATACCTCGTGCCTCGGCCCGCGACATCGGGAACACCGGTCGAGTTTCATCTGCGTGATATGGCCATCCAACCGGGCGCTGCGGTCGCACTCGCCATCAGTGCCGTCGATGGGGCGGGAAACGCCTCGGCCCCGGCGATGATCACCGTCGCCGCCTCGAATCTCCCGCCCGCCGTCGAGTTGCCCGTCCTGAACGATCCTCCGGCCCCCGCCCCAGCCCCGCTGCCGACCGTCGCCGGCGTGTCGGTCGCCATCATCGACGCCTTGGACAAGGTCCACCCCGTGACCGGCAACTGCATTCCCGCCCACCCGCCCGAGTACCTCGCGTCGAATCATCTCTTCTCGGCTGCGTCCCGGCGCATCCGGTTGGCCGCCGCCGCCAATGAATTCGTCGATTTTCAGGTGATTCTCGCGGGAGTCGCCCCAAGAATTGTCGTTGATCTCTCCTTCGACGATGCCAGCCTCCGGGTAAAGCTGCACCGCTTCCGCCATGTCGCCACCAAGGATGGCCCCCTGCCCGATCCGCTTGTCCCGCTCACCGGACCGCTTGGCCTGCCCGCGACCGATGAGAAAATCCCCGGCCAGACCCGCACCGCCGTCCTCGCCGAGATTTACGTCCCCCACCGCGCCGCGACGGGAGTTCGCCGGGGGACGTTGCGCATCGCCGTAGGCGAACAGACGTTGAGCATCCCCGTCGAACTTCGGATCTGGCGATTCGAGTTGCCCGATATTCTCTCGTTCATCCCGGAGATGAACTGCTACTCGCTACCCGATCCCCCTGTCGAGCGCGCCTATTACCGCCTGGCCCAGGAACATCGAACCTGCCTCAATCGCTTGGGTTACAACTGGCGCGGCCAAGTCCACGACGGCTGCGGCCCGGCATGGAACGGGCGGGATTTCGACTTTTCGGCCTACGATCGGCGATTCGGCCCGCTCCTCGATGGCTCGCTATTCGCCGATCTACCGCGCGGCCCGGTTCCGGTGGAGACATTTTATTTACCATTAAACGAAAATTGGCCGGTGCCACTCGAGGCTAATTTTACCGGCGGCTATTGGGCCGATCATGCATTCAAACCGTCGTATTCACGTGACCTGACTCTCGCCGGTGAAGCCTTCGCAAAGCACTTTGCCCAAAAAAGCTGGAATCGAACTTTGGCCGAGTTCTACCTTAACAACAAGGTCTACCATAAGGGCGACTCATGGAAAAAGTCGTCGGCTCCCTGGGTCTTTGACGAGCCAGTCAATACCCAGGACTTTTGGGCCTTGCGGTGGTATGGCCAGGCGTTTAATGCCGGCGTCGCCGCCGCGGCCAGCCCCCGGCTGCCGCAGGGCGATGACGGACATTTGACGGGCCATCGTGCGGTGGCAGCGGCCTCCGGTATACGGCTGTCACAGCCAGAGGAGGGACGGCAGGCCCCAGAGGATCGTGCGGAAGGCCAGAGGAGCCGACCTACCCCCTTGCAGAGGATCGACAACGACCCGCCGCCCAACCTTCTGTTCCGCTGCGACATCAGCCGGCCACAGTGGCAACGCGATCTGCTCGACGGCGTAATGGGCGTGAACGTCGTTGGCGGGGCCATGCGCCCCTACGCCAGGATGATCGCGGACCGCCAGCGATACTACCCCCAGCTCATTCTGAATTATGGCTCGTCCAACCCGATCGAACAGTCGAACGTTCAGCCGGCGGCATGGTGCCTCGACGCCTGGTCTCTCGGTGCCGATGGCGTGCTGCCATGGCAGACGGTCGGCAGACAAGCCTCCTGGTCGAACGCCGACGAATTATCGCTGTTCTATCCGCGCCCGTCAGACATGTCGGACACGTCGGACGTGCTGCCGAGCGTGCGTCTCAAAGCGTATCGGCGAGGACAGCAAGATGTGGAGTACCTCACGATCCTACAGCAGACCCTGGGCGCGCCGAGATGGCAAGTCCAAGCCACCGTCCTACATGCCTTGCCGCTGTCCGGCCGGTTCTCGAAAACGAGCGAGGATGATGCCGGTCGAATGGCCTATGATCGGGTCGATCCGGCGGCGTTGTGGGCGCTGCGGATGCGCCTCGGAAGCCGGCTGGATGGGTTGGCTCCCGCAGCGCGACTGCGATGGGCGAACCTGCGACCGGCGGCGGCACTGGCCGAGCCATCCCCCGACAGCCAACGCCCGGTGATCGCACGATAGAGCCACGCCATGTGTCAGACAGTTAAAGTCGCGTATTTCCTGGCGATTATGGTGGTTCTGACCCTGTCTGCCACCCTGTCCGACGCCGCCGAACCCCCTGTCCGACTCCCTTACCTGCTCCATCTGCCCGGCGTCGGTGGCACCCGACTTTGCGACCAGACCTTCCTGGCGGGTATGAAGGCGGGGGGGCTGGAGGCCGAGTACCGGCTCTATGACTGGACCCAGCCCGACCCGGGACTTCCCGCGCTGCAAAACCTTCGGCGGAATCTTCGCCTTTCCCAACGCCTCGCCGATGACCTGGCGGCACGAATCAGGCGATCGCCCGATCGCCCGGTGTATCTCACCGCGCATTCCGGCGGGACCGCGATCGCAGTCTGGACGCTCGAACGCCTTCCGCCCAGCGTCCACGTCGATTCGGTCCTGCTGATCGCCACGGCACTCTCGCCGACGTACGATCTGTCCAAAGCGCTCGCACACGTTCGCCATCGCGTCTACGCCATCAACAGCGAACACGACATTTTTGTCCTTGGCGCCGGCACACGCTCCCTGGGCACCATGGACCGCGTGAAGACCGACGCCGCGGGTAAGTTGGGTTTCATAAGGCCTCCGAGCGGCGATCGGGCCGCCTATGAGAAGCTGGTGCAGATCCCCTATGATCCAGGCTGGTGGAGGCAGTATGGGAATGCAGGCGATCATGTGGGTGCCATGAACAAGGCGTTCGCGTCCGCCGTCCTTCATCCCCTGCTGACAGCCGGCCGTCTGCCAGTGGCGACAAGCCAAGCCGCCACCCGTCCTTCCAACCTCCCTGCGAAGACTGACACACCGTAATGTGTGCGCTGATGTTCCACGTGGAACATTCGTTGTTGTCACTCCAGTCGCACCTGCGTTCAGGGAAGCAGCGGTAGTTCCGAAGTTTGGAAGAGCCGGGATTTACAGGATGAATAGGATGAACGGGATACTCAGGATGGACGGGATGAATCGGATTTACAAAGCGGGACTGGATCAAGCCTGGCGCAGCGTATACCGAGAGTGAATCCCTGCCCTGAGAATCCGGTGCATCCGGATCGGATTGCTGCTTCGTCCGGCGCCGACTATTCCGACGTGATGCCGAGCCGCTCGAGCAGTTGATCGAACTGATCGAGCGATCCGTAATGCAGGATCATCTTCCCTCGTCCCTTTTTCGCGCCCGCTCGGACCTGGACCCGCAGGCCTAGCTGGCGAGTCAATGACTTCTCCAGGTCTTGCAGATGTGCCGACGGCGACGCCGACGCCGACGCCGATGCCCGAGCGGGCGGAGCGACTGGGGGAAGATCGCCCGCAAGCATCCGTTCGAGGTTGCGGACCGACAATTCCTGCCCCACCACCAACTCCGCAAGCCCCTCCTGCTGTAAGGAATCCTCTACCCCCGCCAGCAACTTAGCATGTCCCATCGACAGCTTCCTGTCCCGCACAAGGATCCGCACTGGCTCGGCGAGCTCCAGCAGTCTCAGAAAGTTGGCGATACTCGACCGCTCCTCTCCCAGCCGCTCGGCCAGCACCGCCTGCGTGATCCCCAGGTGTTCCTGCAATGTGCGATACGCAACCGCCCGATCGATGGGGTTGAGGTCTTCCCGCTGGATGTTCTCAATCAGCGCCATTTCCGCTTGGGCACGCTCATCGACATCGCGGATAATCGCCGGCAGGTGCGTTAACCCCGCCAGCTTCGCCGCCAGCCAACGCCGTTCGCCGGCGATCAGCTCATATTCCCCATCCTCGCCGCCCGCGCGCACCACGATCGGCTGAATCAATCCAGTCGTCCGCAGGGTGGACGCCAGTTCCATCAACGCATTTTCGTTGATCTGGCGCCTCGGCTGGTGTGGATTCGGCCGGATCGAATCAATGGCGATGTCGATCGGGCTGCCCGCCCGCCCCGCCGGGGGGGCATCAGCGCCTTCGGTTCGCTCCATCCCCGAGGCACCCGGGAAATCCCGACCAAGAGTCGGGCCTGCCCTTTCACTCGGATTTTCGTCCCTCGCGTCCGCAAGGCGAGCGGGCGGCTCTGTTTCCGGCGCCCCGGGACTCGGCGGACCACCTCCCCCTCGTTCCGCCGAAACCTCGGAATCGGACGTTAGCCCGAGGGACGATGTCCTCTCGAGTGATGTCCGCTTGAGCGATGTCCCGTCGAGCGCTGTCCTCTCGACAGATTTTTCCTCGTGCGATACCCTCTCGTGCGATGTGCCCTCCTGTGATGTCCCCTCGGGTGGCGTCCCCTGGGCTGACGTCGCTTCGGGCCGGAGATCCGACGCCTCGTCATGCGACGAAATCAAGCTGCTCAACCCGCGTCCCAACCGAGGACGATTCTTTGCTTTCGACATACGGCAAACCTCTACTAAAAGACCTACAGATCAGACACCGGCTGATGTTCCACGTGGAACGTTATCATCTCACGACCACGAATACAAAATAGATCGCCAACAAAAACAATTGTTTTTAATTAAACAATTATTGAGCCCTACTTCCACCACTCGATCCCTGGAACCCCGCCATGCCACCGCTATAATGCCCCACCACGGACGCCGCCCTCCACCGGCGAAATGGTTTCTATCCCTGCGACAGAAGGTTCTCCATGCCCTACACCCTCGCCCCAGCCCAGCCCGAACTGCTCCCCCACGACGATGGCGACGGGATCAGCGACAACCGCTGGACCCTCAACTTCGGACCTCAGCATCCCGCCACCCACACCACCTTGCGCCTCGTCCTGGAACTCGACGGCGAACGCGTCATCCGCTGTACCCCCCACATCGGCTATCTCCATTCCGGCTTCGAAAAGCTCGGCGAACATCTGAACTACAACCAGTACGTCACCATCGTCGATCGAATGGACTATTCGGCCCCGATCTACAACGAATTGGCCTGGCACCTGGCCACCGAGCGGCTGATGGGGATCCAACTCACTCCGCGCTGCAAAGTACTTCGCACCTTGGCCAACGAGCTCGGACGCATCCAGTCGCACCTGCTCTGCGTCGGCGCCGCCGGGCTGGACCTCGGGGCCTTCACCGCGTTCCTCTACGGATTTAACGAGCGCGAACTGATCTACGACATCGTCGAGCTGATGAGCGGCCAGCGCTTCCACAACAGTTGGACCCGGGTAGGGGGGCTGAACATGGACCTGCCCGATGAGCCGCTGTTTAAGCGCATGGTTCACAAGCTGATCGACGAAGCGATGCCCCGGGCGATTGGAGACATCGAAAAACTGCTGAACAAGAACCGCATCTTCGTGGATCGCACCCGCGGCGTGGGCACCATCAGCCGCGAGGACGCGATCGCCTGGGGACTCAGCGGTCCCATGGGCCGTTCGGCCGGCATCCGCCGCGACATCCGCAAGGACGAGCCCTATCTCTGCTACGCCGACAATTGGGATGGCCAAGGCTCACCGGCGGTCGATTTCAAAGTGCCCGTCATGACCACCGGCGACGTCTACGCTCGCTACCTGGTGCGGCTGGCGGAGATGAAGCAGTCCGTACACATCATTTCCCAGTTGATCGACCGCATCCCCGCCGGGCCGGTGAATGTCAGCCCCGAAGGCAAGGACGTGTTGCCGCCCAAGGAGCAGGTCTACTCCAGCATCGAAGGACTGATTCAGCATTTCGAGCTGATCATGACCAACCGCGGCTTCACCGCCCCGCGCGGCGAAGTGTACGGCTGCATCGAAAGCGGCAACGGCGAACTGGGCTACCACATCGTCAGTGACGGCGGCAACGTCCCCTGGCGAGTGCGCACTCGCCCATGCAGCTTCATCAATTATGCCGTGTTCCCTAAGCTGATCGAAGGCCACATGATCAGCGACGTGGTTGCGGTCCTCGGCAGCATCAACGTCATCGCCGCCGAACTCGATCGGTAAGCGCAGAATCCCGCGGCCACATCATCGGTGAGAGAAGAGTTTTCAACGCGAAGACGCCAAGGGACGAAGAAGAAATCCCGCCGCGGCGATGAAGCGGATGGCCTGAATACTCCCGGAGCGATCCCGACGAAGCTGAGCCGGTCCCGAGGGAATATTCTGGATGTCCCCGTCCCCCTGCGAGCCTGCGTGCCCGCGTGCCCGCGTGCATACGCGCGACATCTGCCGTCGCTTTTCCGTTTTCGGGGATTGACTACGAGCCTGCGTGGCCGCGTGCATACGCGAATGTGTGCCTACCTGCCTACATGTCACCGTGCCCGCGTGCCACCGTGTGCCTGCGTACCACCGTGCCCGCGTGCCCGTGTGCCCGTGTGCCCGTGCGCCCGTGTGCATACGCGCCCGTGCGCCCGTGTGCATACGCGCCTGCGTGCCTGCGTGCCTCTCCTGCCCCTTCGTCCCTCAACTCCGTCGTGCCGGTATGCCTGCCTGCTCATACCACCCGATCGTGCTTCTTAGTCCCTCTTCAAAGCTCGTGGCGGCCGTGAAATCAAGGGCCTCGCGGGCGCGGGTGGTGTCCAGGCAGCGGCGGGGCTGGCCATCCGGTTTGCTCGGGTCCCACTCGATTTTTCCGGTGAATCCGCTCAGCCGCGCGATCACTGTCACCAGGTCGCGGATGGTGATTTCGTCACCGGTCCCCAGGTTCATCGGCTCGGGCGAATCGTAGCGCTCCATCGCCCGCACCAACCCTTCGGCGCAATCCTCGACGTACAAAAACTCGCGGCTCGCCGAGCCGGTCCCCCAGCAGATGATTTTCTCATCGCCGCGATCCCGCGCCTCGACGCATTTACGGATCAATGCCGGGATCACGTGGCTGGAGCGCGGATCGAAGTTGTCGCGCGGGCCGTACAGATTCACCGGCAGCAGGTAGACGGCGTTGAGCCTGTACTGGGCGCGGTAACTTTGGCACATGACCAGCAGCGCCTTCTTGGCGATGCCATACGGGGCGTTGGTCTCTTCGGGATAGCCGTTCCAGAGATTCTCTTCGCGGAAAGGGACGGGCGTGAACTTCGGATAGGCGCAAATCGTTCCGGCCTGGACGAATTTCTTAACCCCGTGCCGCCGGGCACCCTCGATCAGGTGCAGCCCCATGGCCATGTTGGCGAAGAAAAACCGACCCGGGTTTTCGCGGTTGGCACCGATCCCCCCGACCTCGGCGGCGAGATGGATCAATACGTCAGGTCGATGCTCGGCGTAAAGTGCCTCGACGGCACTTTCGTGCGTCAGATCGTATTGTTGCCGGCGCGGGACGACGATCCGGTCGTACCCCCGCGCCCGCAGCTTTTCCACCACGAACGAGCCGAGAAATCCCGCACCCCCCGTGACCAGCACTTTGTCTTGCGGATCGACCGACATCGCGTGCGCCTCCGCTTTATCGGCTGTCCGAATCGCGCTCGGCGTCGGCGAGCATGCGCTCGCGCCTAGCGGTTTTCCAATCGGCCTCGGTCATCATTTTCGCCAGGTGCTTGAACGTGACCTGCGGCGTCCAGCCCAACTGGCGCTTGGCCTTGGCCGGATCACCCAGCAGCAGGTCCACTTCGGCCGGACGGAAGTAGCGGGGATCGACCGAGACGTATTGCTTCCAGTCCAGGTCGAGAATCCCGAAGACCTCATCGAGGAACTCGCGCACCGAATGGGTTTCGCCGGTCGCCACCACGTAGTCGTCCGGCGAATCCTGCTGAAGCATTCGCCACATCGCCTCGACATAATCCCCGGCAAAGCCCCAGTCGCGCTTGGCGTCGAGGTTGCCCAGAAACAGCTTGTCCTGAAGCCCTTCCTTGATCCGAGTGGCGGCGCGAGTGATCTTGCGGGTCACGAACGTCTCGCCCCGGCGGGGACTTTCGTGATTGAAGAGGATCCCGTTGCACGCGAACATGCCGTAGCTTTCGCGGTAGTTGACCGTCTGCCAGTAGCTGTAGACCTTGGCGCAAGCGTAGGGCGAGCGGGGATGAAACGGGGTGGTCTCGGTCTGCGGCGTTTCCACGACCTTGCCGAACATTTCGCTGCTCGACGCTTGGTAAAACCGCGTGGGCAGCCCGGTGTCGCGGATCGCCTCGAGCAGATTGATCGTGCCCAAAGCGTCGGTCTGCACCGTGTATACCGGCTGATCGAAGCTGACTCGCACATGCGACTGGGCGGCGAGATTGTAAACCTCATCCGGCCTGACCCGGGTGAGAATCTCGCGCAGCCCCGTCCCGTCGACTAAGTCGCCGAAATGGAGAAAGAGCGTCGCCGCCGGATCATGCGGATCGCGGTACAGATGCTCGATGCGGTCGGTGTTAAAGCTGCTGGATCGCCGGACCATTCCGTGGACTTCGTACCCTTTGCCCAGCAGCAACTCGGCCAGATACGACCCATCCTGTCCGGTAATCCCGGTGACAAGGGCCTTTGTTCGCTTTTGGTCCGCCGCCATCGCGTGCGCTCCTTTTTCGACCTATCGGCCCTTCGCAGAAGGAAGTTGAGCCAACGGAAAAACCGCGGTAAATACCCCGGTCAAGCCAAATGATAGCTTCTCCACGGACGGAGGCGGGCACTGGCCGAGGCACGAAACAATCGCACCGCCGCGGCAACAAAATCAAAGACCTTCGACCTCCTGGCGCCCTTTTCGGCCCCGCGGGCGATAAGAGTCGCACCCCTGTCCCGAAGGCAATCGCTCCGCCGGCAATCTGCCGTTGGCGTCGCATGCCTAGATGGACCTGCCCCGACGCACGGCTCACCACCAAAATCACGGACGAGGATTGACAACGACGGGAGTATGTGATGCAATACTCACGTATGGCCGATAGCCCAACAGAGAACCGTGCCATGATCGACCGAAAAACCAAAGCCGTCTACGAGCGCAAGGCCGAGATCATCAAGGCCGTGGCTCATCCGCTGCGCGTGGCGGTGGTGGATTTCCTCAAGGACGGCGAGAAGTGCGTCTGCGACATCGCCGAACACATCGGCTCGAAACGATCCAACGTGTCCCGGCACCTGGCGGTGATGCTGAAGGCCGGCGTGCTGCGGTGCCGCAAGGACGGGTTGATGGTCTTCTACGAACTGCGGACGCCGTGCATCTTGAACTTCTTGAACTGCGCCACCCAGGCGCTCAAGCACAACATCAACGAGGACGTGAAGGTCATGGCGCACGCATAACGAAACTGGCATGAGCTGGCCCCCCAATGGGCGGGCCTTTTTTAGGATTCAGTGCGTGAATAAAACATCACGCTGTCAAACAATGGCCCGCTCGGGCCAAGACACTCTTGAAAGGAGCATGGTCATGACGCAACAGACTTCCTGTGGTTGCAGCATGGCGGCGAAGAAGAAGGTTCTGGTCTACGCCTGTTCGGGCGCGGCCAACGTCGCCGAAATCGCCGACCACGTCGCACGGCAGCTTGCCGCCGAAGGCGTGGGCTCGATGTTCTGCCTGGCCGGCCTGGGCGCTGGCATCCCCAACATGATCCAGGCCGCCAAGGACGCGGACCTGAACCTGGTCATCGACGGGTGCCCGCTGGATTGCGCCAAGCTGATCTTCCAGAAGATCGGGCTGACCAACGTCAAGATCGTCCGTGTGACGGACCACGGTATCGAGAAGGCCAAGGGCGTGAAGATCACCGATGAACAGGTCCAGAAGGTCGTGGCGTTGGCCAAGGAAACTTTAGCCGCCTGATTTGTGAAAGAGGAGTATCTCGTGAAGAAGTTACAGATCCTGGGCACGGGTTGTGCCAAGTGCCAGAAGATGGCCGAGCATGCCAAAGCCGCCGCCGACGCTCTGGGCATCGAGTACCAGATGGAGAAGGTAACGGACCTTCAGCAGATCATGGCGTTCGGCGTGATGTTCACGCCGGCGCTGGCCGTGGATGGCGTGGTGAAGGTGTCGGGCAAGGTGCCGGACGTGGAAACCATCAAGGCCATGCTCAAGTGAGGAGCCGACGTGAATACCTATCTGAAGATCGGCGTCGTGGTCGCTCTGTTGGCGGTGGTCGCTGCGGTGATCGTTGCCAAGGCGCAACGGAAAGACTCGCCAACCGACGCTGCGCCCGTCGCCAAGGTCGCGGACCCGCGGGCCACAACCCTGTCCGCAGCGGCGGCAGCCTTGCCGCGCCTGGTGGACCTGGGGGCGCATTCCTGCATCCCCTGCAAGAAGATGGCCCCGATCCTGGAAGAGTTGGGCAAGGAATACGACGGCCGGCTGCGGGTGGAGTTCATCGACGTGTGGCAGAATCCCGACGCCGGCCAGAAGTACGGCATCCGCCTGATCCCGACGCAGATCTTCTATAACGCCTCGGGCAAGGAACTGGCCCGCCACGAGGGGTTCATGTCCAAGGAAGACATCCTCGCCCAATGGACGGCATCGGGGGTGTCGCTGGCCGCGCCACCCGCACGGCAGGAGTGATTCATGGACCAACTCTTCACCACGCTCACGCGGGCCGTAGAGGCCGGATCGGGCATGGCCCTCTTCGCCGCCGTGGTTTGGGGCGTATTGAGCATCGTGATAAGCCCCTGTCACTTGGCCAGCATCCCGCTGATCGTCGGATTCGTAAACGGCCAGGGGCAAGTCACCGCTCGGCGAGCGTTCGCACTCTCGTCGCTGTTCGCCTTGGGCATTCTGGCTACGATTGCCGGCATCGGAGCGGTCACCGCCGCCGCCGGACGCTTGATGGGCGACCTTGGCCCCTGGGCCAACAATGCGGTCGCGGTGATCTTCTTCTTGGTTGGATTGCACTTGCTGGGCGTGATCCCGATGCCTTGGTCGGGTCCGGGCCCAGTGAGCTTTCAACGCAAAGGCTTGCTGGCGGCACTGGTCTTGGGGTTGGCCTTCGGGGTGGCGCTGGGACCATGCACCTTCGCCTATATGGCCCCGATGCTGGCCGTCTCGTTCAAGGTCGCCGCCAGCCGTCCGGTGTTCAGCATTCTGCTTCTGGCACTCTATGGTGTGGGCCACTGCGTCGTGATCGTGGCTGCCGGAACCTTTACAGAGGTCGTGCAGCGCTATCTCAACTGGAACGAGCGTTCGCGGGGCGGCGCGATCCTGCGCGGCGTGTGCGGGGTGCTGGTGCTGGCTGGCGGTGTGTACCTGATCTACACCGCCCCCTGAGGAGACGAATCATGACCACGACCCCCATCCCAGGAATTGGCGAAACTTGTGCCGTGCCGATCCCACCGACGACCGAAGTGCCTGGCCCACAGCAAGCCAAGCCATCGACATGGAGCTACCTGCTCTTGGGCCTCGTATTGGCGGCAGCGTGGACCGGGCTCTATTACAGTCTCGCACCCGTATCCAAGTGGCTCACCTATTCGCTCTTGCGACTTTCCCCCGGCGCGCATCTGAGCGCCGCCATCGAGTTCTTCATCTTCGAAGTGCCCAAGGTTCTGCTGCTGCTTACGGTCGTGGTGTTTGTCGTCGGCGTCATTCGCTCCTTCTTCACCCCGGAACGCACCCGCGCCATCCTGGCGGGCAAACGCGAGTCGGTGGCCAACGTGCTGGCGGCGTGCCTTGGCGTCGTCACGCCCTTCTGCTCCTGTTCGGCGGTGCCTCTGTTCATCGGCTTCGTCACGGCGGGCGTGCCCCTGGGCGTCACCTTCTCGTTCCTGGTTGCCGCCCCGATGATCAACGAGATCGCCCTGGGGTTGCTCTTCAGCATGTTCGGCTGGAAGGTCACGGCCATCTACCTCGGCACCGGCCTTACGGTTGCCATCTTCTCCGGGTGGGTCATTGGGCGGCTGAAGATGGAGAAGTACGTCGAGGAGTGGGTGTACCAGACGCAGGTTGGCCCCGCCGCCGCGAGTGATCAGCCCGTCACCTGGGCGGATCGCATCGGGCAGGGATGGACGGCCGTTAAGGACATCGTGGGTCGGGTGTGGCTGTACGTGATGATCGGCATCGCGGTGGGCGCGGGGATTCACGGCTATGTGCCGGAGAACTTCATGGCCTCGATCATGGGCAAGGGCGCGTGGTGGTCCGTGCCGCTGGCGGTTCTGATCGGCGTTCCCATGTACTCCAACGCCGCCGGGATCATCCCGATTGTCGAAGCCTTGCTGGGCAAGGGTGCCGCCCTGGGCACAGTGCTGGCTTTCATGATGTCTGTCATCGGGCTGTCACTACCGGAGGCCGTGATTCTTCGAAAGGTGCTCAAGATGAGGCTGATCGTCACGTTCTTTGGCATTGTGGCGCTGGGCATCCTGCTGGTGGGCTACCTGTTCAACCTGTTAATGTAACCTCCATCCGAACCGCAGCAGCGGTTATGACTTTTCGGGAGTTGTTGAATGAACACTACGTGGCGAAGCTATATCAGTACCGTGGAGTTGCTATGAGCAATGAAGAAAAAAGAACAAGCACGGGCCTGAGGCTGCTCAAGCGGGCGATATCTGTGGGCTGGAAGCTGGCGATTTTGGGGGCGATCGTCGCATTCGTCGTCTACCGCCTTCGGTTTGCGCCGGTGTCCGTGGATTCTCGCGTGGCTACAAACGGGCCGATCGTCGCCGAAGTCATGGGAACCGGCACTCTTGAGTCTCGGGTGCCGGCGACCATCAGCCCGAAGATTTCCGGCTTGGTGACGCGGGTGCTGGTCGATCAAGGCGACCGCATCACGAAAGGACAGCTTCTTGCCACGCTTTACGACGGCGACCTGCGCCAGCAAGTCGCGATAGCGAAGGCTGAATTGGCGTTGGCCACGGCAAGTGTGAACCGCTCGGGCACAGATATTGTCCGAACCGAAGCGACGGCGCTGCTGACACGCACGGAGCTGACCCGCGTCACACAACTCCAAAAGTCCAACTCTGCAAGCGTCTATGAACTCGACGTGGCCACGGAACGGAGTGCCGTTGCCGAAGCAGACGTCAAACGCGCCCAACTGGCCAAAGTTGAGGCTGAAAAGGCGGTCATCAAGGCTGAAGAGAGCCTGCGTTACTTCCAAGAGCGCCTGGCGGACACCCAAATCACCAGCCCCTTCGAAGGGCTGGTGGTCCGCCGCAGCCGTGAACAGGGCGACGTGGTGGTGCCCGGCAGCGAAATACTTCAGATCATATCCACCGAACAGATGTGGGTGTCGGCCTGGGTGGATGAAACCGCGATGGCGTTTGTGTCGGCCGGGCAGCCGGTCCGCGTCGTCTTCCGCTCCGAGCCGGATAAACCCTATAGCGGCACCGTAACGCGCCTGGCCCCCTTGACGGATCGGGAAACGCGCGAGTTCCTGGTCGATGTGACGGTAAAAGACCTGCCCAAGACCTGGGCCGTCGGCCAGCGGGCGGAAGTGTATATTCAGACGGCAAGGAAGGATCAGGCGCTGCTTGCGCCCCAGGCGGCCATCGTTTGGCGGAAAGGCAAGCCCGGACTATTCGTCAGCGACTTGGGGCATGCCAGGTGGCGCGATGTCGCATTGGGCCTGCGCGGAACGGAGAGTGTCGAACTCATCAAAGGGCTGACCGCCGGCGAATTGGTCATCTGGCTGCATGACCCCAAGGACGGTCCCCTGCCTGAGGGCCGGGCGGTCGCGCCGGTGAGCGTGCCATGAACCTCGCCAGCCGCGACATTCGCCACAACTTCGGCCGGTTCGTCTTGACCACGATCGGGCTGGGCCTGCTTCTCATGCTGGTCATGGGTATGGGAGGCATCTACCGGGGCTTGGTGCAGGAAGCCACGCTGCTGGTGGACCGCATCGACGCCGATCTGTGGGTCGTTCAGAAAGACACGCGCGGGCCATTCGCCGAGGTCTCTCGCATCCCGGGCAATCTGGAAGACCGCGTCCGCGCTGTCCCGGGCGTCCTGAGCAGCCGGGCCTTTGTCTCCACCACCATTCAGCGCGAGCGCAACCGCCAACCGCTTCGGATCACCGTGCAGGGCCTTTCCTGGCCGGAAGACCGGGGCCAGTGGCTGCCATTGGTCGCGGGTCGAGCGTTGGGACAGGACCACTATGAGATGCTCGCGGATGAGTCCCTCAGATTGCCCCTTGGAGCGAAAGTTGAACTGGCCAAAGAC
>JBBQNJ010000057.1:0-32848 GCA_038329845.1 Tepidisphaerales bacterium | reverse complement strand
CCCTCACGCCTGCTCTCGCTCTCGCCCCCGCCCCCCTCCGCCCCCAGCCGCGCCTCGTCGAGGCACCGTTCAAGGCCCACTCAGTACCCAACTGACCCTTCGTCGAACGATTCGCCGGTCAGAAGGCGAAACGCTTCGGCGTAGCGCGCCCGAGTCCCCGCGACTACATCGTCCGGCAGCGCCGGCGCCGGCGGGGTCTTGTCCCACGGCTGCGATTCCAGCCAGTTGCGAACGAATTGCTTGTCGAAACTGGGCTGATCGTGTCCCGGCTCGTAGCCCTGTACCGGCCAGAAACGGCTCGAGTCGGGGGTCAACACCTCGTCGATCAGGATCAACTCCCCATTGGGCAACTGCCCGAACTCGAACTTGGTGTCGGCGATGATGATCCCGCGCGGCCGGGCGTACTCCGCCGCCGCCGAGTACAGCGCCAGGGTCCGCCGCCGCAGTTCTTCGGCCAGGTCCGCACCGATCAGGGCGGCGGCTTTGTCCTGGTCGATATTGATATCGTGCCCGGATTCTTTCTTGGTCGCGGGCGTGAAGATCGGCTCGGGAAGTTGCTGGCACTGGGCCAGCCCCGCCGGTAGACCGATCCCGCCCACTCGCCCGGTCAATTGATATTCCTTCCACCCCGATCCGGCGAGATATCCGCGGGCCACGCATTCGATCGGAACCACCCGGGCCTTGCGCACCAACATCGACCGCCCGGACAGCTCCCTGGCGAAGGGCCGCAATTCGCGGGGGAAGTCCGAAGAATCCCACGCGATCAGATGATTCCTGAACTGCTTTTCGAAGCGGGCGAACCAGAACAGGCTTAATTGGGTGAGGATTTTCCCTTTGTCCGGGATGCCGTTGGGCATCACGCAGTCGAACGCGCTGATCCGATCGGTGGCGACGATCAGCAGCGAGTCGCCGAGGTCGTAAACATCGCGCACCTTTCCGCGCCGGACCGGGAACGGCAATTCGCTTTGCAGCATCGCCTGAGCCATGGACAAAAGATTACGTTTATGCCGCCGGAACGCAAAGTGCCCCGCGAGTTCCGGAGCCGACGCCCCCAACGCGTTAGCCCGAATCGCCAGCGAGGGAACGGGTCAGCCCGAAGCGCCAGCGAGAGGGCCCGCAACGTTAGCCCGAAGCGCCAGCGAGGGAACGAGGGCCGATGACCGCACAGCGGCGACGCTCACCCCCAGCGCCGAGCCATCACCTGGGCCTTCCTCGGCCTGCATCCGCGGTTCCTTTCCTCCAACAAGAACCAGGATGAACAGGATGAACACGATAAACAGGATCGAGGCGATCTCTCCATCGCCATCGATCAGGAGATTGAGGTTTATGGCTTAAGGCCTTGCGCAGGAATAACTTGACTGCTTGGGTGATCAATGCTCTATTGCGGCAGTGCAACCTTACCCTTGCATTATTGCGATCGACCCGGTTGTGGTTCGGGAGTATGATCAACTGAAAGAACTGGAGTCCGCATCGCTAAGCCCCGGGAAAAGCGCATTATCGTTGATCCGAAGATGCTGGTCGCAAAGCCGAGCATCCGGGCGAATCGAATCCCTGTTGAATTGGTGATCGAACTGCTCGCCTTGGAATGGTCGCACGAGCAAATCGCCGCGAGCTATCCGAATATTGGACCCGCGGATATCGCCGCGTGCCTCCATTACGCTAGCGCAACCCTCAAGCGGGAACGGATCTGTCCGATTCCGGCTTGACGCCGCATTTCCTGCCACGATATCAAATTCAGTAGCTATGGGGCCCGAGTTCGACGCGGCGGCGGAAGGTCCAGTAGACGACGGTGGTGTAGGCCAGCACCAGGGGCATGCCGATCAACGCGATCAGGAACATGATCTCGAGGGTCTTGGGGCTGGAGGCGGCGCGGTAGATGGTCAGGCTGTGGGCCGGGTCGTTGCGGGCGGTGACCAGGTTGGGCCACAGGGCGATGCTGAACAGCGCCACCAGGGCCATGATCGTCAGGCAACTCGAGACGAAGGCCTGGCCCGGTTTGTCGTTGAACACGGCCCGGGGGATGTTGGCGATCGCCAGCACGTTGACCACGACGATCAACCCCGCCCAGGGGGCGCGGTTGAAGTTGGGCACCGCGCCGGGAACGGCCACCAGCGTGTACATCGTGGTCAGGATGTACAGCACCAGGAATATTCCCCAGGTATGCCACATCCATCGCCCGATCCGCTCGTGCAGTTCGCCATGCGGGACTTTCAGGTACAGGTAGAGCGAGCCGTGCATGGCGAACATCGCCACCGACAGCAGCCCGACCATGATCGGATACGGACCGAGCAGGTCGAAGAACGTGCCGATGAACACGCCGCGGGCGTTGAGCGGGATGCCGATCATTCCATTGCCGACGGCGACGCCGAACAGCAGGGTGGCGAGCAGACTCGAGACGAAAAAGCCGCTGTCCCAGGCGCGACGCCAGCCGGGGCTTGAGATTTTGCTGCGGAACTCGATCGACGCAGCCCGGAAGATCAACGCGAACAGCAGCAGCATGAACGCGATGTAGAAGCCGGAGAAGATCGTGGCATAGGCCTCGGGGAACGCCGCGAACAACGCGCCGCCGAACACGACCAGCCAGACTTCGTTGCCGTCCCAGATCGGGCCGATGGCGTTGATAAAGATTCGCCGATCGTTGTCGCCGCGGGCCAGCGGGTGAAGGATGCCCACGCCCAGGTCGAACCCGTCCAGCACCGCGTATCCGGCCAGCAGGATGCCCAAAAGAATGAACCAGATAATGTGAAGGTCCATGATAAATCGTCCTGAATAAGAAGGTCGTGGGTTGAGCGTCGCCGGTCGTCGCGGGCGGCGCTCACGGCTCGGGTCGAGAATCGTCCTTGGCCTCGGTCATCGATTGTTCATGCTCGATGCGTCCCGCGGCGGCGTCCAGCAGCGACCCGGGCGGCGTGGCCGCGGCGATCATCACCGGCACCGGCCCGTGATGAATCTTGTGATTCAGCACCATCACCCAGATCGCCAGCAGCAGCAGGTAAATCGCCCCGAACATGATGATCGAGCTGAGTACCTGTCCGCCGACCACGGCCTCGGACACCGCCCGGTGGGTCAGCAGTCCCTCGTCGGTGCGATACGCGAGCATCCCGCTGGAATCCTCGGCGAACGCGCCGTTGTCGGCCCGTTCAATCCGCGGATGCACCACCCACGGCTGGCGCCCGACCTCCGCCGCCGCCCAGCCGAGCTGGTTGCCTGCCACCGCCAGCAACACCGCGAAAACGAAAATCCACATCAGCCAGCGCTGCTGGAAGAGGGTTTTTCGCCATCGCAGGAACGACGCCAGCAGCGTCACGGCGATAAAGAACATCCCGATCCCGACCATGACGTGGTAACTGAGAAAGCTCATCACCAGCGGCGGCCAGTATTTTTCGGGGATCTTGTCCAGCCCGATGACCGGCGCCTGCGGATCGCCATGGACCAGCAGGCTTAGCATTCCCGGGATTGCCAGTTCGCCGTGAGTCACCCGGGCCGCGGCGTCGGGGATACCGGTGATGGAAAGGTTCGCCGGGCCGGTCTTGAAGTGCCCCTCGAACGCCGCCAGTTTCGCCGGCTGGTGTTCGGCGACCATCTTGGCGTTGGAGTGCCCGGAAAAAAGTTGCGCCAGGCTGAAGATCGTGGCGAAGATCAACGCCCCCGTGAACGATCGCCGCGCGAACTCCTCGTGGCGGTGTTTGAGCAGGTAATAGGCCGAGATGCTCATGATGAAGAACGCCCCCATGATGAACGCGCCGATGAGCGTGTGGGTGAGCCGGTCCACCGTCGAGGGGTTGAACACCACGGCCCAGAAGTCCACCACCTCGGCCCGCATGATCGGGTTGCCCGAAGCGTCGTACCACGGCCTGCCGTCTCGCATCATCTGCACGATGTGATGCCCGGCGGGGGTCTGCTGCCAGGAGTTGGCCACCACGATCCACACCGCCGAAAAGATCGATCCCAGCGAGACCATCAGCGTCGAGAAAAAGTGGAATCGCGCCGAGACTTTGTCCCAGCCGAACACCAGGACCGCCAGGAACCCCGATTCGAGGAAAAACGCGAAGATTCCCTCGGCGGCCAGTGCCGAGCCGAACACGTCGCCGACGAAACGGGAATAGACGGCCCAGTTGGTCCCGAACTGGAACTCCATGACGATGCCCGTCGCCACCCCCATGGCGAACGTGACGGCGAAAAGCTGGGTCCAGAATTTTGCGGCGGTCTCGTAAATCGGCTCCTTGGTCCACAAGTACCGCCCCTCGAGCCAGACCAGAACGACGCCCATGCCGATGGTCAATGGAGGGAAAAGGTAATGAAAAGCGATGGTGGATGCGAACTGGATGCGCGAGAGCAAAACAACATCGAGGTCCATGGCGCGGGCCGGTCGCGGGGGGCACCGCCGCGGAAAATCCGCCGCGTCCCGGACCGGTCGGATGGTTTTATCCCATTCCTATCGGCACGTCCATTTGCAAAATCGCTTCCGACAAGGTTCCCGCGATGCCGCAAGCGAAGACCGCGCGGCAAGGACCACCTAGGGGAAAAAGGCGGAACCAACCGTGATGAGCGGTCTTGCCCATGTCGCCGGATTCCGTCTCGCCCAATTCCCGGTTGGATCGGCGCACGGACGGGGATTCTCGCCATTTGCATCCAACGGTGAGGATGAATAAACTGCTCGGTCTTTGGTTTTCTCATGGCCTGTACGCCGCGCGGCAGACTGGGCGTAAGCGTCTGCTTGGTGCGAGGTTAGAGGAGTCGGATCGTTGATCGTGGTGATGAGTCAAGGCGCCTCGACCGAGGCGATCGAGCGAGTTAGCGCAGAGATCGTGCAGATGGGGTGCGCGCCGCATTTGTCTCAGGGCAAGTTCCGCACGGTCATCGGGGCGATGGGTGATGAGGCGCTGGTGGATGCCGAGCATCTGCGGACGCTGGATGGGGTCGAAAAAGTCGTCCCCATCATGAAGCCGTACCAGCTGGCGAGCCGCGATTTCCACGAGGACGACTCGGTTATCGAGATCGGGGGGAATACGACGCCGGCGGTGAAGGTGGGGGGCGAATACGCCGTCTGCATCGCCGGGCCGTGCGCGGTTGAGAGCGAGGCGATGTTGTACCGAATCGCCCGCGAAGTGCGCTCGGCGGGGGCGACGGTGCTGCGCGGGGGAGTATACAAGCCGCGAACCAGCCCCTATTCGTTTCAGGGACTCGGCGAGCCGGCGCTGAAATGGATGCGGGCGTGCGGGGATGAGCTGGGGATGCCGATCTGCTGCGAAGTGATGGATACCCGCCAAGTCGAGCAGATGGAGCGCTACGTCGATTGCTTCCAGATCGGCGCGCGAAACATGCAGAACTTCGACCTGCTGCGCGAGGTGGGCAAGACGCGAAAAGCCGTCCTGCTCAAGCGCGGCTTGTCGGCGTCAGTGAAGGAATGGCTGATGTCTGCCGAGTACGTCCTGAGCCAGGGCAATCGCTCGGTGATTCTCGGCGAGCGGGGGATCAAGACTTTCGAGGATTCGATCCGCTACACGCTGGATATTTCCAGCGTGCCGGTGCTGAACTCCTGGTCGCATCTGCCGGTGATCGTCGATCCATCGCACGCGGCGGGCAAGCGCGAATGGGTCGGGGCGCTGGCGCTGGCGGGAATGGCCGCCGGGGCCCATGGCGTGATCGTCGAGGTGCATTACAATCCGGCCGAGGCCCAGTGCGATGGCCCGCAGGCGTTGTTGCCCGAAGTTTTCGCGGCGTTAATGAAACAATTGAACGAGGTGGCCAAGCTCCACCATCGCCGATTTAGCGGCATGACGAACTGATGCGCCGAGTCGGTCCCGGGCGGCGGTCGTCGCGGGCGAATCCTCTGATACCCTGAACCTGGAACATCATGCGGAAGAGTTTTGTCGCGGGCAACTGGAAGATGAACACGAGCAAGGCCGTTGCGGTGCAACTGGCCAAGGATATCGCGGCCGGCGCGCGGGCGAACATGCAACTCGGGGTGGCCCCACCGTTCGTCTATCTCGACGCCGTCAACGCGGCGCTGGGCGGGTCGGGGGTGTTGCTGGGTGCTCAGGACGTCTATTTCGAGAAAAACGGCGCGTTCACAGGGGAAATCTCCATTGAGATGCTCAAGGACGTGGGGGTCAAGTTCGTCCTCACCGGCCACAGTGAACGCCGCCACGTGATCAACGAGCCATCATCGCTGATAGCGAAAAAGGCCAAGGTGGTGATCGACGCGGGGCTGATCCTCGTGCATTGCGTGGGAGAAAAGCTCGAGCAGCGCGACGCTGACAAGACGCTGGAAGTGGTGCAGGCCCAACTGGATGAGCTGAAAGGAACGAACCCCGACGTCGAGAAACTGGTGATCGCCTACGAGCCGGTCTGGGCGATCGGGACCGGTCGCAACGCCACCGATGCCCAGGCGCAGGAGGTTCACGCCTTTATTCGCAAGGCACTGGGTAAGATGTGGAGCGACGACTTCGCCGCCAAGGTGCGGATCCAGTACGGCGGAAGCATGAAGCCGGACAACGCCAAGGGACTGCTCGGCCAGCCCGACATCGACGGCGGGCTGATCGGCGGGGCGGCGCTGAAGGCCGACAGCTTTCTGGCTATCGCCAACGCGGCGAAATAGCGGGGCTGAAGAGGAGACTAAACGCGAAGAGGCGAAGGGGCGAAGTAGAGACGGCTGGAGAGTGGGAAGGTTGACGCGGTGGACGCGTGCTTTTTACCACGTTGGCTCGAAGGATACGAAGAAGTTTTTTTTCTTCGCGGCTTCGTGACTTCGCGTTTAATTTTTCGGGCGGATTGGAGCGCATATGGGTTTCATGGTGAATGGGATTTTGATCCCGCTGTTCGTGTTGGTGTGTCTGTTCCTGATCCTGCTGGTGCTGATCCAGAAGGGCCGCGGAGGGGGTCTGGCCAGCGCGTTCGGCGGAATGGGTGGGAACACAGCCTTCGGATCAAAAACCGGGGATGTGCTGACCTGGGCGACCAGCGTAGTTTTCGGCGTCTTCCTGCTGCTGGCGATCGTGCTGAACCTGATCTCCAACGCCCGCACCGCCCCGCAGCCGATCGCTCATGAAGGCGCGCAGAAGACCGCCAAGGAGGCTGCCGATGCGGCAATTCCCGACGCCGCGGCATTGCCCGTCCCTTCCGATCCGGTTCAGACGGCACCGCCGGTCGCGGATCAACCCCCGGCCGACGCCTCGGCCGTGCCGAGTACGCAGGGGACCTAAACGCCCGTTGGTTTTTCCACTTCCCGTGAGGGTAGCGCATGATTGTAAGCATGACGGGTTTCGGCGACGCCACCGCCGAGCGCGACGGAACCCACTATGCCGTGGAAATCCGCTCGCTGAATAACCGCTTTTTCAAGCCGGTGATCAAGCTGCCGGAAAACGTCTCGGGACTCGAGCCGGAACTGGAATCGGCGCTGCGCGACAAGCTCGGGCGCGGGTCGATCACCTATATCCTCAAGATGCGCATGGACAGCGCCGAGGCCGCGTACCACATCAACACCCAGGCGCTGCGGTCGTATCTCGAGCAGTTGCAGCAGGTCAAGGGACTGGATCGTTTCGTGCAGATCGACTTGGCGAGCCTGGTGCAGTTGCCCGGGGTCTGCCAGGAGCCGCGCGATGAGACCGACGAGATCATCCGCCACGGGCCGGTGATCCGCGATTTGACGGATCGGGCGATCGCCAAGCTCCAGTCGATGCGCGGGCGCGAGGGCGAGGCGCTGTTCGTCGAGTTAATGCGGCACGCCAAGCTGATTCAGGAAAATCTCAAGGCGATTGCCGGGCGCGCCCCGTTCGTCATTGACGAATATCACCGGCGCCTGGGACTGCGGGTGAAGCAACTACTCAACAAGGCCGAACTTGATGTGAATCAGGCCGATCTGCTTAAGGAGGTGGCGGTCTTCGCCGAGCGGGCCGACATCTGCGAGGAGATCCAGCGGCTTGGTAGCCATCTGGATGCGTTCGAGCAGGCCTGCCGCCAGGGCGAACACGCCGGGCGGAAACTGGACTTCATCACGCAGGAGATGCTGCGCGAGGCGAACACGATCGCGTCGAAGGCCAATGACGCCCAGATCGCCCGGCACATTGTCGAGATCAAGGGCGCGATCGACCGGTTGAAGGAACAGGTTCAGAATGTGGAGTAAAATCGGCGGGGAGCCGGATTGTGACCGGCGATCGACGCGCCGGCGGACGGGCGAATAACGTGGCGGCGCGAACGACACATGGATTGCTGATCGTGCTGGTCGGCCCTTCGGGGGTCGGCAAGAGCACCATCTCGCGCCGGCTGGCCCAGCGGCTGCATGTGGCGTACATCAACAGCGTCACCACCCGCACCCGCAGGCCTGGGGACGAAAGCGGCAAGACCTACGAGCATGTGAGCTGCGAAACATTCTTCGCCCGCCTGGACCGCGATGAATTCCTCGAATACGCCCAAGTGTATGGCGACTATTACGGCACGCCGCGGCATCCGACGATGGATTACCTCACCCGCGGGCAGGACGTGCTGCTCGAAATCGACGTGCAGGGGGCGATGCAGGTTCGATATCAATATCCCGAGGCCCTGCTGATTTTCATCCTGCCGCCGGACGGTGCGACTTTGAAAAAGCGCCTGATCGACCGGGAGCGCGACAGCGCCGAGGACATCGAAAAGCGTTTCCGGGCGGCGAGGCGCGAGATCCACATGGCCAAGGGAAGCCGGGCGTTCGACCACATGGTGTTCAACGACAACCTCGACCGCGCGGTCGAGGAGTTGACCAAGATCATCGAGAATGAGCGGATCGGCGGGCTATAATCCCCCGACGAGGCTCAAAAGGAACCAGAGATTATGATTGAAGCATTGAAGAGCGACGAGATCGTGAACAAGGTGGGCGGCCGGTTCAAGCTGACGGCGCTGGTGCAGAAGCGCATGCTCGAATTGATGGACGGCGCCCGCCCGCTGGTCGAGCGTGGAAACATGACCGACATCGAGGTGGCGATCCAGGAAGTCCTCCAGGACAAAATCGCCATTGACTACGATGCCAGCGGCCTGATCGACCCGGCCAAGGCCTGACGCCGCCGCGAGTTGACGCTTTTTTTGTGAGGAACTTCCGTGATGGATGATCCCGTCGTCCCGTCGCAGGACGTTGCCGCGGCGCTTGGCGGCAGGCGGATCATCGTCGCGGTCTGTGGGGGGATCGCCGCATACAAGGTGGCCGATGTGGTGTCGCGCCTGGTCCGCGCCGGGGCCGAGGTGTCGGTGGTGATGACCGCCGAGGCGATGAAGTTCGTCGGATCGCTGACGTTCGAGGCCCTGAGCGGGCGGAAGGTGCGAAGCGATACTTTCGACCTGGTTGACAGCTCGGATGCGCAGCACATCGCCATGACCGAGAACGCCGACTTGATGCTGGTGGCACCCGCGACCAACAACATCATCGCCAAGGTCGCGGCCGGTGTGTGTGACGACTTGGTAAGCCTGATGATTTGCGCCTCGGCCTGCCCGGTGGTCTTTGCCCCGGCGATGAACTCGCGGATGTGGGCCAACCCGATCTTCCAAGAAAATCTGGCGAAACTTTCCCGCCTGGGCTACCGCTTCATCGGCCCCGATTCCGGCCGCCTCGCCTGCCGCACCGTTGGCCCGGGCCGCATGAGCGAGCCAGAAAAGATCGTCGAGGAAATCGTGAGAATTGAGCAGGAAGGCACAGCGGCACGGAGCCACGGAACCCTGTAGCGTGGACGTACTTGCCTTACCTTTATACACATCTCAAGCCATGATATATAGTGTCGGGAAGCGCGAAATCGCCAGGAAAAGGAGCCGCGCACGCAGTAAGCGTTCTTCGCGGAGAACGGGCGACACCCTGGGGCTGGATTCGGCTTTCCGCCAACGTAGTCAGCGCAAGTGAGCGAATGGTGCCGGATGGACCTGACCCCATCGGCCTTCCAAGAAAATTTGACGAAACTCTCCCGCCTGGGCTACCGCTTCATCGGCCCCGATTCCGGTCGCCTCGCCTGCCGCACCACCGGCCCTGGCCACATGAGCGAGGCGGGAAAGATCGTCGAGGAATTCGTGAGTATTGAGGGACGAAGGGGCGAAGGGACGACAGGGCGTAAGGCGGAAAGAGGAGGCGAGTCCCGAAGGCAGTTGGGCACGAGGGTGCGGCGGGGTCGAAGGGGGCTGCTTTTCCACTTTTTGCGACTCACAAAAAATCTTCTTGACTCCCAGCGATTTCGGATGTAAACTGAATCACACTTCCGCGATGCGTTATCGCGGATGCACGTGGCTGGGTGGCTCGCCGGGTCAATGCGGCGGGCAGGAAAAGGAGAATCGTATGAATCGCCATGTTTTGACTGGCGCTGCTTCGGCGGCGTTGTTGGCTGGTGCGCTGTCGGCGCGGGCGGCGACGTATCAGTACGTCGATTGGTCTACCGCGGACGTGCAGGCCGGGACGGCCAGCGGGCAAATCACGGTGCCGGGCGCTGTGAACCCGGTGGATGTCACCTTCGCCGCCACCTTCGCCGATGGATCCAGCGGCAACCTGTTCTTCGCACAAACGGCCGGCGGGACCAATTACTGGAATCCCACGACCCCGTATATCAGCCCGCAAGTTGAAAACGCCCCGCCCGACAGCGATATCCTGGCCCTGATCGGGGGCGTGAACCAGATTTACACGGTCACGCTCTCCGAGCCGATCAAGGACCCGATTATGGCGCTGGTGAGCGTGGGGAGCCGCTCCATCCCCATCACCTACGAGTTTGACTCGCCGTTTACCATCGTTAGCCAGGGCGTCGGGTATTGGGGCGGCGGCGCATCGGCCCTCGATCAGCAGCCGAACAACGTGCTGGCCGGCGCTGAAGGCCATGGGACGATCCAGTTCATTGGAACGTTCTCGAAGTTCTCCTGGGTCGTGCCCAATCCGGAGACCTGGCACGGGTTCACGTTCGGCATCCGAACGACCTTAGCGCAGGAGCCGACCCCGCCGCCGCCCACGCCCACGCCCACGCCGATTCCGCTTCCCGCGGCGGTCTGGCCGGGCCTGGCGCTGCTCGCCGGCGTCGCGGCGAGACTACGCCGCCGCGGCGTGTGATTGGCGAATCGGAAATTGCGGTTTTTCACACGCAAGCGCCGAGGATGATCCCCATCCTCGGCGCTTTTGCGATGGGGCGGGCATGGCAGTTGGAGAAGTTCGGGCATCCACTTCACGGCGCACGAACAGCGGCGCCGATTTCGGCCTTGGCCAGTGCCGTGAATGCCTGGCCGCGCGATTCGAAGTTCACGAATTGATCGTAGCTGGGACATCCCGGACTCAGCAGCACCACATCGTCGGCCGCCGCGATCGTTCGGGCGTCGGCGACGGCCTGTTCGAGGGTTCGGCATTCGCCGATATGTAACCTCCCGTCGGCGGAGTGTTGCCGCAGCAATTGCGCGAGCATCGATGCCGTTTCTCCGATGCACAGCGCCGCCTTGCCGCGCTGGGCCAGCGACCGGGCGAGCGAATCGAAGGGAAGATGCTTGTCACGACCGCCGAGAATCTGAATTACCGTGCCCGGCGCGAACGCCTCCATCGCCGCCCGCGCCGCTTCGGGGATCGTCGCGATCGAGTCGTTGATCCATCGCACCTGGCGCGATTCATGGACCAGCTCGAGCCGGTGCGGCAGGCCGGCAAAGTCGCCGATCGCGTCCTGCGCCGCGGCGCGATCGATCCCCAGCAGCTTGGCCGCCGCGAACGCGAGTTGGGCGTTGAACTGGTTGTGCGCCCCGGGCAGCCGAAGTGAAAACGGCTCGGCGGCCGGATCGGGCCAGACGCATTGCCCGGCCGTGTCGGCGTCGAAGGAGCGGGCGGTGGGGTCGGCGGCATTCAACACCGCGTAGTCCTCCGGCCTCTGGAATCGCACGATGTTCCGCTTGGCGTCCACATACGCTTGGCGCGTCTGGTGCCAGTCGAGGTGGTCCGACCAGACCATCGTCACCACCGCGATATAGGGCGAGAAACGCCGAAGTCCCAGATGATGCAGCATGAAGCTGGACAGTTCCAGCACCGCGACATCGTCGCTCCCGATGCGCGGCAGATCTCCCAGCAGCGATCCGCCGATGTTCCCGCCGACCCACGTCTGATGGCGGGCCTTGAGCATCCGCCCGAGCAGGGCGGTGGTGGTGCTTTTTCCCTTGGTGCCGGTCACGCCGACGATTCGCCTCGCCGGGCATCGCTCGACGAACAGGCCAATCTCGCTGGTCATGGCGATCCCCGACGCCATCGCCGCGCGAAAGAACGCGCTATGCGGCGGGATTGCCGGGGAGACCACGATCAGATCGATGCCGGCAAAATCATCGGGCAGATCCCGACCGAGTCGGAACTGGATGTCGAGCGATTCGAGTTGATGGATCGAGTCGGCGAGCTTGCCTTCATCGGCGCTGTCGATGACCGTGACCGATGCCTGCTCGCTCGCCAGCCATTTGCAAACCCCCACCCCGCCGCCAAATCGCCCTAGCCCGGCTACAAGCACCCGCTTGCCGCGTAGATCGTCCATGATCGTGTGGATCATATCCGAAGTGAAGACTCGATGCGTTCGTCTCGCGCCGGGATATGGATCAACTGATCATCCGCTGCATCGACGTCGAGTCGGTGCAATTCGCCATTTTCCACGGCCTGAGCGACAACCGGTTCAAGCGGCTGGACATCACCGACGCCCGCGAGATCGTGGGATGTGCCCCGCGGGACGACTTCACCGAGGCGAACATCACCACCAAGCCGATTCGGCTGTCCGATCGCGTCGATGTCCATAATCTTTCGGATTTCCGCCAGAAATCGGGCCTCCGTGACGAGCTGGGCGCCGCCGCCACCAAGCCTCGAACGTCGCCGAACCGCCCCGGCAGCGGCAAATCAGCTCCCCGCGGGCGAAAGTGATCGCCTCCCGGGCAATCCCATCGGCCGGGTGCTTCACCCACGACCGATAACCGATCCGGCGATTCGGGGCGTAATGTCGGCGGCGGGTCGTCCGATGTAAGCGGTATCCAAGGAGTGTAATACGATGGGATGTTGGGTTGTTCCAGCCGTGGCCGCGGAAATCTGGGCCGTGCCGCTTGCGCGAGTACTCGAGGCGATCGCCGATGGATCTTTGCCCCATCGCATTGATGCCGGTTTCACACTGATCGACGCCCATCCCCATGGAATGCATTTGAGCATGCCCAAGGCGAGTGAATTGCGGCCCCCGACGTATCGGGCCTTGACCCTGGAGGAACGGGCCGCGCTCAATGCCGCTCCAGCGCCCGAACTGCCCCAGCGAGACGCCGACGACGAAGCCGCCGACTTCGACGGCGACTGGATGACCACCCGCCGCGCCGTTTCCCGTCAGCGCCGACGGCCGCTCGCGGCCTGATCGGTTGTTGCCTGATCGGTTGTTGCCTGATCGGCTGTTGCCTGATCGGCTGTTGCCTGATCGGTTGTCGCCCGAGCGGTTGTTGCCTGATCGGTTGTCGCCTGAGCGGTTGTTGCCGCACGGATACACATCCGCCGGACCGGGGCTCGGCGGGGCGCTCATCCCGCTTTGGGGATGTCCCCTTCGGTGCTTGGCAGCCGTCCGGCCATCACGCGATCGCGCTCCTCCTTAACCCATGCGATCCCGTCCTTGTTACGCTCCATCCAGAGCGGAATCGGCGTGTGCAGCCCTCGCCGATCCAGCTCGGTGAACTCGACAACCACGTCCTCGCGGCTGTAGCTCGAGAGGTCATGCAGCTTGCCCATGTGAATGCAGTCGGTGGGACACGGCTCGGTGCAAAGGGCGCAGAATAGACACTTCGAGTAATCGATCGCGTAGCGGAGTAATTCCCCGTTTTTGGGGTCGTCCATGTTGACGATCCCCAGTTTCTTGTCGATTTTCCGCGCGCCGGATTTGTCGATGTAGATGCAATCGACCGGGCAGGCTTTGGCGCACAGATCGCAGGCAATGCACTTGTTCAGCTCGAACTCATGAATTCCGCGATAGCGTGGGGCAAAACTGAGCCGTTGCTCGGGATACCGCACCGTGACGGTTTTCTGAAAGCAATACTTGATCGTGATCTTCATCCCGATCGCGATCGAGCTGACGTTGTCGTAAATATTGCGGAAATAGCTGCGAACGCTCATTCGAGGATTATCGCGCGAGCGAGGATGAATGCAAAGAGCAAGGCACGCAGGCACGAAGGGACGAAAGCATGCGGCACAGCCGCGCCTGGCTGGGAGATGTGGCACAGCCGCGCTCGGCCGCAGTTTGGGAAGTGTGCCGAAGGCACCAAGGCGCGGAAAGGCGGCGGACGAAGGCACGCAGGCAACAAACGGACGCATGGACAGCGAGGGGGCTCGGGCGGGGGAGGGGGTGAAAAACTCGGTTCACCATCGGGAGAGCCCAGCGGCCACCGATAGACTGGGCGACGACGGAATGGGGAGTGAAAAATTCGGTTCGCCATCGGGGCAACCCCTCTCGTGGCACTGAAATTGCATATCAACCTTTCGTGTGATCATTGAGCTAACGGGTCGCCGGATAGGCCGGTGATCCGAACATTACAGAAGGAGATCGATATGTTCAGTCTACGCCATACCCTGTTGTCGCTCGTCGCCGCGGGCGCTTTGTCTGTCGGAGTGGTGGGGTGCGCCAATCAGCATAACGCGGCGATTCCCCCGACCGCGACCTCAGTTGCATCGGGCACGGATCGTGTCACTTACGCGGCTCCATCGAACGGGAAGTTTTACGTTCTGGATGCCCGTGACAACAAGCTTGTTTGGTCCGGCGACGCCAGGAAAGGCGAGGTACTCGCCGTGGACGGATCCATGGACAAGGTGCTGCTCGACAGCCGCATCGTCCGCGAGGAGGGACTGCATCGCGGCAACCTTTACCGCATTTACTTCGAGCCGAGGGAGACGGTGACCGATAAGGTGACCGTCGAACGCCGGGAATTGAATCGCTGATCGAAGCGCCGGCGCAACCGATCGAGAGTCCGGTGGGGATGGCGAACCTCCGACGCCATCTCTGCCGGCTTTTTCATGCGCCAACGGCGCGGTCAGCGCCCCCGCTGCCTAGCGAGCAGCGACCGCGACAGTTTCGTCGGCGCGGGTCAACTCGTCGCCTTCAGCCGCAGATTGCGGGCATGAAATTGCAGCGCCGAGCGGATGTGCATATCCCAATAGTCCCAGTTGTGCTGCCCGTCGAACTCCTCATATTCGTGGGCGATCTTCAATTTCGCCAGCGCTTGGTGATACCGGCGATTCTGCTCGATCAGGTGATCTTCGGTCCCGCAGTCGATCCGGATTTTCGGCAGCACCCCGCGATCCCGGCATCGCCGGGCCAGGCGATGCAGATCGTGGTCCGAGCCGCGAAGTGGGTTTCCGAAGACGGCCTTGAATCCGCTCGGCGGCAGGGCGCTCTTCGCCGCCGAACCCATCGAGTGGCCATATCCCAGGGCACCGCTGTGGCTGTTCACGCTGGCGAACAGCTCGGGAAATCCCAGCCCCAGGCGAAGGGCACCGTAGCCTCCCATGCTCAATCCTCCAATCGCCCGCCCCGAGCGGGTTTTCCGCGTTGGGAAAGTCCGATCGATCATCCCCACCAGGTCGCGTGCGATGTAGTCGGCATAGGCCGGTCCGTCGGCGTTGTTTGTGTAGAAGCCGCGGAACCCATCGGGCATCACCACGATCAGCGGAAGGTTCTGCACGTAGCTTTCGATCCGTGTCCGCCGAAGCCAGATCGTGTGATCGTCGCTCAGCCCATGCAGCAGATAAAACGTCGCATACGGCGGCTTTCCCTCGTCCGGCAGGATGACATACGTGGCGACTTGTTTTCGCAGTGTGGAACTGAACCAGTGAAGATCGCAGAAAGCCATGGTGATGGAGTGTACCCTCTACCCCCGCCGCACGCACGGCGACCACCCCCGGCGGCGGCCCGAAGGGGACACGCCCAAAAAAGGGGACGCGCTGAATGCCATTCACTTAACGTGAAAGCGGCTGGGAAAAGTCGCCTTATTGGTCCAAGACTGCTGTTGAGTTCGCCGACTTTAGCCCTTAAGTGAATGGCATTCGGGACGCGCTTCTTTTTTCGCAAGATAATATTGTTGCGCTATTATAAATCGTTTTTAATTTAGCATATTTCCAAGATTCGGTCACGAATATTGAAAAAGAAGCGCGTCCCCTTTTTACGCTCCCCTTTTTACGCTCCATCACCTTTTCATGCTCCCTAACTTGCGGGCGCGCCCGCGTGAGCGGCGCCGATCGGGCTCGGGGGTGCCGGGGATCTTTGCGATCGGCGCGACGGCGCTGACCGCTTGGCCTTGGGGATGGTAGACTTGCGGTCATGTCGGTTAATTCTGAGCTTTCCCGCCTATTCGCGACGGCGGCGGCGGTGTTGGAGATCAAGGGTGCCGCGACGTTCAAGGCCATCGCGTTCTCACGGGTCAGCCGTATCCTCAAGGACCTGACGTTCGATGCGGCCGAGGCGGTCAAGGCCGGGACGCTTAAGCAGATCGACGGCATCGGCGCTTCCAGCCAGAAGATCATCCAGGAGTACGTCGCCACCGGCAGAAGCAGCGACTGCGATGAGCTGATCGCGTCGGTCCCGGCGGGCCTGCTGTCGCTGCTGGAAATCCCCGGCCTCGGACCCAAAACGATCAGCCTTTTGTGGAAACAGCGAAACGTGACCGGGCTGGATGACTTGGTGAAATTGCTGGATTCGGGCGCCTGGGTCGGGATCAAGGGGCTGGGGGAAAAGAAGATTCAGGTGATTCGGGATGGGATCGCGCTGCGGGCGCGGTCGGTCGGGCGGGTGGGGATCGCCGAGGCGATGCCGATCGCGCTGACGATGCTCGAGGCCGTGCGCGGCATGAAGCAGGTTCACCGCACCGAGATCGCCGGTTCGTTACGCCGATGTCGGGAAACGGTGGGGGACCTGGACATCGTCTGCGCGCTGAATCCGGCGCCCGGCGGCGTGATGGCTGTCGCGGGTGCCGCCGTCGCCGAGGCATTCTGTGCCCTGCCCCAGGTCGAGCGAATTCTTGGCCAGGGATCGACCAAGGCGTCGGTGCTGACTGACGGTGGGTTGCAGGTGGATCTACGAATCGTTCCCAACGACTCATTCGGGGCGGCGCTGATGTATTTCACCGGCTCGAAGGACCACAACGTCAAGGTGCGCGGCCTGGCCCAGGCGAAGGGGAAGACGCTTAATGAATGGGGACTGTACGACGCGGCGGTGTATCGGGCGGCGGGCAAGTCATCGGGCGAAGCACCGGCGATCAACGCCGAAGCCGGAGCGGACGAGGCTGGGGTCTACAAGGCGTTGGGACTGGAATACATCGAACCGGAGCTGCGCGAAGATCGCGGCGAAATGGATGCCGCGGCCGCCGGGAAGCTGCCGCGATTGATCACGATCCAGGACATTCGCGGCGATCTTCATACGCATACCACGGCATCGGACGGGGTGGCGAGCATTGAAGAGATGGCCGAGGCGGCCAAGGCGCGGGGTTACGTTTATCTTGCGATCACCGATCATTCCCGCAGCCAGGCCATCGCTCGCGGACTCGAGCCGGATCGACTACTGGCGCATATCCAGGCGATCCGCGCCGTCTCGGAGCGGATCGACGGGATCACGCTGCTGGCGGGCAGCGAGGTCGATATTCTCGCCGATGGACGGTTGGACTACGAGGATGAGATTCTTAAGCAACTGGACATCGTGATCGCCTCGCCGCACATGGCGCTGCGCCAGGATCAGCCCAAGGCGACAGCGCGGATGCTGCGGGCGATCGACCATCGATACGTGAACGTGATCGGGCATCCCACCGGACGGCTGATCAACGCGCGGGATGGATTACCGCTGGATTTCGCCAAGGTCTTCGCCGCCGCGGCTTCGGCAGGCGTGGCGCTGGAGATTAATTCAGGCTATCCCCGGCTGGATTTGAACGATGTCAACGCCCGCGGCACCATCGAAGCCGGGGCGATGCTGTCGATCAACACCGACGCCCATTCCACCTGCAGGCTGGAGGAGATGCATTGGGGCCTCGGCGTCGCGCGCCGCGCGTGGGTCGAGGCAAAGCATGTGATCAACTGCCTGAAACCAGAAGACCTTCGACGGTTCCTGGGCAAGAAACGATGATGAGCGTGTGCCCATTGATCCCGGGGGCGCGTTTGTGAACGTTCTTGGGGGGATTGCCCGCGAAATGGGCGCGCCTCGATGATGAAAGTGACGCGACCGCGCGGATGTGGCGGTGTCGCTATCGTCGATCCCGTCGATCGACTTGGGCGGCGACTTTCATCGGCAGGCCGAACAGGTCGATGAATCCGCGGGCCGCCGTCACGTCGTATCCTTCCATGCTGAAGCTCGCCAGTTGCGGGTCGTATCCCAATGATCCGCGTCGGCCGCGACCGATATTCGATCGTCTGTTTCCCCCGCTTTCCTCAGCTCGGAATATGGCTGGCGGATGGATGCTCAATTCACCCTGCGTGGGCCATGCGGGGTAACCGTACTCCGACGACCCTATGAATATCTTCCATCGCCTTGTCGAACTGGAACTGGCCCCATCGCGGCCTAGGCCATTGCTCCAGGTCGAACACCCCAGACAATGTTCAGCATGGCAGTGACGATCGAATTGACCGATGACCAGATGCGGGCGCTTTCTCAACCGCATCCAAACCCGCCGCAGGGGGTCAATCCGCGCACCCATGAGGCCTTCGTTCTGCTCCGCGTTGACCAATACAAAAAGCTCACCGAAGAACTATACGATGACAGCCCATGGACTCGCGACGAACTCCAGGCATCAGCATGGTAAACCGCCGAGCGGGCCGGTTGGGATGCGGAGGATCACGCCGCTCCGGAGACGCGATGAATAGAGGCGATGTGGTGCTGGTCGGAGTCCCGCACCCTTCTGGCCTGCATGGAAAGAAACGACCCGCCGTCATCGTCCAGTCTGATCGCTACGCAGGTAAAATCAGCACCCTTGTGGTCGCCGAAGTGACCCGCAATCTCACGAGAGCCAGCGACTCCGCCTGCCGCCTCATCGACCTCACCACCGCAGAAGGCCAAGCCATGCCGAAGCCGGGAATCGGCGCTTGACAGGCGCGAGGAGGTCGCTAAACTTTCCGGTCCTTGGTGGGCGGACCTCCGATGGTTCGCCCATGTTGTTTTTTGCTTGGCGGCCCGGATGACGGTATTCGGGACGGCTTGGCCGCGATTCTCGCTTTTGGACAGGATCATTGTCATGAGTACTGGTAGTTACATGGCCAAACCCGGCGAATTGAAAGCCGATTGGCACGTCATCGACGCCAGCGGACAGATTCTCGGGCGGCTGGCCGCTCGGATCGCCGTCATCGTCCAAGGCAAGAACAAGCCCACGTACACGCCCCATGTGGCCACCGGGGACTTCGTGGTCGTTCTGAACGCCGAGAAAATTCGCGTCACCGGTCGCAAGGCCGAGGTGATCCAGTACGACACCTACTCGCGCTATCCGAGCGGTCGCAAGCTGTATAGCTTTGAAAACATGCGAAAGCTGCATCCCGAGAAGCTGCTCGAGCTAGCCGTGCGGCGGATGCTGCCTAAGAGCAAGCTTGGCCGCAATATCCTCGGCAAAGTGAAGATTTATCGCGGCGCCGAGCATCCGCACGCCGCCCAGCAACCCCGGGAACTGAAGATATAGTTTTGTAATCGTACGATTCGTCGCCTGCCTCCTTCGAGACCCAACCCATGGCTGAGACCGAAACTCCCGCATCGCACGCATCCGCTGAATCGGCCCCCAAGGCCAAGCCCACCTACGTCTGGGGAACCGGGCGTCGAAAAACCAGTGTCGCGCGTGTTCGCGTGGCCGGCGGCAGCGGCAAGATCGCCATCAATGGCCGCGAACTGAACGACTACTTCACCCAGGAGCGGGATCGCAAAGCGATCTTCGGCCCTCTGGAAGTGACCAACATGGGCGGGAAAGTCGATGTGCTGGTCAACACCACCGGCGGCGGCATGACCGGCCAGAGCGGCGCGATCGTCATGGGCCTGGGCCGCGCCTTAAGCCGCATGGATCCCTCATTCGAGACGGCCCTTCGCACCGGCGGCTTCATGACCCGCGACAGCCGCATGAAAGAACGCAAGAAATACGGCCAGCGCGGCGCCCGACGCCGATTCCAGTTCAGCAAGCGGTAATCCCTTGGGGGGGGGATGAGGGGGAAACACGGTGAGGGGGTGACCGCTGCTGCGCGCATTGTCGCCCAGTCGCGCATTGCATTCGCGCGTTGTCGCCCCTTCACCCCCTCACCCGGCTTCGTCCGATCTACAACGGGGTATCGCAGATTCGCGGTTCGCCCAAGCTTCCCCCGCCGCGCTGCGCGATTCGTTGGGTGATGGCAGCGATCCCCTTGGTAGCTGACGACGATCCACGAATTTTCACTCAGCTCGTCGTGGGCATGCCGACACCTGGAATGATGAGCATGATCTTCATTCGCGCGCTTCCATCGTAGACTTCGCCAATCGCCGGCTCAATCTATGGTCCATCCTCCGCCCGTGGCTCGCCTCAAAGCATATTTTCCCAACTGCGAATGCGCGGTGGAGCGGCGATAACGCTACCATGCGGCGATGCGGATCAGTGAGGTGTTTTATTCGATTCAAGGCGAAGGCAAGCTTCTGGGCGTGCCGTCGGTATTCGTGCGGGCCAGCGGGTGCAATTTGCGCTGCGCCTGGTGCGATACGCCCTACGCGAGCTGGGTGCCCGAGGGAGAGGATTGGCCGATCTCCCGGATCATGGACGCGATCGGATCGCACGATGCCGGACACGTCGTGCTGACGGGCGGCGAGCCGGTCATCGCGCCCGATTACGAGGTCGTGTGCGACGCGATCGTCGCCGAGGGTTTGCATCTGACCGTCGAAACCGCCGGGACGGTCTTCAAGCCGTCGCCGATGGACTTGGCGAGTCTCTCTCCCAAGCTGTCGAACTCGACCCCGTGGCAACTCGATGATGGACGTTTCGCCGCGGCGCACGAGCGCCAGCGGATGAACATTCCCGCGATCCAGCGATTCATCGACTCGGTGAAGGGCTTCCAACTCAAATTCGTCGTCGCCGAGCCGTCGGACCTGGGGGAAATCGAATCGCTGCTGTCCGAGCTACGCGGCTTCCGGGACGACGATGTGTTGCTGATGCCCGAGGGGATCGATCGGGCGACGCTCGCCCGCCGAGCGCTGTGGATCGTCGAGGAGTGCAAGAAACGGCGCTGGCGCTATGCCCCGCGGCTGCACATCGAGTTGTTCGGCACCCGCCGGGGAACCTGAGCGATTTTGTCGCTCTCGCCGTCGCGTCCGTGGTCCCCCTTGCGGGGGCCGAATACGGCGACCCATCGCCCGTGCCCGTCGCACCCGTTCCCCGCACCCCATCCTCGCCGAGTACGCAGCGGCGACCGGGACGCCAATCGCCCCCCTGCCCGTCGCTCTCGTTCCCCGCACCGCTCCGCCCGGGGGCATTGCGTTACTGGCGATCGAATTCTTCCCAGATGCGGTAGTTGGCGCTGATCGCGTTGGCGTTGTTGCTCCACATCGACGGCCAGTAGCTCAACTCATTCTCGAACACCTTCAGCCCAACCCAGCGAACCGAGCCGTCTGAAAAAGCCACGTTCACCCCAGTCTTATGGCCGGTCTTGATGTGGTTCGGCGTGGCGATCATGTCCGACAAAATCGCCGGCCCGTATTTCATCCGCGGTGTGGTGGCGTTGCCAGTCGGCGAATATTGACCGACCTCGTTGATTCCCCGGCGAAGCATCGAAAACCGCGGCACGTGCGTCGTGTACGGCTGATAGCTGGTTGCACTGGCGTTAAGGTTGACGATCGGGCGCGTGATGTACGAAATGAACGTCTTTTCCCCGATCTGGGCGTTGCCGGAGATCGTAGTCCCGGGCGTGGGGATCCTACTGGGATCGACCCCCTCATAGCCCGGCACGGCCCGCTGCGACGACGATTCGTCGGCGATCCCGGACGCCGACGGACAGTAGAACGCCTGGAGATTGGGGACGTGCCGGGTTTCGCCGTAAATCACCCCCAGCAGCACCCATCGCGGCGGGTAGGTCGCCGTCCCGTTGCCCGAGTACCAGAAGGTCAAAAAGTTCGGATTGCCGGAGTTACACCCGAGCATCGCCCAGTCGTGGTTCTCATTGGCATACATGCGCACGCCAAGGGCGATCTGGCGCTGATTCGACGCGCACGCGATCCGATTGGCCGCCTCCTTGGCCTTACCCAGCGACGGGAGCAAAATCGAGATCAAAACGGCGATAATCCCGATGACAACAAGCAATTCCACCAAGGTGAAACCGCCCCGGCACGATTGGGAGATTCGTCGCATGGGGTTACTCCTTATCGAATGCGGCTTCGCAACCGCTGATGAACGATCCTAGGCCCGTCGGCGTCGCAGAAGCAGTCCCGCGCCTCCAATCAAGACCAATCCCATGCTCGCCGGCTCGGGGACGACTCCGATCAACTCGATATTGTCCAGTCCGGCGGTGTTATTGTTGGCATGGATCGTGGAATACATGTAAAATCGAAAACTGATGGGCGCTGTCGTGCCCGAGAAGTCCACCGCCGACGCCGACAAATTGATCGACCGAGGGGTGCGCGTGTTCGTCGTCACATCGTACGAGCCCAAATTGGTTGAAAAGTTATCTCCACCGGCATCGGACCGGACGAACATCGTCGCCGAGGGGTCGGCGTTGTACCACAAGGTGTCAAAGTTCAACGTCTGGAGCGTCATCGTCACGCTCAGATTCGGCGTGAGGGTGATGCGGTAGAAGGTGGCGGCCGTTACCGCCTCGGCTTCCGTGGAAACGCCGGAAATGTAGTTCGACCGGTTGACGATGATGTAGTCGCCGCTGCTCGACGGAAATTCCTTGAACAGTGTTCCGCTAGTACTCATTCCGGCACCGTTGACAATTGAACTGGCCGAGACGTTCGAATCGACCGAGGTCGGCGCGCGTTTGGCCGTATTGTCGGCACCAGAAATCTGGTAGCTGACGATTGCCGCCGGAGCCATCGACGCGAAAAGACAGGCGGTGCCGCCCGCCAGTAAGGAAAAGAGAGAATGGGTCATTCGCATTTGGCCTCCTTAGCAGAAAAACTTCATTAAACCATGCGGCGTCGTCGAGCCAACAAGCCCGCGGCACCCAGCGCCAACACGCCGGACATCGCCGGCTCGGGGATCAGGGAGATATTGGCCCGTAGCAAGTCCACCTCGACGACCGATCCGGACGTGTTGCCCGCCGTGTTCTGGACATATCCGAACTGGGTGATGTTGGTCAGGGTACTACCGGCCACGGTGTAGGAAGGGCTTGCGGGCAGCAGCAGGTTTTTCTGACCGTCAGTCAGAGAAATCGCCGCCCAGTTGATAGTCGCCGGATCGATCGTGTTAGATCCCGCGATTAATGTGGACTGAGAAATATAGAACGATCCTCCGGCGCGGACGATGAACTGTCCCGTGGCGGAGGTCAATTGGGAAACGTTCGCCTGAAGCTGATTCCCCGCCCCGCTCTCGAATTTTCCAACGGAGGAGGTATTGAACAAGAACACCGATGTCGCCAGAATCACGTTGCGCACCACCGGGCGGATACGGTCGCTTGCACCAGAATTACTGATCTGAAAGGCGTCGGTGCGGGCGTTTCTGCTTACGTGGTCCGTGCCGCTGCTGAATATGGTGAACCCGCCGTAGAATGCTGGGCCGCTGTAGTTGGCGCCCATGGCGTCGCTCCACGGGGCCGTCAGGTTCAGTGCGCGGAAAAGCACATAATCGGTGGTGTCGGCATCCCCGTTGTAGTCCATGTTGCCGGCCGTTACCGAACTTTCCAATACGAAGGCCGTGTTGGCGTGGGCCGGCTCAAATGTCCGCGACGCACTTACATAATCGCCCGAATACTCCACGACCACGGCGGCCTGGGCGGTGCCTGCGGAAATCGCCATTGCGGCGGTAAGAATCAGGATTTGTTTCGCGGACATGAGCTACCTCCAGTGAAGAAAGCGTCGGTTTCCGAACGCCGACAAGTCCGGACCGGCGCGCTATCGCGCCTCCTTGCAGTATTCATGATACACCCAGCCCGGTGCCGTGTCAACATAAAAATAGTTGCCGGACCGGAAAATAAGGGAAACTCACCAAATTGTCCGTCGGGTCAAGGCGGGGGCGAAGCGGATTCGGGTTCAGAGGGCTCCGGCGGTGGCGGCGGGGGCGGGGGGGGGCGATTACCCCAGGTCGCGCACATTCGACCGGAAAATGTCCGGAAAGCCGTTGCCGGACTTGGGCTTTCGCCCTTTACGGGACTCGGTTGAACGCGGATCGGCGTGCGTTTGCGGCTTCTCTTCCGGGGCGTGGGTGACTCGGAAGTCGGCCACGTCCTGCAACGTGGTATTGCGAAGGCTGCCGAGGTACTCGTTGCTGATCCGCTTCCAGGCATCATGCAGCGGGCAGGCGACCTCGTCATTGCAAAGTCGCTGCCCCAGCACGCATTCCTTGAACTTCGAAACGTTTTCCAGCGGATCGACGATTTCGTAGAGGCAGATTTCCGCCAGCGGACGGGCCGGTCGGAATCCGCCGCCAAATCCCTTCTGGCTCTTCAGCACGCCGGTCCGGGCCAGTTGCTGAAGAATCTTGGCCAGGTAATTCATCGGCACGCCGGTGGCGGCGGCGATTTCCTTGACGCCGGCAAAGGTTCCCGCTCCCTTGCGGGCTAGATAGACCATGGCACGCAGGGCATATTCGCTGGTTTGAGTGAGCATGATTCAGAAAAAAACAGAGAGTGGATCGGCCGGATCCTGGCGGTGCGCATCGCGCCGCTAAATCAGACCCGCGCATCCTATATTATTCACAAGAGCCGGGAAGGCAAGGGGCAGAGTGGTTTTGGCGCTGTGACGAAGGTTGGGTCATGGGTTGGGGTCCCACAGAAGTTGGGTTTCGGTGAGGCGAACGCGCTGCTCGCCGATGCGAAGCACCAGGTTGGGGACTGTGCCTTCGGCGGTGATCGCGGGGGCTTTCTCGCCTTGCTGGATCGTCAGGACGGTGACGAACCAGGTCGGCTTGAGGGCGCCGGGCGCCGCAGGCTCGGGGGCGGGGCCGGGACCCTGGGGATGAAACAGGATCGCCTCCATGGGATCGGCCCGACCGGTGCGGGCACGCTCGCCGACGCGGTCCATTCGCGCCAGTTGACGGCGATAATCGGGGGACGAAATCTGCGTCGGCACCTGGTCGTTCAAGGCGATCTCGAGAATTCCACCCCGCCGTTCGACTTTGACGTTCTTCGGGTAGACGGTCGATCCGCGCAGGGTCCAGCGGGGATCGGCCATCGGCTTGGGCACCGGCCGGGTGGCGGGTGCCGAGGTGGACGAGGGCGATCGGGGGGCGGTGGTGGGCGGTCTGGAAGGCACGGGCGGGGCGGTACGGGCGGTGGGGGCGGCCTGATCGTATACCGTCCAGCCCGCCTCCTTGAGGGTCATCTTCGGTCGATCGCCGGTGGGATCCTGAAATCGCCACTGGAGCCAGGCGGGCCGATTGGGCGTGGTGTCGGCGCGGTCGGCGATCACCACGAGTCCCGGCGAGCCGCAGCGGCCGGAATAATCGACCAGCACCATTCGCGTGGCGGAAAACCCGAGTTGCCGGGGATGCTCGTATCGCGGCGACTGCAGGGGATGATCGGATTGCCCGTTGACCCATGAATCCTGGACGAACGTCATGCTCGCCGATCCATCGTCGCGCGATTCAAAGTGGGTCAACTTGGCACCGCGGGTGGGCAGGGCGTTGGAAATTCGCAATACGTTGGGGACGTTCATCACCGCCAACGTGGCCGGACGGAATATCCCGCCGGGGGAAATCGCGGCACCGGTAAGCAACTTCCCCTCGAGCAGGATCGACACATCCCCGGCGGTCACGCTCGATCGCGGGGCGCTGGTTCGCAAGGTGACGATGGTCTGGATCGGTCGCGGCGCGGCTGGGGGGTTGCTAAGGACGATCCCGCCGGCCGGGTCGTCTTTCAGCACCGCCGGGAGCGGCGCGGGTGCCGCCGCCGCCGTATCGAAGGGATAGCTGACCATTCCCAACATCGCATCCCAGGGCAGTGCGATCACCGGTTCCGATCGCTTCATGGCCGCGTCGATCGCCCGACGCTGGGACGCGAGGGAGGGCTTGGGTGTCAGCTCGGGCAACCCCAGCAGGCGCAGATGTTCCGGCGCGTAGTCGTGGTGGAGGAAGCGAAGGTCGGTCAGGTCCATTAACGGGATGATCCAGCGCGATCGCGGCAGGGCGGCAGGCAAGTCAATGCCATCGGCGACGGCGAGCGCCTGCAGGTAGGGCATGAGGACGGTCAGCGCATCGGCGAGATTGGAATCCTCGGTGGTGAAGCCGCGATCGCCCCAGGAAAGCTCGAAATGGCGGCGGATGAACTGCGCCGATTGGCGCGCAAGCCGGGCCGGGACCGAATCCACAGCGCCGGCCTTCTCGCCGGCGGCTTGGCGGGCGTGGAACTGGTCCTGATCGCGCTGGGATAGCGAATCGGTGTACTCGATAAGCTGGGGATAGATGATGGTCTGCCCGCTGAGCAGCAGTTCGAGCATAATGGGGTAATTGCCCACCTCGAGGCGCACGACCTGCCCGTCGCGGACTTCGGTTCCGTTGATCCACATTCGCCAGGCGCCTTGGACAGGCAGCTCCGGGCCATACAGGGAACCGGGCGTGTCGAGGCTGACTTTCACGGCCCGGGGATGGTTCACATCCAAAACCGCATAATACATCGCCACCTGAGGCACCCCGGCATACTTCGGGCCGGCGGCCATGGGCGTGATGGGGAAGCTCAGGTCCGCCAACCGCCCCGGCTCGGAATTGCGATTCTGAAAGGAAAAGTCGATATCCCCTTGCTTAAAACCCATCCCCGGAGTCGGACGGGCAGCGCCCGCTCCGCCGATCGACGACAACGGCTCACCGCCATATCCCACCGGCCAGCCGCCGGCGACAAGCCACTTGGTGGCCACGTTGTTCTCGAGGATCGCGGAGGAATCCAGTCCCTCGGGCGCGGAAAAGTTCTTCGGCGCGGCGATGAGCGGGGCCGCGTCGGGCGCCGGCGGGGCGGTGTCGGTCGGCGATGGATCGTTCACGATCGCCAATGCCGCCAGGCCGGCGGCCGAGCGGAACATCGCGTCGAAATGCAGATCGGTCGAGTTTCCTCGCCCGGCGGCGGCGGCCTCGAGCCAGCGGTTCACCCGCGCGACGAACTGGGGATCGGTCTTGTTCCACTCATCATGCAACAGGTCGTACGCCAGCGCCACCCCGGCGAGCCGCCAGGCGTTGTGCCAAGCGCCCCACTCGCCGGTGGTCACGCTCATGGCCCGCAGCGTCATCCACTTGGCCATCTCCAGATCGGCCGGATCGGCGTTGATCAGCCAGGCGAAGGCTCTTCCGGCGGCGTGGGCGCCTTCGGTCCCGGGGGCGTCGGCAGCGCCGTTGCGGGCAAGGGTGAAACTCTTGGGCGAAAGCGCCATCAGCCCGGCGGCCTTGGCCATGAACGCCTGGCCGATCGGAGTCGACGCCCGCTTGCGCAAGGTGGCGATCTGGTCGCCGCGAAACAGCAGCCGGGGATGCTCGCCGGGCCGGGGCATCGCGCGGGCGGCGATCCGCGCCGGCCAAGCCGATCCCGAAACTGCCGAGCACTCGCCGTTGATGTCGTATTCCCAGCCGCCGGGCAATAAATCGCCGCGAAGCGTCTGGCGGAACGTTGCCGAGAAATGCCCGGGATGCGATTTGTCCGCCAGCCGGATTTGATAAACCGCCACCCCTTCGGGTCCGGGCAGATCGCCCCAGTTGCTTCCGCCGGTTCGCGGCAGCTCGAGTTTAACGAGCAGGTCGGCCGAGCCATCGGTCGGGATGCCAAGCTCGCCGGAAATCAGTGCGGTGTTATATCCGGGGGAAAACGCATAGCAGTCCGGGATCAATCGGCCGGACAGGCGGGACACGCGGATCACCAGGTCATGGCGCTGCTCGCCCGGTGGGAGCAAACTCGGCCGGCGAAGCGCCTGCGAGAGGGTGATGGTGATTTCGGCGTCGGCGGGGCCTTGGGTGAGTATTGAATCGGCCGCGAAGCCTCCCCGGACGATTCCCCCGATGACGATTGCACACACAAACCATCTCAACATCACATCTCCGCAACAGGGCTTGTCGATTGATCTCCAATTTCGGAGTTCCGATCCGGCCTTTGAATGGCCAAGGCCGATCGGAGGCCGAAATCGGGCTTTAATCGACAGTCCCAAGAAGGTCCAGTCGAGTCTCTGTTTGACTCTACCCCGGCGAGGCGAGTTTGTTAGCGTTCGAAGAAGGATTTCCTCGCCCGCAGGATCGGCCAGGCCTATGTGCCTCGGCGGGCGAATCGTTCGGCCTGCCGGCGGGCCTGCCAGTTGCACACCGTCGCCAGGTCGGCCACGGGCACGTTGGTGTGAGGCAGGGTATGCAGATACGCCGGAGGACCGAACTCAGGAGTCAAGGTGGAGTGGGCAAGCCCCCGGGCCTGCTGCGAGGACCAGATCTGGTCCCACCACGCCTCGTGCGCCTGGAGGTGGCGCAGATATTCCGGTGCCGAGGGATCGGGCACTTGCGGGCCTTCCTCGTACCCGACGCGGGCGTGAATATGGACGCAGTGCTCGGCGCACAGCGCCAGAATGTCGGCCTGGTCGTCGATGAGCCGCTCGGCCACGCAGACCCAGTGGCTGTAGTCGCAGCAGAGCTTGAGATCGGGAAATTTCCGCAGGATCGGCGCGCAGGTCCACGGACTGTAAAAGACGCGCCCGCGATGGGTCTCATGGGCCACCGTCACCGCCACCTTGGCCTCGATCTCGAGCGCTTTGCCATAAAAATCCTCGGCCTCGGCGGCCGTCCAGACATCGCGCCCGGAATGACAGTTGATTAGCTTGGCCCCGAACTCGGCGCAACGGCCAACTTGCTTCAAGAACGATTCGAGATGCTCCTCGACCCCGGCGCCTTGAGTGAAGATCTGCGGGATGTACTCCAGCGAGTGCGCCTTAAGCAGCCCGCGCATCTCCCCGCACCGCTCGGCCGGCGGCAGGCTGGTTTCAATCCCGATGTATCCATCGGCAAGAAACCGCGGAAACAACTCCGCCCAGGCGCCGCTGGTGCCCCAGAGGTGGCGAAAAATTTTCAAATCCATTTCGTGCTCCAAAAAAATCAGGACTATCTGGTCCGGTCCGCGGACCGCGATGCCGATCATAATCGCGTTCGAAACGCCGGGTTCATTTTGGCCCGGTTCGTGCTAATTTTGGCGTTGCGGGCCGTGCGCGCAGTCCGGATCGGCGCACGGCTCGACATGGGCGGTGGCGTTACCTTCGCCGAGGGACTGCTCGATTTCGTATTCGATGGCGCTGGCGATCTGGTGGGCCTGGTCCACCGTCAAGGAGGGTTGGACCATCAGATGGAAATCGACCCAGTGATATCGCCCGCTGTGACGATGGCGCAGCTTGTGATACGAGCAAATCTGTGGAAGTTTGCCGTGCGGAGCGAGGTGGGCATCGAGGATTTTTGCGAGCAGGAGCGCATCGGACTGGTCCTGTTGGTCCATCAGCCCGCCGATGGCCCGCCAGATGAGTCCCCAGCCCGTCCAGCCGATGTAGATCGCGATCAGCAGGGCCATTAACGGATCGGCCCAGACCCAGCCGGTCATGCGGACCGCCAGCAGGGCCAGCAAGACGCCAGCGGTCGTCACCGCGTCGCTGAGCAGATGTTTGCCGTCGGCCTCGAGTGTGAACGATCCGTAGCGACGTCCGATGCGCACCAGTCCGATTCCGACCGCCCCGTTGACGATCATCGCAGCGCCAATCAGCCACAGCCCGGCACCCAGGCGATCGACCCGCACCTCGCGGAAGAGCATGGTGTCGACGGTTTTGACGGCGATGACGATCGCCGCCACCGCGATCATTCCGCCCTCGACGAACGCGGACATGAACTCGACCTTACCGTGCCCGTAGGGGTGATCCAGGTCGGCTGGGCGATGGGCCTGGATTAGCGCGAACAGCGCGAACGTCGAGGCCAGGACATTGACGATGCTCTCCATGGCATCGGAGAAGATCGCCGCCGAGCCGGTGAGGAAATAGGCGATGAATTTGATCGCCAGCAGCGCCGCGCCGACGATGACGCTCGTCAGTACGGCGCGGGCCTCGGGCTTGGGGACTTGGCTCAGCACGATGAAGTTGTACGCCCAAAGCCCCTGGCGCGTCGAGCGTGATCTTGAGCTTGAACCGCGCGGCAGGCCACCGACGGCCGCGCCGCCGGGGCCGGCGGAAGGTTTACATCCCCTATCTGCCGCCGTTCCACCCGGGTTGTGGTGCAGGCTTCCAGGCTGGATTCTGGTGGCGGATACGCAGGCCAGAGACCCGCACCACAAAAGGAGGGACGAGAGGGCAGGCGGAATGCAAAAGGGGTTGAGAGGAATGTCAATCTGGGTCTCGTGAATGACGCTGCCGCTGCTCCTGTCTTTTTTTCATTTCGACACGCTTGCGATCGGTCGCAAGGCCCTCTATACTGCCCGACTTCCCGACGGAGCCTGCGCTTCGGGTCTGCCGCGATCTGTCGCCAGCGGCGCGGGATGGAGCGTCGCCGGACGCAGCGGGGATGTCCCGCCGGCGCGGCGGGCAATGAAGCAGAGACACGGACTTATGCCGACAATCAATCAGCTTATCAAGAAGCCGCGCCGTCCCTTGGCGCCGATCAACAAGGTTAAGGACTTGATGGCGTGCCCGCAGAAGCGCGGGGTCTGTCTCCAGGTCAAGACCATGACGCCCAAGAAGCCGAACTCGGCGTTGCGGAAGATCGCCCGCGTGCGATTGAGCAACGGGCGCGAAGTGACGGCGTATATCCCCGGCGAGGAACATAACCTCCAGGAGCACTCGATCGTGCTGGTTCGCGGCGGCCGGGTGCGCGATCTGCCGGGCGTGCGATATCATATCGTGCGCGGAACGCTGGACACCCTGGGAGTCGATGGGCGCAAGCGATCGCGCTCGAAGTATGGTGCTAAGAAGGGCAAGTAGGCGATGGCGACTTCAATGGCGCTGCTGGGGCAGGCCGAGGGTCTGCCGGAATATCGCCAGGGCCTTGGCGGCCTGATTACAATCGGTGTTTTTGTTCTGGTTCTGCTGATTCTGCTCGTCTGGTGGCTTCGCCGCGGATGACAAGCTCAGCATTTTTCAACGGTTCGATCCGCAACACGAGGCATCACGCCCATGGCGTATAAGAAGTTCACGAAGAGTGAAGAAATCCTCAAACCCGACCCGCGCTACAACAGCAAGCTGGTGAGCAAGTTCATCAACTGCCTGATGTGGGGCGGCAAGAAGGCCGTGGCCCAGAAGCTGTTCTACGAGGCGATGGACCAGATCACCAAAAAGGTGAAGGACGTTCAGCCGCTGGAGGTTTTCGAGACGGCGATCAACAACGTCAAGCCATTCGTCGAGGTGCGATCCAAGCGCGTCGGCGGGGCGAACTACCAGGTCCCGATGCAGGTGAACCGCAAGAGGCAACAGTCGTTGGCGTTTCGCTGGATTATTGATGCGTGCCGGGCCACCGGCGGCCGGCCGATGAGCAATCGTCTGGCCGATGAGCTGATGGGCGCGTACCGCAAGGAAGGCAACGCAATCAAGAAGCGTGAAGACACCCATCGCATGGCCGACTCGAACAAGGCGTTCGCCCACTTCGCGTGGTAACTGGCCCGCGGCTCGAAAAAGTCGATTAAAATCAAGGCGATGGCGACCCGATGGGGTCGCCGTCGCTGGTTTTTTTGTCGGGGAGCCGCTTTCGACGAAGATATACGCTCGCGGGCCATATTGAGACAATCCGCTTGGGGAAAACCGGGATATTCCGCAGGTTCCGAGCCGTTGCGGATGTCTCACTGAAGGCCGCGAGCGGTATAACCGGTCCAGTGTCGATCCATGAACGCCAATCGCTATAGACTCGATGCCCTGCGAGCCGGGTTTGCGCCTTGGCGGGTTCATTTCGCGGCGACGCTCCGTTCGACCAACGATCACGCCGCGTCGCTACGGGCTAAGCAGGCATTGTTCGCCCCGGCCGTCGTGGTTTGCGCACGCCAGACCCGCGGGCGCGGGCGCGGCGGCAACGGTTGGCTTAGCGTCGCTGGATGTCTGACCGCGACATTCGTATTCCCCATCGAGGAGCATCTTCAGCCGCACCAACTGCCGCTGATCGCCGGCCTGGCGGTGCGCGACGCGGCGGCGGCGCTGTCGGGCGTGCCGGATATTCAGCTTAAATGGCCCAACGACGTCCTTCACGAGGGACGAAAGCTCGCCGGGTTGCTCTGCGAGCGGATCGGGCGGGTGGACCTGATCGGGATCGGATTGAACGTGAATGCCGACCCCGCCGATTTTCCCGCGGGGTTGCGCCCGGGGATCACCTCGCTTCGGCAACTGGGCGGGCGAGAGATCCCGATTACCGAAGCCCTGCTCGCCGTGGGCGATCAACTTCGCCGGCGGCTGGGCGAACGCGACGCACAGCCGTTCGCCGAGTTTCTCCGCGAATACGACGCCCACCATTGCCTCAACGGCCGACAATTAAGCGTCTTGCCGGGCCCGAATGAACCCGTCCTCACCGGCCGCTGCCAGGGCCTTGACCCCCAGGGGCGGCTGCTTCTCCGCGACAGCCATACCCTGCATCGGATTATCGCGGGACACGTGCTGGTGCGCTAGCGAACGGACGAAGCGGTTAGCCCGTGGCGCCAGCGAAGGGACGCGGTCAGCCCGAATCGCCAGCGAAGGGACGAGTGGTTAGCCCGAATCGCCAGCGAAGGGACGAGTGGTTAGCCCGAATCGCCAGCGAAGGGACGAGTGGTTAGCCCGAATCGCCAGCGAAGGGACGAGTGGTTAGCCCGAATCGCCAGCGAAGG
>JBBQNJ010000056.1:0-33936 GCA_038329845.1 Tepidisphaerales bacterium | reverse complement strand
TGGGTTCGTGTGCTAATTTTCCCCCTTTAAAGGGTAATGTTAAACGGGGGGGAAGCGTGGTATGGGGTGTGGGGGTGTGGGGGTGTGGGGGTGTGGGGGTGCGGGGGCGGCAGGGTGTGGGCTGGGTTGCCCACGAAGGGTGGTCAGAACCTGGCGTTTGTCATCTCTCATCTTCTCACCCGCTCATGCCGCGTCCTTGACGTTCATGAGGCTCGGTGGCATTCTCGCCCGGCATGGGCCAGCGGCGTTGGGGTGATGACGAGGAAGATTGGATCGACCCGGAAGACCCTGATGAAACGGATATGGATCCAGAGGATGCGGATGATCTGGATCCGGATAATCAGGCGGATGGATCGGTCGCGGGGCCGATGAGGATGTCGTGGTGGATTCTCATCGGCGTGGTCCTGGCGATTGTGGGGTTACTGCCGTGGCTGATCTGAAGCGACGGGATCGGCGTCGATTTGCAGCTTGAAGACCGTCACCTCGGGGCGGCACCAGTTCAAGACCCGCTGGCCATAGCTCAGCCCACGGTTGACATAAAGATGGCGGCCGCTGACGGCGTAGTAGCCGTGCGTGTAGTGGCGGTAGCGATGGGGATAGAACTTTTGTCCGAATCGAGACGTGGCGACCTGCCGGCCATGGGTGTGGCCCGAGAGCATCCACTGCCAGGGATATTCGAGCAGCTCGCGGGCGTTGGCGGGGTTGTGATTCAGGCAGATGATGGGCAGGGCCGGATCGACGTTGCGGAACGCCGAATCCGGATCGATGTGCCCGGACCACTCATCATCCAGCCCGACAATCGCCAAGGGATGGTGAGCCTCCGGAGGCTGGAGGTACAACACCTCGTTGCGCAAGACCCTCAGTCCCCGATCGAGCAGGCATTTTTCCAGGTAATCGGCCCGCCGGCTTCCTTCGCCAGAGCCATTTCGGCCATAAATGCTGTAATCGTGGTTCCCGAAGGTGCAGATCACGCCGTGGGCGGCCTTAAGGTGCGACAAAATGGTGGCGATGCGATGGGCATAGCGGTAGCCGCCGGTGATCAAATCGCCGGTGACCACGACCAGATCGGGTTCCAAATCGTTCACCCAACGAACATACTGCACCAAGTACCGCTGCCAGACGACAGGGCTGTAGTGCAGGTCGGAAATCTGGACGATTTTCTTGCCCGCGAGGCTGGGATCGAGATTGCGCAGGGGCATTTCACGGCGATGAATCTCGATCCAGCGCCGATTCATCGGCAAGGCATGAACGCCCGTCAGCCCGATGCGGGACATGCCGCTCCAGATGGCCTTTCGCCAAAGGTGCTGTCGCCGCCACTCGGGGTGCTTAAGATATTGAAGAAGGCCTTCCATAATGTCGCCGCGATTCAGCCAAGCACATCCAGTGCCGCGGCGATCTCGGCCCGCGCGCGGGCGTCGTTGACCCGATCGGCCGCCTCGACTCCCCGCCGATACGCGACCTTTGCCTCCTCGATCGCTCCGTTATCTTCGTGAATCTGTCCTACCTGGTAATAGGCGTAACAATATCCCGAGTCTGCCGCAACCACCCGCTCGAGGTATCGCAACGCGTCGTCGGGCCGGGCGCGGTTTTTCAGTTCCAACGCCATCCCATAGAGCAGGAAGGCGTCCTCGGGCGATTTTTCCAGCATTTGCTGAAGTTTTTGCAGCCGATCATCATTCACGCAAAATCCCGGGCCGGTTGGCCGGTGCGGTCCGACTAAAACAACTTCATGAACGGCAAATCGCTGCGTCCCATGAGAAACTGATCGACGCCCCGAGCGGCCTGGCGGCCTTCGGAGATCGCCCAGACAACCAGCGACTGGCCGCGGCGCATGTCGCCGGCGGCGAAGACGCCGGGAACGCTGGTCATGTAGGCATCGTCGACGACCACGTTGCCGCGATTGTCGAGTTTCAGGCCCAGCTTGCCCAGCGGGCCGTCGGGTTCGGGGCTAACGAATCCCATTGCAAGCAGACACAGATCGCAGTCCAACTCGAAATCACTTTCGGAGATTTCCTTCATCGTGGGCCGGCCGTCGGGACCTTTCGTCCACTCGAGCCGAACGCCGTGGAGCTTGCGGACGTTGCCGTCAGAATCGCCGCTGAAGTTGCGGGTGCTGATCGAGAAGTCGCGGATATCGCTGCCGACCAGGCCCATGGCCTCTTCGTGGGCCGAGGAGGTTCGGAAGATCATCGGCCAGTTCGGCCAAGGCGACACGTCATTGGTGGGGGCGGCCTTGTCGCCGACGCGGGCTTCCGGGGGCCTGGGCAACAGCTCGAACTGCCGGACGCTCTTGCATCCCTGGCGAAGCGATGTGCCCAGGCAGTCGGCACCGGTGTCGCCACCGCCGATGATGATCACGTGCTTGTCCTTGGCGCTGATTTGATCGCGCGGGGCGAGGCGATCGCCGAGATTCAGCTTGTTCTGCCGCGGCAGGAAATCCATGGCGAAGTGGATGCCCTTGAGGTCGCGGCCGGGAACAGCTAGGTCTCGGGGCTTGGTCGCCCCGCCGCACAGGACAATCGCGTTGAAATCGCGGCGAAGGTCCTCGAGCTTCACGTTGTCGCCGACGTTGGCGTTGACGACGAACTGGATTCCTTCGGCCTCCATGAGCTTGATGCGTCGATCGACGACCCACTTTTCGAGCTTGAAGTTGGGGATACCGTAGAGCAACAGCCCGCCGATGCGATCGGCGCGTTCGAAGACGGTGACCTGGTGCCCGGCCTTGTTGAGCTGGGCCGCAGCGCCGAGGCCGGCGGGTCCGGAACCGACCACGGCCACGCGCTTTCCGGTGCGGACCGATGGTGGCTGCGGCACAACGTAGCCGCGCTTAAACGCCTCTTCGATGATGCTCAGCTCGATCAGCTTAATGGTGACCGGCTTGTCGTTGATGTTGAGCGTACACGCTTCTTCGCAGGGCGCCGGGCAGACGCGCCCGGTGAACTCGGGAAAGTTGTTCGTCTTGAACAACATTTCCAGCGCCTCTTTCCAGCGGTTCTTGTAAACCAGGTCGTTCCACTCGGGAATGACGTTGCCCAGCGGGCACCCGGTCGGGCCGTGGCAAAAAGGGATGCCGCAGTCCATGCAGCGCGCCCCCTGGCGGCGCAGCTCGGCCACGTGCTCTTCGGCGTTTCCGAATGGGACGTAAATTTCGTCCCAGTCGAGAATGCGCAGCTTCACCGCCTTGCGCGGCGGCACCTTACGTTCGATTTCCTTGAATCCCGTGGGCTTTCCCATAATGGTGAGGTTCCTTGGCGTATGTTTTCAGTCGGCGGCCGAGGCTTCCGCCCGCATCATGCGGCATTCGGCCGGCGTGAGCGTGAAAATCATGGTTAGGCGCGCCTTGTCACTGGTACTCAGACGGTCGCGCAATGCACGCGTAAGGCGCCTCTGACGTTTTATCTGTTCCAAACCGTAAAACCCTCTCCAGATCAAGAAGCCGCCAATTTTGCCGTCCGGAGCGTCCTGCTCCAGTTCCAATACGGCGCTCGGGAATTCGGCTTTGAGAATGCCGGAGACCTTGTCGATCAGCTTTTCCATCGTGTCTGCCCCAATGAAACCAGTTCGATCGACGCATTGATCGCACGACGAACGTTTTCCTTAATAAAATCGCCTTTGATTCCGCGATCGAGTCCCGCTTGTTTGAAAAATCGCTTCAACGCCCCTTCCGGCTTATAGCGGAGACTGTTCGACCACCGCGATGCCACCGTCGCCAAGACGTCCGCATACCGCGCCGCGTACTCGATCGGAACGACGTTCTGAAATCCCGAAGATTTCGACATCGCATACAGATTGTGCCTCGCGTCAAAGGCGGCGTCGATCCTCATACGATAGGCCCTAAGCAAACACTCGACTGCCAATCCGGAAAGATAAAGGGCAATGACGTAATGTCGCCGCTCATACAACTCGTCCAAGGTAGAGAGGTGTTCCACGCCGGCTTTCATATATGCCTCACCGATTTCGGTCGCCGGGGCCATCGTCGAATCCTTCCGCTATGCCTGCCTCTGTGACAACTGCACCGCCTTGGCCTCCATTTCGGCTTTGTGTTCCAGGACGCGGCGGTAATCGTTGGGCATGACCTTGACGAACCAGCGTTTCTCCTTTTCCCAATCGTCGAGGATCGCCTGCGCCACGGGAGAGGCGGTGAGCGCCGCGTGACGGGTCAGAAGGTCGTGAATGGTCTGCGAATCCTCGTCCTTCAGCGGATCGTCCAGCGAGACCATCTCGGTGTTGCACATCCGCGGGAATTGTCCGCCGGCGTAGGCACCGCGCGGGCCATCGTAGACGTAGGCGATTCCGCCGCTCATTCCGGCGGCGAAGTTGCGCCCGGTGGTGCCGATCACCACGACCCGCCCGCCGGTCATGTACTCACAGGCATGATCGCCGACGCCCTCGACGACGGCGCGCGCGCCGGAGTTGCGCACGCAGAACCGCTCGCCGACCACGCCGCGGAGATAGACCTCCCCGTCGATCGCGCCGTAGCCGATGACGTTGCCGGCGATGATGTTGTCCTCGGCCTTAAAGCCCTTGGCCAAGGCCAGGCTGTCGGGGAAGACGGCGATCCGCCCGCCGCTGAGGCCCTTGCCCAGGTAGTCGTTGGCGTCGCCCTCGAGGAGCATTGTCACGCCGTGGGCGAGGAAGCACCCGAAGCTCTGGCCGGCCGAACCGCGCAGGTGCAAGCGGATGGTGTCGTCGGGCAAGCCCTTTTGCCCGTACTTGCGGGCGATTTCGCTCGAGAGCATCGCCCCGACAGTGCGATGGGTGTTGCGGATCGGCAGCTCGGCGTTGACCTTTTCGCCGCGCTCGATGGCGGGGGCGGCGATTTTCAGCAACTCGACATCCAGTGCTTTGTCCAAGGCGTGGTCCTGGGTGTCGCGTTGGCGGATGGCGACATCAGGACCCGCTACCGGCTTGTGCAGAATCGCCGCGAGGTTCAGGTGGCGGGCCTTCCAGTGGCCTGAAACATCGGCGAACTCGAGCAGATCACTGCGTCCGATCAAGTCCTGGAATTTGCGGATTCCCAGTTGGGCCATGTGCTCGCGGACTTCTTCGGCCACGAAGAACATGAAGTTGATGACGTGCTCGGGCTTGCCGCTGAACTTCTTTCGCAGTTCCGGATCCTGTGTGGCCACGCCCACAGGGCAGGTGTTCAGATGGCAGACACGCATCATGATGCATCCCGAGGCGATCAGCGGTGCGGTGGCGAACCCGAACTCATCAGCGCCGAGCAAGGCCCCGATGATCACGTCGCGCCCGGTCTTAAGCTGGCCGTCGGTCTGGAGCGTCACCCGCCCGCGCAGATCGTTCATCACCAGGGTCTGCTGGGTCTCGGCCAAGCCCAATTCCCACGGCAGGCCGGCATGTTTGAGGCTGGTCAAGGGGCTGGCGCCGGTCCCACCGCTGTCGCCACTGATGAGAATGTGGTCGGCCTTGGCCTTGGCAACCCCCGCGGCGACGGTTCCCACGCCCATTTCGCTGACCAGCTTGACGCTCACCCGCGAGCGCCGATTGGCGTTCTTCAGATCGTGGATGAGCTGGGCCAGGTCCTCGATCGAGTAGATGTCATGGTGCGGGGGCGGAGAAATCAGCCCGACGCCCGGGGTCGAATGGCGGATCGATCCAACGTATTCATCGACCTTGTGCCCGGGAAGCTGCCCGCCTTCGCCCGGCTTGGCGCCCTGGGCCATCTTGATCTGCAACTCGTCGGCGTTGACCAGGTACTCGATGGTGACGCCAAATCGCCCCGACGCCACCTGCTTAATGGCGCTGCGGCGCCAGACCGGCTCACCATCAGGCCAGGCGCGGTCGTCGGGGGTGAAGCGGTCGGGGTCTTCACCGCCTTCGCCGGTGTTGCTCTTGCCGCCGATGCGGTTCATGGCGATGGCCAGGTTTTCGTGGGCCTCGCGCGAAATCGAACCGAAGCTCATGGCGCCGGTGACGAACCGCTTGACGATCTCGCTGGCCGGCTCAACCTCCTCGAGCGGGATCAGCGCTAGACCGGTCTTCAGATGAAGCAGCCCGCGAATCGTGCAGCGATGGCGTGCCTCGTCGTCGAGCAGGCGCGAGTATTCCTTGAACGCCTTGTAGCCGTCGACCCGGATGCCCTGCTTGATCTTCTCGGCCGCCTCGAGGTCGCTGCGGGCGGCGAACTGCAGCTTGGCCACGGTGTCGGGGTTCCACATGTGGTACTCCCCATCGCGCCGCCACTGGTAAAACCCGCCGTTGTCCAACACTTGCCCGTTCACGTGGATCCGCGGATACCCCACGCGATGGCGATGAAGGCATTCGCGCGCGATCACGTCGATCTCGACGCCGCCGATGCGGCTGGGGGTATTGGTGAAGTATTGCTCGATCAATCGCGGACCCAGCCCGACCGCCTCGAAAATCTGGGCCCCGCGGTAGCTCTGCACCGTCGAGATGCCCATCTTCGACGCGACCTTGAGAATCGCCTTGTTGGCCGCCTTGATATAGTGCTTCTTGGCGTCGTCGAGGCTCAGCCCGTCGGCGAGGAACCCGTCCTTGTGCAGATCGGCGATGGTCTCGAAGGCCAGGTAGGGGTTGACCGCGCCGGCACCGTAGCCGATCAGCAGGCAAAAGTGATGTGCTTCGCGGGCTTCGCCGGTCTCGATGACCAGCCCGGCCTGCGTACGGATGCCCAGGCGGATCAGATGGTGATGCACCGCGCTGCACGCCAGCAGCGACGGGATGGGAGCCTGCTCGGCGCTGACTCCGCGGTCGCTGAGGATCAGGATCGTCGCGCCGGTTCGCACGGCATCGGCGGCCCGGGCGCAAAGGGTTTGCACCGCCTGCTCGAGCGCGGATTCTCCCTGCTTAGCCTCGAACAGCATCGGGAGCGTCACAGCGCCGAACGCCTTGCTCCGCATCTGGCGCAACCGCTCGAGATCGGCGTTGCTGAGGATCGGCTGCTTGAGCTTGATCAGCCGCGCTGCCTCGGGCCGTTCATCCAGCAGGTTCCCTTCTCGTCCGAGGTAGGTAAAGAGACTGGTAACCAGTTCCTCGCGGATCGCGTCCAGCGGGGGATTGGTCACCTGGGCGAACAATTGCTTGAAGTAGTTGTAGAGCAACTGCGGGCGCTCGCTCAGGCACGCCAAGGGCGTGTCAGCGCCCATCGAGCCGATGGACTCCTCGCCCTTGTTGGCCATCGGGCCGATGATCATCTTGATGTCTTCGTTGGTGTATCCGAAGGCATGTTGGCGCACCAGCAAGGTGTCGTGGTCGGGTTGATGAACGCCTGTGGGTTCGGGCAGCTCATCAAGATTGACCAGGTTCTGCTCGATCCACTTTTTCCAGGGACGCTTGTCGACCAGCTCGTCCTTGATCTCAGAGTCATCGACGATGCGGCCCTCCTTCATGTTGATGAGGAAGATCTTGCCCGGTTGCAAGCGCCACTTGCGGGCGATATCGGCCGGGGGAATCTCCGGCAACACCCCCACCTCGCTGGCCATGATGACCAGATCATCTTTCGTGACGTAATAACGGCTTGGGCGCAACCCGTTGCGGTCCAGCACCGCCCCGATCAGCGTCCCGTTGGTGAACGCGATCGACGCCGGACCATCCCACGGCTCCATCAAGCACGCGTGATATTCGTAAAACGCCTTGAGGTCCGGGTCCATCAGCTTGTTGTTCTGCCAAGCCTCGGGAATCAGCATCAAGACCGAATGCGGCAGGCTGCGCCCGTTGACGGCGAGAAACTGCATGGCGTTGTCGAGCGTGGCCGAGTCCGAACCCGATTCAGTAAGGATCGGGAACATCTTCTCAAGCTCATCGCCGAATACGTCGCTCTGAAGCGATCCGCCGCGGGCACGCATCCAGTTGCGGTTGCCGCGCAGGGTGTTGATCTCTCCGTTGTGAGCCAGGTACCGGTAGGGATGGGCGCGGTCCCAGCTCGGGAAGGTGTTGGTACTGAATCGCGAGTGGACGACCGCCAGCGCCGATTCGAAATCCGGATCCCGCAGATCGGGGAAGTAGCCGCGCAGTTGCTCGGCCATCAACATCCCCTTGTAGACCGTCCGCGTGGCCGACAGCAGGCAGATGTAGAACATCTCACGGGCCTGGGCGGTCAGGGCGGTGTCGAATTCAATGCGATTTTCGGCCAATTGGCGCACGAGATAGAGCCGGCGGTCAAAGTCGGCGCGGCGGAAGAAGTTCTCCCCCATGCCGACGAAGCACTGGCGAATAAACGGCGCCATCTTGCGTGGGGTCGGTCCGATGTGCTTGTTGTCCACCGGCACATCGCGCCAGCCCAGCACCACCATTCCGTATTCATGAATGGTCTGCTCGAAGATGCGCTGACACTCGGCCCGCATCTTCTCATCCTGCGGGAGAAAGATCTGCCCGACGGCGTATTGCCCGAGCGGCGGCAGGGCGATCCCCAGTTCGCCCGCCTTCGTGCGGAAGAATTTATCGGGGGTCTTGACGAGGATGCCCGCCCCATCGCCGCTGTCCGGCTCGCAACCGCAGGCGCCGCGATGGGTCATGTTCTCAAGAACTTCGAGCGCCGAGGCGACGATGCGGTGGGAAGACTGCCCCTTGATATGGCAGACAAACCCGACGCCGCAGGCGTCATGCTCGAAGCGGGGATCATACAAACCCTGTGCGGGCGGGAAACCATTCATCGTGTCAACCGGGATAAGGACGCCTGGGATACAACCAAAGAACCGAATTCCTGATAATAGCCATCTCCGCCCCCCGCGACAATCGACCCGACGCAGAACCCGCCGGATGCGCTGCCCCCTGAGGCAGCGACGCGGGATTTGCACCGAAATCCAGCCGATGTGCGGTGCCGTGGTGGGTTCTCGCGCGACGCGACGCCGGCGCATTGGGCGCATCCTCAATCGCGGGTATAGTGGATGCCTTGTCGATGCCGACGCCGGGTTGGCCTCGTCACGGTGAATGATGATTCTTGAATGCGAACCCCTTCTGCCATGGCAAGCGAACAGGCGCAGCGCCAAGCCTCGATCAGCGGGTATCCTCGCCCGGCGTTGGATTTGTTCACCCAGCCTTCATCGGCGCCGATCGGAGTCGTCCTCGGACGGCTGCTGCGACGGTGGCCGATCATTGCCATGTTGGCCGCGGCCGGGGCGGCGTTGGGGTTGGCGTATTTCGTCGCCGCGCCGCTGCGCTACCATTCCAGCGTCAAGCTGCTTATCACCCGACAGAGTTCGGGTTATGTCGGGGCGCAGCCGCCGATGCCGGCGAGCCTGGCTTCGCAGGCAGAGGTGATTCGATCGACGGCGGTGCTCGCGGTGGCGGCCGGATCCCCGGCGCTTCAGGCGATGCCGACGGTGGCGGGGGCCGACGATCCGGTCGAGGCGCTGCGCGACGGGCTGCGGGTGGAGTTCACGCGCGAGGCCGGCGTGCTGGCGGTGGGATATGTCGCATCAAAGCCGCGCGACGCCCGGGTCGGGGCGACCGAGATCACCAACGCCTACATCGCCTTTAGCGCCAAAAAGACCCGCTCGTCGGCGTCGGATCGCATCGAAGATCTAGCCGCTGAAAAGGCGCGTTGGCAGGCAGACCTGGCGAAGAAGACGCAGGCGATGGAGGACTATCGTCGCAGCGCTGGTCAAGCCGGTGGTGCGCCCGAAATTGAGCTTCGCCGCCGGATACAGGCGTTGTCAGGGTCATTGACCGATGCGCACATGGCGACGATCGAGACGCGAGGGCGATACGAAGAAGCGTTGCGACCGCTGCGATCGCGCCCAAACCAACTGGCGGCGCTGGAGGCGATGCGCCGGCAGGGGCTGGTCGGCGGCGATGAGGCCCGGCAGGCGTCGATCCGCACTGAACTGGCGACTCTCGAGGAGAGCCTGCGAGATCTTCGCCGCCGGCGCTACCTCGAGGAGCATCCCATGGTGCAGCGGGTGCGGGCGCGGATGGATCAGCTCGAGCTGTCGCGGGCGGCGATGCTCGAAGCGACCTTCGAGAGCGCGCAGCATCGCGAACAGGAGTTGCAGAAGTCGCTGAACGAATTGCAGCGAGCGGAACTGGAGCGCAGCGGGCATTCGGCCGAGTTGCGGCGGATCGAGACGGATGTGCAACGGACCCAGCGTTTGTGCGAGGCCTACGACGCCCAGATTCTCGAGCTAAAGTCGCTGGCGGGGTCCGATCCAGGCTCGATCGCGGCGACGGTCGTGTCGGCGGCGACCGAGCCTTCGGCGCCACAGTCGCCGCGACTGGCGCCGTCGCTGTGGATTGGGCTAGGCGCGGGGCTGCTGGCCGGCCTTATCGCCGGACTGCTGGATGGGCGGCTGCGCTCGATGAGCGAGTTGGTGACGGCGCTGCGGCTGCCGATCCTCGCGTCGATTCCGCGCAGCCGCTCGTTGCGGGCCTCACGGACCGCCGAGCCCGGCGCGATGCTGATCGGCGCGTGCGCTCCGATCGACACGGCCCTGGGATTTTTATACGCCAAGGGAGCTTGCAAGAGCCTGTTGGTGACCTCCGCCAGCGACGGCGACGGCAAGACGACGGTCGCCGCCGGCCTGGCCGTCGCAATCGCTCGCGCGGGCAAGAAAGTGCTGCTGGTCGATGCCGACTACCGCCACCCATCCTTGGGCGCGATGCTGGGCTGCGGCGGGGATCGGGGATTGAGCCAGGTGCTCAGCGGGCAGGAGTCATCCGATGGGGTGATCGTCAGGACGCGCACCGAGGGGCTGGATTTTCTGGATAGCGGACCGAGGCCGCCGAATCCCGCCGATCTGCTCAATAGTCAGGCACTGGCGGACGTGCTCTTGATCCTCACCGACCGCTACGACCGGGTCGTGGTGGACGCCCCGAGCGTGCTTGCGTTGCCGGATGCGCGAATCCTGGGGGCGATGGTCGATGCCACGGTCCTGGTGGCGCGGGTCTCGAAAGCGACCCGTGGTGCGATGGTGCGATCGCGCGATGCCCTGCTGAGCGTGGGAGCGCGGATCGCCGGACTGGTGATCAATGATGCCCGCGGCGTCGGCGATTCGCTCGGCGCGCCGCGGCCCGCCGCCCGCGCGACGGCTCGGCGCACTCCCCCGCCGCCCCCGGCCCCCCCGCCGCCGCCTTCCGAGGTCGCGGCGTCCGACCGCCGCCAAGTCGCCCAGCGCGTCTAGAGGCGGCTTACAATTCGATGTTCGGCACCTGGCGCATGGTGAAGTCGTCCACCTCAAAATAGTCGGCGGGGGGAAAATCGCCCATGCCGGCGACGATCATCGTGGGAAATATCGTGCGAGCGATATTGTAATCGCGCACATTGGCGTTGTAGAAACGCCGGGCCGCGGCGATGCGGTCCTCGGTGTTGCTCAGTTCTCGCTGCAATTCCAGGAAATTGTCGGAAGCTCGCAGTTGCGGATAGGCCTCGGCGACTGCGAGAAGCTGTTGAACAGCCCGAACCATGGTCCGCTCGTCACCCGCCTGGTCGGCCACGGCGCCGTGGTTGGACTGGGCCCGGTCGCGGGCCGCGGCGACGTGTTCAAAGACCTCGCGCTCGTGCCGGGCGTATCCCTTGACGACATTGACCAGGTTGGGAATCAGATCGTATCGGCGGCGAAGCTGCACATCGACGTTGCCCCAGCTCTCGCGGATCAACTGGCGCAGGCGCACCAGCTTGTTGTACCACGCCAGGGGAAGACCCACCGCCACCAGCACGCCCACGACCGCCACCGCCACGCAGACCCAGCCGCCCTGTTCCATCAGCATCAATGTACTTGCGATCTGCCGGCGGGCCAACCGTGGGCGAGCGATTGGCCGGTAAGGCAACGGGCCACGAGGTTGAGGCTTTTCCCGCCTGGTCCGAAGGTCGGTCATGAAAAACGGCGGACCCGCTGGCGGGGCCGCCGTGTGCTGAGAATCGATTGAGCCGCGGCTCAATCAGTCATCATCATCGTCGAAGTCATCATCGTCGTCATCGTCATCGTCGTAGGCGTCAGGATCGTCGAAGTCGTCATCCTCGTCTTCTTCCTCTTCTTCCTCTTCGTCGTCGTCATCGTCCTCCTCGTCTTCGTCATCCTCTTCCTCGTCTTCGTCTTCGTCTTCGACCTCCTCGAACTCCTCCTCTTCCGCGGTCTCGTCGCCATCGTCGGCGGGCTGACCTTCGCTCTCTTGCTCGGCCTCATTATCGCCGTCGTCTTCCGGCGGCGCGGGCTTGCGCTTTGCGCCCTGGGGCGATAAGTCGCCGGCGAATCGGTCCAGCCCGAGTTCGCGCCGCAAGTCCGCCATCACATCGATCGCGGTGAGCTTCCCATCGTCCAGAAGAACGCTGATGCGGGAAGAAGAACATACGAGTTCGCAAGGTCGCTGGGTGGTCATGGTTCGGTCCACACGAGGGTTTTCAAGGCATTCGCCTCAGGCCGCCGCTCCCAACACGGCAAGGCCGCAAGTGGCGGCATTTAAGCGGGGTCGAACGGCGCAGTCAAGGGGAAAAATCGGATTGTTTTTCCGTCGCGGTCTTTCGCCCGGGTGCGGGATGATCAGGCGCTCATCGCCGCGGGCGGCGTGCGGGCCTTAAGAGCCGATTCCAGACGGCACAGTCCGCTAAGAATATCTCGCGCTGAACGGTACATCGGCCGCTCGGGGTCGCGGGGTCGAAGCACTTCCTGGGTCAATCGCGATAAGGCTCGCGCCTCCTCGCTTTCCGGGTCGTGGCGCACCAGGCCTACCAGGTCGGGGTTCCGATGCGGCACGTTCATCTGCACCGCCAGATAGAAGTAGTCCACCGCCTTGTCCACTTTCTGATAACCCTGGCTGATTGCCTTCGAGGTCACCGCCCCGCTGGCTGTCATTTTTTCGAGCATCCGCTGAATCTCGCTCGTCCGCATCAGTTCATCGAAAATTGTGTTCAGCAGCGGATTGGCCTGGATGTTCTCCCCTACCCGCACCGAGGAACCGAAATCGACGAACCCCACCCCCGCCGGCGTGATGACAAAATTATCCAGCCGCAGGTCCAAATGGATGACCCCGACGCGGTCGTGCAGCACGCTGAGCAGTTCGGCCGATTGCTTGGCGAACTCGAGCTGGCTGAGCGTTCGCCCCCCCATGCGCAGCCAGCGCATCCGCAGCGAGCGGACGAACCCGCGGGAATCCTGTTCCAGGTCCAGCACATTCGGCACGCGGTGAGCGAACTCCCCCGGCAGGTCGCGCTCAAGAATCTTGAGCATCGCCGCCTCGCGGGTCAGAAACAGCGGAAAAATTTTCTCGGTGAACTTGCGGGCCCGACGCTCGACCGTTTCCTGCGGGATGTTAGGAAAACGCTTCTGAAGCCGTGCCACCACCCGCTCGATCGCCGGGACCTCTTTGTGAACGACGTACTCATCCCGTGTTCCCGGACGAACCAGTTGCACGTGATAAGTGAACCGATCGCTAATCTCGCGCGGGGGGATCAGGTTGACCTTGCGGGCGACAAAAAAATGCAGCCGCCGCGATAGCAGCGGCAGGCGCCCCAGACGCAGCGACTCATGGCCGCGCAAAACCAAGAACCCGCGTTCGGCGAATCGCGCCGGCATCTGGCGCAGCGCCCGCCGCGATCGGGCGATATAGATGAATACGCCCCCCCACCGCAACCGGGGAAAGATATCTTCCGGCTCATGGGGATCGTCGCCGACGGAGAAGAGGTAATCGAGCAGTCCGGCGTTGGGATGGGCAAGCGACTCGGCATCGGCGAACTGCGCGAACTCCGCATCGTCGCGGAACAGGCGCTCGCGGACGAGATGGATCGACTGGAGGCGGTCTATCGGCGAAGAATAAGCCATCGGCGTGGCGTGCGGGAGAAAACGGTTCAACGGCGCGCAATCATAGCGCCGGGCCAAAGTCGCATCCAAGGCGCCCGGACTGTTCATCGGCAAGAACCGCAAGGCGCGATCAGCGGACAAGTTCGATTCCCGTCCGGATCGGGCTTTTCGATCCCCGATCCGCCATCTAACGGATACGGCACCGCCATTTCACGGATACGGTGCCGCTTGCGGCTGATCTCCCGGCAACTCCAACGCTCCGGTCAAGTCCGACAAACGCCCGATCCCCGACTTTTCCAGATACGACTCGAGTCCCTGGCAAATCTTCGCGGGCGTGGCCGGATCGACGAACAACGCCGTGCCGATCGCCACCGCCGAGGCGCCGGCGAGCATGAACTCGACGGCATCGGACCACATCTGAATGCCCCCCATCGCGATGATCGGCACGCCGGCGCTCTTGGCGACGTTGCGGTAGACCCGGCTCACCAGGTGCAGCGCGATCGGCTTGATCGCCGGCCCGGACAGTCCCCCGGTCACGTTGGCGAGCCGTGGACGCTTCTTCCAGATGTCGATCGCCATCGCCGTGAAGGTGTTGACCATCGACAGGATGTCGGCACCGCCCTCGATCGCGGCGCGGGCGGTGGCGGTGATGTCCTCGACGTTCGGCGACAATTTCACGATCAGTCGCGTGCCGGCGAGAACCTTTTTGACCTCGGACGTCAGTTCCTTCAGCCGCCCCGGATGGGTTCCGAACGTCAGGCCGTCCTTTACGTTCGGGCACGATACGTTCAACTCGATCGCCGCGACGCACCGTTGATCCGCAATCGCGCCGCAAGTGGTCACGTAATCATCGAGGCTGTGCCCGGCGACGTTCACGATCACCGGACACGGCATTTTTTTCAGCAGGGGCACTTTTTCTGCGAGAAATCGCTCCAGCCCGACGTTGGCCAGTCCGATGGCGTTGAGCATCCCGGCGCGGGTCTCCACGATCCGCGCCGGGGCGTTTCCGCGCCGGTGTTCGCGAGTGATCGACTTGGTGACGAAGCAACCCAGCCGCGACAGATCAAGAAAGTCGGCATACTCGAACGCATACCCGCACGTCCCCGAACAAGTCAGGGTCGGATTTTTCAGCTTCAGCCCGCGCAAATCGACATTCAGTTCCGTCACGCGAGTGTTTGTACGCCCGCCCCGCCAAAAGGCAATATCCATGCGGGCGCATACTGCATTGCCGCACCAGAATTTTCGGATGTGTACCGCTTGGTCGCACGGCCTGTAAGGGCAGGGGTGTTAGAGCCCTCGAGCTAGTCATTGTTGGCCCGCGTCCAGTAGCGCTTGCCGACGTTGGAATCGGCGGGATCGCCGGTTTCCAGGGCGCTGAGGAACGCGACGTGGCCGTCGCAGAACAGGTAGTTGTTCTTCGACTTGTAAATGGGGTCGCCGATCGAGGGGTTATTGGTCAATCTCACGCCGCGGGTATGAATCGTGGCGGTCTGATTCACCAAAGACAGGTTGGTATCGATCGGATAGGCGTCCATCAACCCCTTGGCGCCGTAGGGCATCTGCCAAAGACCGGTGCCAGCGATGTTCCAGTTGTTAATGTACTCGACCAGCAGGAGCGTTTCCGAGGCGTTGGGAACTTGCGTCAGCCGAGTATGGATCGGAGGCGAGCCTACCGGAATCGTGGCGCCATCGAGCTTGTTGCCGGTGCCGCCGCCCTGGGTTTTAGACTGGCCATTGCCGACCATCGAGTAGGACAACTGGATCCAGTCGTTTCCCGCCGACGCGTTGTATCGAGGGATGGTGTCGGCCGGGCAGATGAGGATCGGCACTTGCCCATACTTGGCCGCCGACTGCCAGTAATTACGATAGTCGGTCCGCGGCCAGTCGCGCAGTTCCGAGCCGTAGAGATAATCGCCCATCATGTCATCCCACGAGACTCGGCGATTGTTGGGAGGCTCCTTGGTCCACAGCCCGAAGGGCAACACTTTGTACTTGTCGTGGTAGAACACCATCATCTGGCCGATCTGGCGCATGTTGCTGGCGCAAGAAACGGTCAATGCCGCCTGGCGGGCCTTGTTCAGCGCCGGCAGCAGCACACTGATTAACAGTGCGATAATCCCAATCACAACGAGCAGCTCGACCAGCGTAAAACCCCGAGCCGAAGCACGACGCTTAAACATGGCTGACCTCGCAAATGAGTTGTCCTGACCTGTGACCTCAACAAGACACTGGATGCCCTAAACGGCCGCGCGCCGGCCGCGCGGCCGACCGAGCATCAACATTGAACCGATCCCCAGCCCGGCCAACGCCGTCGGCTCGGGAACGGCGACAATCTGAAAGCCGGTAATGGGCTTCGTCGGGCTGCCGGTAATGGTGGCGGCGACTGAATTGCCCGATAGACCCGCAAAGTGGAAGTAATTGCTCGTATTAGCCGTGCCAGACGATGTGCCCGTCGCCTCGACGAAGGACGGATTCGCAGTGCTGGCGAAATTGGTAGTCGAATCCTTGCCCCATACCGTTGTCGAGCCGACTTGCACGCTGACCGTCGCGGTTGATGCCGTCTGATGCCAATCGAAATACACGTACAGGTCGTAGCCGCCGGCAGTGATGGAAGTCGGCAGGTTCGAAACCGTGAAAGACGTGATCCCAACCCAACTGTTCATCATGCGCTTGTCATCGGCGACGGCGGCGGTGGTGGTGGAATAGGCGCTTGCGGTTGGATAGCCAAACGTCATATTGGTGCCGGTCGCGGTGCCTTGATCGTTAAGTAAGTTTGTATTGCCTGTTTGTCCCGTCGTAATGCTGCTGGAAAATGGCCCGACGTTGTTCCAGTTTCGCCACTGGAACCACCCCGGCAGTATCGCCGGACACCATCTTCTTCACCGGATCAGTCCCATTCGTCGCATAGAGACTCACGCTGATCGCCGCCGCGTCGGCGGCATTTGCCCCGGCGAACACAATTCCCGCGACCCCGACGATCGCGCCCGCCGCCATTGATCTGCCAAGCCGCATGTCGGACCTCCTCACGCCAGAAAATGGGATTTGATGCACCGAATCGCCTCAAACGCTTGAAGCGTATACGAAAGATTATACCTCCAGCTTTCCGCCATGCAAGTTATTGGTCCCTGGATTTTTGATCTTGAGGGGTCGAAAGCCCTCGACACTGCCCGAGACGCGCTCTGCTGAGCAGTTCACAAGAATTCGACGCCCTCAAGGTACGTCCAGGCCTTTCATGTTTTGACACGCGCGGCGGGGCTGAGTAGGATTCGCGGTTTTCCCAATATTTTCTCAAGCTTTTGCGAGGTTTGCCATGGCAGGAACGTTGAAGATGGTTTATGAACAAGACGCCCCGCTCGATCCGCTTAAGGGCAAGACGGTGGCGATCATCGGCTTCGGATCGCAGGGCCACGCCCATGCCCAGAACCTGCGCGACAGCGGGGTGAAAGTGATCGTCGCCAACCGGCGCGACAGCGCCAACGGGCGGCTGGCGATCGAGAAGGGGTTTGATCCCATGCCCGTTGACCAGGCCGTCCGCCAGGCGGACCTGATCATCATCGGACTGCCCGACGAGGTGCAGCCGGATGTGTATACCAAGCAGATCGCCCCGCATTTGAAGGTGGGCAAGGCACTGGGGTTCACCCACGGATTCAACGTCCATTTCAAGACGATCGTGCCGCCGAAGGATGTCGATGTGCTGCTGGTGGCGCCAAAGGGGCCGGGGCACCTGGTCCGCAGCGAGTTCGAGAAAGGCGGCGGCGTGCCGTGCCTGTTGGCGATTCACCAGGACCCCAGCGGTAAGGCCCGCGACATCGGGCTGGCCTGGGCGCGCGGCATCGGCGGAGCCCGCAGCGGCATCATCGAAACCACCTTCAAGGATGAATGCGAAACCGATCTGTTCGGCGAACAAGCCGTGCTTTGCGGCGGGCTGAGCGCGTTGATCAAGGCCGGGTTCGAGACGCTTGTCGAGGCCGGGTATCCGCCGGAGATGGCTTACTTCGAGTGCGTTCACGAGGTGAAGTTGATTGTGGACCTGATTTTCCAGGGCGGCTTGGATTATATGCGGTACAGCATCTCGAACACTGCCGAATACGGCGACCTGTCGCGCGGCCCGCGCGTGATCGGCCCGCAGGTCAAGCAGGAGATGCAGAAAATCCTTGGGGAAATCCAGTCCGGGCAGTTCGCCAAGGAATGGCGGGCGGAGTACGAAGGCGGGTTGAAGAACTTCAAGCGGCTTTACGAGGCCGACAACAACCACCCCGTCGAAACCACCGGTCGTCGTCTTCGAAAGATGATGCCCTGGCTACAGGCCAAGGAGCCGCCCAAGGGGTGAGGAGGATTAAACGCGAAGCAGCGAAGGCGCGAAGAAAACTTTTCGATTCTATTTTTCGCGTCTTTCGCGCGTTCGTGGTGAAATTTATGCCACCCGCCCGTCAACTTTCCAATCCAGCGCCACGTTAAGCCGGATGCGGTCCGCCGCCCCGACGGCCTATTTTTCTTCGCGGCTTCGCGCCTTCGCGTTTAAGTTTTACGATCGGCGGCACGGCTATTCTCGCCGGAGGGTGTTGGTGTGATCCAGCGCCCCAAACCGTCGATTGCGCCCCGCGAACGAGCGGATCGCCTCATGCAGATCCGCCGCGCCGAAATCCGGCCACAACACCGGCGAAACGAACAACTCGGCGTAGCTGATCTGCCAGAGGAGGTAGTTGCTCAGCCGCATTTCTCCGGCGGTGCGGACCAGCAGATCGGGATCGGGCCATCCAGCGGTGTAGAGATGATCGGCGATGGTTCGCTCGGTGATCTGCCCCGGCTCAAGTTCTCCGGCGCGGATGCGCTGGGCGATGGCGCGCACCGCGTCGGTAATCTCGGCCCGGCTGGAATAGTTCAGCGCCAGCACGAGCGTCAGCCCATCGTTGCCCGCGGTCTGTTCGAGCGTGAGAGTCACCTCGTCCATCACCGCCTCGGGCAGATGATCCAGCCGGCCGATCTGCTGGAAGCGGATGTTGTTGTCCATCATCGTCGCCCGCTCGCTTCGCAGGTAGTCGATGTACATCCGCATGAGGAACTCGACCTCATCGGCCGGGCGCTTCCAGTTTTCGATGCTGAACGAGTAGAGGGTCAGAAAATCCGGGCCGCCATGGGCATCGCGCAGGCGGGCGGCCTCGGTGACGATCGCTTTGACCGTCCGCGCCCCCTGCTGATGGCCGCGCACCCGCGCCAGTCCGCGCTGCACCGCCCAGCGACCGTTGCCATCCATGATGACGGCGATGTGCCGCGGAAAACGTTCGGGGGGGATGTCCGACAACGGACCGGTCATAGCGATACGAGCCGATCGTAGGCCAAGACCTCCCGAAATGTAAGCGACCGGCCTACAATCGCTTCATGCGAAACTCACTTCAATCCTGCATTTCGGGAATCGGCGGCTTCTTGATGATCGCGCTGCTCGCGGCGGGAGCTGGATGTCAGTCGCAGGGGGGCGCCACGCAGCCGGCCAAGCCGACCCTGATCGAAGAATCGTACACCGCCAGGGCGGAGATGCGCAAGGCCGACCCCACCCTCGAGAAGTTTTTCGACTCGACCGCGGGATATGTCGTCTTCCCCAGGATCGGCAAGGGCGGGCTGGTGTTCGGTGCCGCATGGGGACAGGGAATCGTCTTCGAGTCGATGGGCAAAAATAACGCAGCGCCCGTCGGGCAGGCGACGATCACGCAGGGATCGTTCGGGCTTCAGATCGGGGGCCAGACCTTCTCGGAGATCATCTTCTTTCGCGATGACGCGGCGCTGAGTGAGTTCAAACGCGGCAACTTCGAGCTCAGCGCCGGGGCCTCGGCGGTCGGGGTCAAGGCGGGTATGGGCGGGCAGACCGATTACAACAAAGGCGTGGCGGTCTTCATCAAGCCGCAGGCGGGGTTCATGGCCGAAGCGACCTTCGCCGGACAATCGTTCAAGTACGAGCCGCTGCCGGAGGGCAATAATCGTAAGAAAACGGAATGATTTCCGGCACCCCACCGCCGCCGCCACAACCCGCATGGCGAATCAGATCAGTTCACCCACCATCGCCCAGATGTCGCGGTGGACCTCTTCGATGGTGCGATCGGCCAAAATCACCCGGCAGCGCGGCTCGGAGGTCGAGGCCTGCGCCAGGAAGTTTCGCCGGACCTGCTCGTGGTATTCCCGCGGCCGGCGCTCGATGCGGTCATGGACCGGGACGTCGCCGGGCGCGGCCTGAAATTTCTTCGCCATCCGCGAACCGCTGCGCTCGATCGGCATGTCCATCAGGATCGTCAGGTCCGGTGAGCGCCCGCCGGTGGCGACCTTCGCTACCGCGTTGATCTCCGCAGCGCTCAGCCCATCCCCGCCGAGTTGATACGCCAATGTACTCGAGACGAAGCGATCAGAAATGACCACGGCGCCGCGCTCCAGTGCCGGAGCGATCACTTCCCGCATCAGTTGCGCCCGCGCGGCCATGTACAGAAGCATTTCACAGCGCATGGCCATCGCGGCGTTGGCCGGATCAAGCAGAATTTCGCGGATTCGCTCGCCGATGGGCGTGGCCCCGGGGTCTCGCACCAGCAAGGCCTCGCGCTTTTCGGCAAGGATCCGCTCATATAGCCGCCGCGCCTGGGTACTCTTGCCGCACCCTTCCGCGCCGTCGAGAACGATGAAAATACCTTGGGATCGCGGCATGGTGTTCGACATTTATCCTAGCGACGCCAGCGAGGCCGGAGAAGCCCGGGATGCCGCCGGCGGAGTCGGCCAAGTCATTGCGTCACGATCAGCCGGTCAGTATTTCCTCGATTTGCAGCGGATTTTCCGGAGATTCGCCATTCGCCTTCTCAATCCGCTCGCGACTCGAGACCACACATGTCGCCGTCGCTGGTCCATTGGCTTGAAGCTGCTCGAGCGCGGCGTTCTTCACCCCCTCGGCGGTGCTGCCCAGTATCGCTTCATGGAAGGTCTGCCGCCATTCACGGCTCTCGCCCATGACGTGACGCCACAACGCCGTCGAGGTTGCCTCGGCCGGACGGATCGGGCGCTCGGCGGACTTGGCCGTCCCGATGATTGCGCGATCCACCTGCGACTGCGACCAATCAGCGCTGCGCACATGCTCGGCGACGGCGGCGTATACATTGAGCGTGCGTGTGATCCACGGATCGCGGTACGAGTGGTACGTCCAGGTCCGCTGCAATCCGTGATACCCGCAACCGGCGCCGTAGGCGGTGCCCTTGAAGCGAATTTCCTCGAGCAGGTAATCGAGCGAGAGAATTCTCGCCGCGACTACCAGCGCCGGCGCCCGCGGCGATGCCAAATGCGGCGCGGGCATCGCCTGGATGCAATACGAGGCGTTCATCGCCGCCGCCAGGCCCTCTCGCCGCGGCGCGGCGCTGGCCGCAAAGTCCCTCGGGGCCGTCGCCGTGCTGTCGAGCATCCGTGCATTCCAAGCCGCCAGGGCCGAGCGAATCCGCGGCAAAACTCCCGTCGAGCCGGTGAAGCTCGCGACCATCCCGCGCCGCCCCGAACGCAACGACGAGCGGATCGCCTCGAGGGACTCGATCGTCGCGTCGAGCGACGGCGCCGCGGCGAGTCGCTCGATCAGCCGAACATGGGGCACACCGTTGAGGATTTCGTCCTCCGCCGCCTCGGCGCTGAACTGGCGGGCCGCATGACGCAGCGCCAGGGACATGCCCCCCGAGACGATCTGGCTGCGATTCGACGCCCGCGCCTGCAACAGCACATCGCGTAGTCGCGCCGGGTCGCCCAGATCGAGATCGAGCATCACATCATGCAGCACCCGCAGCGCCTCGTCCGCCTTTTCGTCCAGGAACTTGATCGAAAATCGCCCCCGACGCAGGGTGCGGGCGGGGTCCTGGACATGGGCATTGATACTCACGCCGAAACTCACGCCGCCGGTGTGGGCCGCGATGCGCTCGGCGGTTCGAACATAGTTCTCCCCGCGAGTGCCCATCTTTCGCACGCAATCTTCATACAGCGGCAAGATCGACAGCAAGGCGGGCGGAAGATGGGAGAGGTCCAGATCGATCTGCAAATAATTCACACCGTTGGCGAAGACGTTGTTGACCAGCAGCTCGCATCCAGGCTGCAGCGGCTCGATCGTCGTGGGGATATGGCGCGGCTTTCGCGGCAGGTCCGTAACCGCGAGCCGGGGCAGGGTCGCCAGCGCCTCGGGCGTGTTGGGAGCATCGAGCGATCGCGCCAGTTCGGCCTGCTCCTCAGCAATCCGGCGCAACTGCTCGGGCGACATTGACTGCTTACGCCGCCGCAGATACTCCGCCGCCGCCGCATCGTCGCGACTTTGCAGGTCGCGATCGGGTGCCAGCGTCACCAGCAGCCGATGCGGATTGTCGATCAACTTCTCGCGGATCAGGCGGGCAAACAACTGCGGATCCGCCTGGTATCGCCGGCGCAAATCCGCCACCACCTCGTCGGCCCGCAACATCGGCAGCGGATCGGCCTGATAAAGCCACATGCTGTTCACACGGTTCATCAGCCACAGCGGATATCCCGAGGGAATCTCGAGATAGCGGTAGGCCAACTGCTGAAACGCCGCATCCACGCGGTCGGACGTGATGCCGTCGTCGGCGAACGACCGAAGGGTGGCTAGCACCAGATCGAGAATGTCATTGGCTTTCGACGCATCGGTTCCCCTGATCCCGAGGTGAAACGAGGTCTCGAGTCGCCCGGCGGAAAATCCCGAATGCACCAAGTCCTCGCCCAGCCCCGAATCGATCAGCGCTCGTCGCAACGGCGCGGCATGGCTGCCGACGAGGAGATTGTCAATCACGTTAAAGGCGGCGACCTCCGCGGTGTCGGTCCCCGGCCCGATCAGCCAGTTGATGGTGACGAAGCTACGCCGTTCCAGCGGGTCGTTCGCGCCCGCCGGATAGTGCCACATTTCACTCCGCGGCTCGGTCCAGCGGCGCTGGCGTTGGATCGACGGCGCTGGCTGACGCCGATCGAACTGCTCAAGCCGCGCGCCGCAAAACACCAGGTGATCCTCGGTGGGGATGTCGCCGTAAATGAAGATTTTCGCGTGGCTCGGGTGGTAATGCTCGGCGTGAAATCGCTTGAACTGCTCGTAGGTGAGCGACGGGATCACCTGCGGATCGCCCCCGGAATCGCGGCCAAACGGCGTATCGGGCATCAGCCCGCGCGATGACAGCCGCGCCAACAGGGCATCGGGCGTCGAGTAGGCTCCTTTCATTTCATTGAAAACGATCCCCTTGATCACCAGATCCCCTTGCGGACCGGTGCCTTCGGCGAACTCGAGATGATGCCCCTCGCGCTTGAAGGTGTTTTCCGCCAATGTCGGGTGGAAAACCGCGTCCCAGTAAACCTCGGCGAGGTTGAAAAAGTCCTGACGCACGTTGCTCGCCACCGGGTACATCGTGTGGTCGCTGGCGGTCATGGCATTGATGAACGTCGCCATCGAACCCTTGACCATCTCGAAAAACGGATCCTTCAAGGGAAACCGCCGGGACCCGCCCAGGACCGCGTGTTCGAGAATATGCGGCAACCCGGTGTCGTCGGTGGGCGGCGTGGGGAAGGTGACGGAAAAAAGATTCTCCGCATCGTTCGGGGCCAGCAGATGCAGCAACCGGGCGCCGCTGCGCTCATGCAGCAACTCGATCGCCGTGGCCCCCAATCGAGGCAGGGCGCTGATCCGTTCGACGATGAACCCGTGGGCACGGGTTCCCGGCCTCAATGACGACTGATTGGACTCCATCATGCTTCCCGAAGTGTTGACCGGCGGGACGCGATCGTCAACGTTGGACGGTGAGTTAATGCTCGAAGATCATCGGGCGGATCACCGTGCAACGGATGCTCGCCAGGGCGTCGGACAACTGCTGGTAATGGCGGCCGTCACGGTAGAGGCCGATGATCGCTCCGCCGGACCCGGCGAACTTGGCGCTGGCCCCGGTCGAGCGGGCCGTCTCGACCATTCGCAGATTCTCCGGCGCGATGTTCATGATCGTGCGGCGAAGATCGAAGTTCTCGTCGATCACCGCCCCAAGCGTTGGCCAGTCCCCCGCCAGCAGTGCCTCGCGCCCGCGATCGGTGATCTGGCGATATCGCTTCATCGCCTCCACCACCGCGTGATCGCCTTGGTTGAACAGCGTTCGTAAATTTCGATGCGGCACATCGCTGACCTCGGCCCGCGAGGGATCGTACGCCACATACAACGGCGGCATCTTCGGCGGATGCAGCGGCTCATAAATCCCGTAGCCATGTTTTTCCAGATGGTTTTGCTCGAAATCCATGTGGACGATCCCCTCGTAGACCTGGATTACCCGGTCCTGCAGACCGGCGCTGATCCCCAGTTCGTCCTTCTCCACGGACAGAATGAGCGTCGGAAGCAGGTGCTTGGGAACCTCGATTTCGTAGAACGCCATCAGCGCCCGCAGGGTCGCGGTGACGATGGCGCTGGACCCGCTTAAGCCGACCAGCCGCGGGATGTCGGTGTTGTAGCTCAGCGTGAAATTGCGGTGCTTGAGCGTGATGCCAGCGGTGTTGCAATAATCGGACAACCGCTTCATCGCCGCCTTGATCAGCCGCATCCCGCCGTAATAGCCGTGCAGTTTCACGTCGCGGATGAAGTCGCGGACCGAATCGAAGCGGCCCAGGTCTCCGTCGCCGGGGACGATCTCGAAATGCGGACTTTCCCAGAGATGGACGGTGCAACGAAAGTTGCGGATCAGGACCGAGATCGTCTTGCCGAAGTAACCGTCCGAGGGATTGCCGACCAGTCCGGCACGGGCATAGGCGTGGGTAGTGATGATCATGGCGCTGGTGAGAATTGTCGTCGTCGCCCCGCCGATCGCAACCCAGCGCCGTCCGGCGTGTCTAGGCGCGGATATCCAAGCCGCGCTGCTCGTCGTTCGACTCGGCCCGGTCATCCGCCCCGGCCGCCGGCTTGCGGCGCTTGCGCGGGTGGGCCGAATCATCCTCATGGAGCCGGGCGAGTTCCTCGGGGCTTTCGACGGAATATTCCAGTCGATCATCATCCAGCGCCACGTTGCGCTTCAGTTCCTGCTCTCGCCGAATCTGCTGGGATTTCTCGGTTTGTAAACGATTCTGCACCTGCGGCGCCCCGCCCATCATCGAATTGGCAAATGGATTGATCAGACTCATCACAGTCACCGCATCCCCGGCGTGTTCTATTGTCTATATCGGCCAATTCCGCTCGCCGATCCATCCGCCGCCAAAGTCGCGGGCGAATTGCGCCGATGAGGCTGACAGGTCCGGACATTCACCGGGTGCGTTTCGACTTATCTTCTTGCACAGGAAAAAACATGCGTACCAAACTGCTTTTCAGCGTCGGATTGCTGGTCGTGCTGATCGGGGGCTGCGCCCGCAACGCCGAAATGAGCTACGCCGACCGGCATGTCCGCGACGGGCTGCTCGCCGAGACCGATCACAACGACCGCGACGCCGCCGAACATTATCGGCGCGCCCTGCATGATCAGCCGAAACACGTCGATGCGCTATTCGCGTTGGCGACCCTCGAAACGCGCCAGGAGAAGTTCGACGCCGCGTCACGCACCTGGGAGCGCCTGGTCGCAGCGACGGATCAGTCGGCGGGGGCCTTGAATAATCTGGGATACTGTTACGACCTGTGGGGCAATCCCCGCGCCGCCGAGGCCAACTACCGTAAGGCGATCGACGCGGATCCGAATTGCACCCTCGCGCGGATCAACTACGGGATCATGCTGGCGCGGCACGAGCGGTTCAACGAGGCGATCTGCCAGCTTCAACTAGCGATGCCGGCGTCCGAAGCCTGGTATAACCTGGCGCTGATCCAGGACCGTCAGGGGCACTCGACGATGGCCCGCGATTCCTTCGCCCGCAGCTACTCGCTGGCGATGGACGAGACGGCCGACGCCAACACGTCCGCAATGTACGATGAATGCACCGATGCCCAAAGCTCGCTGGAGATGGGCGAGGCGCCGTGAAAATGGGCCGGAAGCCCTCCGCCTCGTCGCAAGCGAGGCAACGAGCCCCGAACACGCGGAGAATTGAACCCCGAAGCAGCGAAGGGGCGAAGGCCGCTTGGCCACGCAGGGCCGAAGGCGGTTTTACCACGAAGTTCACGAATGACACGAAGAGATTTTCACCCCCTCACCCTCCGCGCCGAAGACGTTGGGCATAAACCCCACCCTATAAAGCAGCCCTTACCAGTGCCCCGGGGGGCGGGGGGGGGGGCGCGGGGGGCGGTGGGTGCCGTCAAAGGGTGGGTGAAACAAAAACAGCCAACTGGGCTTCCCGCTGTCCGTCCAGCGCGCCCACCATTCGTGGGCAAGCCCAAAGCCATAATCGCTCGATTGCGTTATAGCTTTTCTCGCCGCGCCCGGCAGCGTTTCTTCTTGCCGTTCGAGCCTTCGCGGTGAAAATCCCTCCGCACGCGCTCAGAAAACTCTTCGCGCCTTCGCCCCTTCGCGTTTAATATCTCCCTCTACACTTTCGCGGCCTCTGGTTCGCTCGCTTTTTCTCGAAGCAGCGCGATTTTCTCCTTGACTTCCTGGGCCATCTTGGCATTGGGGAAATCGCGGACGATGATCTCCCCGAGCCGGACCGCTTCGGCCCAGCGGTGATCCTGTACGGCCGAGGTGAACTGCGTCCGCAGGCTGTTGAGCTTGTCCTTGAAGATCCCCCGCGCTTCATCCTGCATCTGCTCGCCCTCGGCGGGAGTCAGATAGAGATCGAGCTTTTTCAAAATCTCGATGCTGCCGTCCACGTCCTTGCGGGCGACCGAATCGTGCCACGCCTGGAGGAGCTGGCGCTTATGGCTCTGCCGCCGGGCCTCGATTTCCTGGGCAAGCCGGCGAACCTGCTCGTCGTCGGGGAACAGCCGCTCGAGGCGATCGACCTCGCGCAACGCCTGCGACCACTGCTCTGAACGGGTCGCCCGGTCGATCACCGTAATTCCGTCGTTCACTTGGCGGCGGACGAATTCCTCGCGCTTGAGCCGAATTTCCTCGCGGAAACGATCCCCCTCCTGGCGATAACCGAACACGCTTTCCATGTCCGTGACCAGGGCCAGAGCCGCTTCCCAATCCTGTCGGTTCATCTCCTCCTGGATGGCATGGCGCAGCGCCTCGCGGTCCTTGGCGCGGTAGGCGACGGCCTTGGCGCGATCGCTGAGCAACTGCTGCTCGCTGATCTGGTTCATCAGCACCGCGATCTGCTGCATCCGGTCGGTCATGAAGTTGAGGTACTCGGCCTGGTGGTGGCTGTCGCTGTGGTGGGCCGACTCGAGGCAGTTGGACAACGGCCAAGCGACCAGGACGACTACCAGCCCCAGCGCCCCCGCCGCCGCCACGCTCCATCCGGGCGGGTTGCTAGTCGCCACCAGGAAGACGCCGGTTCCCAACGTGGCCAGCGCCGCGATGAGTCCGGCGAGATACATCCAGTTCGACGATCGGTTGTTCGCTTGAGCCACGGGCACCTCGTAGCCAGAGAAAGGCAAAGATACTGGGTTTTGCAACGCTTCGATCCCGTCGGCCAAGCCGGCGCGACCGCCAATCCCGGTGCGATCCCCCACCGATCGCCCCGCCCACCTCCACCGGCGATTCTAGTTGCCCCGCGAAAATGCGTCAACGAGAAGATTGAACGAGCGATCGTCCGCCGACGGATGCGCGGCGAGGAGCCAAATTCAACCAGGGTTCACAGGATAAACAGGATCCACGAGATCAGGCTCATTGGCGCGCCCACCATTCGTGGCGAAGCCCATGTGCCACGGCACCCTCGCACGCGATGAATCCTGTTGATCCTGTGAATCCTGTTCATCCTGGTTTTATTCCTGCCCCACGCCGCGCAGCGCTTGTCGCGGCAGGACCCGGATTCGAAATCTGAAAATTGGAGATCAATCGAAACGCTCAGTATCGACGGCGGGCAAGATTCCAGCCCGCGAAAGTGATCATGCCCCCCCCGAGCGCGTCGAGTGGCTTTGCACGAATTGTGCGACCGAAAAAGCGAAGGTATCGTTAGGCGGGCGTGATAGGGTGAACTTGTCGAGGAGCCCGGCATGAGCGAAGCGGTGAAATGTCCCCGGTGCGGGCTGGCGTACGCGATGACGCCCGAGCAGCAGGCGCAGTATCGTGGGGCGACGATCACGTGCAGCAAGTGCGGGCTGCCGTTCGTGCTGGGTCAGGCAGCGCCGCTGCCGGTGAACCCGGTGGAATATGCTTCGCCGGTCAGGGCCGTGCCGAATCCGCTGGCGGTCTGGAGCGTGGTCCTCGGCGCGCTGTTTTTCATCCCGGTACTCGGATTTTTCACAGGCGTCGCGGCGATCATCACCGGCGCGATAGGCCGCGGAAAGACCCGTGACGGGGTGACCGGCGGTAAGACCCTGGCGACGGTCGGGCTGTCCCTGGGCATCCTGGGGGTGTGCGTAGGGCTGCTGCTGGGAGGCTTGGTCCTGGTTTCCATCCCAGCGATGGGCAGCAGCCGCGAGCTGGCCAATCGAATCAAGTGCGCCAGCAACATGCGGCAGATCGGCCTGGCGATGCTGCTTTACGCCAATGAAAACAAAGGTGCCTATCCCCCGCGCCTTCAAGACCTGGTGTTGACGCAGCAGATTAGCGCGGAATGCTTTGTCTGTCCCAGCAGCAATGACACCAAGGCGGCCGGAAATACCCCGGCGCAGGTGGCCGCCAACATGCCCGCGGGGACTCATATTTCGTACATCTACCTCGGCAAGGGGTTGATTGACGGGGCCGACCCCGAGACGGTCGTCCTATACGAAAAGCCCGGCAATCACGGGCAGGATGGGATGAACTTTCTGTTCGCCGACGGGCATGTCGAGTTTCTCAACGCGCAGCAGGCCGGCGTGATGCTCAGCCAGCTCCAAGCCGGTCAGAATCCGCCGAAGATCAAGTGAAGTCGCGGTCCTCGAGCAAGCGATGCTTCACTGCCCCGCCGATCCACCGGTTTGGGATTGCACATCGCCGATCAGCAGGGTTCGCAGGGTTCCGCCGATCTCGTTGAACGGAACGATCGCGGCCTCGGGGTTCTTGACGGTGCCCCAGAAGCGAACCGTCGTGAGATTCTGCTGCAACGCTCCGAGGATGGCGTCGGCATCGGTGATGAACCCGATGCCCGAGTTTTTCAACGGGCGGATAGTGCCGACGGCAAAGCCCTCGAGGCGGCTGGCGGGCAAGTTCCACAGATCATGCACGGTGGCGGTCGCCTTGGCCTCCACGCCTCGGTTGAAGTAACGCAGGCTGGTGAGGTTCAGGGTGCTGGCCTCGATGCGGAAAGCGCCCATGCCACGCCCGGCAGGCTCGGTGGTCGAAGCGCCGAGGTTCATCGCGTTATAGAGCGCCGCGATCGGTGCCACGTCGCCGAGGTCCGAGTGGGTCAGCTTCACGTTGCCTTCGCCGAACAGGGTGGCCGGGTCGCTGGGATTGCCAACGACGGTGATTCGCCCCTCGAGCTGTCCGGGGGTGTCGGTCGCTTCGGGCTTGCCGACCTTCACAAGTTGATCGAGGCTGAGCGAATCAAAGTCGCAGATGACCTGGACGGCCAGCGAAGTGTCGCGCCCAGACTCCCCGGGGAGCCCGGCGGCCGGCCCGACGGCCGGCTTGGGCGCTGGATGGGTGCCGGCCCGTGCCCATAAATGGGCCACGCCGCCGGCCAGCTCGATGTCGGATCGATCCAGCACGGCGCGATCCAGCTTGAACCCGGGCAAAATGTTTAGATACGACGCGAACATCATCTCGCCGATCGACACCGAGCGGAATCGTCCGGCGTCGGAATGCAGATCGATCTTGACCCGCAGCGGCTCGGGGGCGCGCGGATCGGGGGCGCGGGCGACGGAGAGTTTCCCGCTGTAAGTTCCCTCCAGCCCGCTGAGTTCGGGCACCACGGCGATCAACTCACCCGCACGAACATCGGCCCAGTCCAGTTCGGCAGTCGATGACAGGGGCTTGTCAAAATCGACGCGGGCGACCCCATTGACTTCTCCACCGGCGGCGTCGGCGTGAATCTGTGTCAACTCGAGCGAGCGTCCGTGGAGCTGTCCATTGACGGCGATCTTCGCCGCCGGCCGATCGCGTACAACCACGTCGCTTCGCAGCGTGACGGGGCCTTGGATTGACCTGGCCGATGTGTCGATGAAGACCTGGGTCTGTAAGTTGGAGATGATCTTAAGCTCACCCCCCGCCGCCGCCAGCGGCCAATCGGCGGCATCAAGCGTGGCGTTGAGCCGGTCCAGATGGTCGAACAGAGTCTTGAGAGTGAACTTGGCCGAGCCGTCGCCCTGGACGGCCAAGCCGTCGGCCACCTCGATCGTCCCGCCGAAAATCTTGGTCTTTCCGGTAATTTTCCTGGCACCCGCCGCCCCCAAGGCCGGTTTGTCCACGGTGAAATCGCCGCTGGACTCGATGGCGTTGACGCCTCCTTGGCGCGGGATGGTGGTTCTCCATTTGCCGGAGAACATGCCGGTGAGTTGCGGCTGGTTGAGCAGCGTTCCCACCTCCGACAGTGCCACGCGATCGGCGCCCAAGTCCACCAGGAAGACTTCGCGTCCGCGCGGACCGGTGAGCGGATAGCGCACGCTCAGGTCCCAGATTCCCTTGAATAATTCGGCCTTGGGGATGTCGATGCGGATATCTTCGCCGCGCACCGCTCCTCGCAGCGCCCCTTGGACCTGGCCAACCTCTCGACCTCGAACGAAGACCTCTCGCCCGCGCATTTGACCGTCCAGGTCAAGGTTCATCGGGCGCACGGTCCCCGAGACATGAGCGTCGGCCCGCACCCTGCCGCGTAATAGCGCATCGGGAGGACCGTCCGTCGCGTTGGCCGGGGGGTGAGTCAAATAGAGATTCAGATCGACCGGCTTGGGGCGATCAAAGTAGTAATACCCATCGGCGAACAGGTCGAGCGCTTCGAGGCTGACAAACAGCTTGTCCAGGCGAATTTGCTCGGCCCCGCCCCAGATATTGATCATCACCCCCAGCGGCGCATCGCCCAATCCGGGCAATCGCCAATCCGACCCCTGTGCCCAGAGATACCACTCGCCCGATCCCAGCTTGTAGAGCCCATTGCCGCTGAGCGTGCCCTTCTCGGCCATGCCCAGACTCACCAGGCGCACCTCATCGGGCGTGGTGGCGACTTCGACGGAAACGTCATTAAGCGTTACATCGCGCGCCCCTTCGTAATGGATTCGCGGGAGTTTGGCGTTCCAATCGATCGTGTTCCAGCTTCGCCCCTGGCCTTCAACGACCAACCCCGCGGCCCACTTTCCGGCGTCGGTGTGGCCGTAGCTCGAGAGTGTCGCCTGGATCAGCGGCTGTCCCGGCCAAGGCTGGCGCACCGAAGCGTCGATCTGCCCGCCATGCACCGTGCCGACGGGCACGGCCACGTCCCGCCAGACGAGCTTGGCCACCGCGTTGCCGTCGGAAAATCCGTAACGCCCGCTCAGATTCGCCTGTCCGCCGCCAGTCACGACGCGCACGTCCTTGACCTTGGCACCGGTGCCATCGACCTGCAGTTCGCCGGCGAGAAGGCGAATCTCCGGCAACTGCTTGGCGGTGTGAAGTACAAAGTTTTCCGGGCGAATTATCGCCGACCCGCCGCCCGCTTCGATCGACGCCACGCCCTCGGCTGAATATTGCATCACCTGAAGCGAGTGGACATTCAGGCGCCCGGTAATCCCCTTCTCGCCGGTCTGGCCTTGCCAGTCGCCCTCGATGCTCGCCACCTCCGGCCAATTTTGAATCCAGGCCCTGGACCACGGGCCGAGGTCATCCACCGCGAACGAAACGCGATGCTTCCATGATCCACCCGGCACCAGCTCTCCATCGGCCGCCACCTGCTCGCCGATCTTGACCTCGTAGGCCCAGACCAGCGGCGACCTTGGACCGCTCTGGACATTCAGCGGTGCCAACGTCGCCTCACGCCCCTGGTTGTCGATGATGCGGATCACCCCCGAATCGATTCGCACCTTGGGCATCTCGGGCCGCGACGAGGCGGCCTGCTCGGCGACCGATTTGGCGCCCCCCGCCTTGCCCAACAGCTCGATCACCTCCTGAAGGTTCCATCGCCCGGCCTCGTCCTGGCGCACCACCACGCTGGGCTTGCTGATCACGATCTGTTCGACCTTCAGCGATCGGCCGATGATCAGCCCGAACATGCTCGTGTGCGACACCTTCAGCGACGGCACCTTGAGAAACGAATCATCCTGCAAGGGAAGGGCCAGCGTCACATCGGTCAGCTCGGTATGCCCCAGCCAGCCGGTGGACAGACTCGCGGCGGTCATGCGCAGCCCCAGCTCGCTCTGCACGATCGACAGGACGATTTTGCGGGGAATGCTCGTGCTCAAGACGATCTGCGCGACGATGGCGACGATCACCAGCAGCACGCCCAGCCCGATCAGGATGCGCACGATCCAGCGCCGGCGGCGGGACCGAGGCTCATCGCCGGAGGATTGCGAGGATTCGCTTTTCTCAGCCATGAAACGACCTGGCGATGCGATTTTAGCGACCCAACTCGGTGGTGGGGATGTTCCCGATAGTGCGCGGGCCGGTGCCGAAGAACCACCAGTCCTCGCGCAAGGTTCGGCCCACAAACGGCCCGGAGCTGGCGATGATGGCACCGGTGTCGGCCCAGAACGCCACAATCGCCACCGATGCGTACCCTTTCTGCTTGGTACTCTTGACGATCGACAGTTCCGGAGTGCTAAGCCCCGCCGCGTCGGCACCTCCCGTGAGCGAACCGGGCCAATACGCCGAGGGAATGCCCAGCAGGAAGTTCTCGCGGTCGATCCCCACGGCGCCGCTGCGCACCTCGATGATCACCGTCGCCTTCTCGCGTTGATTGGCCAGGCGTGCCCCGGCCATCAGCAGCCGCGCCCGCAGCTCACCGAGCATGAATGAATGCTCGTAGGTCGGCTGCGTGGTCGAGGTTAGATATTGCGATTCGATAAACACGTTGCGGTCGCGCATCGCCTCCATCGAGAGCTGATCAACCGCCCGCTGCACCGCGGCCGTCATAAGGAACTGCTCGGTCGCCGTTCGTGGCGGGTCGGTCACGCGGATCGACGCGCAGCCCGCTCCCGCGGCCAGCAGCGCCAGGCTCAACGCGATACTGATCAGCGGGGTTGTGAATCGAATGCTTCGCACCGTGTTCAAAAAAACCTTCCACCGGCTCTTCGGGCCGATGATGGTGCGACTGTACACGCCTGCGCCGACTTTGGGCAATCCCTCAAAAACTCGGACTCGGCCCCCCCGCCGCTCGTCGCTGGATGCGCAGTTGCAGGCTCTGCTCGCCGACGCACGCCATCGCGGCGCGAAGATCGCCATCATCGGCGTATCGACGAGCGGAAATCCGCTTGCAGGGAATCCCGAACTCGTATTCGTCGGCCTCGAACGGCCAGGGGCGAAGCGTCAGTTCACCCGGCGAATGACGCTCGATCTGGATCGTCGTGGCCGGCACCCCCGAGCGCGGGACCAGCCCGTGCATGGCCGGAAAAAACTCGTCCGTGCAGCACAGGTCCAGGCTCAGAAGATCCATGCCGCGCAGGAGCCGAAAATTGGCACGAAGCTGATCCTCCGATTCGTCCAGTCCGGCCGCGACGAGCCCGAATTGCGTTGGCAGATCGACGCGCAGGCCCAGCCGCGCCCGCAACGACTCCTGGCGTTCGATCTCGGCGTGCTGAAACCGGTTGAAGGCGAACATCTCGGCGGCGGTGAATCGCCGCCCCTGCCCCGCGGCCATGTCCAGCGCGGTCTGCGACAGGGTCATGACATGAAGACTGACCAGCAGCCCGGCATAGGGATCGGCCTCGGCCGCCCGCTCGGCGCTCATCGGCCAGACCCGCATCGCCACCTCCGGCGGCGTCTCAAACACGTGCAGCGGCTTGCCCTGGGGATTGATCGTCGGACTCTCATCGTGCAGCGGCCATCCGCTGTCATGCAGCGAGATCGCAAGCCGCACCGGCTCGAGCGGAATCGGCGTGGCAAACGCCGAATTCCCGATCCGTTCGGCCAACTTCCCCGACAGCAGGGCATGATCATGCTGCGAAATCAAACAGAACTGATCGCCTTCATCCCGCCGAATCATCGCCCGAGCCTCTTGCAAAACCTCTGGAAAAATAGCCGCGGCAGTAATCGCCGATGGGCAAATCCATGCCTCTGACTGTTTGGGGTGCCTATTTTCGCGGGTTGTCGGTGGGTAGACCAGTTGCGGGCGGTTCATGATGCCGAAA
>JBBQNJ010000055.1:0-34144 GCA_038329845.1 Tepidisphaerales bacterium | reverse complement strand
GTTGGCGGTGAACAAACGTCGTGACCGCCATGAGCCGCGGGTCATCAAGGACTTGCAGGACACCTATCGAAAAATGACGATTCCCCGACGTAAACTGAAGAAAACAATGAAAGCGGGGAGCGTTAAGTGAATGGCATTCAGCGCGTCCCCTTTTTTCGTTCATCTGATTTTTTTGTTTTCGTGCGAACGATGGGCGCTGCGGGGGTGGCGCGCTTCATGAGAGATGCTGCCCGGGGTCTCGGGCGGTGGGGAATATTCTTCTGGCCCTTTGCTCGTGGGGCGGCCGGGCCGAATCAAAAGCGGCCGGTGGTGGGCTGGCCGATCAGGTTCATCAGGCGCTGCTCCAGAGGGGGGTGGGTGCGGAAGAGGTTGGCCAGGCCTTTCATGAGATTGCGCGGCTCGGCGATGAACATGCTGTTGAATGCCGGGTTGACGTTCAATGGGATCCGCGAAGCGCCATGGTGGATCTTTTCGAGGGCGGTCGCCAGGTCCATGGGATTGCCGGTCAGTTCGGCGCCTTCCTTGTCAGCGTTGAACTCGCGGGATCGGCTGATGGCGGCTTGAATCAATCCGGCGGCAAGGGGGCCGAGCAGCAGGACCAGAAGGCCGGCGATGGGGTTGCCCCCCTCGCGGTCGCGCCCGCCGCCGCCGAACATGAACATGTAGCCGAGGTAGCTGATAGCCCCCCCGATGGTCGCGGCGACGCTCTGGATCAGAATGTCGCGGTGCTTGACGTGCGCCAGCTCGTGGGCCATCACGCCGGCGATCTCATTGCGATCCAGCATCTGCAACAACCCGGCGGTAGCGCAGACGGCGGCGTGGTGCGGACCGCGTCCGGTGGCGAAGGCGTTGGGTGCCGGCGTCGGAGAGACATAGACCCTTGGCATCGGGAGCTGTGCCCGGGTGGTCAGTTCCTGGACGATCCTGTAAAGCTCGTGGTCTTGGCCAACCTCCTGGGCCCGCATCGTGGCCAGGGCGATCTTGTCGCTGAAGAAGAATCCCACGAAGTTCATGATCGCCGCGAGGATCAGCGCCATCAGAACCCCCCGTTGCCCGCCCAGCAGCGAGCCGATCCACAGGATCAGCGCGGTCATCAATCCCAGCAGCATCGCGGTCTTCACGTTGTTATAAAACTTGCTCATCGTCGTATCTTTCCTTCGTTTTTGACTCCCTCGACCGGTCGATCCGGCCGAGTTGGCTCACCTGACATCAAATCGTAGGCCAATCGCTTCGCAAGGCGATTATACCGCTCGCGGCCATAGGTGAGGCCTCCACACTGACTATGCGCGAGCACCAGAAATCCGACTGCGGTTGGAGCGAAAATCCAACTCACGCGACGGAGAAGACCCGAAAAGCAAATTCCTCTCGCAACGACGCCACGAAATACCGAGAAAAACTGCCCTTTTTCTGACGTTGCGCCATGCGTGTCAAGCGACAATTATTCTTAGCCATCAGCGACAAATTAGAATCCTCCGTGACCATGGGGGTTCTTTCTTCCGCGGGTGCTGCTCCCGTGGGTCGCAGCGAAACGGTGCAAAATTGGCGGCGCTCCGGATGCATTGGGCGCAACTGCCGCGAGGGCTGACCAACAAATTCCGATTTTTTCGCTTGACTTTTCGGAGCGCTCCGAGGATAATAGATTCAGATGTCGGACCGCTCCGAAGAAGCTGTCTTTTTGAACCCCCCGAGAGGACGGGTCACCCTCGAGGCCGTGGCGCGGGCGGCGGGTCTTGGACGGACCACCGTCTCTGACATCCTCAACCGCAATCTCAACGAAAGATACTCCTCGGCCACCCGCCAGCGGGTTGACATGGCCGTGCGAAAGCTCGGCTACGCCCCGGTCGGGGCGGCACAGCAACTGGCCCGCGGGCGGTCCGGCCAGATCGGCCTGATGCTCACCCGCGACTTTTCCAACCCTTTTTTCGCCCGCGTCGCCGATCTGGTCGAGCGGCTCATCCGATCGAATGGATTTCGCCTCCAGATCTCCATTACCGACGGCGATTCCGCCCACGAGCTGAATCGGGTGCGACAGATGCATTCCGATGCCGTCGAAGGGCTGATCGTCGGGCCGGTCTATGAGCCGCTGGATATCGAGCAGCATCGTAATGTCTTTCGCGGCAATCTCCCGATCGTCCTGTTCGGAGGAAGCTTCGAGTGCGAGTTCGACCAGATCACCCTCGACTCGCGCGCGGGATTGGCGATGGGTCTGGACCTGCTGCGCGACAACGGGCATCGGCGGATTGGATTTTTGTGCGCCCCGCCGTCGCGCCTGCGCCCGGGTGGGTCGAATCCCGATTACCTTGCGGTGCGGATCTATCAGCAGCGCGGCGTGTATGACCCGCGGTGGTTCAACTGGCAGGAAGACACCGGGCGATTCGAGGACTTTTTCGGTGCCTGCGTCGAGTTCGCCCGGCGGTGGAAGAGCGCCCAACCATCGGATCGGCCCACGGCGATGCTGTGTCACAACGACCAGGTCGCCATGACCGCCATCGCGGCGTTTGACGCCGAAGGGATCGACGTTCCCGATGCGATTTCGTTGGTTGGGTATGACAATTTACCCGAGAGCGGGTACCTGACCCCGGCCGTGACAACCATCGACAGCCGCGCCGATGAGCAGATGCATCAGACCGTCCGTCAGTTGCTGCACCGGATCGCGCAGCCCGATGCCGAACGAAAAGTGATCGTCATTTCGCCGACGTTGATCGAGCGAAAGAGCGTGAAAAACTTGAATTGACACCATTTACCCCTTTTTTTGGAGGTCGTTATGAAGCGTTCCATGAAGTCCTTGTTGTTTCTGATCGCCGCCGCGGCGGCGACGAGCGTCCCGGTGTGTGCCCAGGCGGGATTGCTGCTTTACGAGGGTTTTGATTACACCTATTCCGCCGCGTCCGACGAGTTGGTCGGCAAGACCGGCGGGGCGGGGTGGAACGGCACCGCCTGGGGCGAAGGGGGCAGCGCCACGACCGGATTGCGCAACGTCGATGTGGTGTCTTCGTCAAGCTTGAGTTTCACTGACTTTCCTACGACGGGCAACGTCGGGCAGGTGCAGAACAACCACAACTCGGCCAGCACGTACGGCAACTGGATCGCCAGCCGGCCGCTGCCCAATACGCTCAGCATTCCGGCGGGCACCACCGTTTACACGAGTTTCCTGTTCCGGCAGGAACAGAACGCCAGTTACGCGTTTACCGACGAGGCGCGAATCAGCGCCTCGGCGACCGGCGGCGCTACAGGCTATCGTGTGTCGCCAGTCACTAAGGGCGGAAACAACAACCCCGATGACGTGGCGTTCGGCTACGATACCACGACGACGAGTCAGACCAAGGTGTCTGGGCAGAAGACGCCCTATCTGTTCATCAGCAAGTACACGAATGTGAACGGTGCCGGAACCCAGGACGGGACGATGTGGATGCTCAGCGCTGCCAACTGGGACGCGATCAAGACGGGAGGAATCACCGAAACGGAACTCGATGCAAACAATGTGGCGAAGCTCACGGATACCGCCACTGGAATGACGTTGGCCGGTGGGCAATACCTCCAGCTCTATACGGATTCGGCGTTCGGAATCCAGAACAACGCCTATTTTGATGAGGTGAAGGTCTTCACACAGCTCAATGACGTGACGTCAACGATGATTCCCGAGCCGGCCTCGCTGGTGAGTCTGGTCGGTGGGATCGGGCTGTTGATGATCCAGCGCCGCCGGGCGTAAGGCGATTGGTGACAGATGAGTGTTGGATGGATGGTGGATCAACCCCGAGGTGAGATCATGAATGCAAGACGATTGACAACCCGCGCGCGTGTCGGTTTTACCCTTGTCGAGTTGCTTGTCGTCGTGGGGATTATCGCCGTCCTTATCGCCATCCTGCTGCCGGCGCTGGCCAAGGCCCGGCAGCAGGCGATGCTGGTGCAGTGCGCCAGCAATCTGCGCCAGATCGGGCAGGCGTCGATCATGTACTTGGGCGACGGGCGCAGCGTCAACGGTCGCCTGGGGGTCTTGCCCCAGGCGTGGGGGACGGGCGGACCTCCCAACGGCAACAATTATCAGCCCCTGAAGAATGAACTGGCGCCGTACCTGGCGGCCCAGGAACGGGTCACGAGCTTTCGCCCGGTCATGATCTGTCCGGTGTCGGGAACGCGCGACACCAACTACCGAAAGATCGGCGACAAAAATGTCTACGGGCATAACCAGCACCTGGCCTACGGCGGCGGCGGCGCCAGTCGATCGATCAGCCCCATCAAGGCCCACGCCGAGATGATTTGGTTCATGGACTCGGTGGACAACCAAGGGTTCGACCATCCCTGGTATACTGGCTTCGGGACCGCGACCCATCCGGCGGACTTTTCGGTCGATTATCGCCACGGCGGCAACCAGGCGAATATCCTTTTCCTGGACGGCCATGTGCTGGCCTACCGCGAGGAAACGCCCACCGTTTTCCCCAACGTGCTTCCGGCGAAAGATGCCCGGTTTCTCCCGTGAATTGCCCAACAGCCATCGAGCTGCCGACCCCATTCTTTATGGAGGTGTGATGGTGCAACGGATCACTCGGCGCGCGGTTTGGATAGTGACTTGTGCTGTGTTCGCGCTGGTGAATTTTTCAGCGCCCGTCCGGGCCGACGATCCGGCCGGCACGAAGATCGAAGCCGAGTCGGTAATCGGAAGCGACAGCCGCGTGATCGACGACGCGGGGGCCTCGGGCGGCAAGGCCGTGACCAATGCCAAGGCCTGGCAGCCGCTGGCCGTAGTCCCCACGCCGGCCGAGGGGGATGCGTTTATCCTGCACCTGCGCCATCGCGGCGGACCGCTGCTGCTCAAGGCGCTTGTCAACGGCAAGCAGAAAGAGTTCAAGCAGGTGTGGGCCAAGCCGGCCGACTGGAAGTGGACGAGCGTGGGCAAGATTTCGCGCGCCCAGCTTGGAGATAAACTCTACATCGTCCGAGGAGCGGGAGAAAAAGCGCCTGCGTTGGACGCGGTCATTCTTTCACCCATCGCGGCGAGGGGTGGCGCAGCGGCTGCTGTAGTGGCGGGCGCTGGCGTGGTGGCCGCCGGCGTAGCGGCCGATGCACCGGCCCTGCCCGATGACGCCGCTGCGGCGAACACGACGAAGGCGCTTCCGCCCGACAAGCCGGATTCCGCGATCGCGGCGCGCTCGATTGACGTGACGATCACTTGGGAGAAGACCGTCGCCAAGGCCCCGGCGATGCTCTGGGGCGTGGCTGACTACGAGGTTCACAGCCCCGCGTCGGCGGCCGATCCGGGCTTTGTCGCGTTCATGAAGGACTTGCACGCCCCGCTGATCCGGGTCCACCAGGGCAACTTTCCCAAGCAGTATCTCGACGCCGAGCAGAAGCACTTTGATGTCGAAAAGATGAAGGCCTGTTGGGATGGCGCAGCGCCGGGCTATGGCAACGCCAAGGTGATGATGAACATCTCGACCTGGCCGAAATGGATGTGTGTCCCGGGCAGTTCGCGGCTGGCCGAGGAGCATCTCGACGATTTCGCGGCGATGTGCGTGGACTTGCTCAAGACCATGCGCGACCCGGTGGGGCGGCGGATCGACTATTGGGAAATCCTCAACGAGCGCGACGAAATTTACGACAAGGCGAACCGGCTCGACGACCTGTGGCCGATCTACAACCGCGTGGTCGCGGCCATGCGGGCCGAGGATCCAAAGGCGAAATTCGGGGGTCCGGCATTCACCTGGGCCAACCCCAAATGGGTCGAGTCATTTCTATTGAATTGCATCGAATACACTGATTTCGTCAGTTACCACAACTATGGCGTGGGTAACGCGACGGACTCGAACGAAATGTTGATGTCGCGGCTGGATTCGGTCGAGGAGCACGCGCGGTACATGCGCCGCACCGTCGATGAAGCAGCGCCGGATCGGCATGTCGAGGTTTTTCTCACCGAATACAACGTCAAGTGGACGTGGGAGCCGATGGAGCGCCGGCACGCCAACAGCGTCGGGGCGGTGTTCCAGGCGGGCGTGGTTGCGCGCGCGGCCCTGGCCGGTATCGACGGGGCGGCCGTCTGGCATGTCAAGGGCAATGCCTACGGCATTCTCGATAGCCACAATGTCCCTCGCCTGACGGCACCGCTGTTTCGCTGGGGGCCGAAGTATCTGGTTGGGAAGGTCGCACAATTCGCCAATCCCGATCCGCAGGCGCTGGAAATTCTGCCCGTGATCGGCACCGATGGACGCCGGTCACTGCTGGTGGCCAACAAGACCGCGAAAATGATTGAGTTGCCATCGGGACGGGAATTACTCGGCGATGCACCGCTGCTTTCGATGCGCGTCACTGCCGACGGCGTTGAAGAACCGTCCCCCGCCAAGACCGCGCAAATGACCCGGGTGCCGGGGTATTGTTTGGTGATCTTGACACAACGTCCATGACGCCGAGCCGGTTTCTTGACAATTCGATATCGTTTTAATCCATTCCATTCCCGCAAAATTCTCGAATCCATCGATTACTTCGGCCTCAAGATCAGCCGCGATCCATCGCCACATCCCCGCGCCAAGACTGCGGTCGCTGTCAATTCGGCATGCCGCCAGGCGACTTCAGACCCTGATTCGCCGGGCCGATATCCTAGTTGAGGAGATTCGACTATGCGTTTTCTTGTCGCCTTGATCGGTAGCCTGGTGGTGTTCGCCGGCGTGTTTTTCCTGACCCAGCAGTTCATCAATCCGCACCTTCCTTCGGCGATGCGGGTCTGGGTGCAATTCGGCTCGCACGGCACGACCAACCTGGTCGGATTGCTGCTGTCGCTGGTGCTGGCCGGGGCGTGGATCAAAGTGAGCCTGTCGCGTCGTCGCCGAGCGTGATCGCGCCGGGCCGAGCGTGTCGCGCTGGCACCGCCGAGCCTGATCGCGCCGTCGTCGGCGAGCGTGATCGCGCCGAGCCGAGCATGATCGCGCCGAACCGGGCCGTTCAAGTGCGTAACGAGCGGCCGACTTTCTCCTGCACACTCTTGATCTTCATCTCGAGCCGGTTCGGCTTCCCTCGCCGCCAATCCATCTTCACCGTGCAGGTGATCCGGTCGCAATCCTTGCTCAGCTCGCGCTGGCAGGCGGTGATCAGGTCCATCACCTGCTCCCACTCGCCCTCGACGCACGTTCCCATCGGCCCCAGTTTGTAAGGCAGCCCGCTGCGGTCCACCACGTCCAGGGCGCGGGCGACGTATTGGCCCACGCTTTCGCCTTTATCCATCGGCCAGATGCTGAATTCCGCCAACAACATGAGATTTCTCCGGTCAAGGTCCATATCTCGCGCTGCGTGACCGCGCCGATCGGCTTATCATAGGCGTTTGTCCGTCTCGGGAGGCGTTATGTGGGCGATGATGATCTTAACCGTGATCCTGGCAGCGCCGGCGAGTGGGCCGAAGCTCTCGGTGGCGACCCGGCCGCCGGCGTCGTTGCTCGAACCGATCGTTCCCCGGGGACCGGTGCGCTTTGCGCCGGATGGCGCATTTGCGGCGTCGATCCCCGATTGGGCCGCGCGCGAACGCGGCGGCGTGTCGGCGGCCGAGGCGAGGGTGTTCGATCGGTACTATTTCGCCACGCCCTGGCCTTACGGCACCTGGCGCACGTGCGGCTGGGGCTATTTCGCCGGATGGACGGACGGATACTGGCCGTGATTATTGGGGCCGGCCGAATCGGTGTGGACCCGGGCCGTCGCCACCGCCACCACCGCCGCCACCACCGCCCCCACCGCCTCGACCGCCGCCCGCGGGCGTACCGCTTTCCCCGGACGAGGTTGGTCCCGGTTGATTCTGTCGCCATCGCCAACCCGGTCCTGCGCCGGCACCGCCCTGGCGAACGCATTGGGCAGTCATGCCTAGCAGCGCCTTCCGCTGCGACGCGGTGAGATGCTCGCGGACCGACAGGATGTACCGCGCCACCCGTCGCTCGACGGCGGCGTCGGCGGCGAGCGCCCGGTCGAGCTGTCGCAGCACTTTTTCAGAATCCAGTGAGGAATCTTCGAGCATCGTCGCCAGTGTGGCCCGCTCATGTGCCGCCTCGTCGCGCAGTTGCTTCAGTTCGCCGGCGAACGCCGGGTCATGCTGGCGCAGGTCGGTGCGCTGGGCGGGATCGGCGCGAAGCCAGTTGAGCAGCGCCTCGGTCGCCGAGTCGCCGGCGGCGACGGGTTGCGAAACGGCCGCCTTGCGGGCCAGGGTGGCGCTGTAGACGATTAGCCCCAGCGCGATTGCCACCGCGGCCACGATCCATCGGCTTGCCCGGCTCATGTGTTGTCCTCCGGTGCCTCTTGTGAGTCGATCGGCGGGGCGTCGATCACGCCGGCCAGCAGTGGAGGTTCGGCCAGCGCATCAAGCCCCAGCGCCTCGACCACTTGTTGATCGTCCACCGCCTCGGGTGCCATGGAAAGGGGCTGAGATACCGGCGTAAAGATCGCTGCGCCCCATCCCGCGCCCGACGCGATGGCCAGAACCGCCGCGACGCGAATCCATGCCCCCCAGCCTCGCCTCGCGCTCGCCGCCCGCGATAGAACCGCGGCGACCATCGCCCCGTCGTCCGGCGGTGCCGTCACGGTCCAATTTCCCAGCGCGTCCCAAGTCGCAAGCACCGCGGCGCAGTCCGGGCAATTCGCGGCATGGGCGCGCGGCGAATCGTCCGAATCGGCACTGGATTCGCCATTCAAGCGGCGCAGTAGATCGGCTTGTCCTGGGCATTGCATAGACACCATCCATTCGTTGAACGACTTAAGACCCCCGGTCCCTGCGGTTTTATTTCAGATTTGCCAGTTTGACCCGAAGTTGTTGATACGACCGGGTTAACAACGATTCGACCGCCGATTCCGTCGTCTCCATGACTGCGGCGATACGCCGAATCGGCAAACCCTCAAAGCGATGGAGTAGGACTACCATCCGTTGACGTTCCGGGAGTGATTGCACCGCCTGTTGTACTATTTTCGTTTGTTCTTCCTGTTCCAACTGGTCTGGGTCTGGGGTTGCCGCCGGATCGGAGGACTCGTCGAGGCCGACGAGGCGCGGGCGCTTGGCGCGGTCGAGGCAGAGGTTCCAGACGATCCGGTAGAGCCAGGTGGAAAAGTCGGCGGTGGGCCGATAGCTGACGGCGGCGCGGTGGATGCGCAAGAAGGCGTCCTGGGCGATGTCGTCGGCGGCGTCCCATCGTCCGGTGAACCGGTAGGCGAGCGCTCGCGCGCGGGCCTGATGACGTTTGACCAGCTCCCCGAGGGCCTGAAGGTCCCCTTGGGCGAGCTGGGCCATGAGTTGCGAATCGTCGCGCTGCGTCATCCGTGGTGATTCATACGCGCCGAGTGGCGCGGAATCTCCATGAAAATTCCGAAGGACATCAGGCGCATACGCATTGGGGACAGATTGCCCTTGAAGGCGGCTTCAAAACGTCGGAAGCTGTGATAGGATCGCCCGTGGGCCCCGCCGTGAAGCGACTATGTTGACCAAGCGAATCATTCCGTGTCTGGACGTGGATCGGGGGCGGGTCGTCAAAGGGGTGAAATTCTTTGATCACGTCGACGCGGGCGATCCGGTCAGCCAGGCGATCCGATACCAGGACGATGGGGCCGATGAGCTGGTCTTCTATGACATCACCGCAAGCCACGAGGGGCGCGGCATCATGGCCGACCTGGTTCGCCGGGTGGCCGATGAGGTGTTCATGCCGCTGACGGTGGGGGGAGGGATTCGCACGCTTGAGGACGCCACGAGGCTCATCCAGGCCGGGGCGGAAAAAGTGTCAATCAATTCGGCGGCGGTGAAACGCCCGGAACTGATCGCCGAGGTGGCGCGGAAATTCGGGCGCTGCGCCACGGTGCTGGGGCTTGATGCCAATCGTGTGCGGATCGACGGGCGCGAACAGTGGCGGGTGTTCGTCAATGGCGGGCGAGTGGACAGTGGGGTGGACGTGATGGCGTGGGTGAAGCAGGCCGAGGCACTGGGCGCTGGGGAGATCGTCTTGAATGTCATGAACGCCGACGGGACGACCGCCGGGTATGATCTGGAGATGACGGCGGCGGTAAGCGACGCGGTGCATGTGCCGGTGGTGGCGTCAGGCGGGGCCGGGCATCCGGAACACCTCTTCGAGGTGCTGACCATCGGGCGGGCCGATGCGGCGTTGGCGGCGAGTATTTTCCATTTCAACACGCATTCGGTTCCGCAAGTCAAGCGTTACCTGGCCGACCGGGGAGTGGCGATTCGGTTGTAGGGCGCGGCGTTTTTTCCAGGAACAAAGCGATGTCGATCTTGTCGCGGATCAGCCCGTTCGGACCGATTTTCGGCAAGGAACTGCGGGTCACCTCGCGCCGGAAGCGCACGTATTTTCTGCGTGTGGGGTACCTCGGCACGCTCCTGCTGCTGTTATTGTGGATGTACCTGTTGATCGGGATGTCGTATTCGTGGCGCGGCAACGGCGGCTCGGTGGCGCAGCGCCAGATGCAGCAACAGCAGTTGGGGTCGTACTTTTTTTCGATGTTCGCCATGTTCTCGGTGGTCGCCGCGGCGATCATCAGCCCGGTGCTGACCAGCACTTCGATCGGTGCCGAGCGGTTGCACAAGACGCTTCATGTGCTGCTGATGACGCCGATCACCAGTTGGCAGATCATCTCCGGGAAGTTGTTGTCGCGATTGTGGGTGGCGCTGGTGCTGATCGGCTTAAGCCTGCCGGTGCTGGCGGTGTCACGGCTGCTGGGGGGAGTGGAACTGTCGCAGGTGGGTTCGGTCCTATCGCTGGTGGCGACGATGGCCATCGTCGGCGCGTCGATCGGATTGTTTTTCTCGACGCTGCTCAACCGTGCGTACGCGGTGATCCTGTTGAGCTACGCGACGATTCTGTTTTTCTACCTGTTCATCCCGGTGATGATCGGACTGCTGTGGTCGCACCAGTTCCGGGCGGGGCAAGACACTTACTTTTGGCTTCTCGGAGCGACGCATCCGGTGGCCGCCACGGCGATGGAGTCGATGCCGTTTGCGCGGATGCCATCGTCGTATTGGCCGGTTTGCGTGGGGACGAACCTGTTGCTGGCCGCGGCGCTGGTCACGGCCAGCGCGTGGATGGTTCGCCGATTTGCCCGCAAGGAAGGGTCGGTCGAAAGGGTCGATCCGACGCCAGCGGCGTTGCCGGTGCCGGCGATCGTCGCGGCCGACGGATCGGACGCACCGGCGGCGCCAGCGAACATACCAATAACCCGCCGGGCGAGGCGGTCAGAGGTGGGGGACAATCCGATTTTCTGGCGCGAGATGCGGCGTCCGCTGTTGACTAGGCGCTGGCAGCGCATCACCGCCACGGTGATCTGCCTGGCGCTGTTGGGGATCGTCTACGGGGTTCTGGCCGGCGAAAATGGTCTGACCGATAGGGATACGCAGATCGGTTTTGCGATCGTGTTTCACGGGCTGGTCTGGCTGGTAGCGAGCGTACTGGCGGCGACGGCGATCGCGCAGGAAAAGGAGAGCGACACCTGGACGGTGCTGCTGGCCACGCCGATTAAAGCTTCGCGGATCGTTCGCGGAAAGGTGGCGGGGGTCATGCGACGGATGCTCTGGCCCAGCGTCTTGATCGTGGGGCATTTCGTACTCTTCACGGTGGCCGGGTGCATCGACGTCGGCACGACGGCGGTGGTCTTGTGGGTGATCTTCACGACCAATGCGCTATGGGTGGCCACTGGCGTGTACTGCTCGCTGCGATTCAAGACCGTGACGTTCGCGGTGATCATGAACTTGTCGCTGGCGGTGCTGCTGTACGGGATGTTGCCGCTGGTGCTGTTCGTGGGCGGTGAACTCGCCCGGCCGGTCATGAGCGGGGCGGTCGATGGTCTGATCCGCGGCGTGACGCCCGAGGCGCCCTGGCGAGATGCCAGTCAGCTTCGGGGCGAGCAATTGGCGGAGTTGACCCTGTATAACCTGCCGTATTACTACTTGGGCATGGTCGTCGATTATGGCAATCATCGCAGTACATGGTCTACGCCGGTTTTCGGTACGCAGCGCCCGATCGCAGACCTGCACATGATGGCGTACATGCTTGGCCTGGGGTATCTCGGCGCGGGCGCCTGGGTGGTGCATCGCACCGGCGTCCGGTTCAATTCCATCGTCGGCCGAGCCGAACAACTCGACGACGAGTCGGCGTCGCCGGGCGGTGGGGATCGGGCAGAGTCTGTCGAATGGGCCTAAATATCTTGGCGATTCAGCCGCCCTCAATGCCGCCGGTGTCCTGCCCGGCGGTGCTTCCCACCTCACCGCCGGTGAGGACACCGGCGGCACTTCATCCGTGGCATTCGTACTCGGGTGTTTCCTCGAATGAAAGAGGCTCGCCAAGAACCGGCAATATACCCGTGTCGAATGGATTTTGGCGGGGAAGAGCGATTTGATATGCTGGGCGGTTTGCGAAGGGAATGAATCATTGATGTCGAGGATGCAGCAGATTATCGAGCGGGGGCGCGGGGCGCTGATTCAAAATTATTCGCGATTGCCGGTGTCGATGGACCGCGGCGAAGGCGCGTGGTTGTGGGACGCCGATGGCAAGCGTTATCTCGATCTGTTCGCCGGCTTTGGCGCGGCGATCCTTGGGCATTGCCATCCGGAGTTGATCGCCGCGGCCACCGAGCAGGCGGGGCGCTTGTGGCACGTGGGCAACACCTTCTACACCGAGCCGCAGATCACCTTGGCCGAGCGCCTGCAATCCATCGCGTTCGAGGGTAGCGCGTTTTTCTGTCACAGCGGCGCTGAGGCCAACGAGGCGGCGGTCAAGCTCGCCCGCCTGCGCGGTCAGGGGATCGATCCGCGCCGGTGGAAGATCATCTCGCTTCAGCGCAGCTTCCACGGTCGAACGCTGGCGATGATCTCGGCGACCGGGAACCCGGCGGTGAAGGCGGGTTTCGGGCCGGAAGTCCCGGGATTTCTACAGGTTGAATGTGGCGATGCCGGCGCGCTCGAGCGGGCGATCGACGATGAGACGGCGGGGATCCTCATGGAGCCGATCCAGGGGGAAGGGGGGATCAACTTTCATCCCCCGGGGTACGCCGCCGCCGTGCGCAAGATGTGCGATCAGCGCAAGCTGACGCTGATCTTCGACGAAGTGTGGACGGGTTTCGGGCGGACCGGCAAATGGTTCGGATATCAGCATCTGCTCGATGCCGGCGGTCGCGCGGTGATCCCGGACCTGATGACGATGGGCAAGGCCGCCGGCGGGGGCCTGCCGGTGGGGATTATGTTCGCCCGGTCCGAAGTCGCCGCCATGCTCGTGCCCGGCAAGCACGGCTCGACGCTCGGGGCCAATCCGATCTGCATGGCCGTCTCGAACGCGATCATTACGGTCATCCAACGCGACGGGCTTCTCGACCGCGCACGGGAGTTGGGCGATCATGCGATCACGCGGCTGAAGTCCGAGCGCCGGCTCGACGGGATCGTCGCCGACGTACGCGGGCGCGGGCTATTCCTGGGGATCGAGCTGGCGCGCCCGCCGGAAAAAATCGTGGAAAAGGCGCTGGATCGGGGCTTGGTGATCAACCTCACAGCCCAGAAAGTCATCCGGCTGGCTCCGGCAATGACGATCTCCGCCAAGGAGTGGGACCAGGGGCTGGATATCCTGACGGACTTGCTATCCCAGGCATGACCTCGAGACGGCCGCTGATCCTCGCCGCGATGCTGGCGCTGGCGACAGCGGCGGGGACGGGTTGCGTGCGGAGATCGCCTGCGACCCAGGCGGCATCGCCCGTGCCGGCGCGATTCGAGAAACTCCGCGACATCGATCCGCAGCTTCCCCGCTCGACGCGAGTGGGCGTGGCGATCCACCTGCGCATCTTCACCCTGACCGTGCCGCGAGGGGCGTTGAGCGGGAATGCCGAGTTCTGGTCTCGAGTCGATTCGACGATGCTCGATCCGCCGGTCCGAGACAACCTTCTTCGCAACGGATTGCGTGTCGGCGTGGCCCCGCAATCGGAGTGGGGATATTTCAAGTCGATCATCGATGCGATGCCGTCGGCGATCCATCTGGATGCATTCACCGGCTACTACGCCCGGAGCGTGGAAGTGCCGCTGCGCGGCGGGCTGCTCGGACAGGACCTGTTCTACTTCGATCGCGCTGGCCGGATCGACGGCCGCAGCTTCGATCGTTGCGAGAACCTGCTGGCGGTGTCGTTTCAACCGTCACCGATCGATCCGGGGACAGCGCGGATCACCGTGATGCCGATCGTGCGAACGCAGCGGACGCGGCTGGAGTTCAGTCCCCTGAACGACCCGCGCGACGCCCAGTTTGTTCAGCCGGAGACGCCCCTGGATGTCGATTTGCGCATCCCGACGCCGCTGGGGCATCTGCTGGTGATCGGCCCATCGCCGCAGGCCGATCGACTCACCAGTCTCGGGGCGGCGTTCCTTCTCGATGGCTCGCCCCCCGAGCGCAGCGAACGCGTCCTGCTGATCGTCCCGATGCCGTTCCGCACCGACGACCCCGACGCCGCCCCCGCGACGTTTCCGACGACGACGCTATCGGGATGACAGTTACCCCGAAGCGACAGCGAGAGGGACCGTCGGACCGCCGGACCGCGCCCGAGCGGACCAGTTAGCCCGAAGCGCCAGCGAGGGGGACCGCCGGACCGCCGGACCGCCGGACCGTCGGACCGCGCACGAGTGGAGCCGTTAGCCCGAAGCGCCAGCGAGGGGGAACGCCGCATCGTCGGACCGCGCCCGAGCGGACCGGTTAGCCCGAAGCGCCAGCGAGGGAACTCGATATCCACACAGTCGAGGGCGGCTCTACCACTTGCACCGCATCGTGTCGTGACGGGAGAACTTCGGCGAGCAGCCGACTCACTTACTGACGTTCAGCATTTCCGGAGCAACGTCGATCGTCGCTTTGCCCGCGTCGGCGGGGATGCGAATGCCGCCGAGTTCGGGCAGCCAGCGGAGCTTGGCGGTGGCCCGCTCGAATGCGGTGAGGCTCTTGAATCGCTCGCGCCGGATCACCTTGTTCTGCTGCTGAAGTTTTTCCCAGCCGCCGTATTGGTTCTTGAAGTAATAAACCTCCACCCGCCAGATGACATTGCCCCCAGCGGCGTGGAAATCGGTGTCGCGGATCAACTGCACCAGCCCGACGGCACGATCGTGGTCGCCGCGAAGCATTAGCAATTCGTTGCGGTTGTAGAAGGTGGGCACCTTGAGGATGTCGGCGATGGCGGCGCGGTCGCCGTCACTCAGCTCACCCGCGCCGGCCTTGGCAGGCTCTTCGTTGTACCAGCCCAGGTCCACCCCGCGCACCGTCTGGCCACCGGGCAGTTCCAATTCCACATCATACGGCGTAGCGGGCAGCAGCTTGCGGAAGATGATCTTTCCATCCGTGATCTGCCCGCGCGATTCCAACGGCGTTTGCCCCGCAAGCCCGCTGACCGCCCTGGCTGATTCCACCTTTGCCGCCGGCGGTAAGTTGACGGTCAGCTCGACGCCCTGAGCTCGCGCCGCGGCGGCGGCGGTAAACAACGTCCAGATCAGAAAAAGACTCCATCGGATCGTCGCGCGGTTCATGATTTCAAAGCGTAGGCGAGGTCGATGCCGATTCCCAGCTTCTCGATCCGCCGGGCGCGGGGTCATCGAGAGCGGGGCGCGTTCAGCGGGTCCATGCGATCGCTCGCTCCGGCGGGCGCGGGTCGTCATCGCCCGTGATGCCGCGATTGTCGCGCCGGGCCGGCGGGCTGAACGGCCTGGCGCCGGGTGGGGATTTCTTCCGGGTCGATCCAAGGTTTGGCACATTGTGGCGGCTGGCGCCGGCCCGCGCGTTGCCAGTCGTTCCATAACGCCTTCGCCACGTCGCTCGGCGCTTGGCCACCCGATTGGGTGAGGTACTGCAGCAGAAAATCGGCCAACGCATCGAGGGCCAAACCGTGAGTCCTGTTGCCGGCGGCGATAAACAGCCAGTCGCCGAAAGCCAGGAATCGCTCGAATGGGGATGCACCGCCCATCCACAGGCGCTGGATCGACTCGACGAAGTTGCCGCTGTTGCCGAACAGGTCCCAGTAGCGGGCGAATCGGTGAAGTCGCTGCGTGGTAGCGAAGTCGATCAGGCGATTGCGCAGAATTTCGTACGGCGGGTGCGGGCTGTAGACCATTTCCCACTCCTCGTCGTGACGCGCGATCGGCGCGCCGCGAAGGCGCTTGAGGATGCCGACTTGGATTTCCTGCGGACCCAGCGCGATCAATCGGTCAAATCCTCGCCCGAAGCCGCGCAGGTCTTCGCCCGGCAGACCCGCGATCAGGTCGGCGTGAACATGAACGTGAGTGTGGTCTCGCAACCAGCGGAGATTCGACTCGACCAATACGTTGTCCTGACGCCGGCTGATTCGCTCGGCCACTTGTTCGTCGAACGTCTGCACGCCGACCTCGAATTGCAGGCTTCCCGGCCCGAAGCGCGCGATCAACTCCTTGAGCGCCTCGGGCAGCCGATCCGGGATCATCTCGAAATGCAGGAACAGCCCGGGGGTCATGCGGTCGAGAAAAAACGTCAGGATCTTTGAGGAAGTCTTGGCATTCAGGTTGAACGTGCGATCGACGAACTTGAACTGCCTCACGCCGCGATCGAGCAGTTGCTGCATCTCGCGCAGGAATGACTCAAGCGGCGCTGTCCGAAGCGGGACATCGAGCGATGAGAGGCAGAACTCGCAGCGGAACGGGCACCCGCGGCTGGCCTCGACATAGATGACGCGGTGGGCGATGTCCTGGGCATCATACAGCCGGTAGGGCAAGGCGATCGGCGCCGGCGCGTCGAACGTCGGCAGCAGCGCCGCGATGAATTTCGGCGCTGATTCACCGGCGAGCCGCCGGCGGCATAGATCGGCGAACGCCAGGTCGGCCTCGCCGGTGAGGGTGTGATCGGCCAGGCGAACGATCTCCTGCCGGTCGGTTTCGTGGCTCACCTCCGGCCCGCCGATGACGATGATCACATCGGGGCGAACGCGTTTGAGTTCGGCGACGAAGCGCAGGCTAATTTCGGCGTTCCAGATGTAGACGCCCACGGCGACGATCCGCGGGGACGACTCCAGCACGCGCTCGATGGCGTCGATGGGGCGCTGGGCCAGGTCCCATTCGAGAATTTCGGCCCGCGATTCGAGTTCACCGAGATTGGCCTTGAGGTATCGCAGCGCGAATGAACTGTGGGCGTAGCGAGCGTTGAATGTGGAGAGGATGATATCGGGCATGGGCGATTGAGTGTATGCATGACGGACCGACGCGTTGTGGTGCGGCTTGTGGTGCGGCCGTCTCGGCTGCGTCTGTGGCTCATATGCAGGCTGGAAGCCCGCACCACAACAACATCAGGCTGGAAGCCCGCACCACAACAATATCAGGCTGGACGCACGCACCACAGCGACATCAGGCTGGAAGCCCGCACCACAAGGGCGTTAAGCCGAATCCGCTGCCTAGGCCGCGTGATGGGCAAACTGCTTGTACAGATGGGCGTATTTCCCGCCGTGAATAAGCAGTTCGCGGTGGGTGCCGCGCTCGATGATGCGGCCCTGGTCGATGACTAGGATTTGGTCGGCCCGCATGATGGTACTCAGGCGATGGGCGACGACGAAGGTCGTGCGACCGGCCAGGAGTTTTTCCAGCGATCGCTGGACCAGCAGTTCGGTGGCGGTATCGACAGCGCTGGTGGCTTCATCAAGCATGAAAATACGTGGATCGGCCAGATACGCCCGGGTGAAGCAGATGAGCTGGCGCTGTCCGAGAGACATGCTGGCGCCGCGCTCGCCGACTTCGCTGTCGAAGCCGCGTGCCAGGCTCATGATCGCGTCGAATGATCCGATCTCCCTGGCGGCGCGAATCACGTCGGCCTCGGTGGCGTCGGTGCGGGCGTAGCGGATGTTCTCCATGACTGTGCCGGTGAACAGGTAGTTCTGCTGGAGAACCAGGCCGGTCTGGCGATGCAGTGATTCGCCGGTGACTTCGCGCACATCGTGGTCGTCGATCCGCACCCGCCCGCGCTGCGGCTGGTAGAACCGGGCGATCAGCGAGATGATCGAACTCTTGCCGCTGCCGGTGGTGCCGACCAGGGCGATCATCTGTCCCGGCAGGGCGTCGAAGCTGATCCCGTGCAGCACCGGGCGATCGGGGTTGTAGCCGAAGACGACGTTGTCGAACTTCACCGCCCCGACGATCCGCGGCAGGGGTTTGGCGCCGGGCAGGTCCTGCACGTCCGGAGAAGTGTCCAGCAGGCTGTAGACTCTCTCGGCGCCGGCCATCGCCATCATCAACTGGTTGTAGAACGTCCCGAAGTCGAGGATGGGGTTCATGAACCAGTCCCAGTAGAGGTACGCGGCCACGACCGCCCCGACGCCGCCAGCGATGTTGCCGCGCACCAAGAGGTATCCGCCGTAACAGAGAATCGTGACTTTGCCTAGGAATCCGATGAATTGCAGGACCGGCTGGTAGACGCCGTTGACGCGCGAGGCGTGGACGTTGTTATCGGTGTTGTCGTCCTGGAGGCGGTTGAAGGCCCCGAGATTCGGCTCTTGCCGCTCGAACGCCATCACCACCCGCATGCCGGTAATGTTCTCGGCGAGATTGGTCGAGACGCGCGTGAATCCCTCGCGGACGCGTTGCCACATCCCCGCGGCCTTGCGCAGATAGACGCGGTTGGTGACAAACAGCACCGGGGCCAGCCATGCCACAGACAAAAATAACCGCCAATCGGTCAGGATCAACATGATGCCGGCAATGGTCATCATGGTGAGATTGGCGAAGATCTTGTAGATGCCCCAGACGTTGATCTCGCGCATCGACGAGATGTCGGAGGTGCAACGGCTGATGATCCGGCCCAGCTTGGTCTTGTCGTAATAGCTCATCGACAGGCGCTGCAACTGCGCGAACAGGGCCTTGCGGGTATCGAACTGAAGCTGCTCGCCGGCGCGTGTCATGATCAGGATGGTGAAGCGCTGGAGGATCACCGCTGTGCCCAGCACCACCGCCCAGGTCAGCACCACCCCCGCCACGTGGCGGATCGCCGCGGACTGCTCGGCCGGGGTATGCGCCCCGCCGGCGGCGAATCCGCCGGTGAAGTTGATCAGGCGCTGCATGAACTTGGGGCCTTGCATCTCCAGCCCGATCTGGCACAGGCCCAGGGTGATGCCCAGGGCGTAAGTGCGGCGCAGCGGCCAGAGCGATGTGAACATGCGGCGGATGAGGGCCGAATCGATTTTTTTGTAGCGCGGCTCATCAGCGCCGTCGATATCGCGCAGGGGCGACGAGGCGGCGTTCGGCGCCGCCGGGGGTTTGCCGCGAAGTCGTTGAACCAGGGATGCGATCATTGCCAAAAACTCTCCGCGCCCGGATCGCCTCGCCGGGCAAGCACGGTCTTACGGCGATGGAATTTCAACCGGCTCGTCCCGGCGGGCACTGTGCCCATCCCGGCGATCCGCCGATCCGGCCGCCATCGCCGCCGACAATCGCCGCGAATCCTGGACACGCTTCATATGCGATGGGCTGTCCGCCTGCGCAATCGGGACTTCGTCTTCGGAATACAATTGCACCTCGGCGATCTCGCGGTAATGCCCGTCGATCTCCATCAACTCCTCGTGGGTGCCGGCCTGGGTGATCCGGCCTTTTTCCAGCACCAGCACCAAGTCGGCCTGCTTAACGGTGCTGATGCGGTGGGCGATGACGAACGTGGTCCGGCCGCGCATGACGAACTTCATGGCCCGGCGGATCAGGTCCTCGGTTTCCGGATCGACCGCCGCGGTGGCATCGTCCAGCACCAGGATTCGCGGATTGGTCAGGATCGCCCGGGCGATCGCAAGGCGCTGTTTTTGACCGCCGGACAGCGATGCGCCGCGCTCGGCGAGGACGGCCTGATATTGTCCGGGAAGTTGCTCGATGAACTCGTGCGCCTGGGCCAGTCTCGCCGCCGCCTCGACTTCTCCGCCGCGGATGCCCGGGCGGCCATAGGCGATGTTCGCCTCGACGGTGTCGCTGAACAGGTATGTTTCCTGAAAGACGAACGCCACCTGCGTCCGCAGGCTCATCAGGCTCACGTCGCGCACGTCCACGTCGTCGATCGATACACGTCCCTCCTGGGGGTCGTAGAAGCGTGTCAGGAGGTTCACCAGCGTACTCTTGCCGGCCCCGGTAGGCCCGACGATCGCCACGATGCTTCCCGGGCGAACCTCGAAGCTGATCTCGCGCAGCACGGGTTTGGCCGGGTCGTAGCCGAACGTCACGTTGTCCAAGATCACGCCGCCTTCTCCCGGCGGCAGCGCCGGCGCCCCCGGCTTTTCCGCGACGGTCGGCGGCGCCATCAGCACCTCGTACAACCGGCGGGCCGAGACGATCGCGTTCTGATACTGCTCGTTGATCGCCGCGACCTGCTGCAATCGCCCGAGGATCGCCCCCATCGCCGAGCCGAGGATCAAGAAGTCGCCCGGCAGTAGTTTGCCCTTGATCGTCAACACGCCCACGGCCAGAAACAGCGAAAGATGCGATGCCATGGCGATGGTGCGGATAATCGGCGTAAAGTCGGCGAACAGCCGCACCCGTTTCAGTACGCGGTCGAAGTAATCGTCACAATTGGCGTTGTATTTGTTGATTTCCTTGGCCTCGGTGGCGAAGGCCTTGACGACGTGGACCCCGGCGATGTTTTCGGTGATCAGCGAGACGTTCTGATCTCCGGCCTCCATGACCGCCTTGCTCGCCGGCTGTACCCGTCTGCCGAACCGCAGGATGTACCAGGTCCAGATCGGCAGGGGGGCCAGGCTCAGCAGCGCCAGCCAGGGGCTTCGGGTGTAGATCAGGATGATGTATCCCCCGACGATCAGGAGGATTTCCAGCGTCATCAACACCGCTGTCTGGATGAACGAGCGGACGTTTTGCAGATCCGACAGGGCCCGGTTGATCAACTGTCCGCTGGACAATGCGTCATGGAAGCTAAAGCCCACGCGCTGGAGCTTGTCGTAAACCGCTTCGCGCAGGCCGAACACCATGTTCATACTCAGCTTCATGTTCGCCACCTCGCGCAGGTAGCGAAGCATCGCCATCGCCAGCACGAAACCCGCCAGCACCAGGATCACGCTGCGCAGTCGCGTGGCTTCAGGCTCGGCACCGAGAATCCACGCCCAGAATCCGTGATCGGTGCTGTAGGTCTGGTGCAGTGCCTTGATGGTGTTGACCGCCATGGCGATCTGGCGGACGGCGAAAATTTCGGTGCAGACCCAGGCGGCGAGATAGAAACAGCTCAAAAAGCAGAGGAACTTGACGGGCTTGAGAAATCCGAACATCCAGCCGAGCAACTCGCGGTTGGAGGCTTGCGGCGCCGTCGATGATTCATCGAAGGCGCCGGTGGTCGATGGCGATACGACTGATTTTGTCGCCTCGAGCGGCGCGCCGGAGGGCGTCGTCGATCCCTCTACGCCGGGGGGGCTGGACTTGGCTCGTCCGTGACTGGAGTTCGTGGCGATGGACTTGTGGGTCACAGTATTCCAGACCGATGCAACAAGCTCGCTACGGTAGCGTCCTGCTCCCTATCGTCAACCCATGAGCGACCTGAGTCATCTCCAGTTTCCCGCCACGGTTTGCGATTGACGAGCCGATGGGGGCTTCGGCGCTCGGCAGAGCGCCGACCTGGTCGCCGGCATGACCGGGAACGCCGACGTCCTCGTCGGCATGACGAAGAGCCGACGCGGGCGTCGATCGTGACCGATTCGACTCGCGTCCGTTTGCTCGAAGCCCCGGAGGATCGGCAAATGGCTTCGTCGGCGGTATCATCGGCCGCGCCATGAAGATCAAGAAATCCGTCATTACCGCCGCCGGACGCGGGCAGCAGTCGATGCCTTTGCAGACCCTGGTCGATCGAGATGGTCAAACCAAAACGGCGCTGCAAATCCTGATCGAGGAAGTGGTCAGCGCCGGGGCGGATGAAATCTGCGTGGTGATTTCGCCGGGCGATCGGCAAAGTTACACCCGGGCCGCGGGGGAACACGCCGGGCGGCTTCACTTTGTCGAGCAGGATTCGGCGAAGGGGTATGGTCATGCCTTGCGGCTGGCGCGGGCGTTTACCGGCTCCGAGCCGTTCTTGCACTTGGTGAGCGATCATCTGCCGCTGAGCCGGGTGCCCAAGCGATGCGCTCAGCAACTCGTCGAGGCGGCCACGGCGCAGCAGTGCGCGGTGTCGGCGGTTCAAGCGACGCGCGAGCATATGCTCAGCAGTTTTGGGTTCGTCGGCGGACGGCGAGTGCCCAAGCACGATGACTTGTATGAAATCGAGCAGGTGCTGGAAAAGCCCACGCCCACCGAGGCCGAGCAGACGCTGCTGGTGCCCGGGCTGCGGTCGGGCTACTACCTGGCGTTTTTCGGGATGCACGTGCTGACCGGGTCGGTGATGGACCTTCTCGAGGCGATGGAGGAGTCGGCGGGCGCCGATCAGAAGATCCAGTTGTCGCCGGCGCTGGCGAAGCTGGCGCGGCGGGAGCGGTATCTGGCGCTGCAAGTGCGGGGGACGCGCTTCGATCTGGGCGCCAAGTATGGATTGCTTCATGCCCAGTTGGCGTTGGCGCTGGACGGCGCCGAGCGCGACGAGGTGTTGGCGCAACTGGTGGAATTGCTGGCGATGCGTTCTCGCGGGGGGCAGGGCAATCCATGAGCAGCGAATTGATTCAGACGATTGTTTCGACTGATGCGGCGGTGCGAGACCGATCGCTGGAGTCGATGTGCCGGGAGGCGACGGGGCAGCGGCTTCTCGCCGACTGCGCCGAACTCGATGCGTTTCGTCGACTGAGCGACAACCTCTACCAACGCGTCCGCGCCCTGTTTTTTCTCTATGCGATCCATCGCTTTTACTTACCGCCGAAGCTGCCGGCGTCGGCGCGAGGGCGGGTTCCGTTCGAGGGGTACAACCACCTGCTCGCCCGGCGGTTCGAGGAAGCGATCGACGTATTTCTCGCCGCCGCCCAAACGCAAGGCCCCAGCGACGCGATCAGCAGCGCGTTGGCGATGGCGTACAAGGAGTTGGCGTTTCACACGCTGGCAAGCCAAGTCCGGCGCAGCGTTCGCGGGGTCCGCGGCAACCAGTGGATGTTCCGTGTGGGCCATCCGGCCGATCAGCCTCTGCGAATCCGTCCGGAACTGCTCGAGCGCGGCGAGGAGGACGCGACGTTCCCGGTGCTGGCGGAAAAGACGCCGGTGCGGATGGACCTTTCGCACAGCGCCTGGAGCGACATTTTCTTCCTGGGGATGGATTTTCCCGAAGGGGCGCGGGTTCTGAACGTGTCGATCGACCTGGCGGTACACGGGCGCGACTCCGAGCCGCGCCCGCCCGTCGAGGCGTATCTTCGCGTGATCGAGCAGCCGACGCTGCGCCTGGTGAGCGTGGACCTGGGCGCCGTCGCCGAGATTACCCATCTGCCGGACGTTTTCGATTTCGCTAAGGATTACCTGGGGCTGCTGAAGGCGGCGGTGATCGCGTCGGGGATCGTCCCGCCGGGGATCGAAGGCTCGGGGCTGAGCCTGGCCGACCTGCTCGGGCGCGTGGTGGGGCCGGGGCTGGGGCTGGAGATCGTCTCGAGCGTCAACAGCATCCCCAAGGGATCGCGCCTGGCCGTGAGCACGAATCTGCTGGCGTCGTTGATCGCCGTTTGCATGCGGGCCACGTCGCAGGCCAAAAGCCTCACCGGGATGCTCGATGAGCCGGAGCGACGGCTGGTGGCGGCGCGGGCGATCCTCGGCGAGTGGCTCGGGGGCAGCGGGGGAGGCTGGCAGGATTCCGGCGGGGTCTGGCCGGGGATGAAGCTGATCACCGGCGACGTGGCCCGCGAGGGGGATCCGGAGTTCGGAATATCGCGCGGGCGGCTGATGCCGAATCATCGCATCCTCGACGAAAACGACTGTTCGGCGGCGACGCGGCGGCGGTTGCAGGATTCGCTGGTGCTGGTTCATGGCGGTATGGCGCAGAACGTCGGGCCGATCCTCGAGATGGTCACCGAGAAGTACCTGCTGCGTTCCGAGCGTGAATGGGCGGCACGGCGCGACGCGATGCAGGTGCTGGACGACATTGTGGCCCGGCTGAAAATCGGAGATGTGCCCGGCGTGGGCGCCGCGACGACCGGCAACTTTTTCGGACCCCTGCAAGCGATCATCCCCTGGGCCAGCACGTTTTACACCGAGACGCTGATCCAGTGTACCCGCGAGCATTTCGGTGAGGATTTCCAGGGGTTCTGGATGCTCGGGGGGATGAGCGGCGGGGGGATGGGGTTCATTTTCAATCCCGCCCGCAAGGCCGAGGCGCAGCGGTTTCTTCAGACGACGATGAGCCGCACCCGTCACGAGCTGGAACACGCCCTGCCGTTCGCCATGGAGCCGGTCGTCTACGATTTCGCCATCAACGAACGCGGGACGTTCGCGGCGCTGCTTCGCGGCACCGAGGCGATGCTGCCGCCGGGATATTACGCGATGATGGTGCCGCGCTGGCTTCGCTCCGACCCGCGCGAGCTTAGCCGAACCCGCCGGGCCGAGATGGAGCAGTTCGGTGCCGCCTGCCGGACGCGCCCCGAGCTGCGCGGAATGGTCGAAATGCTGTTCGACCGGCTCTTCCCGCGCTCGCGCTCGGCCGCCGATGCATCGCCGAGCCTGCGGCAATTGCTCGAGGAGAACGGCTTCGACGCCGAGCAACACGAGCGAACTCGCGCTGATCTGCGAAATGGGCGGATCGGCTTGGCGCAGAACCGCCTGCCGCCTAGCTCCGTGATCGTAGATGTGGCCCCGGGCGACGTGATTGACGCCGCCGGGACGATCGATCGAGTCTTGGTCGATCGCGGCACGCGCGCCCTGGCCGATGGACAGGTGGCGGTGGTGTCGCTCGCCGCGGGCGCTGGATCGCGCTGGACCCAGGGCGCTGGCGTCGTCAAGGCGCTGCACCCGTTCTGCAAACTCGCGGGAAAACATCGCACGTTCATCGAGACCCACCTGGCCAAGAGCCGCCGCGCCGGGCAACGATTCGGCGTCTCACCGCCTCACCTGTTCACCACCAGTTACCTCACCCACGAGCCGATCGCGCAGTTTCTTCAAGCCAATGACCACTACGGCTACGGCGGCGAATTGATCCTCTCGCCGGGTCGGGCGATCGGCTTGCGGCTGATCCCGATGGAACGGGACCTTCGTTTCGCCTGGGAGGAGATGCCGCAAAAGGTGCTGGATGAGCAGGCGCAGAAAGTCCGCGAATCGCTGCACGCGGCGTTGATCGGTTGGGCCCAGTCCATGGGCGAAGGCACCGACTACACCGACAATGTTCCCAGCCAATGCCTGCACCCCGTGGGGCATTGGTACGAAATTCCCAACCTGATTCGCAACGGGGTGCTGCGTGATCTGCTGCGGCGCCGCCCGCAATTGCGCTACTTGATGCTGCACAACATCGACACGTTGGGGGCCGATCTCGATCCGGGACTGCTGGGTCTGCACATCGCCGGCGAGGCATGCCTGACCTACGAGGTGATCACCCGCCGGATCGACGATCGCGGCGGGGGGCTGGCGCGGGTGAACGATCGCGTGCGCCTGCTCGAGGGACTGGCCATGCCGCGCGAGGAGGATGAGTTCGCGCTGTCGTACTACAACTCGATGACGACCTGGATCGACTTGGATCGGCTGCTGGCGGTGTTTCACCTCTCGCGTCCGGACCTGAACGATCCGGCGCGATGCGCTGCGGCCATCCGCGAACTGGCCGGGCGGGTTCCCACGTACATCACGCTGAAGGATGTGAAAAAACGATGGGGACACGGACAGGAGGACGTCTACCCGGTGGCGCAGTGGGAGAGGTTGTGGAGCGACATGACGGCCTTGCCGGAGGTCGATTGCCAGTTCGCGGCGGTGCCTCGGTCCCGCGGCCAGCAGCTAAAGGATCAGGCGCAGCTCGATGCGTGGCTGCGCGACGGCTCGGCGGCGCACGTTGAGTCGCTGTGCGTCTGGGAGTAGCGCCGGCCTGTAAATTTCGCCCGATGGCGCGGTGCCGGGGCTACGATAAGACTGGAGTTGCCATGGGTATACCAAGTTGGATGGCGATCGGGGTCATTGGGCTTTTCGCCACGGCGTTCGCCGCGGAACCGGCGACGGGGCCGTCGAGCGCCCCGGCCACCGGAGGGGCCACGAACATCCGGGCACTGCGGGCCGAGGCTCAAAAGACGCTCGACGCCATGACTGCTTCGCTGCCCACGCTGGGCGAGCGAACGATGGACCAGGTCATGCGGATGAGCATTGAGCGCGACGACCTGGTACTGCGAACCCGCTTGCCGGCGACCGTCGGGGAGATGCGGGTCGATATCCCCGGCATCGGGGGGATCTCCAGCGTGAGCATCCAGGGACTGCTCAACGCCAACCCGCCCCAGACGCCGATTTTTCTCCAGTTTTCCAATCGGGACGTCACCCGGCCCGATGCGCTGATCGTCCAGACGCAGATTTTCGCCCGGCCCGGCTATATGCAGGTGGCGCGCGATGTTGAGACGCTCGAGACCGAGCAGTCTCTGTCTCTGATTCAATGGCGAATCAATGACGGCGAACCAGGCGAAGATCCGGGGGTGCGACTGCGGGTGCGGTCGCTGGACAAGGCGAGCGGGGAAAACCTCGTCAACCTCAATCTCACGGCCGACACCCTCGTCGAACTTCGCCGCCGATTCCCGAGGGAAACGAGCACCTGGCTGCAACCGGTCTTCCGCGACCTGCACCAGGAACAGGTCTTCAGTGTCGATCCCAAGCTGGCTTGGCAGGTGTTCGCCAATGACAGGCGGATCGACCCGGCGCTGGTCGCAAAGGCAAGCGAATTGGTCAAGACGCTCAACGCCGATGATGCGGCGGTCCGCGAATCGGCCCAGCAGTCGCTGGCGGCGCTGGGTCAGGACGGGGCGACGGCACTGATGAAGATGGATCGCGCCGGCTGGACGCCCGAACAGCATGCCAGCGTCGATGCCCTGCTTGAGTCCTATCGGCCCATCACCGACGAAGAGGCCGAACGGCTGCGGACGCAGGCGAGTTTTCTGATCGACTGTCTCTATTGCGACGATCCGGCGATCCGAACCGCGGCGTTGGGACATCTCCAGCACGTGGTGGGGCGCAAGATCGCGTTTGATAACCAGGCCGGCGAAGTCGAACGATTGGCCGCAATCGCATCGCTGCGCGCCGGCATCCTCTCGGCTTCGGACAAATCGCCCGCGACGGCACCGCAATAATGTCTCGACCATGGTTGTCGCGGCGGCGCGGGTTCGGCCGAACGCGAAGGAAAAATTCCGCTGCGGTCGATGCGGGGGCCCGGAGGACGGCACGAGGCACGGCGTCGTACTTTTTGCTCGCGTAACGGCCATCGCGGCATCCGGAAGGACATCGCATGGTGCGCAATATCATCGACTGGGTGGCACGTCAGGAACTGGGGGTAATCGTCGGGACGCTGGCACTGGTGGCGGGGGTCTGGGGATTCGCCAAGATCGCCGATGAAGTGGGCGAAGGAGACACCCAGCGGGTGGATGCGGCGATCATCCACTTCGTGGATCAGCATCGCGGACCGCGGTGGCTGGAGGAAACCGCGCGAGACCTTACCGGCCTGGGCGGCGTGGCGGTGCTGACCTTGGTGTCGCTGGCCGTGTTGGGATACCTGCTGATGAGTCGAAAGTTCGCGGCCACTTGGCTGGTGATCGCCGCCATCCTCGGCGCCATGGTGATCGGGATGTCGCTCAAGGCCTTCACCCACCGCCAGCGGCCCTCGATCGAACATCGCTCGTACGTTTACACTTCCAGCTTTCCCAGCGGCCATTCCATGATGAGCGCTACGACCTACCTGACATTGGGGATCTTGCTCGCAGGGCTGGAGCGGCACCGGGCGATCAAGGTCTACTTTCTCGCCGTGGCGCTGCTGTTGTCCGGATTGGTCGGGATCAGCCGCGTCTACATGGGCGTCCACTGGCCGACCGACGTGCTGGCCGGATGGTCGGCCGGGATGGCATGGGCCTTGGTCTGCTGGCTTGCGGCGCGCTGGCTGCGGCGAGCCGGAAAAGTCCAGAGCCTGAACTCCGACTCCCCCGACTCCGCGGCCGACTGAAAAGCCACTTTGTGCCGCGTGGGGTGCAGGCTTCGTGCCTGCCTCTCGGCGGCGGCAGGCTGGAAGCCCGCACCACAATGGGGCCGACGCGCGCCGAAGTCGGGGAATGAAGAAATCTGAGATCTGACGTGGACCGGAATGTCGGAGATCGACCGGCGTGCTCGCAACTCGTGATCGTCCTCCGCCGCGCACGATCAGGCGACGAAACGGCGGACCACCAGGGTATCATTCTGTCCCCCGAAGCCGAAGCTGTTGCTCACGACCACTTCCACTCTCGCCGTGCGGGCCTGATTGGGAACGTAGTCCAGATCGCACTCCGGGTCGGGCGTTTGGTAATTGATGGTGGGGGGGAGAATCTGGTCCCGGATCGCCAGCACGCAGGTGATCAATTCGACGGCGCCTGCCGCGGCGATCAGGTGGCCCATCATGCTCTTGATCGAACTCACCGGGCATTTCCCGGCATCCGCTCCGAAAACGTGTTTGATCGCCGTCGTTTCGTTCCCGTCGTTTTCCTTGGTCCCCGTCCCGTGCGCGTTGATGTAATGCACGTCGCGCGGCGACAATCCCGCATCCCGCAGCGCCTCCTGCATCGCCGCGACGGCACCCTCTCCGTCGGGATGCTGATCGGTTATGCGAAACGCATCGGCGGTCGATCCATAGCCGACGATCTCGGCCAAGATATTCGCCCCGCGTTTTTTTGCGTGGTCCAGCGTCTCGAGAATCACCATCCCCGCGCCTTCGCCTAAGACGAATCCGCCGCGTTTGGCGTCGAACGGGCGCGACGCCCGGGGAGGATCTTCGTTGAGTGTACTCAACGCCGTCAGCCGGTTGAACCCCGTGACCCCGAACGGATGGATCATCGAGTGCGCTCCGCCGGCGATCATGATGTCTGCATCGCCGCGCCGGAGAATCTCCGTCGCCTCGCCGATCGCCTGCGTGCTGGCGGCACAGGCCGTCAGGCAGTTGAACCCCGGCCCGCGGGCACCGGTGAGCAATGCCAAGTGGCTCAGGGGCATGTTCGGCTCCTGCTCGAGCTCGCGGACCGCGCTCATCCGCTGCATCGCTATCTTCGCCCACCGTACCATATCCAGTGCCCCGAGGTCGGGATTCCAGCTCTCAAGCAATGCCCCGCTGAAGGCGTCGAAATCGAGCGATCCCTCCCCGCTGCCCAGGTAAATCCCCACTCGGTCCAGGTCCAGCTTATTCTTCGACGCCTCTGCGTCGGCGCGGTCCAGCGCGGCAAGCCCCGCCATCTTCCATGCCGCGGCACAGGCCCCCAGCGCGAATCGGGTGTTTCGCCCGGTGCCGGCATGACGCGCCGCGTCGGGGATGTCGCTTTCGAAGCTGAAGTCCTTGACCTCGGCGCTAAACGTGGTGGGAAACGTCGATGCATCGAATACCGTCGTCGGGGCGATGCCCGACTCCCCCGCCAGCAGCGCGCCCCAGACCCCCTCAATCGAATGCCCCATCGGGGTGACCCAACCCATGCCTGTGATGACGACTCGGTTCATGATCAACTGCTGACTCGCCAGGCCCGCATCCCGCCGGATACAGGGCACCGCGATGCTAAATCCGTTTGAAAACCAGAGCCGCGTTCTGACCGCCCACGCTGTACACACTGCTCACGGCCAGGTCCGCCGCCAAGTCGCGCGGATCGGGGCTGACGTTCAGCTTCATCCCGTCCAACGCCGAGCGCGTGTTGCGGGCACCGGGGATTTTCCGCGATGCCAGCGCCAGCGCCGCCGCCGCCGCGTCCACGCCGCTACCCGCGGCGAGATTGCCGGTCTGCGCCTTGATCGGTGCCATGGCGATTTTCCCGAAATCGGCCCCGAACGCCTGGCGCAAACCCGCCAGTTCGGCGCGGTCGTGCGATGGGATTCCCAGCCCGTGCGGGACGATGCATCCGATCTCGCCGCGATTGACCTTGGCATCGGCCAACGCCCGGCTGATCGCCCGGGCGTATCCATCGCCCGATGGATCCGGCTCGGCCACGCGATAGGCGTCCTGCGATGCGCCGAACCCGACCAGTTCGGCGTGAATTCGTGCGCCGCGCTTCTTCGCCTGTTCGTATTCTTCGAGAATGAACAGCCCTCCGCCTTCGCCCAGCACCGTCCCGCTCGCTGCCCGGTCGAATGGCCGCAGCGCCTCGGCCGGCGAATCATTCGCGCGGGTCGTCACCCGTCCCAGCAGGCATTGGCGAACCAGCGCCATCGGAGCGAGCTTGCATTCGGCCCCGCCGCAAATCGCCACGTCGGCATCGCCGCGCTGGATCGTCCGCATCGCCTCGCCGATCGCCAGGTGGCTCGAGGCGTCGCCGCAGGTGATCGTGTTGCTGGGCCCTTTTAGCTCATGAATGATCGTTACGTGGCAGGCGAGCATGTTCGGAAGATACTTCAGCAGCCACAGCGGGGTGAGGTGGTTCATCCCATCGCGGCCCCACGACTTCAGATCAATCCGCGTCGGATCGGACTGCGACCGGGAGGTGGTCATCGCCGCGCTCAGCTCGTTCAGCTCGGCGCTGATCAACCCAGCGCCGATGTTGCATCCAAATCGGCGAGAATCGAGTGTGGGCGTGGTGGAGTAGGCGCGACTTTCGATCCCCGCGTCCTTGAACGCGAAATCCGCCGCCACCACCGCAAGCTCGATGTCGCGGGCCATTACCTTGGTGGCTTTGCGATAGCTCTTGGGAACGTAATCGCCGATCTTGAAATCGGGCGTCTGCCCGCCGATCCGGCAGGGGAATCCACCCGGATCGTATTGCGTGATCGGCGCGATCCCGACCTGCCCGTTCAGCAGGTTGCTGAAGAATGTCTCAGCGCCGAACCCCAGCGGGCTGGCGATCCCGATTCCCGTGATGACAACGCGACGATCCATGTTCGCTTTGGGTCAATGGGCGCTCGGCGACGCCGATCCACCGATCAGTTCCTTTACAACTCGATTGCCGCTCCCAGCCGATACGTCTTGAGCAATTCGGTGAACTGCTCGGTGAACACGAAGTTGTGTTCCGGGAAGCGCACGCCCGACATGTTCTTGTCGATGTGGCTGAACATCAACTCGATCTCGGCGACCAGCTCGCCGGCGGCGCGGACGGTTCCGCGAACCGAAGCCCCATGCTCGGCCAACTGATCGATCACCGCCTCGTAGGTCAGGCAGTCCCCGGGACGCACCAGCCGATGAAACGTCGCCCGCCCGATCTTCGCCAGGATCACTTTTTCAGAAAACTGCCGCGCCTCTCCGACGAGAATCCCTGCCGTCTGGGCCATCCCCTCGACGATGATTGACGCGGGCATGATCGGAAACGCCGGGTACAGGTCGTGCAGATGCTCTTCGGCCAGGGTGACGTTCTTAATGGCCGTGGCACTGACGCGGGGGTTGAACTCGATGAACCTATCGATCCAGATCCAGCGCATGAACTCATTCCGCACGGCGAGATGCCGGCTACTAAGCGTTGACCTTCTTCTCGATGTAGTTCACCACCGTATTGACCGTGAACTGCATCTTGTTGATGTCCGGATCCTTCTCCAGTTCGGAAAAGTCCATGTGCGGCATGCGGGCTTTCATCTCCGTCAGCCCCTCGGGCGTGATCCGCCCATCCTGCACGTACTGGGCGTTGGTGAACAGTTCCTCGGGAAACATCTCACCGCGGGGGATCTTGATGTTGAACGCTTTTTCCAAGCGGAAGGCGATGTCGAGAAAGTCGATGCTTTCGGCCCCCAAGTCGCCCTTGAGCGTGGCGCTGGGCGTTACTTCCTCGTCATCCACTCCCAAAGCATCGACCAGCACACCCTGCACCTTCTTGTAAATTTCGTCGCGCGACAAGCCCATCGTTCATCTCCTTCTTGGTTCATTCAACCCGCTGAGCCGCCGCCGGTCAATCCGACGCCGGCACCGGACCGCGGCGCAATCAATGCCCAGCGCGCTCGGTGGTGATCCCGCAGCCGCTGGTCGATCCCCGCCAACTCCGGCGTCCGCGCCGCCAGATTGAAGTACGCCAGCTCCAGCCGGGCCGACACCGCCTGCGAATCCTCGACCGTGCCAAACGCCTTGAACGTCCCGCCGGTCTCGCTCAAATTCAATGCTTCCACGGTAATTCGCAACCGCTCCCCGGGGGAAACGAAATTTCCGTACTTCACATTTTTCGCTTCCTTCAGCACCGCGATCGAACACGCGAAGTCAAAGCGGCGATGCAATAGCCACCCCGCCGCCTGTGTCAATGCCTCGAGCATCATCACCCCGGGCAGGACGGGAAACGTGGGAAAATGGTCGGCCAGGTACTCCTCGGCCAGGCTGACCTGCTTGACCGCGGTGATCCGCTCATCGCCAAGCTGTTCGATTTTGTCGATGAGGTTGAACTTCACGGCGGACGGTGCGGGGATTGTTTATATGGGTCTTAGCCGGGCGGGCGACTGCGCCAGTCGGGTTCGCTCGACCCTGCCCGAATCCCCGACGAGTTGTATCGGTCGGCCCCGGGCTTTGCAAGTCGCGCCGGGATTGAGTCAGCCGCGGTTTTCCGCCACGGTTTGCAAATCAAGAGCCGACGGAGACGTCGGCGTTCCCGAGTGCGATGATGTGTTTGTCGGCATGATGCAGAACCGCGACAACCGGCAAACGTGGGGATGAATCAGGTGCCGGGTAATCCTCGGCGAACGCCAAGCGGGAAGATCGCTCGCCCGCTTGCCAGCATGGGCGGGATTGCCGATGATCGCATCGACGAGAGAAATCCATCCCTCGAGGTCTATGATCCACCAGGTTCGGCTTCAAGGAGCACCCCGCGGATCGGCCCGTCCGCCAGCCATTCGGGCTCGCCAGCGATTGAGAGGCGCTTATGCAGCCGTCGCCGAAAACTTCATCTATCCCGGTTCCGGCGCCCGAGAAAGCGATCGAGGCATTCCGAGCTGCCAGCGAGGAGAATCTGCTCTCATCGCTGCGCCGGCACCAGGTCGTGCAGCTTCCCGCCGTCGGTGAAGTCTGGATGACCGGGGATATGCACGATCATCGCCGTAACTTCGACAAACTCATCCGCGCCGCCGACCTGGCCAACCATCCGCAGCGCCATGTGGTCTTGCACGAGCTGATCCACGGCGACCATTTCGACGCCGGCGGTGCCGATGGATCGTGGCGACTGTTGTTCAACGCCGCCGAATTGAAATGCGATTTCCCGAACCAGGTGCATTTTCTGCTGGCCAACCATGACCTGGCGCAGATTCATGGCGAAGGGATTATGAAGGCCGGACTGAGCGTGTGCGAGGCGTTCAATGCAGGAGTCAAGCGGGATTTCGCCGACCGATCCGGCTCGGTTCTCGCGGCGGTGAGCGAGTTTTTGCTCTCGTCGCCGCTGGCGGTGCGCTGCCCGAACGGGCTGTTCTTCTGCCACTCGGTCCCTACCGACGAGCAGATTCCCAATTTTGATTACACGGTCTTCGACCGAGAACTCACCGGCCCGGACTATCGTCGCCGGACCGGTCCGGTCTACCAGCTCATCTGGGGTCGCAACATTACCCCCGACGCGGTCGGTGCCTTCGCCGATCGATTGGAAACGCGAATCATCGTTAGCGGCCATCAGCCCCAGGACACCGGCTACGCCGTCAACGGCCAGCGCCATCTCATCCTCGCTTCCGACCACAACCAGGGGGTCTTTCTCCCCGTGCCCTTGAATGACCCATCCCCCATGCCCGACCTGCTCCGCCGCCTCCGCCGCTTCACGGCAGTCGATGTGTGAGCGGCACCGCGCGACCCCGTCTGCTTGCTTCCCGCGTCAAAATTGCGTTCGCCCCCGGCGCACCTCCGTAAAAAGGGGACGCGCTTCTTTTTCTCATTGAGCGCGTCCCCTTTTTACGTTATATGATTATATCGTATTCTATGCATACTACAATAAGAACATAGCAATAAACAACTTACCACTTATTTAAGGTGAAGAAAACCAAAAAAAAAGCGCGTCCCCGTTTTCCAAAGCGCGGCCCCTTAATTGGAGCCATTCGTAAAAAGGGGACGCGCTGAATGCCATTCACTTAACGCTCCCCGCTTTCATTGTTTTCTTCAGTTTACGTCGGGGAATCGTCATTTTTCGATAGGTGTCCTGCAAGTCCTTGATGACCCGCGGCTCATGGCGGTCACGACGT
>JBBQNJ010000054.1:0-34623 GCA_038329845.1 Tepidisphaerales bacterium | reverse complement strand
CGGCCCAGCGGTGAACAGCTTGGTGGTAACACGGCTGTAGACCGCCCCTTTGCGAAAGAACTTCGCCAGGTCGTAATACGACTGCCCCCACGGCGGCCCGCATCTCCCGCCAACCAGGGCCTTGGTCTTCCAGATGATCGAGACCAGCAACGGCGCAGCGGCCAGCACGATCCACAACTCGAGAAGCCCCTGAACCAGCCGTGCCCATGCCATAACAGTTTGAAATCAAGCGAATCGAACATCATCGGCATCGTCGCTCGAGCGGTCAAGAGGCGAAGGGGCGGCGGGGCGGCGCATCCCCCATCCCACTTCCGCTGCACCGCTCGGCCTCTCTGGCCTTCTTGTCCATGTTGACTTTGCCCTCGTCTCGTGGTGTTGTTCCGTCATGGCCCGCGTTAGAAATGTGGTTTTAGTTTTGACCGATCAGCAGCATTTTCGGACGCTGGGGTGCCATGGGGTGGCCGAGGCTCGGACGCCGAATATTGATGGCTTGGCGCGGCGGGGCATCGATTTTCGCAATCACATCGTGACCAACCCAGTCTGCTCGCCGTCGCGGGGGAGTTTGATGACCGGGCTGTTGACCAGCGAACATGGGCTGTGGGCCAACGGCGGCACGCTTTCCGAGTATCATCCGACGATCGCTTCGACCATGACCGGCCATGGCTGGCAGACGGCCCATTTCGGTAAGATGCATCTCGTGCCGATTCTCAACCGCGTCGAGAGGCACCCGGCGTACGGATTCCAGACATGGGAAGTGGCAGAGGGCGATCAGCAACTGACACACGACGACTATTTTCTGTGGCTTCGCCGCCGCAATCCCGATGCATTCTGCGCCTATCTCGATGAGGCGTACGCCAAGGGGCACTCGCGCGGATATGCCTCGAAGTTACCCGAGGAACTGCACCTTTCGACCTGGGTGACTCACCGATCGATCGACTGGCTGGAACATCGCCGAAAGGGCGATTCTCCGTTCTTCCTGTCGGTCGGCTACTTCGATCCGCACCATGCGTTCAATCCGTGCCAGCCGTACGCCGATGCGTTCACGTCGGCGGAGATGACGCCGCCGGTGTTCCGCGAGGGGAGCATCGATTCGCGGCCGGCGCACTATCGCCAGCTTTTCAAGGGATGCCGCGAAACGACGCGCGATTCGCAGTCGATGACCGGGATTCTCCGCGCCTACCACGCGATGGTCTCGCACGTGGACAAGTGCGTGGGGGATCTCCTGGCGACGCTAACGCGGCTGGGGCTGGAGAAAGACACCGCGGTGATTTTCAGTTCGGATCACGGGGAACTGCTGGGCAATCATGGGCTGTTATGGAAGGGGCCATACCTGCTGGACGACCTGCTGCGCGTGCCGGCGATCGTGTCGGTTCCCGGCGGTGAGGGCGAGGGCCGGCGCTGCGATCAGATCACCAGCGGGCTGGATTGGATGGCGACGGTTCAGACGCTGGCAGGAGCGAGCGAGCCGTACGCCGCGTCCGGCCGGACCATGCTGGGCAACGATCTGGAGTTGTTGCCAACCGGGGCGCATCCGTTCACGCTGACGGAGTGGGGGGCGCCGAACAATGGCCCGACACGGTCGCTACGCTGTATCCGCACGCCCGAGGCGAAGCTGGTGTCGTACGCCGATCCGGCAGAGGGCGAGCTGTACGATCTGGCGAACGATCCGCACGAGTTCAGCAATCTGTATCACGATCCGCGCCATGCCCCGATGCGCCAGTCGCTGGAAGCGATGCTCTGCCAGGCCTACGTGCATCGTCGCCCGCACGCGCCGGTCGCCGGCGGGTGGTAGGGCCGTCATTTCTGCAAGAACGTCCGGTAAGCCGAAAGTCTCGCCGCAGCGGCAATGCCGGATATGAACGAGTTAAGCCGCGTGCCGGTCATTCCGATGATTGGGGTGAGTGAGTGCAGTTTCCGAACCTTGGGGTCGGAGATCGAACGGCATATGTGGGGTTGCTGATCGCGTAGTGGCGCAGCGACGTTCGTCCGTTCGAGGCCTGTTGGCCGGCACGGGATCAGTCGGGTCGCCTTACACGAAGGAGAACATCATGAAGGCGATGAAGAGCTTGGTTGTGCGGTTGGTCAAGGGCGAACAGGGCGGCGAGGTTCTGGAATACGCCCTGATCGCAGGTCTGATTGTGGTCGCCGCGATCGCGGTGATCGGTTCGGTCGGCACGAAGGTGCTGGCGCGCTGGACCTCGCTCAACAGCGGCGTGTGAAAACGCCGCCGGGCCTCGGGGCATGGGTCTAGCAAGGACCGCACCGGTTCGATCGAACATTGACGAGCCGAAGCCCCGTTGGGTTGAGTCTCGGGCCCGGAATCACAGGCGCGAAGTCTCGCGACGGTTCCGGGCCCGATTTGTTTCACTCTATTCCTTGGAGAACTGATGATGAAGAGCCTTAAGCAATTGTTCCGCGACGAGCGCGGCGGGGAAGTGCTGGAATACGCGTTGATCGCCGGATTGATCGTGGTCGCCGCGATTGCGGTGATTGGTACGGTCGGAACCAAGGTCCTGGCTCGCTGGACGACGCTGAACTCGAAGGTGTGACGACCATGAGCGGGTACACCCTGTCGCTGCATCTGCCCGTGCTGGCCCTGCTGCTGGTCGCCGCCGTCGAAGACGTGCGCCACCGGCGCATCCCCAACTGGCTCACCTTTTCGCTGATCCTAACGGGATTGGCGCAAAGCTGGATGCCGACGGGGGTGGTGACGCCGGCCGAGTCGGCTATGGGGCTGGGCGCGGGATTCGGGCTGACCGTGGCGTTCTTCCTGGTCGGGGCGATGGGCGCCGGGGATGTGAAATTGCTTGCGGGGCTGGGCGCGTGGGTCGGACCGTGGATGGTGGTGATCGTCTTCTGCGCCGAGGCGATCATCGGGATGGGCCTGGCGGTGATCCAGGCGCATCGGCAGGGACGATTCCGGGCCGTGTTGCGTAACACCGCCGTGGCCGCGATCAGCCTGGCGCATACCGGCGAGTCGGGATTGGATGATCCGCCCGACGCCGCCGATCACGCCAGCTTTCAGCGGCTTGCGTATGCGGTCCCGGTGCTGCTGGCGACAGTCGCGACGCTGGGATGGTCGTGGATTCAAGGCCCCGGCGCGCGGTAGGCGACGAAGGTCATGGAGATCATGCGATGAACAGACGAAACATTGGCTCGTTCTCTTGGCGGTGGCGGCGCGGCAACGCGGTGCTGGAGGCGGCGCTGACGCTGCCGATCCTGCTGAGCCTGGCCTTCGGCACGGTCGAGTTCGGACACTATTTCTTCATCAAGAACACGTTCCAGGGTGCCGCCCGCGATGGGGTGCGGGCCGGGATCGTTCCGTCGGCGACCAATGCCGATGTGACCGGCGCCGTCACCAGCGCCATGAACGCCGCGGGGATATCCAGTGCCAACTATTCGGTGGCGGTAAGCCCCAACGTCTCGGGGCTGACGCCTGGTGCCAATATCACCGTGACCGTCTCCTCGCCTTGGGGAACGGTGGGCCTGCGGCCGCTGGGATTGATCGGCGTCAACAAGCAGGTCCTGGGTACCGCGGTGATGCGCAAAGAATAGCCCATCGCCCAGGCCCGATAGTATTCATCCCTCTGAGTGCCCCGCCCCGAAAGGCGGGGCACAGTCGTTCGCAGACCGGTATTTCCGGTCCTGGACGCGCAAAGCGTAAAGGCGTCAGCGAGCGACTAAACCCCCCCGACGAACAAGCCGAATTGTCTCTGGTGGGATCGGTCGTGCCCCGCGATGTACGCGGGACGGTCCCGGCGGGCGTTGTTCGTTCGACGCCGATTAAAGGAGCAACTCATGAGCATCAAGACCTGGATTCCGTTGGCCGTGGCGCTGGTGTTGGGGCTGGCGGCAGCCAAACTCGTTCACGATCAGATCAAGAGCCGCAACGCCCCGGTCGCCGACGGCGGCGACCTTCGCGCCGTGGTCGTGGCCGCCGAAGACATCTCCCCCGGCGCCGAGCTGCGACCGGAGGTGCTGAAGATCGCCAAGATCTCGGCGGCGGGGCTTCCCCCGGCGACGTTCTCGAGCCTGGCCGATCTGGGCGGCCGCGTTGCGGCGATCCCGGTGATCAAGGGCCAGCCACTGATGGAGAGCCTGCTCGCCCCATCGGGTGCGGGCGCGGGACTTCAGGCGCTGATCCCCGCGGGAATGCGAGCGGTGACGATCGAGGTGAATGAGTTCTCCGGCGTCGCGGGTCTGGTGGTTCCGGGAAGCCGGGTGGACATCGTCAGCACGATGCAGGCCGACGAGGATCACGTGACCCTGTCGCGGACGATCGTGCGCGATGTGGAAATCAAGGCCGTCGGCCAGCGCATGGTGGCGGTCCACAAGGAGGACGAAAAGGAAATGTTCCGTAGCGTGACAATGCTGGTCACGCCCGAGGACGCCGAGAAGATCGAACTGGCCTGTGCCATGAGCCGGCCGCGGCTGGTTCTGCGCGGGACCGGCGATGAGGACTCAGAGCAGAAGACCGAGGGAGTGACCCTGGCCGAGTTGCGCGGCGACGCCGGGCGTAAGGGCGATCGGCCGATTCCCGTCGAAATGACCGAACCGACGACGCGGCCCGCCCAGGTGCTCAAGGTCTCGTCGAGCGATGATCCGTTCGCCGCCCCGGTCGTACCGTCACGCTCGACGCGCGCCAATCAACGTACCATCCAGATCATCAAGGGGACGGCCGAAACTTCGGTGACGTTCGAGATGACCCCGCCGGCCGGTCTTTTGACCGACATCGACACCGACGAAGTCCCGGGAACCGGAGAATAACGCCGCCAATTGCGTCGAATGAAGTCTTACACGGACGAACAAGGAACGTATCATGAACAACAATCGCACGATCTTTGCCGGGTTTAAGCTGAAAACCGCCCGCGCCGGCTTTTGCGCCATGGAACTGGGGATTTTCGCCTGGCTGGCGCTGGCGAGCTTCGCCGGCGCTGCCGCCTTGGCCCAGTCCACTCGACCCACCGGACCGAACCTGGTGGCCGACGGTCCCGGTGCCGATGGGATGCTCAAGGTGATGGTCAATCGCAGCGCCGTGGTGAACACCAAGGCGCCATTCAAGCGGGTGAGCGTGGCTCAGCCGGACATCGCCGATGTTAATCCGCTTACGCCCAGCAGCGTGCTGATCACGGCCCGCAAGCCGGGCAACACGCAGCTCATCCTCTGGGATGACCGCGACCGCTCGCAGGTGATCGATCTGGCGGTGCAGTTCGATCTCCAGGATCTTAAGGAACAGTACGCCAAGCTCTTCCCCGGCGTGCGCATCGAGGTGATAAGCGTCAACGGGACCATCGCGCTGCGCGGCAACGTGCCCAGCGTGCAAATCGCCGAGCAGGCGGTGCAGATCGCTTCCCCGTACGCCCCGGCGGGCACCGCGGCCCGTCCCACCGTGCTGAACATGCTCGAGATTTCCGGCGGCCAGCAGGTGATGCTCCAGGTGCGCTTCGCCGAATTGAGCCGCTCGGCCAAGGAATCGCTCGGATTCAATGCCTTCGCCAGCGACGGCACGTTCAGCGCCGGCGTGATCAATGGCCCCGGTGCCAACCCGATTGGCGCCGTCGCCGGTTCGACGGCCGGAGGGGCCACGCTGGACCCCGGGGTGGCGCTGTTCGGCGGCGGCCGCATCGGATCCACCGCCTTCGAGTTCTTCATCGAGGCCCTGCGGCAAAACAGCCTGGTGCGCATCCTGGCCGAACCAAACCTTGTGGCGATCAGCGGTCAGGAAGCCAGCTTCCTGGCCGGTGGGGAGTTCCCGATTCCCGTCCCGCAGACCGGCTCGGGCGGGGGCAGCACCATCACTGTCGAATACAGAGAGTTCGGCGTCAAATTGAAGTTTATTCCGCTGGTCCTGGGCGATGGGAAAATCCGCCTGAAGGTTACGCCGGAAGTCAGTGACCTGGACTTCTCCACCGCCGTGCAGTTCGGCAGCTTCGTGACCCCGGGATTGAATAAGCGATCGGTCTCGACCGTAGTCGAGCTGTGCGAAGGCCAGACGTTCGCTATCGCCGGGCTGCTCAATAGCACCGTCAACGCCAGCAAGAACGTCACCCCGCTGCTGGGCGACATCCCGATCCTCGGGGTGCTGTTCCGCTCGGTGCGCTACGAGCGCAAGGAGACTGAGTTGGTGGTGATGGTCACGCCCAAGCTGGTCGAGCCGATGAACCCCTCGCAGGTGTCGGCCTTGCCGGGCGAGTTCTGGCGCCATCCGACCGAGAACGAACTGTTCTGGAAGCGCGATCTCGGCGGTGAACTGCCCGATCCCCGCCGCGCCGTCGCCAAGCCGGCGCGACCGGCGCCTCAGTTCCGCGGAACGTACGGCTTTGCCCCGGCCCCGGCACCAGCGTCCAGTGCGCCGGCCTCGGCCGAAACCAACTGAGAATCCGTTGCCGAACGGCCTTGATCCGAATCGAACCGTCTGGAGTGAAAAGCCATGTACGTGCAATTGAACTGTATTGTGATCGACGCTGACGAATCCAATCGCCAGGAGATGGCGTCGGTCCTGGCGCAGTACGGAGTTCATGTCGTCGCGCAGTTGCCCAACGCCGAGCCGCTGGCGAACCTGCTCAGCCGCTCCGACGCCCCGCAACTGGTGGTGGTCAATCTCGATCCCCATTCCGCCGAAACTCTGCGAAAGATCGGCCAGTTGCCGCGGCAGTTCCCGGCGGTGAGCTTCTTCGCCATGAGCCAGTTGGTCGATGCCAACGTGCTGATGGAGGCGATGCATCTGGGCGTCAGGGAGTTCATTCCGCTGCCGATCCCCGAGGACAAGTTTGCCGCCGCCATCGAGCGGGTGGCTCAGACGCACGGGATGGGCAAGCGGGCCAAGGTGATCCATGTGATCCCCACCCAGGGCGGATGCGGATCGACTACAGTGGCTTGCAACGTCGCGGCGTCGCTGGCCAAGAGCGGGGTCAAGACGGCGCTAATCGATCTGGACCTGATCCGCGGCGGAGTGGCGAGCTATTTCGACACCCGCGCCCGCTACACCATCGCCGATGTCATGGACTCGGCCGAAAAGGTGGACAAGCAGCTCCTGGACAACGCACTGACGATCCACAAGAACAGCGGGACGGCGCTCCTGGCCCGGCCGGACCTTCCCGAAGACACCCAGCGCGTCAATCCGCAGGGGATTCAACGCCTGCTGGGGATTCTCGGACGGATTTTCGACTACGTGGTGATCGATTCGATGATGAGCATCGACCCGATCTACGCCGCGGCGCTGCACAGTGCCGACATCAACCTGGTGGTGATGCAGCTCAACGTCCCCAGCGCCAAAAACGCCGAGCGATTCGTCGGGGCGCTACGCAGGATGGGGATCGAGGCCAGCAAGATTCGCATCCTGGTCAATCGCTATGTGAAAAAGGGCTGGGACATCGAGCCGGCTGAGGTCGAGCGGGCGCTGGGTCTGAAAATTGAATGGATGGTTCCCAACGACTTCAAAAACGCCATTGCGGCGATCAACTATGGCGAACCGGTGGTGCTGCGCTCGCCGCGCAGCGACATCAGCGTCAGCCTGATCAGCCTGGCCAACGAGTTGACGGCCAAGGGCAAGGTCAGCCGCGCCGCGTGAGTCAAGGGCGTGGAGTCTTACCGCTTTCGTCGAGCATCGAGCAAGATCAACTGGAAAGAGCCGTACCATGGGACTTTTTACCCGCAACACCTCCGGACCGGCCGTTCTGAACGGCGTGGCCAAGCCTGAATCGCTGCCCGAAGGCAGGAAGCTTTCGACCGACCTGATCGCTTCACCGCCGGCGAGCAAGCCGCTCGTGAAGCCTCCTGCGGCGTCGATGCAGCCGGCGGCGCTGAGCGAGCGGCAGCTTCAGTTGCAGCAGATGAAGGTGCGCATCCACCAGAACCTGGTCGAGCGGCTGGACGTGCAGAATCTTCGCACGCTTCCGCCCGAGACGGTCCGCGCCGAGGTGCGGGTGCTGGTGCGGGAACTCTGCCAGGACGAGAAGGGCCTGCTCAACAGCAGCGAGCAGGACAAGCTGATGGACGACGTCATGGACGAGACGTTCGGTCTGGGCCCGCTCGAGACGCTGCTGAAGGACTCAACCCTCACCGACATCCTGGTCAACCGCTATGACCGCATCTACGTCGAGCGCAAGGGGCGGCTGGAGATGGCCGAGGTGCGCTTCCGCGACAACGCCCACCTGCGCCAGATCATCGACCGCATCGTCGGGCAGGTCGGCCGGCGCGTGGACGAAATCAGCCCCATGGTCGATGCACGACTGGCCGATGGCAGCCGAGTCAACGCCATTATTCCGCCGCTGGCGCTGGATGGCCCGGCCATGAGCATCCGGCGATTCGGGTCTCGGCCCATGCAGCTTGAGGACCTCATCCGTCACGGCGCGTTTCCGGCGGCGGTGATGGATTTTCTTGCCGCCGCGGTTATTTCCCGCTGCAATATCCTGATCTCCGGTGGCACCGGCTCGGGCAAGACCACCTTACTGAACTGCTTGTCGCGCTACATCCCGGTCGAGGAGCGCGTGATCACGATCGAGGATGCCGCGGAACTGCAATTGCAGCAGCCCCATGTCGTGCGGCTGGAGACTCGTCCGAGCAATATTGAAGGCAAGGGCGAAGTGTCGCAGCGCGACCTGGTGAAGAACTGCCTGCGAATGCGTCCGGACCGGATTGTGATTGGCGAGTGCCGCGGCGCCGAGGCGCTGGACATGCTTCAGGCCATGAACACCGGGCATGAAGGGTCGATGACGACCGTGCATGCCAACAACACTCGCGATGCGATAGCGCGGCTGGAGGTGATGGTGATGATGGCGGGGTTCGAGATTCCCCTTCGACCGCTGCGAACGCAGGTGGCCAGCGCCATCCAGATCATCGTCCAGGCTCGTCGCCTGACCGGCGGTCGTCGGAAAGTGGTGAGCGTAAGCGAGATCACCGGGATGGAAGGCGACCAGGTGCAGATGCACGACCTGTTCAGCTTCGAGCAGGAAGGGGTGGACGGCGACGGCCACGCCACCGGGCGCTTCGTCTGCACCGGCATCCGTCCCCGCTGCGCCGAACGGATCGAGCATCGTGGGATCAAACTCCCCAGCGACCTGTTCCAGCGCCGCGTGATCCCATTGCATGAATAAAGAAGCGCGTCCCCTTTTTTACTCTTCGTAAAAAGGGGACGCGTTCCTTTTTCAACGCGTGTAAAAAGGGGACGCGCTTCTTTTTTAGAAATGTTCAGTTTTATGCCGTAAATAGCGTAAAAAGTTTGACCAGCGTGAAAAAAGGGGACGTACCCCTTTTTGATGATGTGAGAAAAGGGGACGTACCCCTTTTTCACACAAAGAAAAACGGGGACAAAGAAGAACGGGGAAAGAAGAACGGGGACGCACCCCTTTTCGAGGTAAGCCATGAACTCACTGTTGCTTCCGGGATTGATCGCCGCCAGCGTGGTGCTGGCCGTGGTGGGGATCGTCCAGGCGATGAACGGCGCGATGTCGCGCGACAAGCGAAAGCTGCATCAACGCCTGAGCCTCGAGGGCCTCTCGTCGAAGCGCCGGTCTTTGCCGCAGGCGATCACCCGCCAGCTCGAGGGCGACGCCCAGGGTCTCGATGGCTGGCTGCTGCGCTTCTCGATCTTCCAATCGATCTACCGCTGGTTGCTTAAGGCCTATCCTCAGGTCAAGCTCGCCCGCTTCCTTCTCGTGGTGTTCTGCGTCGGGATGATCACTTTCGTCCTGGCCGGCACGATCCTCAACTCGATGTTCATCGGGCTGGTCGCCGGCGGGATCGGGGCCTATGTCCCGGTGCTGTTGATCATCAATAAGCGCAACCGCCGCCAGAAGACAATCGCGGCGCAACTGCCCGAAGCCCTCGAGTTCCTCAGCCGCATTCTTCGCGCCGGCCACAGCTTCGCCACCGGCTTGCAGATGATGGGCCAGGAGCTTCCCCAACCCCTCGCCGGTGAGTTTAGCCGCTGCTACGACCAGCACAGCCTCGGGCAGAGTCTCGAGGAAGCGCTCAAAGATCTGGCCGCCGGAATCGACTCGACCGACTTCGCCTTCTTTGTTACGGCAGTGCTGATCCAGCGCCAGACCGGCGGGGACTTGTCCGAAGTCCTGGACAACATCTCCGGCATGATCCGCCAGCGCGTGCGGCTCCAGCAGCACGTGAAGGCCAAAACCGCCGAGGGACGCTTCACCGGCTACATCCTGGTCGCCTTCCCGGCGTTGATGTTTCTGATCAGCTACACGATGAATCCCAAGCAGGCCGAATTGCTCTTGCACGGGTCTGGACTGGTGCTGTTGGGCGTGGCGTTCTCGTTGCAGATGCTCGGGCTGTTCGCGATTCGCAAGATCACCACCGTGCGGGTGTGACCGGCGTCGAATCGAAGCGACTTACCTCGCGGCCCCGAGCAACCGATAGGCAGAGAGTATCCCGATGAATGAACAATTTCTCATTGTCGCCTGTGCCTTTGGATGCGTAACCCTTTTTGGGTATTTCCTCAGCCGGCTGCTGATGGGCAGCGCCGATGGGAAGCTACGCAGCCGCCTGAACGGCGAGGCCGCCGACGACCGCGCCTCTCCGTCTTCCGGCGCCGGCACCGTCATGCCGCTGATTCGGAAAATGGGGCAAGCCGCCGCCGAACCGTTCATGCCCAAGACGCGCGAGAAGCAGTCGGGCCTCCGCAAAAAACTCGGCTACGCCGGGATCTATTCCTCCAGCGCCATCACCTTCGTCACCGCCGCGAAAGTGATCATGCTGCTCGCCGGACTCGGCGGTGGCTATGCCGCGGGATTGATGACCGGGCAGATGCTTCTGGCCGTCTCGGCGGGGGGTCTGCTCGGATATCTTGCCCCGACGCTGTGGCTGAAGCTCAAGATTTCCGGCAATCAGAAGGAGCTGACCTACGGGCTGGCCGATGCGCTGGACTTGATGGTGGTCTGCGTCGAGGCGGGGCTGACCGTCGACGGTGCCATGCAGCGGGTTGGGCAGGAATTGGCGCTGGCCCACCCGGCCTTGAGCCGTGAACTTGGCATCGCCCACATGGAAACCCGTGTGGGCCTCAGTCGCGGCGAAAGCATGAAAAATCTGGGACTTCGCACTGGAAACGCCGCGATTCAGTCGCTCGCCGCCATGCTGATTCAGGCCGATCGCTTTGGAACGTCGATCGCCAACGCCCTGCGAATCCACGCCGACAGCCTGCGCAATGCCCGACAGCACATCGCCGAGGAACTGGCGGCCAAGGCCTCGGTGAAGATGAGTTTCCCGCTGGTGCTGTTCATTTTCCCGGCCACGTTCATCGTTCTGGCCGGGCCGACCGTGATCGGACTGATGAACAGTGAGTTCATGAAATAGTCCCAGGTGACCGACGCTCACGATGCCCTAGTCAATCGTCCGCGAGATCAGAAAAGTCCATTCACGAACCCGATAAGGAGCAACGCCATGAAAACCCTGTTTTGCCTGATGAGTCTTTCGCTTTTCGCCGGATGCGCCAACGTGGGGGTGCGCGATTTTCCTCCGCCCGAGCAGATCCGCGCGTCCCAGCAGGTCTTCGCTACCCAAGCCGCCAGCGGCGCCCGCGCCGATGCCAATCTTTATTCGGCCCACTTTGACGGCGGACGGCTGAACTCCCTCGGCGAGACGAAGCTATCCGCGATGATCGCCGACGACGACGCGGCGATGCCGATGCGGGTGTACCTCGCCGCCGCGACCGACGATGCGGCGCTGCGCCGCGCCCGCCACGAGGCGATCGAAGTCTATCTCCAGGACGTCGGCCTGCACTCGGATCAGATCGACGTGATCGATGGGGCCAACCCCGGCGCTGTCAGCCCGGCCGATTCACACCTCAAGCGAATGGGAAAGACCGAATCCGGTTCGAGTGATAGCGAAGGGGCGGGCGCCGCAACCCCCGCGCAAACGTTCGGCATCGGCAAGTAACCTGTCTTCCGGAAAGCCCCCAGGGCGCCCTTGGGAGAAAATGCTCAGCGGCCGGTTCCTTGCGGGGAACCGGCCGCCAATTTTTGTTGGGGTGGAATCTTGAGGATCGCAACTCCATCCATGCTATGCTTCACTGATGCCCGTGATTACCCGGATCAGTGAGCGGAATCGCTCGCCGCGGCGGCGGAACATCTACGTCGACGGAAAGTTTGCCTTCGCGTGCAATGTGGCGGTAGCGGCGCGGTTTGGATTGCGCGAGGGGCTTGAAATAGCCGCCGAACAGGTCGAGCGCATCCGGGGCGACGAAGTGCGGCAAGAGTGCTTCGACGCGGCGATCCACATCCTCGAGCGCCGTCTGCACAGCCAGGCCGAACTTCGTCAAAAACTTATTAGCAAGGAGTATGGCGAATCCCTGATTGACACCGTGCTGGATGAACTGATCCGCCTGGATTACATCAACGACGATCGCTTCGCCCGGGCGCGAGCCCTGTCCGATGCCGAGCACAAGCAGCACGGACGGCGGCGGGCGATGCTGCAACTGCGCCGCTCGGGCGTCGGGAGCGAAACGGCCGCCCGCGCTGTCAACGACGTCTATCAAGATCACAACTCGACGGCGGTGGCCCGCACGCTGGCGATGAAGCAGGCCCCTCGCCTGCGCCGGCTCGATCCCGTTGTCGCCCGCCGCCGATTGGTGGGGATGCTCCAACGCCGCGGCTTTGATTACGACGCGATCCGTCCGATCATCGACGAAGCGCTCGGGCCGGACCGACCCGATGAAGAGGCGATGTAACTGGCAACGCATCCGCGGCGGCTGGATGCGCCGATTCGCTGGACAAACCGGCGTGGGGGATTATTCTCTAAAGCGCTACTCGATTTTCACCCAAACTCCAAGGAATCCGCATGGCCACCCGATTGGTCGAGAATCTCAACGCCGACTGGCTCTATGTCCCCCGCGACCTGAAGCGCGCCGCCAAGGTTGATTGCCCCGAGAGCGACTTTGCCCGCGTCTCGATCCCCCACACCAACATCGAGCTGCCGTATCACAATTTTCATGAGAACGAACACTGTTTCGTCAGTTGGTATCGCCGCTGGTTCACTGTTCCCGCGGCGGCGAAGGGTCGGCGAGTGTTTCTCGACTTCGGTGCGGTGATGATCGCCGCGACGGTCTACATCAACGGCAAGCAGATGGGCGAAGAACACAAGGGCGGCTACACGCCGTTCAGCTTCGACATCACCGATCACGTGCAGCCGGGCAAGAAGGCGCTTTTATCGGTGCGCGTCGATTCCACCGAGCGCAAGGACATCCCCCCGTTCGGGGGCGTCGTCGATTACCTTACCTTCGGCGGCATCTACCGCGATGTGAATCTGCGGATCGTCGATCCGGTCTATATCGAGCATCTTTTCGCCCGCCCGGCGGATATACACGAGGAACGCAAGCGCCTGGACGTGACCGCCCGCATCGTCAACACCACGGATGAATCGAAAACGCTCAAGCTCATCGCCACCCTGCGCGACGCGAAGGGCAAGACAATTCGTCAGGCTCGCGACACCGTGGATGTCACGCCTAATTCACATGTCGATGATACCGGGCTGCGATTCGAGGCGATGACGGGAATCGAACTGTGGGATCTGGATCAGCCCACTCTCTACAGCCTCTGTGTGCAAATCGAGGACGATGACGCGATTTCGACGCGGATCGGCTGGCGCACGGCCGAGTTCCGCGAGGACGGCGGGTTCTATCTCAACAATCGCCACATCAAGCTGCGCGGACTCAACCGCCATCAGACGTACCCTTATGTCGGACAGGCCGCCCCGGCGCGGATGCAGCGAAAAGACGCGGAAATTCTCAAGAACGACCTGGCCTGCAACATCGTCCGCACCAGCCACTACCCCCAGTCGCCGTATTTTCTGGATCGCTGCGATGAGGTGGGCTTGCTGGTCCTGGAGGAAATTCCCGGCTGGCAGTACATCGGCGATGAGGCTTGGAAGCAGATCAGCCTGCGTGATGTGCGGGCGATGATCGAGCGCGACCGCAACCACCCAAGCATCATTCTCTGGGGCGTGCGGATCAACGAGTCGAAGGACGATCACGACTTCTACGCCCGCACCAGCGACCTGGCCCGCCAGCTCGATCCGACCCGCCAGATCGGAGGCATCCGCTGCCACTGGAACAGCGAATTGCTCGAAGATGTCTACACGATGAACGACTTCGGCTACACCCTCAAGCCCCCGGCGGCACCGCGCTATCTCAACACCGAATTCAACGGCCACATGTTCCCCACCAAGACATTCGACCAGGAAGAACGAGTCAAGGAACATGCCCTGCGGCACGCGCACATCCACAACCAGATCGGGCAGATGGCCTCGGCGGGGGGGATCGGCTGGTGCGCGTTCGATTACAACACCCATGCCGTCTTCGGCTCCGGCGACCGCATCTGCTACCACGGGGTGATGGACATTTTCCGGCAACCCAAGTTCGCGGGATACTTTTACGCCGCCCAGGTCGATCCGGCGATCAAGGTGGTTCTCGAGCCGGCGACCTACTGGAAAATGGGAGACAAGTCCGGCGGCGGGACCGAGCCGCTGATCATCTTCTCGAACTGCGACGAGGTCGAGATTTTCGTTGGTGAAGGCTCGCGCGGTCGGTTCAAGCCGGCCCGCGAGCAATATCCCGGCCTGCCGCGCCCGCCGTTCATCATTGAGAAAATCGGTCACATCTGGGGCGGCGACTGGCGGCCGCTGAAAGTGGTGGGATACATCGGCGAGAAGCAAGTTGCCGAGCGATGCATCTCCAATGATGGAATCCCCGCGCGTCTGGAGATGGCCCTGGACGATAAGGAACTGTTCGCCGACGGTGCCGATATGACCCGGGTGGGACTGCGCCTGACCGATGAATTCGGCAACATTCTCCCCTTCGCCATGGACCCGGTGACGCTCGAGATCGACGGTCCGGCCACGCTGGTGGGCGACAACCCCTTCCCCATGCCCGGCGGCCGAGGTGCCCTCTACATCCGCGCCGGCCGCAAGCCCGGCACCGTCACCATCACTGCCGCCACCCCGCGATTGAAGCCGGTGAAAGCGGCTCTGAAGATTAAGGCGATTGGGAAGTGAAGAAGCGGTAGGGAAGAAGGGAAGGAACAAGACGTTGAGAAGCGGTCGGGATGAATAGGGCGGTGCCGGGGACCGGTGAGTATTCGACCCCCAAAGGATTCACCACGAAGGCGCGAAAAACACGAAGCCATTCATTCGCAAATCCTCGCGATGAATTTAGTAATACGGATTCTACGTAAAATGAGCGCCGACATCGCGGTCAGGCTCGCGGCGACAGGCAGCGAGGGCGCGCGAGAATCAGGTGCATTCGGTTTAAGTCACTCCGTTCTACTTCGTCCCTTCGCGTTTAATCTTCATCGCGGCCGGCGGCGCCGCTCCCCTACGGCGGGACGAGCCGGTAGATGCGGATTTCCGGGTTGGTGAACGCGTACGTCGGGTGGACCGCGCGGCTACGCCAGATCAGGCGCTGGGTTTGGAATAAATCCGTGTACCACCGTTGGCGCTCGGCGAAGCGCCGTTCATTGCCCGCCGCGGCGCGAGTGTGGGGCGAGAGGAAGCGATCGTACGCCAGATCGCATACCGCGACGTAGCGCACGCCGATGTGATAGAGGTACGACAAGCTACCGACGTCGGCGGCGAAACCCAGGCTTCGCCCGCCCTGCATCAGCCGCACGCCCAAGGGTGATCGCGGTGAGTACCACTCGATCCCGCGGCCAAGCCCCGTGTAGGCGTCGATCGCCATCAACGCATCGCGGGCGATCCGGCCGTCGGCCACTTCCCGCGTGATGAACTGCCGGACCCGCTCGCGACTGTCGTCGCTGATCTGCCGCTGGTAATCGATGCACCGGGGCAACTGCCATGCGACGATCAATTCCAGCAGAATCAGCCCGCCGATCAGGTGCCAACGCCCCCGACGGGTCAGGCGCTGTAGCAGATACGCCGCCCCCAGTCCGGCCATCAGATGGACCAGGACCACCGCGGGCAAGGCGTAACGATAGAACGGGATGACCGACCCGCTCAGCGCCGCCAGCACGATTCCTGTGAAAATTGCCAGGTTCCAGTCCCACCAGGTTCGCCGCGAAAACGTCAGCGGCAGCATCAGCAGGAATATCCCAGCCAGGAAGCGAACGTGCCACTGCGTGTAGTCGAGCGTCGCCTGGATGAAAAACAGGTTCGGCCGATCCATTGTCACGCCCGAATGATCGGTCAGGGCGTGATCGGTTTCTCGCTCGAGCGAATCGGTAAAGCGCTCATCGAGGGTGATGCCCTGCTCGCCGCGGCTGAGCAGGAACTGTCGAAAGTCGAACCGGTCGAAGATGCGATGATTGACCAGCGCCAGCACGGCGGCGAACGCGACGGCAAACACGATCGGCCGCGCCGGGATCAGCCACCAGCGCCGCTGTCGCGGCCAGAAGAGCAGAGGCACCGCCGCCGCGACCGCCACGATCCCAAAGTACTTGCCCGAAGCGGCCAGCGCGCAGGCCGCACCCAGGCCCGCCAGACTGATCCATTCGCTCCACCACGTTCGAGTAGACCAATAGACCCGCCCGGTGAGCAGGGTCGCGGCGATCCCGAACGCCAGTGCCGCGTCCTCCTTCATGTAATGCGAATAGAGAAACAGCGCCGGACACAGCGCCACCGCTGCCCCGGCGAGAAAAAGTCCGGTGAACCCGGCACACAGGTAGCCGCTCAGCGCCGCCGCCGTCGCCGTCGCGGCGCCGAATCCCGCCGAAATATCGCGCCCCACTTGCACGGTCGCCTGGTGATCCGGCGGTGTGCCGAGCCATCTCGCCGCCCACTCGGTCGTTTCCAGCAGCAACTGGGGATGGTTGTAATTGCGGTGATCCTGGATGATCTGGTTGACCTTGCCAACTTCATCGATGTGATATTCGATCGGGAAGTCATTCCCCTGGCGATAGAAGGCAAAGCATCCGGCAAAGATCGCGGCGCAAAGCGCCCCAACCGCCGCCCGTCGTCCCGCCGCCCGCCATCGCGTCGCGGCCCCTTGGCCGTCGCGAGCGGGCGCAAGCACCTTCGGCGGAGAATCTTCAATAGAGGCCAGCTTCATATCGCAGCGCATCCCCGACGGCACGATCGCCGGAAACTATTGTACCGAGTTGACTATTACGATGTTTACGTGGAGCCGGCCTCGCTTCGAAACGGGGGTTGCGGGCCTTGGGGTTTCAAAAAGCTGAGAAATTGCTTGACTTCCATCGGTTTGTCAGTATGATTGAGGGATCGGTGGGGAAAGTTCGTATCGGAAGGGCGATCAATGCGAAAACTGAACAATCTGGCGATTCTCTCGAGTTGTATGCTTCTGGGAACGGCCCTGAGCGTGCAAGCGGCCCCCGTGGCCTATGACGGGTTCGAGCAATACAGCGCCGGTGCGCTCAGTGGTGCCAGTGGCGGAACGGGCTGGTCGGCCAATTGGGCGACCGATGGGGCATACATGGGGGTGGCGGCGGCCAGTCTCAGCTACACCGGCGGGGCGATCACAATTAATGGCGGTGCCCGTGCGGGACAAGCGAATGATCCGCGGGACTACCAAGACATCGCCCATCGCCAATTCGCCACACAGACCGGGACTCTATATTTCAGTTTCCTCTACAACGCCGTGTCGAATTGGGAAGGGAACGATTTTCTCCAGTTCATGTTGAACAACGACACAGTCAATACGAATTCAGGCTCGATTGGCGACCTGAGTACCAGTAACGCCCGCTTCGGTGCCCGCATTGGCATGGGCAACGGTGGAGGAACCACCGACAGCGGCACCAATATAACGCCGGGAACGACCTATTTTCTCGTCGGAAAGATTTCCAAGACCGGGGTAGGCCACGCGACGGACTATGATCAGATGGACCTGTTCATCAACCCTACCACCCTGACCGAGCCGGGAACTACCGACGCGACCAAAGTCGCTGACTCGGGAATAACGACCCTCAGTTACTTCTCGATGCGCGCCAACAGTATCGATTCATCTAATGGCGTGGTTCAGTTCGACGAACTTCGCATCGGGACCACCTATGCCGATGTGATTCCCGAGCCGGCCAGCGGCGCGGTGTTCCTCGGCGGGCTTGCGATGCTCTTCGCCGGGCGTCGTCGAACAGCTTGATCTCTCTGATGCGGCCCTCCCGCCATTCCGTCTCATCTTTGCCACGACGAGGAGGCTTCGGCCTCCTCGGTTCTTTCTACCCGTCCCATAAGCGCCCGCCTTATCCGGTTATTCCGCGCCGACGACGCCATTGACCCGCCTTAACGGCACCGGATCCGGATTCCAACCGCCTGCCGTCCTTTTCGACTTGTCTGAGGGGCAAAAGTATCCGACACACTGATAGCGAACCTCTCCGGCGGCGCTTCGCCGCGCCGTGGGGTGGGCGGTTTGCGGGTCAGGTGGCTATGTCGAATCGACGCGCGGGATTTTCTACGATCTACCTGGTGTTTGTGCTGACGGCACTGATCGCCGTCTCGTCGTTGGCCGTGGACTGGGGACGGGTGCAGGCGGCCCGCACCGAGCTTCAGCGCACCGTCGATGCCGCGGCACGGGCGGCGGCGGCGGCGCTGCCGGACGTCGCCGCCACGCGGGCCGCGGCCAAGGCGATGGCCCTGGTGAACCCCGTGGACGACGGGACCGTGACGCTGAAAAATGCCGACATCGACCTCGGCCGGTGGGATTCCACCACCCGCACCTTTACCGAATTGACCGGCGCCGCCCGCGCCAATGCCAACTCCGTTCGCATCACGGCCATTCTCTCGGCCGCTCGTCATTCGGCGATCCCGATGACCTTCGCCCGGTTCGTCGGGTGGAACTCCCAGGATCTCACCGCCGTCGCCATCGCCACCTATGTTCGACCGATCGAAATCGACCAGGATATCAACGCGACCGACAATCCCTGGCTGGCGGGAATGCCCGAGGGCACCGTCGCCAACCCGATCAATCCTCACAGCAGCCCCGACAGCGCCCCGGCCCAGACCCCCTCGTTGGTGACCAACCTTCCGATTATCTCTGGACAGGCGTTAACCTTCGACTCGATCGCCGGAAATGCGCGGCACGACCCCAACTTGGATATGTACGAGCCGGACGGGAACCTCAGCAACATCGTCAACAACTATTACGGCGGCGGCGCCGAACACGGCAAGAGCGACCTGCTGGCACCGATCAACGCTTTGGTTGGAGTGTTCCTCGGCCCCGACATGCCCGACCCCAGCAAAACGCCGTCCCGCCTCGAGTTCGATACCGACCAGAAGCGTGACTTCAACTCCCTGGCCCCCAAGCTCAACCAGACGTTCTTCATCGGCGACGGGCAAACCGGCGATGGGGTCAAACAGCAGTTCATCGTCCCCGAAGGCGCTACCCGGCTGTTCCTGGGGATGATGGACCAGTACGAATGGAACAACAACTACGGCTGGCGAAAAATCAAAGTCAGCCGCCCGGGGCAGGTTCAGTTGGTGAGATAGGAGGGAAGGCACGGAGGCCCGGAGGGCGCGGAGAGGCGAAGGGATGGAGGGAAAGGCGGGTGCGGAGGGACGGAGGGACGGAGGGGCGAAGGGATAGAGGGGCGAGGGCCCGGCGGGGGGAGGCGGGGGCCCGGCGGGGGGAGGCGGGGGCGGAGGCCCTCAATCGAACCGGTGGCCGAATCGCTCCTGCACTTTACCGACCAGTTCCTTGACTCGCTGGGCCTCGGTTTTCGGGCAGACCATCGTCACGTCGCGGGTGTGGACCACAATCATATCGCTCAGGCCGATCGTCGAGATCAGGTGATCGGGGCTGTAGCTGATGATGATGTTGCTGTCGGAATCCAGCAGCACGCAGGCCGGGCACTCCACGGCGTTGTCGTGTTCATCGGGCCTGATCGTTTCGGCCAGTGCCGGCCACGAGCCGACATCCAGCCACTCGACGGGCATCTCGACAGTCATCACCTCGGCCTTGCCTTTGCCTTGCGACGCCGGTTCCATCATCGCGAAGTCGATGCTGATCTTGGGCAGCTTGGGATAGGTTTCCTCAAGGATGCGCCGTCGGTCGGGGCTGTTCCAAGCCTCGGCGATCCGCGTGAGGCCGGCATAAGCCTCGGGCAGGAATTGGCGCAACTCCTCGAGGACCGTGTCGCAGCGCCAGACGAACATGCCGCTGTTCCAGTAGTAACGCCCGCACTCGACATAGCGGTCGGCGGTGGCTTTGTCGGGTTTTTCGCGGAACGCCTGCACGCGATAAGCGCCGCGGGCGCCGGTTCGCATGGGAAGACTCTCTCCGCGATGAATGTAACCCAGGCCCGTATGTCCGTGCGTGGGGACGATTCCGAAAGTCACCAGGGCGCTGGGATGTTCCCGTACGACGGCGAACGCCGTCCGCAGCGACTCTTGAAACTGCTCGACCGGCTTGATGACGTGATCGGCCGTCACCACCGCCGTCACCGCGTCGGGGTCTTTTCGCTTCAAAACCGCCGCGGCGAAACCGACGGCATTCGCTGTGTCGCGGCCGACGGGTTCGCCGAGCAGATTATCCGGCGGCAGCGCCGGCAACGCCGCCAGCACTGCTTCGGCGTGCTGCTGTCCGGTGCAGACGTAAATCCGCTCCGGCGGGAGGATGCCCGCGAGGCGCTCGAAGCTGATCTGCAACAGGCTCTTGCCCCCGATCACTTCGAGCATCTGCTTGGGCTGATTGGCCCGTGACAGCGGCCAAAGCCGTGTACCCGATCCGCCCGCCATGATGACGCCGTATTCCATCGCTTTGCTTCTCGTATTCCTCGATTCACTCACCCGACCGCTCGAATTCGCGGGGGCCGCGTTCGATTCGGACACGCTCACTCGCGCATTATAGCCATTTGTCCGGCGGTTGCCGAACCGGGCCAAAGCATCTCATCGCAGATGAGCCTGCAATGCAACCTCTCGGGATTACCCCGCCGATCCACGCCGCGCCATCACGAATGATGATCCACTCACCCGTCGGCGCCGGCCCTCCCCGTGAATTCATCGAGAATGATCCGATACCCAGACGGTCTTGATGTTCAAGAATTCTCGCATTCCGACGGCGGCGAGCTCGCGGCCGTAGCCGCTGTCCTTGACGCCGCCGAAGGCCAGACGCGGGTCGGACTTGACGATCGCGTTGATGAAAACGCAGCCGGCGTCGATCTGCCGCGCCAGGTGCTCGGCGCGATCGGTGTCGCGCGTCCAGAGGCTGGCACCCAGGCCAAAGCGGGTGCGATTGGCCAGCTTGATGGCATGGCGCTCATCATCGGCGCGAATCACGGCCGCCACCGGGCCGAAGGTCTCCTCGTCGAATGCCGGCATTCCCGGAGCCACGCCGGTGAGGACGGTGGGGATATAGAAGAACCCCCGCCCGCTTTTCGGCACCCCGCCGCACAGGGCCTTGGCACCGGCGGCGAGGGAACGCTTCACCTGGTCGTCCAGCGCCTGGCGCAGGTCCTTTCGGGCCAGCGGTCCAACCTGGGTACTCGCATCGGCCGGATCACCGACGGTCATGGCCCGCATCGCCTCGACGAGGGCTTGCTCGAACGGATCGGCGGATTTGGGCGTGACAATGAAACGCTTGGCCGCGATGCAGCTCTGTCCGGAATTGATGCATCGAGCCACCGCGGCCTGGGCAGCGGCGAACGAGGCATCGGCATCGTCCAGCACGATGAACGGATCGGAGCCGCCGAGTTCCAGAACGGTCTTTTTCAGCGTCCGACCCGCCGCCGCCGCCACCGCCCGCCCCGCGCGATCGCTGCCGGTGAGGGTCACAGCGCGAATCGCCGGGTGTTCCACCAGTGTCTCGACGGTGCGGTTGTCGCTGATATAGAGCGCCGAGAAAACACCGCGCGGCGCGCCGGCGTCGAGGAAGATTTGCTCGAGCGCCACAGCGCACCCGGGGACGTTCGAGGCGTGCTTGAGCAGCCCGACGTTTCCCGCGGCCAGCGCCGGGGCCGCGAAGCGGATCACCTGCCAGTACGGGAAATTCCACGGCATGATCGCCAGCACAACGCCGATCGGATCGTAACGCACATAACACTTCTCAGAGGACGCGGCACCGCCGTTTTCAACGTCGATACGGGTAAATCTCTCCGCGTGGTCGGCGAAAAAGGTGCAGGCGGCGGCGCATTTGTCCACCTCGGCCAGCGCCTCGGTGATGCACTTGCCCATTTCCCGCACCGCGGTGGTTGCCAGAAGTTCGCGGCGCTGGGTGAGCAATTCGCCCGCCTGTCGAACGATTTGTGTGCGATCCAAAAGGGGACGATCCTTCCAATCAGCGAACGCCTCGGCGGCCCCTGCCAGACGCCCGTCGATCTCGTCCTTCGATTGCTCAGGAAATCTTCCAATCACCTCTTCCGTCGCGGGGTTGATCAGGTCCATTGCGTTTCTCCTTGGAATAGCGATCGCTGGATCGCTCGGCCGCTCATCGGCGCGGCACGGCTTGTGCTGGTGATCTCGGCGAGACACCCGATACCACAGTCTACGCTGTTCGACTGTGAATCGTATTCAAAGCATGGAGCCGACCCATGAAAAATTTATTGCCCAACTGCTGCGTTCCCGATGCGTTTCGGATGCTCGCCGAACAGCTCAGGAGCATCCATTCATCCGATTCCTTGATCCACGGTGCCGTGGCGATCGCGCGCCATCAGTTGCCAAATGTGGATGTCGCCGAAGTTGATGCGCAGTTGCAAAAGCTCGCCGACACAGTTCGCTCGCGCGTCCGAGGAACACAACCGCAGGCGCTGGTGGCCCATCTCCATGATGTGCTATTCGACGAGGAAGGGTTCACGGGCAATGCCGAAGATTTTTACAACCCGGCGAATAGCTACCTTCCGACCGTGCTGCAAACCAAGCGCGGAATGCCGATTACACTCAGTCTGATCTACAAGATCGTGGCCGAGCGCGTGGGTCTGCGAAGTTGGGGCGTGGGCATTCCAGGCCACTTTATCGTCGCCGTCGAGGTGGATTCGACGCCGATGTTGATCGACCCGTTTAACAAGGGGCAGTTGATCACGCCCGAGGAGGCGCATCGCCGGATGAAGGAGCGGTTCGGGGCCGAGATCGAGTGGTCTGATGAACTACTGCGCCCGGTATCGCATCGGCACTGGCTGACGCGGATGTTGCAGAACCTGCTCAGCACCTTCGGCACGCAGGGACGTTATGCCGATGTGGCGGCGGTTCTGGAGATGGAGATGCTAATGTGGCCGGAACAACATCGCTTGCAGCGAGACTTGGCGCTGGTGCTGGCGCGAATCGGGATGACGGCGCCGGCGACGGACTGGCTGAACGAATACCTGGCGAATAATCCGGACGACCCGCAACAAGCGGATTTGCGTCAGTTGCTGGATGTGCTGGCGGCATAACGCCGGCACGGAGGTGTCGGGGGGCTCAGATCGGCTCGCATCGAGGGAGGGCTGCGGCTCGCATGTGGGGCTGCGGCAGAACCTCGCCAGATTACCTTGTTTTACGACTAATGGACCAAAATTAGTACGATTTTCCTTGCTTTCGGACACTTTGGGGGTAAACTCTGGGGCGGCTCGACAAGTCCGCAGTGGGTGTGGACATGATGCAGATTAAACAACGCGATGCGCGGAGAGGTTTCCGCGGTGGGCGTTTTGCGCGGTCAGCATCGCTGCCAGGGTTGAGTTGCCCAGGATCGGTATGAATCGACGAATCCGAGTTGTCCATATCATCAATAGCCTCGAGTTCGGCGGAGCCGAGGCGATGCTTTGCAATCTAGTGCTGCAAACCGACCCGACGCGATTTGACAGCCGCGTCATTTCGTTGATCGACAACCTGACCATGGCCGGTCCGTTGCAAAAGGCGGGGATTCTCTTGAGCGTGATGGGGATCAAGCCGGGCGAATACGACCCGCGCGGGATCATGCGACTTGGCCGGGAGATTCGACGCCTGCGACCCGATGTCGTGCAGACGTGGATGGACCACTCGAACCTGATCGGGGGAATCGCCACGCGATTGGCCACCAGCGCGCCGGTGGTGTGGGGGATTCATCATGCCCACCACATCCCCGAGCTGACCAAGCGAACCACGCTGGTTACGGTCAAAGCGTGCGCGGCGTTGTCGCGCAGACTCCCGGCGAAAGTGATTTTCTGTTCCGAACACGCCAGCAAGCTCTACATGCAGCACGGGTTCGCGGCCAACAAGGGGTTAGTCATTCCCAATGGATTCGATACCACCCGGTTCAGTCCCAGCCCCGAGGCCCGCGCGAGCCTGCGCGAGGAACTGGGCCTCGAGCCGTCCACGCCGCTGGTCGGGATGCTCGCCCGCTACGACCGGCTGAAGGATCACCCGACGTTTCTTCACGCCGCCGCCACGCTGGACCGATCGGTCCATTTCGTCTTGTGCGGAACTCGTGTCACCCATGACAACGCCGAACTGACATCGTTGATCGCATCGCTCGGATTGACCGGGCGCTGCCATCTGCTGGGTCAGCGCCAGGACGTTGCGCGACTGCACGCGGCGGTGGACGTAGTGGCCTCTTCCTCGGTGAGCGAAGCGTTTCCCCTGGTATTGGGCGAGGCGATGGCGTGCGGCACACCGTGCGCCGCGACCGATGTGGGCGATTCTCGCGTGATTGTCGGCGACGCCGGAAAGATCGTGCCGGCGCGAGACCCCCGAGCCTTGGGCGCGGCGATCGGCGAATTGCTGGCGCTTTCGCCGCAGGCGCGTCTGGCGTTGTCGGCGCGCTGCCGCCAGCGCGTGCGCGACCGATTTGATCTGGGCGTGATTACCGGGCGTTATGAAGAGGTCTACCGCAAGGTGAGCCGAGCCGGATTTGTCCCGATTGAAGCGCCTCGGGGACTGACCGAATCCAAAACAAATTTGCCGGCGAGGGTCTGCTCGCCGCTGATTTCCGCACCGATGGCGCTTTGTCCCGCGATGGTGGCCACGGCATGAGCCAGCAACCGCTCGCGGGGATGACGCCGAACCCGATTTCGCCAGCGCTCCGCTCGCTGCGAGTGTTGATGATCGTCGAATCGAGCGCCGGCGGTACCGGGCGCCATGTGCTGGACCTGGCCGAGGGGATGATCGGCCAAGGACACGAAGTGCATTTGGTCCACTCGACGGTTCGCCTGGACAAGCTGTTCACCGATCGGCTCCAGGCTCCGGTCCTGTCGCGGATGCCGCGAATGGCGCTCGCCATGGGCACCAGCATTCACCCGCGGGATCTGCTCGTCGCCCGCGCCATCCGCCGATATGCCCGCGCCCACGGCCCGTTCGACATTATTCATGGGCACAGTTCCAAGGGCGGCGCTTTGGCGCGGCTGGCGGCGCTGGGAACATCGGCCAAGGCGATCTACACCCTGCACGGCCTGATCATGATGGACCCGGGGCTCACCCGCTGGAAACGTGCGTTTTACTTGGGAATCGAGCGGCTGTTGGCGCTTCGCACCGCGCGGATCATCGCCGTCAGTCCGGAAGAGCAGCGCTCGGCGATCGCGGTGGGACTGGGCGAGGGCCGCACGATCTTGATCCCCAACGGCGTCGGCTCGCCGCAAATCGCTTCGCGCGATGAAGCCCGCGCCCGGATCGGCGCAGCGCCCGATGCGATTGTCGCCGGATTCGTGGGACGACTCGTCGATCAGAAAGCGCCGCATGTATTGATCGAGGCGTTCGCTCGGGCGCATCGCGCTGCGCCGCGGCTTGCCCTGGCGATTGTCGGGGACGGACCGCTGCGCCAGGCGATGCGCGATTTGGGCGAGCGGCTCGGCGTGGCCGATCATATTTATTGGCTCGGAGAGCGCGATGCCCGGGAGGTGCTCGCGGGGTTCGATCTGTTCGCCATCGCCTCACGCAAGGAGGGGCTGCCGTATGTGGTGCTCGAGGCGATGGCCGCGGCGATGCCGATCGTGGCGACGGATTCGGCGGGGGTGGAGATTCTCGTGATCGACGGGGTGAATGGGTTTGTGGTTCGGCGCGACGATGTGGCGGCGTTCGCCGATCGGCTTACGCGGCTGGCGGGTGATCCGGACGTGCTCGAATCATGTGCCGCCGCGTCTGAGCGCCGCGCCTGTGACTTCACCATCGAGGCCATGGTGGATGCGACGCTGCGGGCCTATCATGACGCGTGGGTCGAAAGGGACGACGAGGCACCGGGGGTGTCGTTGTGAAAGCCGCGACATGACCTTGAATATCCGCACGGGGGTTTTTCCAGTTCTGTTCTGCGTAATACTCTAATTCAGCCTTTCGGGGTGAATGCAAGGATGTCCTTGTGCCTGCAAAATCTCGTGCGTTACGCCGACACCGGCCTGGCCCGGGTCAGCTTGGCGCTGCGCCGGGAGCGGCCGGGGCTGCGCTGCTTTATGTTCCACACGCTTTTCCGCGACCGCTCGGATATGGCACTCAACCACATCGACCCGTTGCAGGAAACCACGGTCGAGCAGTTCCGCGAGTTCATCGCCTACTACCTTCGCCACGGCTACAAGTTTGTCCGCGCTCGCGACTTGCTCGAGGGCCTGGATCCGTCGGGGCGCGACGCGATGATCACTTTCGATGATGGGTACTTCAATAATTTTCTCGCCCTGCCGATTCTCGATGAGTTCAACGTCCCGGCGACGTTTTTCATCTCGAGCGAGCATGTGAAGGCCCACAAGTGTTTCTGGTGGGATGTGGTCTATCGCCAGCGTATCGCCGAAGGATGGCCGGCTCACCGGGCCGACGATGTGGCGCTGACCATGAAGGACGTGACCACCGAGGAAATGGAAGCCGATTTGATTCACCAGTACGGCGCGCAGGCGATGGCGCCGCGCTCGGACATCGACCGCCCGATGACTCCATCGGAGCTGCGGGAGATCTCTGGCCATCCCCTGGTCGAGATCGGCAATCACAGTATGAATCACGCGATTCTCACGAATTATCCGCCGGATGAAGCGCGCCGCCAGATCGTCGGGGCGCAGGAAGACCTGCGCGAGATGACCGGTCAGACCCCCGTCGCCATCGCCTATCCGAACGGAAATTTCGATGATTCGATCGTCGAGCTCTGCCGAGCGGCCGGACTGTCGGTGGGCGTGACGATCCGGCCGGGGAAAAATCGCCTGCCGCTGTCGGCCCAGCGCCTGATGCGACTGTCGCGTTTTTGCATCCATGAAGACGCGCCGTTCATGAGCCAGTGCCGCACCTATCGCGCCGACCTGCTCCTGTACGGGAGCATTCGCGCCCTGTACCTTCGTCTGGCGGGCGGAAAGACCGCCTCGCGCTGATGGGGTGTGTCGATTGGGCCTCGAACCCGCCATCGGATCGGCGCTGGCGCAATAAGAACCCGAATTTGAAATCCGAAATTTCAGTTCAATCGACCCACCTTCAAGCGGCCGATCGCCGAACCCCGTGGCGCGGGGATTATCGAGCCGCCACCGCCATGCGTTATCGTCTGACCATCGCCTATCGCGGGACGCGTTATCACGGCTGGCAGCACCAGTACGCCAACGCCCTGTACAAAGGCCCGGCGCCCGCGCCGGGGCACGGGATTCCCACAGTCCAGGAATCGCTTCGCCGCGCGATCATCGCCGTCGTGAAACATCCGATCAATCTCGTCGGCTCATCCCGCACGGACGCGGGCGTCCATGCCAAGGGACAGGTCGCCCACTTCGACACCGATTGCACGCGGATTCCTCCGCATGGACTGCTGCGGGCGGTCAATTCGCGGCTTCCCGACGACATCGTGATTCGCGCCATCGACCCGGTGCCCGATGACTTCAGCGCCATCGGCTCGACGATTTCCAAGCGATATCAATATTTGATCTGGCATGCGCCGCTGCGCCCGGTGTTGTTCGCCGACCTCGTTTGGCACCGCTGGCAGTCGCTGGATACCGCGGCCATGGCCCGCGCGGCCGGTGAGTTCGTCGGAACCCATGATTTCGCGGCCTTCGCCAAGGTCGGCCACGGGCGGGAAAACACCGTCCGAACCGTCTTGGACTGCTCGGTCTGCTTCCGCGCTCCCAAGTTGATTATCGCGGTCGAGGGAACCGGATTCCTCTGGAACATGGTGCGGATCATGGTCGGCACGCTGGTCGAAGTCGCTGAGCATCGTCGTGCGCCCGAGGAGGTGGCGGCGATGCTGGCGAGCAAGGACCGCCGCCGCGCCGGCCGCACCGCACCACCCCAGGGACTCTACCTGCAATGGATCAGGTCCCGGGTGAGTGAACCGGGCGCGACGCCGGCGGACGGGACGCCGCCGCCAGATAATTCTTCAGACCCGGCCACGGTCTGACCGGCTCATTCCGCCAGTCTTCTTGCGGTGAGAGGATCCGCACCCGAGCCAGTTCGGCCACGGTAAACTCACGAGCGTTGCGGTCGCGCACCCGACCGGCGAATCGCACCGGCACAACCCCCTCTCGCTCGAGGAGTTTTTTCAGCCACCGCTCATGTTCATACCATTTCGGCGGGTAGACCGCGTGCGTGACACCCAGCCGGCGCAGCGCCCGCGGATAACCGCCCACGGCCGCCAGGTCGGAAAGATCGCGGTCGGTGATCACCCGGCGCCCGCTCAGATACGCCACGATCGTTCCCCGCGGCGCGATGACAACCCCTTGCGGTGCGATGCGCTGCCGGATCAGTTCGGCGAGCTTGAAATAAAGCGGATATCGCCCGTTGTCGTACGTCCGGAAGAAATCACCGGCCCGCTGCTCGCGGATCAGCGGTACAACCTTGCCCAGGTTCGACACCACCACCAGCGACAACGCCACGATCAGCACCGCCTCGCGCCAGACGCCGCTGGCCAATCGGCTCGCCGCGGCGTCGGCCAGGCAGAACCAGCCGCACAGCAGGATCGGCAGAATCATCAAGTAATAGCGCGGGGTGGTGCTTTGCAGCACCGTGGCCAGCATCGTCCCGATCACCAGCCAGCCCCAGAGGGGATGTCGTCGCATCAGCATCAGGCTGCCGGTGAGTAGCATCGCCGATAGCGCCAGGCCCAGTGAAGTGTTGAACGATCCACCCATGACGGCGTCGGGTAGGTGGCGAGTCAGGGCCTCGACTGCCTCGATGCGGATGATCGATGGGGCATGTCGAAGCAGTCGCAACGCTTCTCGCTCATAGCGCCCGCCCAACGGCGAGAACCCCCGCGTGCGGGGATCGGTCCCCCACGCGATTGCCATGACCACGGCCAGAATTGCGATCGCCCAAGCATGGCCGACCCGGTCGCGCCGGCGGATCACGCCGATCAGGCTTGTGATGCCTAGCGCCGCCGCCAGCACCAGAAACGTGGGGCGCATGCTCGCGGCGATGAGAAGGCCCATCCCCAGGATCGCCACGGCACCGAAGCGCCGCCGTCGATGCGGCCTGTCGCTGGCGATCAATCGTTGATGCCCGATCAGCGTGAGCAAGACCCCCAGCAGAAATGGAACATCGGTCATCAGCTCCTGCGACTGCCTTAGGAACCAGGCGTTGATCGACACGCCCGACGCCACCGCCGCGGCAAGCCAGAGCTGATCGGGAAAAGCGCTGCGGATCAGAAGATAGCTCAGCGCCACGCACGCGGCCCCGCACAGCGCGATCGCCGCCACGGCTGCGATGGGACGCAGGGTCTGCCCGCCGGCGAATCGCTCGATCCCCGCCAACAGCAGCGGCAATCCGGGATAGATCTGGTCGCCGTAGCTGAGAAACTCGTATCCCTCCCCGTCGGCCAGGCTGCGGGCCAATCCGCGATAGATCGCGCTGTCTCGACCGATCCGCCAGTACCCGTTGAATGTCAGCAGCAGCAGCCCCAGCGCCAATCCCGCCAGCCAGCGCCGGCGCTGGACCAGTTGCCGCTGCGTCCAGGACAATTCCAGGCCCGCGGATTGCACTGCGCCCATTTCTTGATTCTGACCGGCACGGCGAGCGCGTCAACGGCGCCTTGATCCCGGCGGGGCGCTGATTCCACCCTCGATGGATGCCGTTTACGATCCGGGGACTACCCATCCGCGAACAAATCCGCATAATAGGACGGCAAAGGAACGACATGACCTTAAGACGAATCCAACCCCGCGCTTTTACCTTGGTCGAGATCCTCGTTGTGATCGGGATTATCGCTCTGCTGATTGGACTGCTTCTACCGGCGCTGAATAAGGCCCGCGAGCAGGCCAAGCGGACGGCGTGCCTGAGCAACGTCCGCCAGCTCACCGCGGCGGCCATGATGTACCTGGACGAGAATCGCCAGTACCTGCCCGAAGCGGCCAGCGCCAACTCGATGGAAAGTCCGATCTGCCCGGCGGCGGTGGGATTGCCGGCGTGGTCCGTCGTCGGTCCGAATACCTACGTGCTGCCAAGCATCGGGCAACTGCTTGCGAAATATCTCGGCGACGACCCGAAAGTGTGGCGCTGCCCCAGTGCCGATGAATCGACGTTCATCTTCACCGGCGCCGATCCCTACAGCGGCACAATCGCCGGCAACGTATTCATGCCCAATTACAATTACCAGGCCGGAAAAGAAATGGTTCCGGCGATGCTGGCCGGCGGCATCCCCGCACCGATCGCCGGATACTATCGTCTTCCCGCCTGGGCGGTGCGAAACGTATCGGGATTGAAAATCGGACAGGCCAACACCGTCACCCGCCAGTCCGCCAGCGAGATCGTGCTGTTCCACGATCGCAGCAGCACCTATCACTCCCACCGCGGCGCCGACATCTATTCCGGCGCCGTCAGCGAGTATTATGCCAGCTACGGTTTCCTCGACGGTCACGCCGAGGGAAAGACCTACTCCGACATCGCCGGGTATTTCCAGGCCATCCACCAACCGATCGAGCAAACCTGGTTCGGCCTGCCTTTCCGCGCCATCTATGCGTCGGAGTATCCGTAAGGACTGGGCTCTTACGTATGGCGTTCCCTTCAACATTACGCGCTAAACGCCCGATTTGGATGAGCCGTGGCTATTCCCTAAGGCCGATCGAACGGATGTTTCTTGACGTCCGGGAGGAGGTTTCGAATCGGTGCCTATTACCGTGAGGCCAACTGGTGGGCGACGGCATCGAATGAGAGCTGGAAGATGCCGCTCTGAGCTTGAGAACTGAACTAAAATGGAATGCGCGCGGTTCGTTCCCAACCGACCTTCTCGGCAAGGGTGAGCAACACGATGTTGAAGTAGCTGGAGGAAAGCGGGGGCATCTTCTTAAATGACACCCGCACGTCACCATGCTCTTCCAACAGACCAACGACTGCCTGAGCGAGCCGTTGCCCGCCAGGAACCTGTCCTTGAGGATCGATGAAATCGGCCGCGTCCAGCATGATCGATATTGCCTGGAGTATTCTAGGCGTCGAGTGGATCATCGGGCGACCGGCACCGTGAAAAACACTCCCGTTCCTCCAAACCGGGTCCCCAGAGGGCAAGTCCGAAGGTTGCCTCCCCGATCACCATAGGCGACGCCGTCCTCCGTAACGACGACGATCTCTCCGTGAAGTTGCCGGGTCACCTGGTTTCGGAGGTTGCATATCCCCACGCCCGCGTTATGTCTACCGGATCTACGGGTGATGCCGCCTCTGACAACCAGTTCCAGGGCGTGCTCGGCGTCTCTCACCTGGGGATGAACCGACCGCGGCGTGCTGGCAATCCCGACTCCACGGTCAACCAAGGCAACGCGAATTGTGTTCACTTTGTTGAGAAATCTGGCGCAATAGATCGCACCGAATGGGCTGCGCGAATGGTCGTCAACGTTCTGTATCAACTCGAGGAGCGAATTTCGCGGATACAACTCATCGTCTTCGTTCAGCGTCGCCAATCTCCGCGCGAGGTTGATGACGGGGTCTTCAGCTCCCCATGTCGGATGCTGAACAGTGGTCAGCGGAACGGTCACATTCCGCGGATGATTCGCTGGCGGAAGGTCGGCCACCCCGAAATGACGAAGAAGCCCCGCGAAGCAGGCGAAGGACTCGCTCTTCCCCGAGGCAGGGAAAATGACGGAGTACTTGTAACCGGCATGCTCGGCCGCGAGGCTGTTCGACATCGGGATGGCGGCGGCGGCCGGCCCAATGTACTTGCAATGCGACAGATCAATGCACTGATCCCGCGGTGTCCCCCCGGTGAGCTGGATCCGACCAAGCAATGCCATGACAGACCGGTACTCATCTCCCAACTCAAAATCGACCGCAGTCGGCGTGATGAGGACTTGGGATCGAGATTTAGGTCGAAACACGGGCCAGACCACGGATTTCACCGCCAGGGATTTCCGAAGGACGGCGAGTCGGGCGAGCCAGCGCCCCTTACGTCCGGTCAGGACAGGGTCGCTGCAATTCGAGCAAACACCGGGTCCGTTCTTTTCTTTCGCCGGGTCCGTTCTTTTCGTTCGTGGGCAATCTACAGCATTTTTTCGGCGATCTGCACGGCGTTGCTGGCGGCGCCCTTGCGGATCTGATCTCCGGCGACGAACAGTTCGATCCCGCGGCCATCATCGCGGCTGAGGTCCTGGCGGATTCGCCCGACCAGCACGTTGTCCTGCCCGCTGGCCTCCATCGGCATGGGGAAATGATTCGACTCGGCGTCGTCCACGATCGTCACGCCCGGAGCGGTGGCGAGAATTTCCCGCACTTTCTCCGGCGTCATCGGACGCTCGAACTCGATGTTCAGGCTCTCGCAATGGGCCCGCGGTACCGGCACCCGAACGCAGGTCGCCGTCACCGCGATTTTCGCATCTCCGAAAATCTTCCGCGTCTCCCGCATCATCTTTAGCTCCTCTTCGTTGTACCCGCTCACCGGGTCCACCTTCGAGTTGTGGCTGAAGATATTGTTGACGATCTGGTGCGGGAACTTCTCCTTCTTGATCACATCCCCGGCGGCATGGGCCTTGATCTGCGCCTCGAGTTCCCACAGCCCCCACGCCCCGGCGCCGCTGACGGCCTGGTAGGTGCTGACGACAATCCGCTTGATGCGATTGACCTGGTGCAGCGGCCAAGTCGGCACGTTCATGATGATCGTCGAGCAATTCGGATTGGCGATCAGCCCGTTGTGCTTGCGGATCGCCTCGGGGTTCACTTCCGGCACCACCAGCGGAACGCCTTCCTTCATGCGAAACGCGCTGGTGTTGTCGATCACCACCGCTCCGGCCTTCACCGCCGCCGGGGCGAACTCCTTGGAGATCGACCCGCCGGCGGAGAAAAACGCGAAACGGATGTCCTTGAAACTATCGGCGGTGAGTTCCTCGATGATGTACTCGCGCCCCTTGAACGTCGCTTTCTTCCCGGCGCTGCGGGCCGAGGCGAGCAGTTTCAGGCCGGTGAGCGGGAAGTTGCGCTCGGCGAGAACGGTCAGGAATTCCTGGCCCACCGCGCCGGTGGCGCCGACGATGGCGACATTGCAGGACATGGAAGCAGTCTCCAAAGGCGTCGATAACGCGGCGACGATCGCCGGATATGCCTACGCCGACACATCGCGACGGTCCGCCCGGGAAAAAAAGACGATGCCCGCGATCCATCCTCTCGCCCGAGCGCCTCGCTCGCCTCCGCGGCAACGCGGCCCCGGCGTCGAAGCTCATCGCTTCATCGTCGTGCCCGCTTTGCCTTTCGGCACCGCGGTCGTGTCGGCAACAGTCCGGATCGTGTGCATCATCGTCTTCTTCGACATTATCGCTCGGCCTCCAAGCGGATTCAAGTCGGCATGGAACTGAGCCATCCCCACTTTTGCCGGGAGTCGCGGCAGAGTGCCACCGGCGACCAGAGCGCCAGTTGCAGAGCGAAAGCTGCCAGTTGCCAGTGAGAAGCGGTGTGTCCTCCACCCCCGACCCCCCACTGGCAACTGACAACGTGCAACCAACCACTCTTCTGAACTTCAAGCCGCCAGCTTCAGCGTGCCGCTCTTGTTCAGCGCCGCAGCGCCGAAGGTCACGCTCACGGGCGTGCAGGCCGGGCCGGACTTCTCCCGCGGGTTCGTCCAGAACGCCGCCAGCCAGACCGTTGCTCCCGGCTCGAGCGTGGGGGAAAAGCTGACCTCGAACATCGTGCGCGTCGTGCCGCCCTCGAACTTCCAGCCGCCCATCTCATCCGGCGCGGTCTGCCCGATGTAGCTGAGCACCGTCGCCCCGGCCACGCCGGCGGGCTTGGCGCGATTGGGCGAGCCATCGTGCAGGCGCACGGTGATCGTGCGACCGTTCACGCTCACGATGTCCATGCTCGGCGCGAAGTCCGGGGCGGGAATCGGCGCTGGACTTTTGCGAACGGTCAGACCCAGCGACACCCGCTGTTCATCGGTCGTGCCCGGAAACGCCTGCACGATCGCGGCGTATTCCCGCGAGATCGAGATGATCTGCTTCTTGATCTCGTTCTTGGCGAAGACGGTCAACGTGCCGCGCGTGGAGGGATTGACCGCAGCCGCCAGCTTGTCGCGCCACTCGCTGTAGGCAAGGTCATACGCCGACACCTGCACCGTGGTCAATCCGACCGCGGTGGGCGTGTCCTGAATCCCAAGCAGAAAATTATTCGTCCACGCCAGCAACCCGGCGTCGGTGATGGGAAGATACCCGTGTCCCATGAAAGTCCTTTCGCCCGATCGCAGGCCGCAACCCGCGGGTCGCCGACCCAAAACAGACCGGACAAGATTCGCCCACCAGACCGACTGACCGACCGGCCAATCAACAAGCCTTCGGGGCTTGTCAAACTCATCGACCTGCCCGGGCGGTGAGTTAATCACCGACTCAAAAAAATAGCGCCCGCCGAAACTTTCCCCGCCCCGCCAACGTCCGACCCGTGTTATTCGCCAATAAACCCGGATTTTCAACTCGCGCATCCGGA
>JBBQNJ010000053.1:0-34644 GCA_038329845.1 Tepidisphaerales bacterium | reverse complement strand
TTGGCAAGCGGGTCAAGGGGACCGAGCAGTTTTGGAGCGTGTCGGGGGCCGAGGCGATCATGGCCTTGCGAAGCAAATGGCTTAGCGAGGATGAGGAGTCCAGATACTACTGGTTGGGGTATCCCGTGACAGCGGCAGCCGCATAAACTGTCACGCACCCCGCATCATCGGGCAGAGAAACGCCGCGGGTTGGGGTATTCACGCCGAGGCACGAGACGGCGCGGGCGTCTTGGAAGAACCATTTCCCCCGGTTTTGCGGCGCTGATACGGTCCAGAGCGACTTAGGGTGTGCCCGAATTTTGGGGGAGCGTGTAAAATGGTATAATCGGGGGGAATGACCGGCCTGGAGGCCGGGGTATTTTATGGAGATGAGCCGCGCGGCCTGATATGGAATGCGCCGCAGACTTCCCCGGTGCGGGGGCGATTATTCAACCAGGTTTCCACACTTCTTCGCCGTGGTTTTGCGGAGTCAAGACGAAGACGCTCCCGTCATCCATGACCTTTGCCGTCAATCCCCGGGTGAAGCAGTCTTCGCGGTTCTCGCCCACTGCAACGATCACCCCGCCGTCAACTGCGTCATCACGCAGATAAGACCATTTTGAGTCGATAGATGAAATATAGTGCCGGACGGCGCCGGATCTGAGCAGGGCGACGGCAATGGGATCAATCGTCTGTGTGGTTGCAGTTACATTGCTCCGGCTACAACCAGACAGAACACTGAGCAGCAAGAACAGTGGGATAGCTAAACGCATCAGTTAGATCCAAGTTGGTCGTAGAACTGCATCGCCTTCTCGACGTAGTCCGGATCGGTGGCATAACCAGCGTCTTTCAGCGCGTGGAAGTATTCTCTGCCGACCTTGCCGCGTGCGTTCTTGTAGCGGTCGTTCCCGCAAATCAGTTTATAATAATCTTCGTAAAACTCTTCGGGATTGTGGTACTTCCGGAAGTTGGCATCCACCCTCACGTTCTTGCCGCCGATGTGTTCGGGTACCTCTTGTTTAGTGGAACCAGCCGGGCCGGTTCCCTTTATGTTGCCGAAGTTCCATGTGGGTTGGGTCAACTTACTACGGCCCCAATTGCTCTCCATCATCCACTGGGCGACCAGCGACTGCGAGTCAAGCGGGCAGCCGCAGTTGTTCGGGTTGTTGTCGATCCAACCGTTGAAATGTGCCAACATGGCGCGGGCAAACGCTTCCCTGGAGCGTGAAAACCGCCGGCGTGCCATACTTGCGCTGCAGCCCCAACCGCACCGCCATCTCCCGTCCGTGATCCCTGCCCCACTGGCCAATGGCAAACAGCGAGCGACAGCCGCACATGACCGCCACGCTCATCAACGCCAGCACCCCTGGCAGCGGGTGACGCTTGCCCTGGGCGCGACGCGGGTCGAGAACTTCGCCAAATATCTCCGACAGCAATACAACAGCCATCCGTGGCTCCTTGGGTTTGAGAACGCCTTCTCAACGTCTGTCAAGGATTATGCCCGAAAAACAACCGAAAAGCCAGAACCGAAAGACCCTGACCCGAGACTTACCACTCGCTGATGGCGCTTTGCGTTTTTTCTCGAAAATGGATATCGTTCTTCGGCGATGCGCTGCCCATTTTGCAATGCCGAGAAGGAGAGTTTGCAGGTCAAGGATTCGCGCAACTGCGAAGGGGGGCGCTCGATCCGGCGGCGACGAGAGTGCGGGCATTGTCACAAGCGATTCACGACGTATGAACGGGTAGAAGAGCCGGATCGGCTCAGCGTGATCAAGCGAGATGGGCGGCGGGTGCCGTGGGATCGCAAGAAGATCACCGCCGGGCTCGAGCGGGCGTGCTTCAAGCGTCCGGTGCCCGAAAGCGAAGTATCGCGGATCGTGGACGAGGTCGAGGAGGAGATTTTCCGCACGCACGACCGGGAAGTGCCGTCGTCGGCGGTGGGAGAAATGGTCAGCGATCGGCTTCGCCGCGTGGACCAGGTCGCTTACGTCCGCTTCGCCAGCGTCTATCGGCGATTCAAGACCCTCGACGACTTGGTGGATGAGGCCAAGGCGGTGCTGGATGCCCAGCGGTACGAATCGCCGGGCCAGGGACGATTGTTCCGCGAGCCGCAGCCCGGTAACGGACAAGCCGCCGAGCCGCCGACGGGGCCGACTCGCCGGAGTCGCCGAGCCGTGGTGCCCAAGCCCGCTTCGCCGGACGCGCCGAGCTTGGTCCCCCAAGCACCGACCGTAACTCCGTAATCTGGATGACGTTCGTTGTATTTCACTCCTCAGCGCCTCATGGATGCATTCGCCAAGGTCCGATAACCCCTCAAGGGACAGTCTTATGCGGTCAACCCACGCCTTTGCGATTTTTCAGACCCGGCTGCCGCGAGTCGTCCTGGGCGCGATTCTCACCGGTGCCATGGCGATCAGTGGATGCGGACCCAAAGCGCCGCCGCGAAAACTCTCGCGTTATCCCACGCTGACCAAGAACCCGGTTCCGGCGTACATGGCCAACAGCCTGATCGAATTGACCGACCTGAAGAACGATGAGCCGCTGGTCGTGTCTGGCTACGGCCTGGCCGTGAATCTGCGCGGCACCGGCGACAACAGCGGGCTGCCCACGCAGGTGCGCCAGTACATGATCCGCGAAATGACCAAGCGCGGATTCGGCAGCAACCTCAAGCCGGAGTATCGCCATCTTCAGCCTGAAGAAATGATGCGCGACAAGACGACGGCGGTGGTGCGCGTCGATGGATGGATCCCGCCGGGGGCTCGCAAATATCAGCAATTCGACGTTCAGGTGAGTGTCCCGGGGAAAAGCTACACGTCCAGCCTGGCCCAGGGATTGTTGTATGAAACAGATTTGAAGGTGAACGGCGCGTATGAGCCGAATCCCACCGCCGCGGTCAATGTGTATGCCCGAGCCCAGGGGCCGGTTTTCGTCAATCCGTACCATGCCGTTCACGGCGAATCGCTGTCGCCGGGCGGCAAGGTGAGCCTTCGCTATGGGGTGATCATGGACGGGGGATCGGTGGCCTTCGATCGCCCGCTGAAGCTGCAGATGCGCCAGCCGTCATTCTCTCTGGCCCGGCGGGTCGAAGGGCGGATCGACGAGCGGTTCCAGGAAAGCGACACGGGAATGAAAACGGCGTCGGCGAAGGATGATGGGGTGGTGGACGTGTTGGTCCCCTCGTCGTATCGCGGCGACTGGAAGCATTTCGGGAAAGTGGTTCGCCATCTGTTTCTGGACGGCTCCCCGCAGTTCGCGGCACGCAAGAGCCGGGAACTGGCCTCCGAGGCCGTTAAACCCGGGGCGATGCTCGAGGATATCTCGCTGTGCTGGGAGGGCCTGGGGCCGGCGGCTTTGCCGTTTATTCAGCCCCTGATGACTCATCCCGCGCCCGATGTGAGTTTCGCCGCGGCGCGGGCGGCGGCATTCATCGGGGACTCGACGGCCAACGGCGTGCTGATGACCATCGCCCGGCATAGCGATCATCCCTTCCGCCTCGATGCGATCGACGCCTTGGGGGCGCTGCCGTCCAGCCCCGGGGTCAATCAGCTTCTACGGCAACTGCTCAACTCCGACGAGGTTCTCGTGCGGGTCGAGGCCTATAAGAATCTGGCCCGCAACCGCGACTCGTCGGTCTTCTCGAAAGTGATCGAGAATCGTTTCGTGCTGGACGTGGTCCCCTCGAGCGGCCCGCCGATCATCCACGCGACCCGTAGCGGCGTGCCGCGAATCGCCCTGATCGGCGAACCAATCTCGATCCGCTGTCCCATTACGTTCACCGCGATGGACCAGCGTTTCATGATCGTCTCAGGCGAGGCCCGCGACCGGGTGACGCTGTTCTATCGAGGCGACGCCAGCGCCCGCGAGCCGGTGAAGATCGAATCGGGGCTGTCGTTGGCCGAGATCGTCGCCCGGTTGGGCGGGGAAGCGCCGCTGGGGGAGAAGCGCCTGGGCTTTAGTTATTCGGATGTGATCGGTATGCTGGGGGCGTTAAGTGAGTCGAAAAAGCTGGTCGGGACGTATAATGGCCAGCTTGTCGCGGCGGCACTGGTTGTACAGGACCCCGAGGGGGTCCAACAGGCGGTATACGCGGCACCGGAACTGGCCGCATCGACCGCGGGCGAGACCCGCGCCGATCCGACGGCTATTCCGGACTTCAAACCCGACGGCGCTGGGGACTCAGGGACGAGCGGCGCACGCGGGTCCAGGCCGCAATGATTCTCGGACCGCGAGGTTCCAGGGATCATCGAGGCGGAGATTTCAGGCGAGGCGACCGAGAAAGTCGTCGGGACGTTGGCGCGATCCCGACCGCACGATCGGCGAATCGCCAGGGCGTTTTGCGCATCCGGACCCATCACGGGCGTCACGGAGGACACTGTTCCATGCGTCTAAAAAAGCTGGTACTCCACGGGTTCAAGAGCTTCGCCGACCGCACCGAGTTCGTCTTCGACGACGCCATCACCGGCATCGTCGGACCCAACGGCTGCGGTAAGTCCAACGTCGTCGATGGCTTTAAGTGGGTCTTGGGCGAACAAAGCGCCAAGAGCCTGCGCGGCGACGCAATGATGGATGTGATCTTCAACGGCGCCGCGGGTCGAAAGCCCGGCGGGATGGCCGAGGTCACGCTCATCTTCGACAACCCGCGCCGCGACGATGGGTCGCGCACGCTCAACGTCGAGGCCGAGGAAGTCAGCGTCGGACGACGGCTCTTCCGCGACGGAACCAGCGAGTACCAGCTCAACAATCAGGCGACGCGACTGAAGGACATCCGCGAGCTGTTCCTCGATACCGGCGTGGGGGTTGATGCCTACAGCGTTATCGAGCAAGGCAAGGTTTCGGCGATGCTCGAAGCGAACCCGCAGGAACGCCGGGTGATCTTCGAGGAGGCGGCGGGAATCTCGAAGTTCAAGGCGAAAAAGAAGGAAGCCCAACGCAAGCTTGAGAAGGTCGATCAGAACCTGCTTCGCGTGCATGACATCGTTGAAGAGGTGGAAAAACGTCTTCGCAGCGTCAAGGTGCAGGCGGGTCGGGCCAGAACCTACCAAGAGCATTCCACCCGTCTGCGGGAACTGCGCCTGCAATATGCGTTGCAGGAATATCACACCCAATTCACGAAAATCAACGAATTGACGGGTACTGAGGAAGATGCCCGCTTCCGGCTGGATGATTTGGGCGGGGAACTGAACCACCACAGCCGGCAACTGGATGAAAAACGCGAGCAGGTTGAAGTGTTTCGGCAGCGAAAGCAACAAGTCGAACATGAACTGGTCCAGACGCGGGCGGCGATGGAGAACGCCGCGCAGCGCCAGCAATACGGCGAGCGACAACTCGCCCAACTGCTCGAGCAGATCCGCGACTTCGAGCGCGATCGCGCCGACGCCGAGAAGAAGCTGGCCGAGGTCACCGAATCGATCGAGTCCGAAACGGCGCGGCTCACCAGGCTCACCGAGGAACTCAGCGCCCACCGCACCCGCATCGATCAGCGCCAGAAGGCGTTCCATGACGGCCAACTACAACTGTCGGAGATCAACCGGCAGATCGAGCGAGGCAAGTCGGTGATCCTCGACCTGATGCGTCGCGGGGCGCTGGTCAACAGCCGCTTGGGCGCGATTGAAATCGAGCAAAAGAACATCGCCGCCCAGCAGCAGCGCCTCGAGCAGCGCCGCGAGCAGGTGGCCGGGGAGCTGTCGGCGCTGGAATCGCGGCGGACCGAATTGCAGCAATTGCTTGAATCCACCCTGGCCGAACTCGCCGGCGAACAAGAGCAGGTCGAGGCGCACAAGGCGCAGGCCGCGGCCCTGGGCAAGCGGATCGCAGACTTAAGCGGCCAGCTCGGCTCGGCCCGCGAGCATCGCAGCGGGCTGTTGTCGCGGCAGCGCTTGCTGGAAGACCTCGAAGCGCGTCGGGAAGGGGTCAGCGAGGGAGTCAAGAGCGTTTTACGGCGACGGGACAGCGACTTCCCGTTCATCCAGGGGCTGGTCGCCGACGTGTTGCGCGTCGATGTGGAACATGCCCACGTCATCGAGGCGGCATTGGATGGGCGCGACCAACTGCTGGTGTCGCGCGATCCCACGGCCGTCGAGGGCGCGGCCGAGAAGCTCGGCGAGCTCGAGGGACGCGTCGGGATCCTCTGCCTGCCCGAGGGTTCGGATTCCTCCGATCCCGCCGCCGACGACTTCGCCGCCGCCGAAGTGCGACTGGCGTTGGACCTGGTCCGCGTCGAGCCGCTTCACCGCGATATCGCCCGCCATTTATTGGGCCAGACGGCCGTCGTCGATGACCTGGCGATCGCCGGACAACTGCGGCGCTCCGGGCCGGCCGGCTTCCGATATGTCACCGCGGAAGGCGAAGTTCTCGAGGCCGACGGGACCCTGCGGGCCGGCCCACTGACGGCGGCGATGGGACTGTTGTCGCGCCGAAGCGAACTTGACTCGCTCACCGGGCAGATCGCCGAGGTCGATGCCCGCATCGAGCGAATCGCCGCGAAAATCACCCAGGACAACGAGCAGGCCCGGGCGATCGAGGAAAATCTCAATTCCCTTCGGAATTCCATCGATCAGACCCACACCCGCAAGATCGAGCAGACCAGCCAGATCGCGCAGGTGAACGACAAGCAGCAGGCCTTGTGGCGCGAGCGGCCGGTGCTGGAGCGGGAACTTGAGACGCTGGGGCGACAGCTCGAGAAGCTCGCCGTCGAGCAGGCTCACCTGAGCGATCAGCGCGGCCAACTCGAGGCCGAGCAGGCGCAGCGCCAACAGCAGGTCGAGGAAGACTCATCCCGCCAGGCGCAGACCCAAACCGATCTGCAAACCTGCGCCGAGGAACTGACCAGCGCTCGGATCGAACTGGGACAGGTCCAGGAAAAACAACTCGCCAGCCAACAGGCGGTGCAGCGCCAAACTGCGGCTCAGAACGAGCTGCGTCAACAGATCGAGCGACTGACCAGCTCAGCTCAGGCCGTCGCGGCGCGGCAGTCCGCCGTGCGCGACGAGTTGGAACAAGCCCGCGCCGCCCAGGAACAGGCGCAGCACCGCGCCGGTGAACTCACCGACCGGCTGGAATCACTGGCGGCGGAGCTGACGGCCGGCGTGCAGGCGGTGCAGGTGTTGGGCGCCAAGGAATCGGAAATCCGCGACCGTCACGCCGAGGTCGAGAAGGAATTGCACCAGGTGCAGATGCAACTTGGCGAATTGCGGGTCCGCGTCGAATCGGTGGTGCAGCGGGCGATGGAGGAACTGCAACTCGATGTGCCCGGGCGCTACACTGAACTGACCGGCGGGGAAAATCCCCCCGGATACAACCCCGGCCAGACCGACTGGGCCGCGGTCGCCGAGGAGATAAGGGTGCTGAAGGAGAAAATCCAACGGCTGGGTAACGTGAACCTCGACGCGATCAACGACCAGGATGAACTCGAGAAGCGCAGCGAGTTCCTCAACGCCCAAGTGGCTGATCTCATCGACGGCAAGCGCCAGCTCGAGGAATTGATCGAGACGATCAACATCGAAAGCGGCGCGCGCTTTGCCGACACCTTTGAGCGCGTGCGCGAGCATTTCCAATCGATGTTCCGCAAGCTCTTCGGCGGCGGCAAGGCCGACATCCTGCTCGAGACCGAAGTCATCGACACGAAGGCCGAAAAACAACTCGGCCCCGACGGCCAGACGCTGCTTCCCATCGTTCGCAAGATCGACCCGCTGGACGCGGGGATCGAGATCATCGCCCACCCTCCGGGCAAGAAACCGGTCTCGATCAGCCAGTTGTCCGGCGGGGAAAAGACGATGACGTGCGTGGCCCTGCTGATGAGCATCTTCAAGAGCAAGCCCAGCCCGTTCTGCATTCTCGACGAGGTGGACGCGGCCTTGGATGAGGCGAACAACCAGCGCTTCAACCTGATCGTCCAGGAGTTTCTCGAGCAGAGCCAGTTCATCGTCATCACCCACTCGAAGCGGACGATGCAGATCGCCGAAACGCTCTACGGCGTGACCATGCAGGAACAAGGGGTAAGCAAGCGCGTAGCGGTGAAGTTCGACCAGGTGGACTCCCAAGGCCGCATCGCCGAGACCGCCGCGGCGTAGCGCCCGCCGCCAGCGCGTCTCGCCGGTGGGGTATCGGCCGAACCGTCGAGTGGGAAAGGCGACGGCAACCGCCGGTGGGGACACCGGCGGCACTCGAACGTTTCAATTCAGAAGAGTCAGTTCCCCAATGGCCCGGCGTCGCCGCTCGAGGCGCCAGCCGGCACGGCGTCCAGCAGCTTGAAGCATTCGTCGCAGCGCCGCTGGACGTCCTCGCGGTCATCCGGCTCGGGAAGGTCGCGGCCCATTCGCTGGATCATCCGAACATGCCGCAGCAAGTGCGACTTGGCCGCGTCGGGCATCGATTGCTCGGCCAGCACCGCCAGCGTCTCGAGCAGCCGGATCATCACCGACACGCTGTCGCTCGAATACTGGCGCATCAGATTGAACGCCGCATCCACGATCCCACGAAAATCGGGCAGATCCAGCACCAGGCGCCGAGCCCCGCCGTCATCGCGGCGAATGCGATCGGGAAACCGGCGCTGCCCGATCCGCCCCACCGCATCCCCCAGCCAATCCACGCACGCGATGGCCGTGTACGGATCGTTCACTCCCGGCGACAGCGCCCGCACGCCGATCTCGACGAGCTGATGAATGGCGTATTCGATGTCCTGGGTCGGGGTGCGCTGGGCATCGACGATCATCGTCTGGCGGATCGATCGGCGAAGATCGTCGCTGACGCGATCGGCCGGCCAGACCCGCGCGATCCGCCTGCCGCGAGAGGTGAAATCGCCCGCCCGAAGGCGCACCTCGATCAGCAGATCGTGTTTCACGGCGTCGTCGAATAATTGATCGTGGTCGATCGCCTGCACGTATCCCGAGGCATCGGAGACGATGTCCGCCGGAGCCTCGGTCGGAGGATCGAACGCCTCGGCCTCATCGAACGACCACTGGTTGTTTTCATCCTTCTCGACCGGCATCAGCCGCTCGATCTCCTTGTCCAAGTCGCGCCCCACCACGGCGATGACATGTTCGGCCTGGATCGACGCGGCGATGTGGTGGATGTGGTAGATCAGCACGCCGATGCTGGCGATCGCCAGGGCGATGCCGACGCTGACCGACAGATACGGCACGAACTCAGCGCCATCCTGGCCGCGCACGGTCCGCAAGATCATCAGGCAATAGATGAACGTGGCGACGAACATCCCGAGCACGACCTGGTTGCCGGTGTCGCGCATGAAGTTGCGCAACAGGCGCGGTCCGAACTGCGAGGAGGCCAGGCTCAAGGCGACGATGGTGATCGAGAAGACCACGCCCGCGACGGTGATCATCGAACCGGCGACCGTTCCAAGCAGCTCGCGGGCGCCCTCGGCGCTGCCGCTGTAAAGCCAGCCGATTTTTTCGACTAACTTCTGCTCTAACTGATCGTCGATCGCCAGTGTGGCGAACGATAATCCCATGGCGCCGACCAGCATCAACGACGGGAGAAACCAGTAACTGGAGGTGATCTTTTCCCAGAAGTGGCGCAGATGGGTGTTGGTCATTCCTATTGCTTTCGACGTTCGTGCGCCGGCGATTCTCCGGATTCAATGGATCGGGAACGGACGGACTCCGAGGCCCGGCTCGCGGGCGAACCGCCCGAGCCCGGCGAACCGCCCGGGCCCGGGCCTGGCGAACTGCCTGTGCCCGGCGAACTGCCCGGGCCCGGCGAACTGCCCTCCGGGCTCGGCGAAGCGCCCGGGCCAAGCGATCCGACGCGCTGTTCGAATCGGCGCTGTTGCTCGCTGAGGATGCCGACGAGCTGCGCCAGCGTGGTGATCTTGCGATCCTGCACGCTCAGAATCGTCAGCAATTCCAGGACTGCGATGATGAAAAACACCGTCAGCGCCATGATGGTGACGGTTTGGTACGCGATCCCGAGGCGCTGGGCGATCCACCCGACTCCATCTTGCCATAAGGCCAGGGCGATGAACGGAAGGCCGATCAGCACGAAGAGGATCGCGTAGCGTTCCTTCAGGCGGAACTGGCGCAATCGCCGGACCGCCAGCAGCCCGAAGGCGCCGGCCAGCAGCGTGAGAATAACCGACTTGACCCACATGGTTTGAACTGTCAGCTCGGACTGCCCGTCAGCGGCGCGCCCAGAGGCTCGATCTCCGCAAGAGGGATCGGCGCCGGCACATCCACCTTGCCGCGAGGCCACGGATCCCGCGCCGTGTCCAGCACCAGGCAGGTGACGACTTTCACCACATAGAACACCCCGCGCAACAGCCCGATGCTGCTCTGGCCGGTTCGGCGCTGGCGCATCCGAACCGGCAACTCATCGACCCGGAACCCGCCGCGATGCAAAAGCACGATGACTTCCGGCTCGGGATAATCTTCGGGATACCAGTGGGCGAAGGCATTGATGACCCTGCGGTTGGCGGCACGAAAGCCGCTGGTACAGTCGGTGATCGTCAGCCCCGTCAGCCCGCGAAGGATCGACTTGAGCAGCCACGAACCGAACCACCGCGGCATCGACTGGCGATAGCGAGTCCATCGCGGCTCGAGGAAGCGCGATCCCACCACCAGGTCGGCCCGACCGCCCAGCAGATGATCCACCAGTTTGCGGACCTCGCCGGGACGATGCTGCCCGTCGGCGTCAACCTGCACCGCCACGTCATACCCATGCATCGCCGCGTAGCGATATCCCGTCTGCATCGCCCCGCCGATGCCGAGATTGAAAGGCAGGCTGACCAGGGCCACGGCCGGATCGCGCGGCACCTGGTGCAGGGTGTCATCGGTCGATCCATCATCAATGACCAGGATGTCGTATGCCGGCAGCGCGCGGCGAAGCCGATGGACGAGTTCGCCCACCGAATGGCGCTCGTTAAACGCCGGCACGATCGCCAGGCAGCGGACGGCGCGGGATGAAACGGGTCCGCGGGGCATCGGCAATCACAAGGAGAAATCGGCGATCACGAGGAGAAACGGGCCTTCACAAGGAGAACCCGGCCTTCACCGCGTCGGTGCGGAACATCTTCACCGTGTCCAGCGAGAACTCGCCCAGGTCCTTGCCGATGTTCGACAGCTTCTTCAGCACGTCGTTGGTGACGGTGATGATGTCGCAGCCAACCTGGTCGGCATGGATGATGTTCAGCAGCTCGCGCGGGCTGGCCCAAAGCAGTTCGACGTTGGACGCCAGGTTGACGATCTGTCGGCAGGCGGCCATATGCGGAACCGGATCAACCCCGGCATCGGCGATTCGTCCGGCGAAAACCGACACCACCGCCGGCGCTCCGCCGCGAAGGGCCTGGGTCATCTCCAGCGTCTGTTCGAGCGTAAAGATCGCCGTCACATTCAGTTTCACCCCGTCGCGCGCCAAATCCGCCACCAGGGCGGCACTGGAATGGCCCAGCGTGTTGGTCACCGGGATCTTCACATAGACGTTTGGCCCCCAGGCGGCGATCTGGCGAGCCTGTCGGCGCATCTCCTCGAAGTCGTCGGAGAACACCTCAAATGAAATCGGGCGATCGGGAACCACTTTGAGAATGTCGCGGGCGAACGCCGCGTAGTCGCTTACGCCGGCCTTACGCATCAACGTCGGATTGGTGGTGAAGCCCTGGATCAGCGGGTTGGCGTGCATTTCAAGGATGCCCGCCCGGTCGGCACCATCGGCGAAAATCTTCACCTTCAGTGCCTTGAGCATCCGGACATTGCGCTGCGCGGCCGTCACCGTGACCTTGGGAATCTCATGAGACACTGGCGACTTCGCCATCGCCGATTTCGGCGGAGCCTGCGACAGAATCCAGTCGGCGGCGGCGCAGACGCTGGGCACGGTCGCATCGGCTGGGTCGGCCTCGAAGGCCTCAGAATAATTGCGGTTGATGAAGATGGTGCGGCATCCGGCCCGGCGCCCGGCTTCGATGTCCTTCCAACGGTCGCCGACCATGAAGCTGTCGACGAGGCTGATCCCCCATTGCTCGGCCGCCTCGAGCAGCATCCCGGGATTGGGCTTGCGCGTAAGCGATTCACCGTCGTCGAAGTTGGTGCGAATATCATCCAGCCCCAGCGCCAGCCGCAAGTGACCGTTGATCGCCTCGACCACCTCACGCCGCTGCGTGCCGCGGGCCACGTCCGGCTGGTTCGTCACCGCGATCAGCAGAAACCCCGCCTCGCGAAGGCGTCTGAGCGCCTCGGTGGCGTCGTCGATCACCTTTACCTGCTCGGGCGACTGCGGCGGATAGGGCCTGCCGTCGCGCACCACGGCCTGGTTCAGCACCCCGTCGCGGTCGAGAAAAACGGCACGGCGAACGGCCTTGGGCGCCGTCGGCGCCGCGATGCCGGCGGTTCGGGTTGAGTTGATGGTCTTGACAGTCATCGAACGGACTCCCACTTGGTTTGTGCGGCCTTCAAATCCGGGTGCGACACCAGCAGATGCCAGACCACCGCCTGAAACGCTTCGGCGTGGGGCGTGGTGTGAGCGGCATTCACCGTCGGGATCACCACGCAGGCATCGGCAACCCGTGCAGTATACCCGCCATCGCGTCCGACAATGCCCGCAATTTTCGCGTTCACTTCTTTTGCCAGCTTCAGTGCAGCCACGAGGTTGGGGCTGACGTTGTTCTCAAGATCGCCCCCGCCCACGGAAAAAATCAGCAGCATGTCGTCACTGTCGAGCCTGCTGGTCCGCAGCCACTGTTCGAAGACCGTGGCCCATCCCTCATCGTTGGTCCGCGCCGTCAGCTCCGAGACGTTGTCGGTCGGGGCATATGCCTCGATCCCCGCGATTTTCCGAAAATCATTGACCGCGTGCGAGGCATTGGCGGCGCTGCCGCCCACGCCCAGGATGAACAGCCGCCCCTGGCGACGGCGAGTCTCGATCAACAGTTGCGCCACCCGCGCGATCGACCCTTGATCGAGCCGATCGAGTATCTGCCGAGCCTCTTCGATGAACGTGGCGACGAATGACATGTACAACGCCTCCGAGTGAACAAGCGTCAAAACAATCCGCTATGCCGATGGATCCGAGCGCGACGCCAGATGCTCCCGCGCTTCCTCCAGCGACGCCGGCGTGCCGATTTCGTAAAACCGTTGCGATAACTCATACCCGATCATGCTCCGCTCCGCCACCAGCTCGCTGTAGAGCTCGGCCAGGTCGCAGCGCTCGCCCAGCGGCATCCGCTCGATGGCGCGGCGGCGGAGAATCGCCACGCCGTAGTCGATGTGTTCCATCTCCGCAGTGCGATTGCGCTTGTCATAACACATTAGGCGCCCGTCGCGGAATAGCGCGTTGGAACGGTCCCAGCGGTCCTGATTGCGAATGACCGTCATCAGACCCAGGACCCGCTCGGGATCGCTCCGGGCGAAAGTGTCGAGGATGGCTCGGTAGTCGATATCCATGTACGAATCGCCGTACATGACCCAACAGACCTCGCCCAGCATCGGCATGGCCCGGCGGATGGCACCGCCGGTTCCCAGCAGCACCGGCCCGTCATGGGCGTAGTAAATCCGCATGTCGAAGCGCGACCCATCGCCCAGGTGCGACTCCACCTGCTCACCGAGGTGCCCGAGGCATAGCACCAGCTTGCGAACGCCGTGGCGATGCAGCAGTTCCACCTGATGCTGGATGAACGGCTTGCCGTTCAGGTCGATCATCGCCTTGGGGATCGTCTGCGTAATCGGGTGCAGTCGCGTCGCCAGACCGCCGGCGAGGATCGCCGCGGGAATCTTGGCAATATCGAGCAATTTCGCTCCTTTTTGTCAGCGACGGAGCAGTCCGGCACAAAATCATTCCCCGTCGATCCCGGCCCGCAAGATGTCGAACAACCGACGCTCGTCCAGCGGCACCGGATTATAACGGATGCTGCTCGATTTCATCGCCAGTTGCACCATCGGCTCGATGTCGCGCTCGGTCATGCCGAACTGGCGCAGCGCTGGGATACGCAGCCGCCGCGAGAGGTCAGCGCACAATGGAGCGCAGGCGTCGATGGCGTCGGACGGTGACAGTGCGGGGTCATCGGCCAGGACCCGGCCGACGGCCGCGTACCCGCTCAACCGCTCGTCCGGATCACCCGCGTCGCGCAGCGCGGCAATGTTCGCCGCGATGACCGGGGCCAGCAGCGCCGCGCAGATCGTCCCGTGCGGGATGGGATGATAGGCCCCCAGGGGCGCGGCGAATCCATGCACCGCGCCCAGCCCGGCGTTGCTCAGGCAGATCCCGCTCAAGAGCGCCGCGGCCGCCATGTCGCCGCGAGCGAGCAGATCCTCGGGATATTCCACCGCCCGCGGAAGCGCCTTGCCCGCCAGACGAATTCCCTCGAGCGACAATGGCCGAGTCATCACGTTGGCGCCGACCGAGACGAACGATTCGATGCACTGGCACAGCGCATCCATTCCCGACCGCGCCGTCACGTCCGCGGGGATGCCAAGGTGCAGTTCCGGATCGACGATCACCGCCTTGGCCAGCAGCAGTTCGCTTCGTAGCGACGCCTTGAATTGCTTCGGCGGATACCCGATGACCGCGTTTCGCGTCGCCTCGGCGCCCGAGCCGGCGGTCGTGGGCATGGCGATCCACGGCAGCGCGGGACGGGTCAATTTCCGACCCGCGCCCACCACTTCCATGTAGTCCAGTGTCGATCCACCATTGGTGAGCAGCCCGGCCACCGCCTTGGCCGCGTCGATGGCGCTGCCTCCGCCGACGCCGATCACGCAGTCGCATCCCGCACGGCGCGCTGTCTCGACCGCCGCGTCGATCTGCTCAACCACCGGTTCGCCGGACTGGCGATGCGATCGCACCGTCATCCCTGCAGCGAGAAGCGCCTCCGACGCCTTGTCCCCGGCATCCGGGCCATTATGCACCACCAGCGCCGTTCGACCCATCGTCGCGGCCAATTCGCTCAGTCGAGCGAACTGCCCGGGGCCGAAAAAAATCCGCCCGACGCTGTTGAACTCGAATTTGCGCATGGTCGAGGCGCCTCGCTAAACCGTCGAATCGCCGAACCAGATCGCGCGATGCTTGATCCCCTGGCGCGGCTGGGCCATCCAGTCGGCCACGGTCTGTTTCCACGTCAGGTAGTGGTGAGTCTGCTGATGCGAGGCGAAATCCTCCTTGGTTCGGTAAACTTCGTACAGGAGAAACCGATTGGCATCGTCCTCGGCGCCAAGAACGTCGAATCGCACATTCCCCGCTTCTCGGCGGGTATGGCGGGCATTGTCCAGCGTCGCATCGAGGAACTGCCGGGAAAACTCAGGTCGGACGAAGACGGTGACGGCAACGACGTACATGGCGACCTCCGCGACACGAACTCTGCGTTACTCGATGGTGATCCCTACTCAGCGCCACGCGGCCCGGCGGGCGTCGGCGCGGTGGCGGAGGCGGTGGCGGTCGCGGGCGGGGCCTCGTAGGTCATTTTCAACACCACACCGCGGCGGCCGCGACCGCGCTGGACTTCGAGCAGAATGCGCCCGGTTCGGTTCGCGTTCGCAGCTTCATAAAGGCTCTCGAACGCCTCGAGATCCTCGACCGGCTTGCCATCCACCTGGCGGATCACATCGCCGCTGAGCAGTTCGGCCTTTCCCGCCGGAAGACCGGGGCTTAACGTGGTGACGACCACGCCGGTGTCGTCGTCGAGTCGGTTCTCGTTGGCGTAGGTCCGCGTCACGTCGCGCACGCTCAGTCCCCAGGCCTTAAACTCGCGCTCGGCCCCAACGGCGCCCTCGAGCTTCTGCGTCCGCGCCGCCAGCTCGAGAATCTGCTTGTCCCGCTTGACCTTCAGCGTCACTTGCGAATCCAGCGGCAGCGCCGCGATCCGCTGCCGCGCCGGTGCCACTTCCTCGGGGAAGCGCACGTTGATCGGTTCGGAGTTGATCTCCAGGAGAATGTCCTGCGTGCGAACGCCCGCCTTCTCGGCCGGCGAGCCGCGATCCACAGAGTTGATCAGCACCCCGCGGTTGATGTCGATGTCGTAAAACGTCTCCAGATCCTGCAGCGGCTTGAGATCCAGCCCGAGATACGATCGCTCGACCTTCCCCTTACGCTGCGGCGTGGCGCTGGCGAGAATCGACTCGATCACCGGGCGGGCCGTGTCGATCGGGACCGCAAAGTTCAGGTTCTGACCGCCCCCGCGGGTGTTGATCCCCACCACCTGGCCGGTCATGTCCACCAGCGGTCCGCCAGAATTCCCCGGGTTGATCGGCGTGTCCATCTGGATCCAGTTCGAGAACTCCCCGGTCTCGTACTCCCCGATCCGCATTCGATCGGGGTAAAACGTCCGCTCGTTGTTGCTTACCACGCCTAGCGTCATCGTCCGCGCCAGTCCGAACGGCGTGCCCACCGCCATCACGTCCTGGCCGGCGATCAGGTGATCGCTGCGGCCCAGATCGGCGTAATTGAAGGAAATCCCCTTACGCCGTACCTCGTCCATATCCAACTGCACCACCGCAAGGTCGGTCCAATGATCGTCGCCGATCAACTCGCCACGAACGCGCTCCTTGTTGTAGAGCGTGACGAAGATTTCGACCGCCCGGCCCGCCACGTGATAGTTAGTCAAGACCCGCCCGAGCGGGTCGATGATCACGCCCGAACCGATGCCGCGCTTGAGCGTGCGCTTGCCCTGGGAATACGTCTCCTGCGCCACGTCCAGGCGAACCACCGCGGGAAAGATCCGTTTAGAGACCGCGACCACCGCCGTCGGCGTGGCCGGGGGAAATGGCGGCGACGGCACCTTGGCCGGCGCGGCGCATCCGCCCAGCAAACCAATCGCGGCCACAACAGTCAAGATCGTCCACTTCACCAAGAAATCGCTCCGGCTTGAGAAAATCGAACACCTCCGACGGGATGTAGGATGCCCGAATCGCCCGGACATGGCAACGCCGCATTCACTGGACCGGGCGGCAACTTCGCTCCTACTGTCGATCATGCGACTACACCTCGGCACCGCCATGATGATGTTGACGCTCTGCTCTTTCACGGCGGCGCAGCCGATCGCGCCCGAGCAAAACTACGCCGCCTCGTGCGCGATGTTGCCGCCGGGCCGGACGGGTTCGCCTACATCGTGTTGAACGGACCCGATCGGATCGTACGGCTCGTTCCCGCATCGCGATAGACGCCGAGGGAATCGCGGATCATCGCCCCGGCATCGTCGCGGGTGCCGTGGCCGGACGCGGATGGCAGCGGATGAACTCGAGCATCGCTTCCATCGCCGGATCGCCCGGTTCGGTCGCTTTCTTAAGAATGCTGCCGTGATTGCGCCCGGCGATGACCTTCATCGCCGCATCGGGATGCTTCACCGCCCGCAACAGGGCTACGAAATACGCGCACTCCTCGACCCGCGTGGGCATGTCGTTGTCGCCGACGAGGATCAGCGTCGCCGGAGCGTCGGGGCGGGCGTGCTGGGCGGGCGCGGCATCGTCGATCACCGGGGTGAATCGCGGATCGGGCATCCCGCGCTCCTTGCGAATGGTGAAATGGGTGAACACCTGCGGGCTGAAGGGAACGATCCCGGCGATCTCGCCGGTCGAAAGTCCATACACCGCCAGATGTCGGGCATTGTACGCCGCCTCGCTCGCGAGATATCCGCCGGCCGAATGACCCGAGACGAACACCCGGGAGCGGTCCCCGCCATAGTCGGCGATATGCTTGAGCGTCCAGGCGATGCTGGCGGCGGCGTCATCGACGTATCCCGGATAGGTTGTCGCCGGCGAGAGGCGGTAGTCGGGCGTCACACAGGCGACGCCATGTTCGGCAAGCGTGCGGGCCAACTGACTATGGAGTTTCCCATTCTTCTGCCCGATCTCCAGGCCGCCGCCATAGAACCACACCACGGTAGGAAACCCCTTGGCATCGGGAAGATACAGATCGAGCCTGCAACGCTGTTTCTCGAGGTCGGAAATGCCTTCGCCCTGCTTGTAGGGGATATCGGTCAACACCTTCGCAACGGGATGGGTCTGTGCGCTGGCGGGAAGCACTACGGCGAACAGGAGCCACGCCGACAGACCGATCCATCGAACCGATTGCGTCAGAATGAGTCGATGCATCGCTACGAATATCCTTTCGTTCACAATTGATACCACGGAGCGGCGGGTTTGACGGTTCTGACCGGCTTGCTGACCCCGACCCAGCAAGTGCCGAGCAGCCACAGAACAATGACCGCGATCACCACGAACCCCAGGCAGCCGCATCCGCCGCGCTGCTTCTTCATCGCCGGCGGCGGTCCGCCGGCGCTCGGGACGGCAACCGGCGGGGTGAACGACGACGCCCCATCGCCGCGGGCACCGCAGCGCGGGCAGAATCGCGCGATCACCGGCATCTGCCCGCCGCACTGTTTACATTGACGCATCGCCTGACCCTCCCGAACCGCCGATACCCTACCGCGCCGGCGCGGGCGATGGCAACCGATCAACAGGCTGGTTCATCCCCGTCGCTCGGGCGAACGCCGGCGACACTGTCGGCTCTTCATTCGCAAGACGTAACAGAAAACCGGGGATGGCTACGGTCAACCGCTGACCTCTCGCCCGACGCTCGCGCCCGCAGTTCGAAACCGGTGAACGCCCAGGTGATCGGCGATGCGCTCCAGCCCTCGGCGCATCCCAGCGGAACCGGATCCATCGCCAGCAGCGACGGAGAAACATTCAGCCCCTTCGGGTAGATCGCCACGTCCGGCGACGCCCGGCCCGCCGGCGGAACGACGAGCAGCTTCCAGGTCCACAGATCGACCGGCGGCATCGAATACGGCGCCGGCTCCGCGGTGAGGCCCAGGGCGGCGCCGGGGAACTTCAAGGATTCCAACTGCCCCGCCAGCACCAGCCTGCCGGTGCGGGGCTGGGCATCCTTCACGAACGCCAGCACATACGGCGCTGCCCACATGGCCACGGCTACCGGCAGCACGATCGACAGCGCGACCCGGCTGCGCCCCGATCGACTCATCGAGATCGCCGATGCCGCCGCGATCGCCAGGGCGATGTCGATCAGCAAAGCGAACCGCGCGTATTCAGCCGGCTTGCCGGCCGCCAGTGCGATGAACTGCGCGAGCACCAGCCCGGCGGGGAAAGCGAGCATCGCCAGCCCGTCGAAGCGCGCCGCTTGGGCTCGGTCCTTGCACCGCACCGCGATAATGCCGATCGCCGCCGCGCCGGCCACGCCCGCCGCGATGACGATCGGCGATGCGCCCGCCGCGATCAACCGGATGGCATTCCCCATCGCCTCGGGCCAAGGCCCCACCTGGTACATCGCGGTAGAATTGCCGAGATTGGAGCGCAGAATTTCTCGATGCCAAAGCGCATTGATCACGACATAGGGGTTGGTCGCCGCGTACACCAATACCCCCACGCCGCCGGACGCCAGTGCGATCATCGCCCGCCGGCACCATGGAACCCGAGTGAGAACCGCCATCGGCACGAGCAGCACGAACGCCGTCCACCCCGACAGCACCATTCCCATCGCCGCCCCGCACAACGCCCCGGCGAGCAACGCCCATCGCGACCGGCGCGTCTGGACGAATCGTATCCCCACAGCGCACGCCAGCAGCGTCAGCGCAGCGCCCGCCAGGTGCGGCTTGGCTTCGTGGGCGGCGTTGATCACCGCTGGCATCAGCGCGCACGCGGCGGCGGCGGCGAACGCGACGACACGATCCGCTTTCATCAGCCGCATGATCGCATAAATCACCGAGATCCCCGCCAGTCCCCACGCCGCAGAGTAGAGCCTTGCGATGACATAGAACCGCCCAAAATTTTCCGGGTGATCCATGTGCCAGGCCAGATCGCTGCTGATCGTCACGATTCCGATTTTTCCGCCGATCGCCAGAATTGCCCCCACCGGGTAGATCCACAGCCCGCCGTACTGGTAGAGCCGCGGGTCAAGATCCCCCCGCGACGGCTTCATCCGCGCCAGCGACATCAGCGTGATCATCTCGTCGGGCTGATACGTGAACAGCCGATATCGCCGAACAATTTCGGCCCGACGGGCATCGGTGTCATTGACGACAAGTGGCTCGTTCCCCATCGCCAGCGGGTTGGCGTCCACGTCCGCCCCGGCGGGAGTTGCCGGCCTCGCCGGGATCCGCTCGAGAATCTCGCGACCGGACCAAGGCGCGCGATCACCGAACAAAAAAACATCGGCACTGCGCGAGGGCAAGCCCCAGTCGATGCCCGGCAGAAACACCGCGCATCCCAGCGTCAGCAGCAGGAGAATCGCGGTGATATCCCGGCGTGCGGGCATAAGAAATATCCCCCGGCGGCGTTGTCCGTCCGGCTAAAGCATCCGCGCAATGTGCGTGACGGCCTCGTCGGCAGACAGCGCCGTCACATCGAGCTCGGCATCCATCACCGACCGATAGACCGGCTCGCGCTGCTCCAGCAGATGCCGCACTTCTTCGATTCCGCCCCCCAGCGCCGTCAGCGCGGGGCGAGTTTCGACGCTGCGCGGGTCCGCCAGCGTTCGCCGCAGTAACTCCTCCGGGTCGCAGCGCAGGTAGATCAGTTTGTGCCCGGCCTCCTTGAGCGTCCGGCGATTCTCTTCGCGCATCAACGTCCCCCCGCCCAGGCCGATAACGTGGTCAGCCAGCAAGCTCGTATCCCGCACCACCTCGGTCTCGAGATCGCGGAAATGCGGTTCACCGTCCTCGGCGAAAATCTCGCGGATGCTCTTGCCCGCCTTGCGGACGATCAGGTCATCCACATCGATGAACGTTTGCCACAGTCGATCCGCCAGCCGGCACCCGATGCTGGTCTTGCCGCTGCCGCGCGCCCCGATCAAGACGATGCTCATGGACGCGATTATCCCCGATGCGCCCCGTTCGCCAAACCCGCTCATCCGCCCAGTCCCAGCGCCTCCAGCGCCGCTCGCCATTCGACGTAGAAATACGGCACGTCCCAGGTCTCATGCAGCAACCGAAGCTGCGAATGAAATTGCTCGTACTGCTCGACCTGCCAATCGGCGGCCCGCGGGTCGCAGAAGAATATCCGGCACCCGAACGGGCGAATCGCGTGGACGCCGCAGAGCCGATCGACTTGGAACGGACATCCTCCCGGCGATCTCACGGGCGTCCGAGGCGATGCGACGAGGACGGCGAGGTCGTCGTCGCGGAGACCCTCGACTCCCGGCGATCTCACGGGCGTCCGAGGCGATGCGACCGCGACGCCGCGTAACTCAGCGATAAAGGCCGCCAGTTCGATCGTCGTCACGTAAAGACGATGCCCGTAGTCGTCAAAACGGCAACACCGCCCGGAAAGATCGCACTTCGGCCGGCGGGCATCGACCGCTGCCCCCACGCGCTCGTAGACCTGCCGCGCCGCTTCAACGACCGGCACCCGCCGGCTGGCGGCCTCGACGGCGCTGGGGAGTTCGTGGAGCATCGACATCCTTCGGCGATATACTCCCTGTTGCGGCAGTTGGCCAACGTCTCCCACGATCAGAAGGATTCATCATGCTCCGTGACCGACTCAACGAACTGGGGATTGTGCTGCCGGCGATGTCCGGCCCGTTCGGCGCCTACGTGCCGGTGCGCCGCGCCGGTAATCTCCTGTTCGTCTCCGGCCAGCTCCCTATGAAGGCCGGCGAGCTGGTGGCCCGCGGCGCGGTCCCGTCACAGTGTTCGATCGACCAGGCCCGCCTGGCCGCGCGGCAGTGCGCTATCAACGCATTGTCAGCCGTCGCCACGCTCGGGGCCGATGCACTGGAATCATTAACCGGCGTGATTCGCATCGGCGCTTTTGTTCAGTCTGACCCCGGTTTCACTCAACAGCCCCAGGTCGTCAACGCCGCCAGCGAGTTGCTGATCGAGCTGCTCGGCGACAGCGCCCGTCATGCCCGCGCCGCCGTCGGCGTCAATGCCCTGCCCCTCGACGCATCGGTCGAGATCGAATTCCTTCTCGAGATGCAATGACCCCGCCGCGAAAGTTCCGGGCATGGCATCGAGTGACGGACCGGGATATTCTTAGAACCATGATTCGATCGACCCCGTTGATGCTGTTGTTGAGCCTTCTGCTCCCGCTGCCGACCTCGGCTTGGGGCTACGTCAATCCGGAGATCGCCAAACGCATCTTTGAAAGCGCTTCGCCCAGCCTGGTGGCGGTGCAATACACCTGGGACAGCGAGTTCGGCCGCCACGAAATTATCGGCGCGGGAATCGTGATCACCGGCGACGGGATCGTCATGGCATCGCTGGGGCTGTTCGATCTGCGAATCCCCGATGCACAGATGACGCAGTTCAAGATCCTCGTGCCGCGCAGCGATGATGAGCCGCGCGAAATCGACGCGATTTTCCTCGGCCGCGATGAGCGAACGGGGCTGGTCTACCTCAAACCCGCCAGCGGTCAGACCACGCCGGCGACCCGCCGCGGCGCGGCGGAATCGACCACCGAGCCGGGCAAGCGACGAAAGCCGAACACGCCGCCCAGCCCCTCAACGACCGCTCGCGGCACTTCGACGCGACCCGGCTCGACTTCGCCGGCGACCCCCACCGCCTCGGCCACGAACGACCTCTGGAAGCCGATTCGTTTCAAGCCTGTGAAGGTATCGATCGGCGAGCCGCTGGTCTCGGTGGGAATGCTGCCGCGAGAGGCGGGATATCGAACCTACATCTGCCAGTCGGCGGTTTCGGCCCACATGCGCGGGGATGTTCCCCATGTGATGGTCAGCGGCGGCGGCCTGGCCGCCGTCGGGGCACCGGTCTTCAACGCCGCCGGCGACGCAATCGGCTTCGTCAACGCCCAGCGAGAGCAGCCGATGCGCCTCAACGATGATCGCAATCCCATGCAGGCCGTCACCAACCCGCCCATTTTCTTCATCCCCGCGAGCGATTTCATCTGGAGCTTCGATGACTTGCCCGTCGCGGGTGCACCGCAAAAACTCCCGTGGATAGGGATCATGCAGCTCAACGGGGTGAAGAAGGATCTGGCCGAGGTGTACGGCCTGAAGAACCAGACGGCGGTGGAGATCGGCGACGTGATCGGCGATTCGCCCGCCGGGCGGGCCGGCCTCAAGCCGCGTTACGTGATCGTCAAGGTCAACGGTGAGCCGATCGAGCGCGGCGATGAGCCGGACGAATTGCCCGGCATCCTTCACCGCAAGATGCTTCAAATGAAGGTGGGCCAGACCGTCGCTCTGTCCGTATTGACCCAGCCGGGCGCGCCGTTGAAGCAGTTCAAGGTAAAACTCGAGGACCAACCCAAGCGCGCCAATCTGGCCGAACGATTCCATGCCGAAGATCTGGGATTCACCGCCCGCGAGCTGGTCTTCTATGACGCGTATGTCCGCCGGCTGCCGGCCGATGCCGGCGGGGTCGTGGTGGCGTGGCTCAAGCCGCAGGGCGCCGCCCAGACGGCGCTGTTGCAACTAAACGACCTGATCACCGAGATGAATCGCCAGCCGGTCAAGGACCTGGATCAGTTCCGAAAAGCCTACCAGGAGTTCCGCAAAACCAATCCGCGCGACGCGGTGGTGCTGGTGGTTCAGCGCGAAGCCGGGACGCAGACGATCCGCATCGAGCCGCCGCAATAACCCGAAGATTTTCAGGCCGCGCTGCGATCGGAGGTGAACCGTACAAGCTGCCGGGGAAGCCGGCGCAGTCCGCGGCGCTGGGCCTTGTCCACGGCATACCGCATACTCAGATCGAACCGGCGGCGCACCTTCGCATCAGGCTCGACGCCGAGCCGCCGCATCTGATCCAGCGCCCATTTCCAGGCGTGCAATTCCTCTTCGCAGCGCAGCCGATACCGGTCGAACCCGATGACGTGGTGCCCCACCTCGTGCAGAAAGATCGACAGGCTGATCGGGGTCTTGGGATACGGCGATTCGATCCAGTTGACGACTCGCCCGTCGTGATGATAAACCCGCCAGGCACACCCGCTCATGCTGCGCCGCCATTTTCGCACCCGCAGCTCGTAGCGGGCTTTCATCTCGCGCACAATCGGCGAAAAATCGCGCATCCATGAATTGTATCGACCAGATCAGCTCAAGCCATTGAACGCGCGGCCCCGATGTCGCGTAGACCCATGACCTCGCCGTGGAGAAGATTGGCGTTTCGGCAATTTCCACTTTTCCACATCGCCCTTGTATTCAAGCATGGTATCGCTCAGGGTGTCACTTCCGCTTCCGCCAGATACGGACGCATCGATTTAACCGCACCCTTGTCGGTTTTCTTCTGCGGGTGTCGCCGGTGAAACACCGCACGAACGCCGTTCAATGCGATCCGCACCCGCGATTCCGATCCTTCTGAAATCTCAGCGCCAAGGCTGACAAGATGCGATTCGATGTCCGACCAGCTGATACTCACCCGCACGGGGTCCGCGAAAATCGCCTCAAGGGATTTCCCGTGCTTGGACGATACCTTCCTGACAATATCGCCAAATGACACTATCGCCATTGCAGATGGCAACTCAATTCTAAGTTCCTGTTGTAACACAGTGAATGTGTCACGCGTTCGACGCAATGAAATGTCAATCGTTCGGGACAACTGAAAGGGACGTACTCCCGACCCCGATGAATCTCCGCCCTATGTTTTCGATCCCTTGCTCGCTCATGGTTGTTCGGCGCGGTCAGGCGTCTTGGCCGGGAGGTGCGGCAAGTCGTCGGGCATGACACGGACCACTTTCCCGCAGCGCCACAATACCAGCGGCTGATTTTGCCGTTTCGCGAGCTCGGCGGCGCGACGGGCGGCGCGGATCACGGCTGCGACCAGAAAACGGGACAGGAATCGATCCGCCGTTGCAACACGTTTGCCCAACCTTGGTGCTTCGGCCAGGATCGCGCATCGTTGATTCCAAGCCAACGGGCCTCACAATCTGATCCCGAAAGTGGCCATCGCCAAAAGGGGCAGCCACGATCCACGCGGTGCCGGATTGGCAACAGCAAGGGTGACATCCACCTTTTCGGTGCCGCAAAAAAGGTGGATGTCACCCACCTTTGCTGCTGCGACTCCTGAGTTATCCCCAGGTTATCGCCACGGTATTCGAATGAAGAGCCGACCGAGACGTCGGCGTTCCGCGGAACGATGACGTGTTCACGGCATGACTGGGAACGCCGCCGCCCGATTTCACACTCGGTTCTGAGTGACCGAGGCATGGCCGACATGGGATCGGGGGCAAGAACCGGGATGAACAGGATAGACAGGATTGCGGGGGCGTGGCGGAACCCTGCAGCAGAGGCTTATCTGGTTGCTCGCGCATCCATGGCGCTTCGCCACTTACGCGTCCTCGCCTCGAGATGCCGAGCCTGGCGATTCAGTCAGGCATCCGCCGCGGGATCGGTCCTGGCACTGTCAGGAGCCAAGGCTAAAATCTGAAAGTTGAGATCGAACGCTAAACGTCGTACACAGAGAGGCGATCATGGGGACAGGCCGGTGAAAGCGTCGTGGATCGGGATCGCCGCCGCGGCTGGATGAAGGGTCCGAATCATGTCCAACTCGAACGAAGCGGTGTTTCGGCGGATGGCGCAGGTCAAAAGCCCCCGGCCCGCCGCGGCCAAGCCGCTCGGGCAGGAAATGGTGTGGTTTTTCAAGAATGCCGTGGAAAAGCGGCAAACCAAGCTCGGTCGAATCGCCGAACGCTGGGGGCAGTTGATCCCCGAGACGCTGCTGTCGCATTGCGCGCTCGAATCGCTTCATCGCGGCACGCTTACGGTCCTGGTGGACAGCTCGTCGCACCTTTACGAAATCAAGCAACTGCTGCTGGCGGGCCTGGAAAAGCAACTCACCCTGGCGTGCAAGTCGGCCGGGCTTCGTAAGATCAGCCTCAAGCCCGGTCGATGGTATCAGGATTCGCCGGATGGCCCACGGGTGACATTCCAGCCGTCCGATCGGCGCTAGTCCGGCATCGCGCCGGCGGGCGAGGCCGAAAACGCCGTCGCCAGCGCCGGCGATAATCGCTGGACCGCCCGCGCCACCCGGCGCTGCTGCGCCGCCGGCAATGTCTGGCCCCCGAAGCGGATGCGGTAGAACAGCCGCGTGAGACGCCGAACGGTGTCGAACGCCTCGGCCGGAAGGTAACTGAGCGTTTCGCCGAATTCGGCGGGCGTCAAGTGGCGCCCGCGGGCGATGCGGTGACGCTCCAGAATGCGCATCATCTCATCGTAGAAGCCGAGCTGCTTGGCCAGGCGCAACTGCTCGGCGGAAGGTAGCGAGCTGATCCCGATGCGGGCCGCACGCCGCCGCAGCTTCCATCGCTCGATGAAAAACCAGGCGATGGCGCCGATCATCGCCATCGCCATCAATCCCATCGCCCCGGCCAGCAACTGGATCGAGATCGACCAGAACAGCGGCTTGTTGAGCCATTCGCTCAACCCGCTGAACCATTGCGATCCCCCCACCGCCGTCTGATCCAGCCGGGTACTCAACGATTCGAGCATGTTGTCGCGGCTGCTGCTGTCATAGGCGACCACGCTGGCGGCCCAGCGATACTCCAGATAATTGAACAGGTGCTTGACCTGCCGCCACAATCCGGCCACGCCGGTCGCCGGTGCCTGTCGCGGATCGCGCCCGCTGGTGGGATCGAAAGTCTTCCAGCCCCCCGGGGTGAGAACTTCCACCCAGGCATGGGCGTGCGACTGGCGAACGGTGTAGAATCCGCCGATGCGGTTGAACTCATCGGGCGGCGTTTTGAACCCCACCACCATCCGCGCCTGCAAGCCGGCGCTCTGACACAGCAGGGTCATCGCACCGGCGTAATACTCGCAGTGCCCGCGCTTCAGGCGATACAAAAACGCCACCACCGGATCCTCTCGTTCGCCCAGCCGCCCGGCATCGGTCAGGTCCAGCGTGTAGCTGAAATCCTCGCCGCGAAGCTCGGCCTCGAACGCCTCGGCGATCTTCTCATCCGCCTCGTCCACGATCGCGCCCGGCGGACGGCGGGCGATCAGGTCCCCCGCCACCTTCATCGCGTAGTCGCGAATTTTTGGATCGATCCGCGAGCGAGTCCGCCGGCGCTCGCCAAGCTCATTGTTGCTTGTCGCTCGCTCGGCCCGGTCGATCTTGCGACCCAGCCGGCCCGACGAAACCACGTCATAGACGACCGTCTGGCCGAAGACCGAATCGATGTTCTGCAATACCTCGTCACGCGGAGAATAGCGCAGTTTCGTCTCGCGCTGGGGCGTAATGCTGGCGACGCCCGCCATGGCGAACAGCACGTTGCTCGGGCTGGGCTCGAGCTGCACCCGCTGACGCCAGTGATCCGCACCCTCGGCAATCGGCTCGGCGTCTTCGAGGATCTGCCTGTGTTCCGGCGCTACCAGGTAATTGCGCTCGGCCCATTCGCTGGGCGACCGCGACCACTGCCAGGCCACGCCCCCTTCGCGCCCGTCCCCGTCATACACGTCCAGCGCCGTGCCCCGAAGCAGCAGCGGCTCGCCGCCACTTACCGGCGAATCGTTCTTCCACACCCACACATACGCCGCCACCGCCGTGTTCTGCGTGATCCGCGCGATTCGCTGGAAGTTCACCTGGTCGCTGAACCCGGTCATGGTCTGGGCCGGGCGAAATTGCAGCGGCCCGAGCATCCCCGCGCCGGTGCCGCGCGGGAAAAACAGGAATACCACCACCGCCATCCCCACCGACACCGCCGACACCAATCCCGTCAGCCGCCGCATCGAGCGCGACAGGAACCGCTGGTCCTGGCGCAGCAGCGCCGGGTTGACCTTCTCCGGCGGGATAGCGAACTGCGTGCGCGCTGTATCGGTCTCGACTTTCAGATGAAACAGCAGGCAGCAATACAGGGAAATGAACAGGTAGACGATCAGGAGAATCCCGAACAGCAGGCTCGCGGTGTTGATCGACGCGGCCACCACCAGCAACAGACTGAGCACCAGCAGTTGCGCGTAGTCGCGGTTGCCGCGCTGCTCATACAGCTTGATCACTTGCAGAACGACGAGGAACTGCCCGATCAGCAAAATCGGCGTGGTGTTGAGCCGGGCGATCTGCGCCACGATCCAGAGCAGCACCAGCAAGGTGATGAGATTGGTCAGCAATCGCGGCAGCGGGCGGAATCGCCCGCGATACACTTTCCAGGCATTCCACCCGATCAGCCCCATCGCCCCCAGCCACAGCCCCGGCATCTGCCCGGCCAAGGCAAAGCCGGTGATGCCCAGCATCACCAGCACATAGAGCGTGGGTTTGAATTGGCGAATGTCGTACATCGTTGCTGGCGGCGTAAATCACTGCCGCCGGTGAATTATAGCGGATCGTCAAAGAAAGGGCTTGGGCGATTCATCCCGTTATTCGGCGTCAAAGCGGCCCGGGCGATTCAGAAAATCAATCTGGAGTCTGGATTCTGAAATTTGAGATTTGAGATTTGAAATCCATCGACAACTCCAATACCGCGTCCGACGTTATTGAAGCTTCATCAAGTCGACGAAAAACTGAGGGTAGGTCTTGCTCACGCACTCGCTGTCGCGGATCACGATCCCCGCGGCGCGCGTTCCGGCAACCGCGAAGCTCATCGCCATCCGGTGATCGTCGTACGTGTCGATCGACGCCGGATTCACTCGCACCGGCGGCGTGATGGTCATCGCTGAATCTCCCTCGACCTCGACCCGTGCCCCCAGTTTCGTCAGCTCGGTCGCCAATGCCGCGATCCGGTCGGTCTCCTTCACCCGAAGCGTCTGTATCCCCGTCATCCGCGTCGGCCCCTCGGCGAACAGGGCCGTCACCGCCAGGGTCTGCGCCATGTCCGGGATCGCGCTCATATCCGCGTCGATCCCCATCAGTGAATCAGCGCCCTCGACGCGGACGCATTCGATGCCGATCTCGACCTCCGCCCCCATCCGGCCCAGCACGTCCGCGAACGCCACGTCTCCTTGCAGGCTATGCCGTCCCAGCCCCTCGATCGTCAGCTTCGATCCCGGGTGAATCGCCGCGATCGCCAGGAAATATCCCGCATTCGAGGCATCCGGCTCCACACGATAATTCATCGGCGCATACGTCCCCCGTGGAACGTGGATCCGCACCGGCTCGGCGGTGTCGGGATCGCGCACCAGTTCCGGCGTGACCCCGAACAGATCCATCAGCCGCATCGTCATCGCCACATACGGCCACGACGTCTGCCGGCCCTCCAGGTCCACCTGCAATTCATTGCGGGCCAGCGGCGACGCCATCAACACCGCCGACAAATATTGCGACGACCGCGCCTGGCCATACCGCAGCAATCCCCCCGGCAATCCGTCGGCTTCGACGATGAGCGGCGGAAACCCCTCGTCCCCGGCATAGTCGATCCGCGCCCCGAGGTTGCGCATCATCTCAACCAGTTCCGCGATCGGGCGCTGGCGCATCCGCTCGATCCCGTCCAGCGCGAATCGCCCCCGGCCCAGCGCGCACATCGCCGTCAAGAAACGGATCGTCGTGCCGCTGTTGCGGCAGAACAATTCCGCGCTCGCCGTGGCGATCCGACCCCCTCGCCCTTCGATCCGAACCGTCCTGGCCGCCGAATCGACCCGCACATCGAACCCCAGCCGCTGGAGCGATTCGATCATCACCTCGGTGTCATCGGCCAGCAGCACATTCGACAGCGCGCTCGCTCCCTCCGCCAGCGCGCCGATCACCAACGCCCGATTCGTAAGGCTCTTTGACCCCGGCGGCGACAGCGTCGCTCGCGGCGGCGACGCCAGCGGCTTGATCGTCTGATCGCTCATCACTTCCAGTATACCCCCGACATGCGCACGGGCGTCGAAGTGGCGGGATCTATCGACTCGATCACAACAGCTCGTCCAGCTCATCCACCAGCGCCGCGAAGTGGTTCATCGCCGCATCCACTGGTCCGCGATGCTCCATATCCACCCCGGCACCGCGAAGTAGATCCAGCGGCCACTTCGAGCAGCCGCCCTTGAGGAACCCCAAGTAGTCGTCCAACTCCGCGGCCCCGCCGTTCAGCACCCGCCGGCTCAAGGCAATCGCCGCGCTCAGGCCAGTGGCATACTTGTAGACGTAAAACGCGCGGTAAAAGTGCGGAATCCGCAGGCATTCCAGCTCGAGTTGCGGATCGATCACAAAATCCGGCCCGAAATACAGCTCCAGCAGCTTGCGGTATTCCGCGCGAAGCCCCTGGATCGTCAGCGGCTCGCCGCTCTCGACCCACTTGTGCGTGATCTTCTCGAACTCCGCGAACATCGTCTGGCGGATGATCGTCCCGCGAATCTCATCGATCGCGTGGCTGAGAAAATACGCCTTTTCCTTCGCCCCGCGGGCATGGCGGGTCATGTGATCCAGCAGCAACTGCTCGTTGAACGTGCTGGCGACCTCGGCGACAAAAATCGTGTAATTGTAATACTGGAACGGCTGACTTCTCGCCGAATACCAGCTATGCATTGAATGCCCCGCCTCGTGCGCCAGCGTGAAAACGTGGCCCAGCACCTGCGGCTGATAATTCATCAGAATGTACGGAGAGGTGTCGAACGCTCCGTAGCTGAACGCCCCGGATTGCTTGCCCGCGTTGGGATAGCGGTCGCACCACCGCCCGCTCGTCAGCCCCTGCTCGAGCGTGGCCCGATATTCCGGCCCCAACGCCCCCAGCGAATCCAAGACCGTCCGCACCGCCACATCCCATGACCGGCGTTTATCCACCCCCTCGACCAGCGGAACGTACGTGTCGTACTGGTGAAGCTCCTTCACCTTCAGCGCCCGCCGGCGGACCTCGAGATACCGATACAGCGCCGGCAGATGGGCGTGAACGCTTTCGATCAGGTTGTCGTACACGCTCACCGGCACGTTGTCGGCGAACAGCGCCGCGTCGCGCGCGCTGGGGTACTTTCTCGCCTTGGCGTAATAGACATCCCGCTGCACCGATGAATCCAGCGCCGCGGTGAGCGAATGCTGATGCGCTTCGAACTGGGCGTAATATTGATGAAATGCCGTCTTGCGGACCCGCCGATCATGGCTGTGCAGCAGTGCTGAATACGAGGAGTGGCCCAGCTCGATTCTCTCGCCCTTCTCATCGCGGATCATCCCGAACTTCAAGTCCGCATCGGTGAGCTGGCGAAAAATCTGGTTCGACGCTTCGGACATCTGTCCCTGCATCGCCAGCAACTGCTCTTCGGCGCGCCCCAGGGTATGCGGGCGATGGCGCACCAGCCGCTCGATCGCCACCCGCCAGGGCGACAGCTCCGCCGACTCCAACATCGTCGCGAGGCGATGCGGGTCGATCTCCAGAATTTCCGGGCGAATGAAACTCGCCGCCTCCGAGGCCCGCGTGGCGGCATGTTGGAACCGCCCGCGCATCCGCTGGGCAGCGCTGTCGCCCTGGTCCTCCGACGCCCGCAAAAAAGCGTACGCCGCGACTTTCTCGCCCAGGCGGTCCAGATCCGAATCGAATTGCAGGCATTCGCCGAGTAATTTGGCCGACTCGCCCAGCCGCCCGCGAAACGGCTCATACCCGGCGATCCGACCTTCGTATTCCTTCAATGCCGATTCCCACTGACTTTCCCCGGGAAACAGGCTGGACAGATCCCACATATCCGCGGGCTTTACCTTCCCCCGCGGCGGCAATCGCTTCACCGCCATCTTCTTACCAATCGGTCGTCGAACATTCTTCTTCATCCTCGGCGCAGCCATCAACGTCCCTTCGTAAGGCCGCAAATGATAAAGACCGAAGGGGGACGGTGACAAGTTGATGAAAGTTAGCCCGAAGCGCCAGCGAGGCCGTTAACCCGAATCGCCAGCGAGGGATCGGTGCCGTTAGCCCGAAGCGCCAGCGAGGAGATGAGCCGGCGAGCCGGCGAGTTCGTTAGCCCGAAGCGCAAGCGAGGAGATGAAGCACCGCCGTTGCGACGAACCCCATCAACCCGGGGAAAAACCCCCTCCCCCTTCGTGTTCTTCGCCGCTTCGCGCTGAAATCCTTCCCGCGCGCGTCGGGGTGAAGCTCTCCGTCCTGCTCAGCTCCTCGCCCCCTCGCCGCTGCTTCCCGTCTGCCGGCCATCGGCTATACTCACGGGCCAGGAGGAATCTCTATGCGACTCGCCGACACCGATCCCAAAATCGCCGAACTGATTCGACTCGAGCAGCGCCGCCAGGAATCGACGCTGGAACTGATCGCCAGTGAAAATCATGTTTCAGCGGCGGTGATGGAGGCGGCGGGGTCAATCCTGACCAACAAGTACGCCGAGGGGTATCCCGGGGCGCGCTACTACGGCGGGTGCGGGCTGTACGACCAGATCGAGAATCTGGCGATCGAGCGGGCCACGCGCCTTTTCGGCTGCCGATACGCCAACGTTCAGCCCCACTCGGGCGCCAACGCCAACCTCGCGGCATTTATGGCCATGATGGACCCGGGCGATCGGTTCCTGGCCCTGAATCTCTCCAGCGGCGGGCACTTATCGCACGGCATGAAACTGAACAGTTCGGCAATTTTCTTCAAGCCGGATTTTTACGAACTGGACGCCGAGAACCACACCATCGACTTCGACTCGGTTCGCTCCAAGGCCCGGGCGATCAGGCCGAAGATGATCCTTTGCGGCTACAGCGCCTATCCGCGGACGATCGACTTCGCCCAGTTCCGCGCCATCGCCGACGAGGTGGGCGCGCTGCTGTTTGCCGATATCGCCCACATCGCCGGCCTGGTCGCCGGCGGGGCGCATCCCTCGCCGTTTCCCCACGCCCACATCGTCAGCACGACGACGCACAAGACCCTGCGCGGGCCGCGCGGGGGGTTGATCCTCACCGATGATGAGGCGCTGGCCAAGAAGATCAACCAGAAGGTGTTTCCGGGCACGCAGGGCGGGCCGCTGATGCACATCATCGCCGCCAAGGCCGTGGCGTTCGGCGAGGATTTACGCTCCGAGTTCAAACAGTACGCCGCCCAGATCGTCAAGAACGCCAAGGCCCTGGCCGACGCCTTGATGGCCAAGGGATACCGCCTGCAATCCGGCGGAACCGACAACCACCTGATGCTGGTGGACCTGCGCTCACGGGATGAGCGGTTCACCGGTGCCGATGCGGAAAAAGCGCTGGAGGCGGCGGGGATCATCTGCAACAAAAATGCGATTTTGAACGACCCGCGCCCCCCGAAGGTGACCAGTGGCATACGATTAGGCACGCCGGCCGTCACCACGCGAGGCCTGAAGGAAAAGGATCTTCGCGCCGTGGCCGACTTCATCGACCGCGCCCTGCTGGGCAAGGACGATCCGGGTGTGCTGGCGAAGCTGAAAGATGAGGTGGCCGAGTTTTGCTCGCGCTTCCCGATGCCGCACTGATCGCTGCATCGACCGATCCTGTGGCCCTTTAACCCGACGCGATTCGGTCGCGTCCACGAGTTTTGATGTCTATTGCGCTTCCGCTGTCGTCTGCCCCCCGGGCGTTTCACATCATGACCAAGCCCATCGGGCCGATTTGCAATCTCGATTGCAAATACTGCTTTTACCTTGAGAAAGAGAAGCTCTATCCCGACAAGAGCAACTGGAGGATGCCCGACAACGTTCTGGAGCGCTATATCCAGGAGTACATCCAGTCGCAGGAGGTGCCGGAGATCAGTTTCGCCTGGCAGGGCGGCGAGCCGACGTTGATGGGACTCGATTTTTTCCGGCGGATCGTTGCGTATCAGCAAAAGTACGCCCAGGGCCGCAAGATCACCAACGCCATCCAGACCAACGGCACGCTGCTGGACGATGAGTGGTGTTCGTTTTTCGCATCCAACGAATTTCTGATCGGCCTGAGCCTCGACGGCCCGCGGGCGCTGCACGATCGCTACCGGGTGGACAAACAGAATCGGCCGACGTTCGACGCGGTGATGCGTGGGCTGGAGCTGCTCAAGAAGCATCGCGCCCAGTTCAACATCCTGTGCGTGGTGAACCGGGTGAACTCGCAGCGCCCGCTCGAGGTGTACCGGTTTTTCCGCGAGGTCGGCAGCGGCTTCATGCAGTTCATCCCGCTGGTCGAGCGCATCGGTGCCCCGATGAGCAACCTGGACCTGGCCGAGCCTCCCCTGCTGCCCGTGTTGGGTGAGGCCCGGGGCGAGCCCGGGGCCGACGCCGGGCCTGGAGGCGGGGGCGACGGCGGGGCCCGACGCGGGGCCGGGGCTGGGGCCGGGACCCGGGGGGGTGCCGCGGCCGACGCCGGGACGATTTCCCCGGTGACCGCCTGGTCGGTCGAGCCGCGGCAGTACGGCGAGTTCCTGTGCGAGATTTTCGACGAGTGGAAGCAGCGCGACATCGGCCGCCAGTACGTGCAGATTTTCGATGTCATGCTCGGGGTGTGGATGGGCCTGCCCGCGGGCCTGTGCGTTTTCGCCGAGACCTGCGGCAGCGCCATGGCGATGGAACACAACGGCGATCTCTACTCCTGCGACCACTACGTCTACCCGCGCTACAAGCTGGGCAACATCATGCAGCGCTCGTTGCGCGAGATGGCCGACAGCCCCGAGCAGCGCCGATTCGGCCAGGACAAGTTCGACGCCCTGCCGGAGTTCTGCCGCCGCTGCGACGTGCGCTTCGCCTGCAACGGCGAGTGTCCCAAGCACCGCTTCATGAAGACCCCCGAGGGAGAACCGGGGCTGAATTATCTGTGCGCCGGCTACAAGAAGTTTTTCCATCACATCGACGCCGACATGCGGGCGATGGCGGGCTTGATCCGCGGCGGCCGACCCGCCGCCGACCTGATGACGCTTTTCGCCGAGCATCAGGCCCGCGAGGCCTCGGATCGCACCTGGCGCTCGGTCGGCCGCAACGACCCCTGCCCCTGCGGCAGCGGCAAGAAGTACAAACGCTGCTGCG
>JBBQNJ010000052.1:0-35182 GCA_038329845.1 Tepidisphaerales bacterium | reverse complement strand
GAGAGCAGCCGCGGCAGGAGGTAGTCGCGGAGGATGGCGAGCCGCCGTGACTCGTGAATGCTCCCGGTGATTAAATCGACCATTGCGCTGACTTGCTGTTGGAACGTCAACGCCACCGCTGAAGGTGGCACTATTGCCCTGAATCCAGCCATGTCCTTCCAGTTCGTTCGCGGCATCTTCGTGCCAGCGGATGAGCGGTCAGTGTGGGCGACGAAGTCGTCGCTGGAAACGAGCATCAGTAGCCAAGCCGCGTACTCCGAGCGCGTTGGGTACAGGACGACGATATCGGTAGAGCAGACTCCATCGAGCGGCGCGGGGCCAACCTTGTGGAAGTACGGGCGAAGCTTGCCGAAGAGGATGTCGCTGCGACGGAAGCGGAACTTGGAACTGGTCACACTCGCGGCGGTGCCCGAATCGCTCAGCGTGATGTCGCGCCGCGGCATGTGCTCAAGGCCGATGTATGGCGTGTTTCCGGCTATCTCTTCCGGGGCGACCTGTGCGCGTCGTTGCACGCCAACGGTGCCCATCATTCCGACCTCCCACCCCTCCGGCACGGGGCCGAGGGGGGAGTCTTTTAGGGTGTTCGGCAGAGCGGCGAAGGTTTCGGCGGGCATGCCGGGGAAGGCGGTCGCGCCGGTGGCCTTGGCTTTCACCGGCTCGAAGTCCACGAACCACGCCTTGAACACCGCCCGCGCCAATTCCTCCAGCTTCCGCCCCGTCCGCCGATTCTGCTCGATCTTGTCGTCGAGGTAGCCGAGGACAGCGGAAATTGCGCGCTGGTTGTCCAACGAGGGAGTTGGAACCCGTAGTGCTTCTAAGTGTGGAATGCGGAGATTGCTGACCGTCGAACCGGTCCCTTCGCTCCATGAGATCTGGTTCTGCACCAACGGCGCTTGGATCGCATACAGCAGATATGCGGCGTCACACTTCGACTCGTCGGGACGGAGTAGAACCATGCGCTGTCCGAGGCAGCAGCGCAAGCCATTCGGAACCATGCACACCTCACCCATCGGAGCTTCTCTAGTGATGACAAGATCGCGACTTTGCAGTTCTGCGCGGCGACTCCTTACCCTGTAGGTCGCCTCGTCGGTGAAGCTTTTATCCGAAAGGTTCAGCCGCCCACCTCGAATATTGTGACTACGAAGGACTAGAACGCCGGCATCGGTCCACTTTGGTGTTGAATGCGGACAGTCAACAATCAACTCGCAGAGTTCGTGCATTGCCGTGTCATTCGGCATCGTTGACCTCTTCGACTGCTGAGAGACGACTACGGACCAACGACCCGAGCCGCTCACCCTCTGCCAAGCACTCCTCCACCTCCGCGACCAGTCGCGGGTATTTTTCGGCGAAGGGTTCGGCGTCTTCTTCGATGTCTTCAACGCCGACATATCGGCCGGGGGTGAGGACGTGGGCGTGTTTGGCGATTTCTTCGGTGGTGGCGGATTGGGCGAAGCCGGGGATGGGCTTGAAGGCCCAGGTGGCTGCGGCATCCTGCCGCTGGTCTTCTTTCCCAATTCGCGTGGCAGCGGCATCCTGCCGCTGGACTTCTTTCCCACTTCGCGTGGCAGCGGCATCCTGCCGCTGGTCTGCATCCATCACCGGCTGGAAGCCGGTGCCACATTGAGCATCCCACCAGTCGGGCGCGGGCTCCCCGCGCCATTGGCGGTAGGTGTAGACGATGCGGCCGATGTCGCTCGTCGGCAATGGGTCGCTCGTGCCCGGCACGCACTCGGCCTCTTCGAGGCCGGAGAGGATGCGAAGCGTGCGGGTTTGCAGCGTGCCGAGCTTGCGGGCGTCGATGAAGAGCGTTTCGCCACGGCGGTCGCGGAGAGGGGGAGATACCGGCTGGAAGCCGGTGCCACGTCCACTTTTGTTTCGTTCGTTCAGCGGCTGGAAGCCGCTGCCACGTTTGTCGCGGGTGAGGAACCAGAGGCAGACGGGGATGCCGGTGGTGAAGAAGAGCTGCGCGGGCATGGCGACGATGCAATCGACGAGGTCGGCTTCGACGATTCTTTTGCGGATGTCACGAATGCCTTTCACTTAAGGGCCAAAATCGGCGAACTCAACAGCAGTCTTGGACCAATAAGGCGACTTTTCCCAGCCGCTTTCACGTTAAGTGAATGGCATTCCGGATGTCACCTTCACCGCCGGTGTTGCTGGAGAGCGAGCCGTTGGCCATGACGAAGCCGGCCACGCCGCCGCCACGGCCATTGGGGTAGGCGAGGTGGTGGATGAAGTGCTGGATCCAGGCGTAGTTGGCATTGCCGATGGGTGGATCGCCGTAGGTCCATCGCCGGTCGCCCCGGAGGAGTGCGCCGGAGTAGTCGGAGATGTTGAAGGGGGGATTGGCGAGGACGAAGTCGGCCTTGAGGTCGGGGTGGACATCCCGCAGGAACGTGTCGCCGGGCGCGGAGCCGAGGTTGGCCTCGATGCCGTGGATGGCGAGGTTCATGTGGGCGAGTCGCCAGGTGGTGGGGTTGGATTCCTGGCCGAAGATGGAGACATCCGTCTTGTTGCCGCCGTGGGCCTCGGCGAATTTTTCGGACTGGACGAACATACCGCCCGAGCCGCAGGCGGGATCGTAGACGCGGCCGGCGTAGGGTTCGAGCATCTCGACGAGCACGCGGACGACCGAGCGCGGGGTGTAGAACTCGCCGCCGAGCTTGCCTTCAGCGGCGGCGAACTTGCCGAGGAAGTATTCGTAAACGCGGCCGAGGGTGTCGCGGGCTTTGTCGCGGGAGCCGGGGGGGGCTTTGAAGCCGATCTGGGCGATGAGATTGATCAGCCCGGCCATCTTGACCGGATCGATGCCCCGGCGGGCGTAGTCGCGGGGGAGTTTGGATTTGAGGTTGGGGTTGTCGCGCTCGACGGCGAGGATGGCATCGTCGATGAGCGTGGCGATGTCGGGGCGGGTGGCCTGGTTCTGGAGGTTGGGCCAGCGGGATTCGGGCGGGACCCAGAAGATGCGCTCGGCGGTGTATTCATCGCGTGATTCGAGGAGCTTTTCGATCTGGGCGGGCTTCATCCCGGCTTGGGTCAGCTCGGCTTGCAGTTCATCCCGGCGGGACTGGAAACTGTCGGAGATGTACTTGAGAAAGAGCAGGCCGAGGACGACGTGCTTGTACTCGGCGGCATCGACCTGACCGCGGAGCGCATCCGCGGCTTTCCAGAGGGTGTCGGCGTAGGAGAGGTCGGAAGCGGAGTCGTTGCTCATGGTCGGGCCTTGCTGTAGACGTTGCCGGGGTCGTTCTTGTACTCGACGATCTGCTCCATCGCACAATGGAGAAACCTGGGGGGTCGATGCCCAGCGTCTTGAATTCGATCTGTGTGACCGATACGCCGTTGATGAGCAGGAGCACGTCGTAGCGGTGGGCGGAGGGGTGGGAGTTGTCGGTGTTGATGCGGAGCTGGTTGACGACCTCGAACGTGTTCTTGCACCAGTCCTTGATGTTGACCCGCGTGTAGTTGAGCGGGGAGGGGGGCGTGCCGTCGAGCGCGGGTGAAGCTGTTGACGGTGCGGAGCGTCTTGCTGGCGGTGACGACGTCGGGGGTGACGATTTCGTCGAGCAGGCGCTGGAACTCGGCATCGGTCAGGGTGATGCGGTTGAGGGTCTGGAACTTCTCGCGGAAGTTCTTCTCCAGCGCCGCCCGGTCGCGGATGTCTTGGCGGTATTCGTACTTCAAGCCCTCGAGCAGCTTGACCAGATCGGCTTCAAGTTGGCTTTCAGCGGTAAGTTGGCTTTCAGCGGTGCTCATTTTGGCCTGCGGCGTCCCCCGCTTTTCCGCCTTCTTACTGTCCCCGGCCGTACCCCGCGCCGGGTCCTCCGGGGAACCCCGCGGGAGATGATCTTACCGGATCCCGCTGCGCGCCCAAACCCCGCCGCCCTTCCCGTCGACCCCGGGTATGATGCCCCCCGCACCGTCGCCCCATCTGTTGGAACCCGCGTATGGCGATTCGATTTGGGAAAAAGCTGGCCGTTGGAAGGCCGAAAGGGGTCCATCCGGTGCCAGTCGCTCACTTACGCTCACCGCGTTGGCGGAAAGCCCACTCCAAGCCCGGCACGTCGGCTGTTTAAGCCTCACGCCTGACCCGATGCACCTGACCCCTTCGGGCGTCTTGACCCCTTCGGGCGTCTTGGCCCCTTCGGGCGTCTTGACCCCTTCGGGCTGAGAGCAAGAACTAGAATGAACAGGATGGTCAGGAGGGACAGGAGGGACAGGATCGTGGCGCGCGATGAAGCCCGGCCCCAGTGCCTTATCCTGTGAATCCTGTTTATCCTGTGCATCCTGATCGGACTTGATTCAATCCGCCGCACGCTGGTTGCATCGGCGTTGATCGGCGTTGATCGGCGGTTGGATTCGAGGCCGAGTCTCATGCGCCGCCGACGCGCTGCGGATGATGAAGAACTCGCCGCCGATGCACGCCGATGGACGCCGATCCAGGTCAACGAGGGTTTCCGCCGCGGCGGGACGGGCGCGGTCGAAGACGGCGGTGAATGGACCGTCCGCGGGACAAGCCGTGTGGCTCGGCGTCCCGACCGCGGGTGATCGGCCAACCAACGCCCGCCGAAGGGGGCGTGGACCGGCTGAGATGAATCGGCTCGCCGGTCCCTTGTCACCGCCGCACCGCCGGGGTATATCCTTTCCTCGACGCGGCCAAGCCGGAGTAGCTCAATGGCAGAGCACCGCTTTCGTAAAGCGGGGGTTGTGGGTTCGAATCCCACCTTCGGCTTTTTTCAGCCCTCAGCCCGAGCCGATTCACCGGCGCAAACCTCGCCCGCCCAGGGCTTACCCGGCATTTTCTCCCGGTGCCTTCGCCGCTTCGCCTCTGAAAATTTCCCGGCGATAAGTGAATCGCCTCGCTGGCGGACCCCGGCACGCGGATCGCGCGGGATTTTTCACCCCGAAGGCTCGAAGGAGACGAAAAGTACGAGCAAAAACCTTCGCGCCCTCGCGTCTTGGCGTTGAAATCCCTCCGGTCATCCTGTTCATCCTGGTTCTTGCTCCCGGTCCCATGTCGGTGGCTCCGCGGCGATTCAGGAACTCGATTTGAAAAATGAGATGGATCGATCAGTTGGATGCGCGGGGGGGGGGGGGGGAGTCCAAGTTCAGCCCGCGAAAAGTGTCATGCACTCACTCGGCGGCGCGGTCGCTTGACCACCCGGGTTCGCGGGTCTACATAGGCATCAGGAACTTCTCCAATGCCCATGAAAATCGCGTTTTCCACCGTCGCGTGCCCGGATTGGGATTTTGCCGCGGTCGCGGCGCGGGCGGCGGAGTACGGCTACGACGGCGTCGAGCTGCGCGGGCTGCCCCACCGGCCCGATGCCGCGACGGCCGAGGTGCTCGCCATCGACGCCGCCGCGGTGCGAGGGGTTTTCGCCGATGCGAAGATCGCCATCGCCTGCCTGGCCGCTTCCATCGCCTTTACGCAGGACAAAGCACGCGATGCGGCATCGGCGGATGACTTGCGACGGCTGATGGACCTGGCGGAAAAACTGGGATGCGGGCTGATCAAGATTTTTGACAGCGAAGTGCGGGCCGGGCAGACGCGCAGTGAGGTCGGGGCCCGCCTGGCCGATTGGCTGCGCCCTCTCGGCGATGACGCCGCGGGGCGGAACCTGACACTGGTGATCGAAAACGCCCTTTCATTTCGCAACGCCAAGGAGATGTGGCAGATCCTCGAGCTGCTGGACCACCCGGCCGTCGGGGCCTGCTGGGATGTTTTCAACGCGGCGCTGGCGGGCGAGACGCCGTGGGTGAGCGTGCCGGTTCTCAACAACCGCATCCAGTATGTGCAGGTGAAGGATGCGCGTTTCAGCGGTGCCGGGGCGACGCTCTGTCCGCTGGGGGAAGGCGACGTGCGGGTGGAAAATCTGATCCATCGGCTTCGAGGGATCGGCTACGGCGGCTACATCACCTTCGAATGGGAGCGGGCCTGGCTGGCGAACCTCGCGCCGGCGGAAGAGGCACTGCCGGCGGCGGCGACAACGCTCAAGCGGTGGATCAGCGGTCCAGCGCCGCTGGTCAAGGCCAAGCCCGTGAAGAAACCCGCCGTGGCGACATAGGATGTCGAACGGTTCGGGTTTCCCTTTCTCCTGTCATAACGGCAGTCCCGGCATCTGAACCCGCCTCGTCCAAACCGGCATCGATTCTCGTAAATCCATCATTTTTGGGGGGTTGTCGCCAACCCCCCAACCCCCGGGGCGCTGGCTTGTCCTTTGCTGATCCTCTTGCAGTCTCAGGGACCCTGGATGAAAACGAGGATGATTCCATGCGATTTGACAAGCTGACGATCAAGGCCCAGGAAGCGGTGGCTGGATCCCAGGAGTTGGCGCAGCGGCGAAACAACGCCGAGATTTCGCCGCTGCATTTGTTGGCGGCCTTGCTTGCGGAAAACGAATCGGAGGGCGTGGTGCATCCCCTGCTGCAAAAGGTCGGCACCGATACTCGGCGGCTGGCATCCCTGCTCGAGGCCGAGATCGATCGGCTGCCCAAGGCGACGGGGACGCAACTGAGCATGGCGCGTTCCACGCAGGAGATTTTCGAGCAGGCCCAGAAGGAGGCCGACCGGCTCAAGGATGAGTACACCTCGACCGAGCATCTGCTGTTGGCGTTGGCCCAGGTGAAAAGCCCAGCGCGGGAAATGCTGTCGATCAGTGGTGCCAAGCACGACTCGCTGCTGACAGCGCTGAAGTCCGTGCGCGGGGGGCAGCGGGTGACCGACCAGAACCCCGAGGACAAGTACCAGGCGTTGCAGCGTTATGGTCGAGATCTGCTGGAGATGGCTCGGGCCGGCAAGCTCGATCCGGTGATCGGCCGCGATGAGGAAATCCGCCGAACGATGCAGGTGCTGTCGCGGCGGACGAAGAACAACCCGGTGCTGATCGGCGAGCCGGGGGTGGGCAAGACGGCCATCGTCGAGGGGCTGGCGATCCGGATCATCAACGGCGATGTGCCGGCGACGCTGCAAAACAAGCGGATCATCGCGCTGGACATGGGGGCCCTGATCGCCGGGGCGAAGTTTCGCGGGGAGTTCGAGGATCGGCTCAAGGCGGTGATCAAGGATGTGCAGCAGTCCGATGGACAGGTGATCCTGTTCATCGACGAGTTGCATACGGTGGTCGGTGCCGGCAAGGCCGAAGGGTCGATGGATGCGGGGAACTTGCTCAAGCCGGCGTTGGCCCGGGGAGAACTCAAGTGCATCGGCGCGACGACGTTGGACGAATATCGCAAGCACATCGAGAAGGACGCCGCCCTCGAGCGGCGCTTTCAGCCGATCGTCGTCGGCGAGCCGAGCGTCGAGGACACCATCGCCATCCTGCGCGGCCTCAAGGCGCGCTACGAGACGCACCACGGCGTGCGCATCACCGATGCAGCGGTGGTCAGCGCCGCGGTGCTGTCGGACCGTTACATCCAGGACCGATTTCTTCCCGACAAGGCCATCGACTTGATCGATGAATCGGCGTCGCGGCTGCGGATCGAGAACGATTCGATGCCCGCCGAACTCGATGAAATTCGGCGTCGGATGATGCAGCTGCAGATCGAACTCGAGGCGCTACGCAAGGAAAAGGACGCCGGCTCGAAACAGCAGTTGGAAAAGGCGGAAAAGGAACTGGGGCAGTTGCAGCAGCGCAATACCGAGCTGTCGGCCCGCTGGGAAACGGAAAAAGGGGCGATGGACGCGATGAAGACGGTGCAGCAGGAGCTGGACCGCAAGCAGGTCGAGCTGGACCAGGCCCAGCGCCAGGGCAACTGGGAGGTGGCGGCGCGGATCCAGTACGGCGACATGCGCGACTTAAAGGCTCAACTCGAGGGGGCCGAGAAGAAACTCCACGAATTGACTGCGAGCGGGGAGTCGATGGTGAAGGAAGAGGTGACGCCCGATGAAATCGCCGAAGTGGTGGCGCGCTGGACGGGGGTTCCGGTGAGCCGGATGCTCGAAGGAGAGCGGGAAAAACTGCTGAAAATGGAGGATCGGCTCGGCAAGCGGGTGATCGGCCAGACCGATGCGGTGCGGGCCGTCTCCGATGCCGTGCGACGTAACCGCGCCGGCCTGGGCGATCCCAATCGCCCCATCGGCTCGTTCATGTTTCTGGGGCCGACCGGCGTGGGAAAGACCGAACTATGCAAGGCCCTGGCCGAGTTCCTGTTCGATGATGAAAGCGCCATGGTGCGGATCGACATGAGCGAGTTCATGGAGCAGCACTCGGTCGCTCGGCTGATCGGAGCGCCCCCGGGATACATCGGCTACGAGGAAGGCGGGCGGCTGACCGAAGCCGTCCGTCGCCGTCCCTACAGCGTGATCCTGTTCGACGAGATCGAGAAGGCGCACCGCGATGTGTTCAACGTGCTGCTGCAAGTGCTGGACGATGGGCGGCTGACCGACGGCCAGGGGCGGACCGTGGACTTCAAGAACGCGGTGATCGTCATGACCAGCAACATCGGCTCGGATCGCATCCAGTCGCTGACAGCGCAGAACGCCGCGGAATGGGAGATCGAAGGCGCGGTGAAGGATCTGCTCAAGGGGCAGTTCCGCCCGGAATTTCTCAACCGAATTGACGAGGTGATCGTCTTCCACCCGTTGGGCAAGGAGCAGCTCACGCGGATCGTCGATGTGCAGCTCGAGCATCTGCGCAAACGTCTGGCCGACCGCGGGCTGAGCCTGAAAATAGACGATGATGCGAAAAAGATGCTCGCCGAGGAAGGGTACGACCCGCAATACGGCGCTCGACCGCTGAAGCGATTGATCCAGCACCGGATCGAAAATCCCCTGGCGGGAAAAATCCTCGGCGGGGATTTCACCGAAGGCGACACCATCGATATCCGCGCCGATGCCCAGCGCCGGGATTTCTCGTTCGCCAAGGGCTGACCGCTCGTCCCGCGGCGGGGATGCCGACCGGGGTATCAGATTTCGAATAAGGTTCGCGTTGCGCCGGCGTGATGCGCGCGACGACAACGGCGGCGAGCCGCGTGGTATTAGATTTCGAATAGGGTTCGTGCTACGCCCCGGCTGGCCCTGGACGGCCTGACTGATTCCGACCACGTGGTATCAGATGTCGAATCAGGTTCGCGCTGCGCCCCCCCCCCACAACCACGGCTTTGGCGGCGCGGCATTCCCCGACGGCATTCTCCGCGACAATTGCCGGCGACATTCACGATCCTGACGTGGCCGCCGACGACTGCTGAGATTGATCGCGTTTCCACAGGGCCAAACCAAGGAATTTCGGCGCTATTGGGGGCGGTTTTGCGTTCTTACCGCTTAGGAATGAACGGAGAGGGGGAGATTCGAACTCCCGCTACCCTTGCGGGCAGACCGGTTTTCGAAACCGGCGCATTCAACCACTCTGCCACCTCTCCAAATCGCGCCGTCCAGACTAGCCGTTTCTCCTATCTGGGTCAAATTCTTTGATTTCGCGGGGATTCTATCGAGTGCATGACAACTTTCGCGGGCTGAACTTCGACTCGCCCCGCATTAAACCGATCGATCCATCTCAAATTTGAAATTTGAAATCGAGTCCTTGAATCGCCGAGGAGCCACCGACATGGGACCGGAAGCAGAAACCAGGATGAACAGGATGAACAGGATCGAGGCGCGCGGCGATCCGGGCCCAATCGCCTTATCCTGTGAATCCTGATCGAACTTGATTCGATCCACCGCACGCTCGGTGCATCGGCGTTGATCCGCGTTCATCGGCGGTTGGATTCGAGACCGCTTCCCATGCCCCGCCAACGCGCTGCGGATGATGACGAACTCACCGCCGATGCACGCCGATGAACGCCGATCCAGATCAACGATCGTTTCCGCCGCGCTGGCGCTGTCGTGCGTCGACGATGGGGTGAGCCGCGTGGCTCGTCGCTCCGACCGCGAGTGATCGGTCAACGATCACCGCCGAGAGTGTCTCCCTGCGCCACGGGTCGCCTGCGCCAGGGGTCGGGCGTCGTTGTGCCGCTGCCAAGGCTTTTGCGGCCCCACGATCTCCATCAAAGACACCCACTGGTGATCTTTGGGCCGACTCCTTCCCGGTGAAGGGCAGCTTGTTCACGCCGGAGGTTTGATCTACTCTCGCATGAGCGATGTGGAGAAGGATGTTTTCGCTGCGGACTCGGCAGCAGCCATATATGGTGCGCCACGCGTATGTGCATGAGATGCGCTCGGCACTGACGTATCCGCTGGCGGCGTCGCTGGCCGAGGGATCGTTTACGGGGGTGGTGGCGGCGAAATATTTCCAGGCCTCGCCGCTGCTCATCGCGGTAATCACGGCGGCGCCGATGTTCGGGAACATCGCGGCGCTGGTCTGGTCCGAGCTGTCGCGGACGCGTCGAATGGTGCCGTTCGTGAACGTGCTGCAAGGCGGGGTGGTGCTGTCGATCGCGGCGGCGTCGCTGACGCGGCTGCTGCCGCAATCGCCGGGCGGCGGCGTGGCGGGTTGGGCGTTCGCGCTGGACATCATCCTGGTGCGGGTGCTGGCGTCGGGGATCGTGACGGTGCGCAGCGCCATCTGGCGGGCGAATTATCCGCGCCACATCCGCGGGCAGATCGTCGGCCGGATCTCGATGGTGGCGACGGCGGTTCTGGCGATGACGACTTTTCTGGGTTCGAGCTGGCTGGACCACAACCCCGAGGCGTTCGCGTATCTGTATCCGATCGCCGCGGCGCTGGGGGCGATCGGCATCTGGCAATTCTCGAAGATTCGGGTGCGTCAGGAGCGTTCGGCGCTTCGCCGACAACAGCTTTACACGCCTCGGCCCGAAAACCTGGCGCAGACGGATGAGTCGAACGTGCTGAATTACCAGCCCAACGGCGAGCCGCGCGGGGTGGTGCAGTTCTTCGCCGAGGCCTGGCGAATCCTTCGCCAGGACAAGCAATTCCGTGATTATCAGCGCTGGCAATTCCTGTCCGGCTTCAGCTTCATGATGCTCGCGCCTCCCTTGGTGTTCATGGTGTCCAAGGAGATGACGAAACCGGCGACGGAGTACCTGCTGGCGACGATCGTGTTGCAGATCCTCCCGATGGCCGTGAGCTTGCCGTTCACGCAGATCTGGTCGCCGCTGTTCGATCGGGTGCATATCACGCGGTTTCGCGTGGGGCAGGGGATGGTGTCGGTGCTGGCGCAGGGGGTGTTGTTTCTCGGGGCGATCTACGGGCAACTGTGGATCGTGGCGATCGCGCAGATGCTCATTGGAATCTCCAACGCGGGAGGAAATCTGGCGTGGAACCTCGGCCACAACGACTTTGCCCCGCCGGAGAAAACCGCGACGTATATGGGGGTTCATGTGATGCTCACCGGGCTGCGCGGATGCGTGGCACCGTTCGCGGGGGTGCTGCTGTATCAGAGCGGGCTGGCTGGTCACGGGGTTTTCGCCATCAGCACGATCCTGAGCATGATCTCGCTCTTCGGGTTCTGGCACATGTCGCGGACGGTCCCGCGGACGATGCCGATCGAGCGGGTGCGGCAGATGGCGCAGGCGGTGGGCGATGCCCCGCCGAAACGACAGAAATAGCCGGAGTCGCCCGGGGCGGTGCGATAAGAACCCGATCGGAGCAATCGGCGGGCACGCGGCCGCCGCGGACGAAGCGCTGCCTGGCGGGTCGCGCCTGACCGGAGCGCGGCGCGGTTGCAAGTCGTTTTCAACGCTGGGATGGAGTCCGATAAGGACTTTTTTGGGCGCTGCTCCGATCCACATCTTGTACACATGTCCGATAAAAATGTGCATGGCACGTTGATGGAGTTTTTTTTCAAGCGGTTGGTCATGGTCTGGCCGATGGTTGCGCTGGTGTGAACGGAAAATCCGATAAAGACCCCCTTGCCAGCATCATCGGGACTGACTATTTTTCGCCCCGGTTTCACGGACGAGAAGTGCCCGGCGAGAATCGCAAGGGTCGCTCGATGTCGAAAAGGCATCACGGGCGCCCGATCCAGTGGCGACGCAAGGTCGCCCACGATTCTTCGCTCGCAAGAGACGCCGGGCGCTTGACCACACCGAACGGATTCGACTCTCACGGATGAATGACGGGCAGGAGGCCTGATCCGCCGCGAAAATGCGGCGCTGGGACGGCGAGGGATTCGCGCCCGAATCCACGCTGTTCTTGGGCGTCAAGGCGGAACGGTTGTACCGCGCCGAAGGCAGGCTTCTCGGAGGAGCCGCTCGAGGCGGACGGTGGACTAAAAAGGCGTCGGTGCTCGGCGTTGCCGTGAGTGCGGCGACACACCCCGACGACTTTCGCTTAGCACGATGGGCCGATTCGGCCCGGAGGCTATCGGCCGGAAGGAGTTCGCATTGAGCTGTATCATCGCTCCGCATGATCCCCAGTTGGCTCGACTCGCCGACGCCATCGCCCAGCGCGTCGGACCGCAGCGCTTTCACGTATGGTTCAATAATTCGACCCGCCTGGACCTCAAGCAGGACGGGCTGGAAATCGCCGTTCCCAATGATTTCATCAGCGAGTGGATCGGCTCGCACTTCACCCGCCCGATCCAGGAAGCGGCCCACGAGGTGCTGGGCGGGCCGCTGATGGTGCGATTCAGCGTGGTCCCGCAGTTGTTCGCCGGATCCATGGTCAACGCCGACGACCGCGGCACCGCCGCGGCGATGACAGCGGCGGCGGCAACGTCAGAATTGACACCGGCGAGCGTGTCGCGGCTGTCGGCGAGCCTCAAGCCCCGCCCCGCGACAAGCGGGATGCCGGTGATGCGTTCGATCCCGGCACCGGCGGCCGCGATCGCGCCGCGCCCCACCGGCGCGATCGCCGCCAAGCCGCAGAGCGGCCCGCGGCTTCGTCATTCGCTGGACAGTTTCGTCGTCGGGGCCAACAGCCAGCTCGCGTACAACGCCGCGGCCTACGTCGCCGAGTTTCCCGGCGTGCAATACAACCCGCTGTTCATCCATGGATCCTGCGGGCTGGGCAAGACGCATCTGCTCCAGGGGCTGTGCCGCAAATTCATCGACCATCATCCCACCCGGCGCTGGATGTACCTCACCGGCGAGGAGTTCACCAACGATTTTCTCTCGTCGATGCGGGCGAACAAACTCGATGGCTTTCGCCGCCGCATGCGCGACTTGGACCTGCTGGTGATCGACGATGTGCATTTTCTCGGCGGCAAGCGGGCCACCCAGGAAGAGTTTCTGCACACGTTCAACGCCATCGAGGCGATGGGCCGACAGGTGGTGATGGCGTCGGACAGCCATCCGAAAATGATCGAGGAGTTCGGCGAATCGCTGATCAGCCGATTCGTCAGCGGGATGGTGGTGCGGATCGACCCGCCGAACTTCGCCACCCGCTGTGAGATTCTGCGGATGCTTTCGCACCGCGGCGGGATCGAGCTGGCGGCACCGGTGGTCGAATGGGTGGCGCGGCGGGTGACGCAGAACGTGCGGGAACTCGAGGGCGCGCTGACGCGCATCGGTGCCCATTGCCGGCTGCTGGGGCGTACGGCCGATGTGGCGATGGCGCAGGAGGCCTTGAGCGAACTGGATCGCCAGCTTGTGCAGCCGATTAAGCCCGAGTCGATTATTCAGGCCGTGTGCGCCTACTTCTCGCTGGAGCAGAAAGACCTGATGAGCGGCGGACGGCAGCGGACGATCAGCCTGGCCCGCAGCGTGGCGATGTTTCTGGTGCGAAAGACCGCGAGATTGAGCTTTCCGGAAATCGGAGCGAGAATGGGCAATCGCAACCACTCGACGGTGATCAGCGCCTACCGGCGGATCGAAAAGGCGGTGGCGACGAACGAGCGGGTGTACTGGTCGAGCAGCATCGGCGAGCGCGAGGAAGAGGCGGCGGAACTGGTGCAGCGACTGGAAGAGCATTCCCGCGCCGTGGCATAGAGCGTGCCGGGGCAACGCGAACTTGCGTTTCCGGGAAAATCTCTCGCAACGACGCCACGACGCGACGCGACGACGCCATGACTCCACGAGCAGAAATAGAGCGGGCTCAGAACGTAGTTTTGGCAAGGAACGCCAACCGGGGCGCGGTTCTACGTGATTGAAAATTCCGTTGCGTCTGAGTTGTTCCGCAGCTTGCGGGTGTGGGTGCGGCGCGCGGTTCCACTTCATTGAAATCCCGTTGCGTCGTTACGTCGTTGCCTGAGAAGGGATTCAATCGACGAACGGCGAGGCGTTGCGAGAGGTTGGTTATCACTTCGCCGCGGGCGCTGCGCCGGCGGGCAGGGTCGAGGGTTTGGTGGAAGCCGCGGCGACTCGGACATATTCCTTGACTTCGCCCCAGGCACCGGGGGTGTCGCGGTGCTTGAGAATGAACGCCTGAATCTCCTGGGTCGTGTTGGAAAGCACGAGATTGTCTTTGTCCAGCGGCAACGTCTCGAGGGCTTGAGGATCGTCGCTGAGAATCTTCTTAAGCCACTCGACGCCCATCATCTGGAACTTGACCGATGGCGCGATATCGGTGATTCGATAGAACGAATGCAAGGCGAGAAAATGGGCCTGGGCCAGGTCCGCCAAATTGCTGGGCTGTTCGGGCGCCAGATCGAGCAGGCGAAGATCCCCGACCTTGGCCAGATGCCCGATGAACGCCGACTCGGCCCCTTTTTCGTCGATGAAAACGATGCGGTACGATTTGCCATCTTCCCGGGCGGCGCAGGTGATCACGTCCTTTGCCCCGGGATCGGTCCACTTTCCGACCAGAGCCGGGTCGAAAGCGAGTTGCTCATCGAGATAGACCGGGTTCACGCTGCGAACGCACCCGCCCAGGATTAGCGCTATCGCCGCCGCAAATATCCATCGACTCGTCATGGCGAACCTCGAAAAAGGGTGTGCAAAAGGCCCTGCAACAATTGCAATTGGTACCCGAAACCCGGTACGATGAGCAAGTGCCTCCCCGCGAACCATCGTCCGCGGCATGCCAGGCATCTTCGTTTGACCCAGGGGGCGGCTCAACACGGGAGCGTCCACATGTCCGTTCAATCCGCGCCGGTCGCCAAGGTTTGTTGCGTCTGCGGCGCCAATGTTTCCGGTCGCCAGCGCATGCGCGACCGCGAGGGGCGCTATTGGTGCATGACCTGCGGCGAGGCCGACAAGAAACATCAGTCATCGCACGGCGAAGCGGTCGGCGGACTTTGCGCCGTCTGCGGGGACCACTTTCCCGACAACCAGCTCACGCGATTCGAGGGCACGAAGTTCTGCCACGCCTGCGCCCGCAAGCGCTACAGGCAGCCGAACATGGTGAAGCGACTGCTCTCGAAGCTGCGCGGGCGATAAATGCCCAAGAGCCGCCGCCGGTTGACCGGTCCGTTCAATCGACCTACCGTTCAAGACTTACGTTGGAAACCTGTTTCTTTTTGCACCCCCATGAAGGAGTGAAGTCCATGCCTTACCAACTACCCCCGCTGCCATTTGCTTCCGATGCCCTCGAGCCGCACATCGACAAGCAGACGATGGAAATTCATCACGGCAAGCACCACGCGGCGTATGTGAACAACCTGAACGCCGCGATCGCCAAACAGCCCGACCTGGACGGCAAGCCGTTGCACGAGGTTCTGGCCAACGACTTGGCGATGGTGAAGGACGAGATCAAGACCGCCGTTCGCAACAACGGCGGCGGCCACCACAACCACTCGCTGTTCTGGGAGATTCTCAACCCCGCGGGCAAGTCGGGAAGCGCCCCGGTGGGAAGCCTGACGCAGGCGATCAACTCGACGTTCGGGTCGTTCGAGAAGTTCAAGGAGCAGTTCAAGACCGCGGCGACGGGGCGCTTCGGCTCCGGCTGGGCATGGCTGGTGAAGACGGGCGAGAAAATCGAGATCCTCTCGACGCCCAACCAGGATTCCCCGATTATGACCGGCCATTTCCCGATCATCGGGCTGGACGTCTGGGAACACGCCTACTACCTGAAGTACCAGAACCGCCGTCCCGACTACATCGACGCCTGGTGGAACGTGATCAACTGGAAAGTCGCCGAAGACCGCTTCGGCCGCGCGCGATAGCCTCGCAAGATTTTCTGAACGCGAAGGATCGAAGGGGCGAAGAAAAATGCCGGGTTGCGCCTTGGGTACGGTAAATCGGCTCTATGATGGCGGCGCGGCGCTGGCAGAAGATTTTTCACTACGAAGGCGCGAGGGGTACGAAGAATAAACAGTTCTTCGCCTCCTCGCGTCTTCGCGCTTTATCAAGCGGATGCGTGGAATCGACGTGCTACGCGACGAAATTGCGGGATATCCATTAAGGAACTTGTCTTTTCCCGTGCTCTTCGAGCCTCGTGGTCAATCTTCTTCGGCGTCGCGGGCATTTCCAATTCAACCGCGCTGATTTTGGATTTTTTGGGCAAATCAGTCCGATAAGGGACTTGGGTTCCGCGCGGATGCCGCGCTGGTGCGGCGCGCCTGGACGCGGGTCCGGGGGGTGATGGGAGACGAGTGTCCAAGAGCGAGAAGACCAAGCCGTCCAAGCGAAACAAGCCGCTGGAAAGCGAGCGATGGGCGATTGTCCGTCGCATCCTCGGCCACGGGCTGCTGGCGGCGGTGCTGATCAGTGCGTTCGTCGCGGGGTTCGTTCATCTTCGGCGGTATGTGGAAACGCGCATCGTCTTCGCCACCGAGCCGCCGACGGTGGTGCTGAAGAACCGTCCGGTGTGGATGAGCGACTATGTCGCGGCGCGGATCGCCGCGACCGCGCGGCCGGTGGGCACGCACTCATCGCTCGATCCGCAACTGCTGCGCGATGCCGATGCGGCGCTGCGTCATAATCCGTGGATCGCCCAGGTCAACCAGGTTCGGCGCGTCTACGGACAAAAGCCGGGCGATACCCTCGAGATCGACTGCGACTACCGCGCCCCGGTGGCGCTGGTGCAGTGGGGAAGCGATTTCTGGCTGGTCGATCGACAGGGGTACAAGCTGCCGGCGCAGTATTGCGACGATGAGTTGCCACGGGTGGTGTTCGGCAAGAGCGGGCGGCTGGAGCTTCGGATCATCTCGGGCGTGCGGCTGCCTCCGCCGCAGCACGCCGGGGAGTCATGGCCGGGAGACGATCTGCGGGCGGGAATCCAACTCATCGAGCATCTTTACGGGCTGGCGTTTACCGAGGAAATCCAGCGCGTGGACGTGAGCAACTTCGCCGGCCGGATCAATCCGCGCGAAGCGCAGCTCGTTCTGGCGACGCGATATCCCTCGCTGATCAAGTGGGGCGAACCGTGGTCGGCGGGAGAGGGATTTCACGTCGAGATCGGCCCGGAACAGAAGCTGGCGCGGCTCGAGCAGGTGTGGAAGGAGTATGCGCGGGTGGATGCCGGGCAACCGTGGATCGACGTCCGGTTCGACCGAGTGGTGATCCCCAGCGTCGAGCCAGCGCGGGCGGACGGGCGACGCTGAATGTTGGCGCTGAAGCGAATCGGCGGCGCTGGAGCGGATCGGTGGCACTGAAGCGGATCGGTGGCGCTGAAGCGGATCGGTGGCGCTGAAGCGAATTAGCGGCGCTGAAGCGGATCGGCGGCGATGAAGCGGACGAGCGGCTCTGAGACGGATGAGTCCGACGAACCTGGCGCGAATCAGCCTCGGGCGCTTCGAGCCGACGCGGCGGCCTGAATCGCTTCCTCGAGCTTCGGCAGGCTCACCGGTTTGACCAGATGGGCCGCGAAGCCGGCCTCCAAGGTTCGTTGAATGTCCTGCTCGCGTCCGACGAGTGATTTTTTCAGCCCGCCCGGCGATCGGCGAGGCTCGCCACGGCGGGAGTTTGCTCGAGGAACAGTTGCATATGCGGGAACGGGATCTGGATTCCTGCCGCGTCCAGGGCTTTCTTGGCCTTTTCCATGAACTCGTGGCCGATCGACCACTCGATGGCCTCATCCTCGATCCAGAAACGAAGCACCAGGTCCACGCTCGATTCGCCGCAGCTCTTGACGATGACCTGCGGTGCCGGGGCGGTGCGGATGCGCGGATCATCGCGGGTCAGCGCCAGCAGGGCCGCGCGGGCATCGTCGATCGACTCCTTGTAGGCGATGCCAATCGGCACGTTCACGCGGTTGATCGGATTGGTCGAGTGGTTGCTCAACCGGTGCGAGAGCATATGGGTGTTGGGAAAGATAACCACTTCGCCGTTGAGGTTGAGGATTCGCGTCGAGCGGAAGGTGACCCGCTGCACCTGGCCGTGCGTGCCCTCGACTTCGATCCAGTCGCCGACCTTGAACGGGCGGTCCCAGAAGATCACGATGCCGGCGATGAAGTTGGACAGAGTCTCCTGGGCGGCAAAGCCGATGGCCAGCCCAATGATCGAAACGCCCGTCAGCAGCGCCGTGATCTGGATGCCGATCTGATTGAAGGCAATGACCAGCCCGAATCCGAGGATGCCCCACTTGAGCAGATGCCCGAGCATGTCGCGGATCGACTGATCGACATTGGCCCGCCCCATGGATCCGACAATCACCTTGCGGATGGTGCGGTAGATCAAATAGAAGATGATGAGGAAAACGAGGGCGACGAAGGCCTTGGGGATCGCCAGCAGCAGGCCGACGACCAGGTCCTTGGCGGTATTGACCCAGAAGCCCAGTTGGAGCAGTTCCTGCGGGCTGAGGCGCTTCTCCCCCTTGAGAACCTTGATGAACTCAAGATCGTCGAAGTCCTGGGCGTCATGCCTTTGGGCGGACAGCCCTTTCGGCTGCGAGGCCGCGACGGCCATCGGCGCGGTGGCGGCGGCTCGGGGCGAGTCGTCGGGCGGCATTGCGCCGCGCAGCATCGGGTTGAACTGGGCGAGAAAAAGGAGAGCCGAGAAAGCGACCGCAAGCATCCTGTTTTTATCGGACGCCCGCGCCCGGCAACTTGACCCCGGGTGGTAGGTTGACCCGGCCAGCGACTTGACCCGGCCGGCGACGTGGCCCGGCCGGTGACGTGACTCGGCCGGTGACGTGACTCGGCCGGTGACGTGGCCGGCGCGGTGATCTTGACCCGCGCGGGGATGTTGACCTGCGGGGTGACTTTGATCCGCGCGGCGACCTTGAGCCGGCCGGCACACGCTCCGGTGCCGCCCTGCGATCACTTGGCCAGCTTGATCGTCCACTCGATCCCGTTGCCGATCGCCACTTCGCGGCTGATCGCCCCGTCGAGCCCGCGGACATGCCGGACGAAATCGGCGAGTTGCTGGCGATGCGTCGTGGCGTTGTCGGTCAGGATCGATCCGCCGGGCGACAGCTTCGGCCACAGCAGATCGAAATAAGCGCCACAACTGGGCTTGTCGGCGTCGATGAACGCCAGGTCGATGGGCCCGGCGATCTCCGCCAATTTCTGACGCGCATCGCCGTGATGGTTGGTGATGAACTCACCCAGACCGGCTCGATCAAACGCCTGACGCGAGGCGAGTACTTTTTTCTCGCTGGCGTCGATCGTGTGGACATGCCCGCCGTTGAGCTTGGCCGCCAAAGCCCAATGCAGCCCGGAAAATCCGTAGCTCGTCCCCACCTCGACGATGAGTTTCGCCCCTGTCGCCAACGCGATCTGCAAGAGCATGTCCGCCTCCTCGCGGGGAACCTGCCAGGAATCCTCATGCGTCTTGCGAAGCGCGTCGATCTCGTCGATGACGCGAAGCGTCTGTTCATTGATCATGGGAAACATCTCCAGAAAAGGGTAAACGCAGGGACTCAGTCCCCGCCGCGACCGGCGAATCACCGCTGGCGCCGACAATGGCGATGCGATAACGGTCGGCCAGTTCCAGCACCTTGATCTTCTCCAGCAGTACGGTCTTGCCGACCTCCATCACCACGCAGCCGCATCCGGCTTCGCGGAGCTTTTCGATCGTCGTCGTCCCGACCGTCGGCACATCCACGCGCAGGTCGGCGCGGGAGTTAGTCACTTTCACCAGCGTCCATCCGCCGCCGCCACGACATAGCGCCCCGGCTCGCTCGATCATGGCGTTGGTGCCCTCGAGGGCCTCGACGGCGATCACATCGCGGCACAGCACCGCGATCGACTGGCCGATGTCCATCTCGCTGATGGCACGGCAGATCGGCCAACCGAAGCGGATGTCGTTCCACTGCGCCTCGGTTGGATGACAGCGGGTCATCACCCCATCGGTGGCGAGCTGGTCGCGGGTATGGGCGGTCGAGTCGATCAAGGTAATTCCCGCGGCGGTCAGTTCCTCGGTCAAGGCGTTGAGAATCGCATACGGACGGCGATCGTGGCGCAGCACGGTGAACCACAGCCGCAGCGTCCGGTAGTCGGGAATATACCGCAGATACCGCCAGCGGTCGTACATGCGCGTTTTTTGCACCCGTCCGACCATGATCGCCTCGCGCACGCCGGCTCGGCGAAGCACGCGAATCCACTGCCCCACGCGCAACACTCCCACCCAGGTGAACTCGTCGCACTCTTTGGCCAGTTGCGGCCAGGCATTGCCCCTCAGCGCCGCGCAGACCACCCGCCGTCCATCGGCCCGCGCCCCCCGCGCCACCAGCAACGGGAAAATGCCCTCCCCGGCGATCAGTCCCAGCGGCTCCATTATCTCCAACATAATCCCGCGCCGACCGGCACGTAAAGCCGCCGGCGCAGAAGGTCAGCGTGATGGGCGCGCCCGCGTGCGGAGTTGTCGCCCGCGAGGCGCGAGGCTAGCATTCGGCCTGATCGTCCGGCGCCGCTTGCGGCGTACTGTCTCGGCAAGCAACACCCGAACCAACGAAAGCGCATTACGATGGCCAGCACCCCTGTTTTCGCGGATATCTCTCCGCCCGCCAATGGGCAGCCGATCACCATCGAAAACGGGACGCTCCATGTGCCCGATCGACCGGTGATTCCGTTTATAGAAGGCGACGGCACCGGCCCGGACATCTGGCGGGCATCGGTACGCGTCATCGACGCGGCGATCGCCAAGGCGTATCGCGGCAAGCGCCGTATCGAGTGGTTCGAGGTGCTGGCCGGTCAGAAGGCATTCGACAAGTTCAACACCTGGCTGCCGGATGACACGGTCGAAGCGTTTCGCCATTACCTCGTCGGCATCAAGGGACCGCTGACCACGCCGGTCGGCGGCGGCATCCGATCGCTGAACGTGGCGATGCGGCAGATGCTCGACCTGTACGTCTGCCTGCGCCCGGTGCGCTATTTCACCGGCGTTCCATCCCCGGTGAAACATCCGGAAAAGGTGGACATGGTGATCTTCCGCGAGAACACCGAGGACATCTATGCCGGGATCGAGTGGGCCCAAGGCAGCGATGAGTGCCGCAAAATACTGGTGTTTTTGCAGTCCGAGTTCCCTAAGGCCTACGCGAAGATTCGATTCCCCGACAGCGTGGGGATCGGGATCAAGCCGGTGTCACGCGAAGGAACGCAAAGGCTGGTCCGCTCGGCGATCGAATACGCGATCCTGCACGGGCGAAAAAGCGTGACCCTAGTCCACAAGGGCAACATTATGAAGTTCACCGAGGGCGGGTTCCGCGACTGGGGGTATCAACTGGCACGGGAGGCTTTCGGCGCCGTCGAGATCGACGCCGGCCCCTGGATGCGCATTCCCGAGGGCAAACCCGGGGCCGGGCTGGTTATCAAGGATTCGATCGCCGATATCACTTTGCAACAGGTCTTGACGCGCCCGGAGGAGTTTGACGTGATCGCCACGCTGAATCTCAACGGCGATTATCTGTCCGATGCGCTTGCGGCCCAGGTCGGCGGGATCGGCATCGCCCCCGGCGGCAACATCAATTACCACACCGGCCACGCGGTGTTCGAGGCAACCCACGGAACCGCCCCGAAATACGCCGGAAAAGACGTGGTGAACCCGGGAAGCGTGATTCTCAGCGGGGTAATGATGCTCGAACACATGCAGTGGAAGGAAGCTGCGGAGCTGATCGTCAAGAGTCTGGAGGCGACAATTGAGGCCAAGACGGTGACGTACGACTTCGAGCGCCTGATGCCCGGCGCGAAAAAGCTCAAGACCAGCGAGTTCGCCGACGCGATGATCGCGAAGATGGGGTAGGAGTTAAACGCGAAGGGACGATGGCGCGAAGGAGAACATGGGGTCGGCTGGGGTCGGCGGGCGCGAAATTGCGGGCGGGTTAAACGAACCGATGGCGGGCGACGATGTAAGGAGTGATCGCGCTGAGTGGGCGGCCGCGGAGGGTCTGGTTATCGGACACGCGGGCGGATAATCCCCTCCGATCCGCCGACAAAGACGATTAAAGGCATGACGACGAACCTGATGAACCCGATCTCACCGCATACCCCTGCGTTCGATTCCGGCGCCGAGTTCGAGCTGGTGATCCAGCCGCGCCGCGGATGGATCGGGCTGGACTGGGCCGATCTCTGGCGGCAGCGCGAGCTGCTGGGGTTTCTGGTCTGGCGCGACATCAAGGTGCGCTACAAGCAGACGGTCCTTGGTGCCAGTTGGGCGGTGATCCAGCCGCTGTTCAACATGGTAATCTTCACCCTGTTTTTCGGGAACTTGGCAGGATTCAAGGAAGATCTGCCCGCGGGGCTTCCTTACTTCATCTGGAATTTCGCGGGCCTGGTGCCCTGGTTCGTGATCTCCACGGGGATCGGCGCGGGCGGATTGTCACTGATCAATCAGCAGCATCTGCTGACGAAAATCTACTTCCCGCGGCTTTACGTCCCCTCGGCGGTGATCGGCGGAGCGCTGCTGGACATGGCGATCTCGTCCGTGGTGCTGGCGGGAATGATCCTGGCGTTTGGGGTGGACGTGGCCCCGACGGCGTGGCTGGTGGCGCCGCTGCTGATCCCGATTGTCCTGGCGGCGCTGGGAATGGCCTACCTTCTGTCGGCGATGACCGTCACCTACCGCGACGTGCGGTTCATCATCCCGTTCATGACCCAGGCGCTGCAATACCTCAGCTTCGTGATGATCCCCATGGTCAGTATGACCAAGCGGCTGCCCGAGCGACTGCACTGGATCGAATGGCCGTTGTCGCTCAACCCGGCATTCGGGCTGCTGGACGGCTGCCGCTCGGCATTGTTCGGATTGCCGTGGCGACCGGCGAATCTGGCGATTTCGATCCTCTCGTCGCTGTTGCTGTTTGTCGGAGGCGCGATGGTCTTTCGCCGGACCGAGCGCCGGTTCGCCGATATCGCTTGAACGCGCGCGGAATTCGTCTATGAGCAATCCGGTCATCAGCGTCGATCGCCTGGGCAAGAGCTACCGGCTGGGGCTGCGCGCCGAAAAGCACGCGACGTTGGGCGAGGCGGTCATGGACGTGATCAAGGCCCCCTGGCAGCGCTTTCGCTCGCTGGGTGAACACGGCGACGAGCGCGACACGTTCTGGGCGCTGCGCGATGTGTCGTTCGACGTGCAGTGCGGGGAAGTGGTGGGGATCATCGGCCGCAACGGTGCCGGCAAAAGCACCCTGCTCAAGTGCCTCAGCCGCATCACCGAACCAACCGAGGGGCGTGCCGTGCTGCGCGGCCGGGTCGCATCGCTGCTCGAGGTGGGCACTGGTTTCCACCCCGAACTCACCGGCCGCGAGAATATCTATCTCAACGGCTCGATCCTGGGGATGAAAAAAACGGAGATCGCGAGGAAATTCGATGAAATCGTTGATTTCAGCGGGGTCGAAAAATTCCTCGACACCCCGGTAAAGCGATACAGCTCGGGGATGAGCGTGCGGCTGGCCTTTGCCGTGGCGGCTCATCTGGAACCGGAGATTTTGATCGTGGATGAGGTGCTGGCCGTCGGCGACGCCGATTTTCAGCGAAAGTGCATGGGGAAAATGCGGGAGGTCGCCCAGGGCGAAGGGCGGACGATCCTGTTCGTCAGCCACAACATGGGCGCGCTGCAGGCTCTTTGCAGTCGGGGCGTGCTGCTTCGCGACGGGCGAGTCGTGTTCGACGGTGCCACGATCGAGGCCGTCGAGCATTACCTCGGCGGGATGGAAGGCAAGGCATCGGAAAGCCTCGCCGACCGCATCGACCGGGCCGGGACCGGCGCCAGCCGTCTGCTGCGCGTCGAGGCGTTCCGCGACGGCGATCCCAAGCTCACCACGCTGATGAGCGGTCGTCCGGCGACGTTTCGATTCCATGTCAGCGCTCTGTTGCCGAATCTGACTTGCAAATTCACATTTTATGACCCGCAGGGCGCGGCCGTTGCATCGCTGGACAGCAGCTTGCATTCCAGGCAGGATCGTTCGGAAGAGGCGGTCCACCCGTCCGTTCGCTGTGAGATGGATCAACTGCTGTTGCTTCCCGGCCGCTATCGAGTCAATGCCGCGCTGCATCGCGGGGAGGAATGCCACGATCACGTCGAGTCAGCGTTCATGGTGGATGTGGAACAAGGCCAGATCAACAGTCGTCCGATCGATTCCGGGTCGCTCTATGGGCGGGTGCATCTTCCGCATCGCTGGGTTTTGGCCGGACGGGCGTGAAACCCGATCGCAAGGAGCCGCGTTGGCAACGACTTCGCTCACCTATCGCCTTGGCTGGAAGGCCCGCCGGGCTCGCGCCATGGCGCAATTGGCGTCGCATCGCCTGCGCCGGCGGACGCGCGGTTGCGCCTTCGGGGCGGGGTCGGTGCTGGTCATGCCCCCGTCGGGGCCGGGGAGCCTTGGCGACCAAGCGATGCTGCAAGTGATGATTGAAGAGCTGCGCCGTCGCGGTGCCCCGGCGATCGGATTATTGCAGTACGGGCGCAATAGTCGCTGGGAAGGGCTTGGACCCCTCGTCGAGGAATTCGACATCCTGTCGGCATTGGAGGATGACTGGGATTCGCGGTGGCAAGCGGCCCGGGCGATGGGTCGGTTCGATCATTTCATGTCCTTGGGTGCCGACGTCCTGGACGGTGCCTACAGCGACATCTATTCGGCGCAACGATCCGAGCTGGTGGACCTCGCGTCACAGACCGGTGCCAAGACGCGCATCGTCGGATTCAGCTGCAACGCCCATCCCGGCGAGCGATCGGTGCTGGCGCTGCGCAAGCTCCCGGGCGAGGTGCGGATGATGGCGCGTGACGCGGTTTCCCTGGGCCGGCTCCAAGCATTGCTACCGGGACGCCCCCTCGACTTAGTGGCGGACTTGGCTTTTCTTCTACGCCCCGATCCGGCGGGTCCGATCGCCAAGGACGTCATCGCCCGGATTCAAGGGCACCGGCTCCAAGGGCGCTGCGTCTTGGGCGTGAACATCAACCTCGCCAATTTCCCGGATTATGGCCCCGACCGGGTGGAAGGGATTCGGGATGGGTTCGTCCGGTTCCTCAAGGCATTGCTGCGTTCCGAAGGGCAACAGGTGTCGGTGTTGCTGATCCCGCACGACATCCGCCCCGACGCTGTCCCGGGGAAAATGAGTGATGACCAAATCGCCATCGAGGTTTTTGAGCGGCTGGACGCGGATGTCAAGGCGATTTGCGAGGTCGTTCCGATGCCTTGCCCGGCGGAGCAAATCAAGGCCATCGCCGGGGAACTCGATCTGGTCGTCACGGGACGGATGCACCTGGCGATCGCGGCCCTCGGCCAGGCCACTCCGGCGCTTGCCTTGACCTACCAGGGGAAATTCGACGGGCTTTTCCAGCATTTCAGCTTGGAAGGGCTGGTCATCGAGCCGAACGCGATTTTCGACGCCGAATCGACGGTGGCGAAGATTCGGAGGTTGCTGGGGGCCCGGGAAGAGCTGCGGACCCGCATCGCCAAGTCGCTCCCGCGCGTCCACCATCTGGCGGGTGAGAATTTCAGTGGCTATGGACGCGCGGCGCCGTCCGGGCCGTCCGAAGAATCGCCGACGGAGGCATCGGCTTGATGCCCTCGACACCGGACAACTCCGTGGCCAAGCCGGTTTGGATGCTGCGCATGAACATCGCGCATCACAGTCCCCATTCCGGTTATGACCGGCTGGCGGATTATGTCGCCAACGCCCGCTCCTTGCCGAAAATTCGCATCGGGCCGGCGTATCGGCTGCTGCGGGCATGGTACGACCGGCGCCTGGGTCGGCGCTGCCCCTTGGGTTGGTATGGGATGTCACAGTTCCTGGTCGAACTGGACGTCATGGCACGGTCGGCGATGAGCCATGAGGCGGTGTTCCACTATCTGTATGGTGAGAGCCAGTATTGGATGCTCGGACGAATGAAGCCGATCCGCGGGGCGCGGCTGGTGGCAAGTTTCCACCAGCCCCCCGAGATGTTGCGCGATTTCGTCAAGGATCGCTCGCACCTGCAACGCCTGGACGCGGTGGTGGTGATGTCCGACACACAACGACCGTTTTTCGAGGAGGTCATGGGGGAGAAGCGGGTCCACACGGTTCCCCACGGCGTGGATTGCGAGTTTTTCAAGCCGTTGGAGTCCAGACCCGCGTGGCAACGACCGACCTGTCTGTTCGGCGGCTCATGGCTGCGCGACTTCCAGACGCTTCACCGGGTCGCCGACTCACTGGCAAGAACCGAGCCGGACGTGCATCTCTATGTCGTGACCTCGATGGAAAAGCGCCCGTACCTGGCGGGATGCGACAATGTTACGCTCCTGAGCGGAATCAGTGAGACGCGGCTTCTTGAACTGTACCAGACGGTCGATCTGATGATCTTGCCGATGGAACACAGCACGGCGAACAACGTCTTGCTGGAGGGCCTGGCGTGCGGCACGCCGGTGGTGGCGACCGACGTGGGGGGCGTGCGAGAATACATGGACGAATCGTGCGGCGCGCTGGCCCCGGCTCGAGATGCCGCGGCGTTCACCGACACGGTTCGCCGGCTGCTGCGCGATGAAACGGGACTGCGGGCGATGCGCCTGGCGGCCCGTGCGCGAGCCGAGCTGTTCGATTGGCGATTGATCGCCCGCCGGATGGCACCCATCTACGCCCAGGCCGCACCCTGGCCGGGAGGAACGGATTCGGTATGAAAATCGCGTTCGTCTCCTATGAATTCCCCCCCGACACGGCCGACGGGGGCATCGCCACGTATGTCGGACAGGCCGTGCGCATGTTGCGTCAGCGCGGACATCACGTCGAGGTCTTCGCGGGGGCCCGAAGCCGCGAGGGAACGTTCGACGACGACGGGGTGATCGTGCATCGCACCGGCATGGACCGAACTCCGGAGCAATTTTATCTTCCTGTGGCGGACGTGTTCGCCCGGCGGCACAAGGAGGTTGGTTTCGACGTGATCGAGACCGGTGAATACCGTGCCGAGGCACGCCTGGCGATCAAGCGTTGCCCGGAGGTGCCTCTGCTGGTCCGGCTGCACACCGCCTCCTTTCTGTTGATGCGGATGAATCCGCGGAAGCTAGCGATACGCCATAAAGTGCGGGCGACGATCGGGGCCTGGCGGCGCGGCCAGCGCCCCTATTTCCAGTATGCTCCGAACAACGACCCGGAATACATCGCCATCCGGGATGCCGACGTGATCGCCGCCCCCTGCGGTGCCATCGCGGCCGTGACCGCCAACGCTTGGAATCTGGACCGCAACGCCATCGAAGTCTATCCCTATCCCTATGTCCCGTCCCAGCGGTTGCTGGAAATTCCCATCGAACCGGTGGGCGGGGTCGTGACCTTTCTGGGCAGGCTGGAGATTCGCAAAGGCGTCTTGGATTTGGCGCGGGCCATTCCTCTGGTTCTCAGCCGGCGGCCCCATGCCCGTTTCCGATTCGTCGGCCGACCCGCCGATTCACCCGAGCCGGGCCGGGACATGAGGGAATATCTTCGCCACGAGTTGGTGCCATGGTCGTCCAACGTCGAGTTCCTCCCCTCCGTGCCGTTGGACGAGGTCCCCGTCGTGTTGGCGCAAACGGACGTTTGCGTCTTCCCCAGTTTATGGGAGAATTTCCCGAATGTTTGCCTCGAGGCCATGTCGGCCGCCCGCGCCGTGGTCGGCGGCGGCGCAGGAGGAATGGTCGAGATGTTGGATCGTGGCCGGGTCGGTCGCCTGGTCAAGCCCCGGCGACCTCGGAAGTTAGCCACGGCGATCCTCGAATTGCTGGCAGACCCCGCACTCCGCGCCGACCTGGGAAGCCGCGCGCGACGGCGCGTCCTTGACTGCTACGGACACCACGCCGTTGCCCCGATCCAGGAGGCCAGCTACGCCCGAGCGATCGAGTGTCGCAGATTGGCCGGGCCACGAAAGCCGCGGGATGAAAATTGACTTTTCCCGGCGCGTGCCGGCAACGCCGGCGACTGGCCCGGTTGGTCGAACCCTGATGCCCACGATCATTCGTTCAATTTCCTGCGTCATGTCGGCCTACAACGCCGAGCGGTTCGTCTCGGCTGCGATCCAGAGCATCCGGACGCAGACGTTTGATGATTTTGAGTTCATCATCATCGATGATGGCTCGCGCGACTCGACTGGCGAGATCCTCTCGCGGCACGCCGCGGAAGATTCCCGCATCCGCATCATCAGCCGCGAGAATCGCGGTCTGATTGCATCGTTGAACGAGGGGATCACCGCGTCGCGGGGCGAGTTCATCGCCCGCATGGATGCCGACGACGTGGCGTTGCCCGAGCGGTTCGGCCTCCAGTTGCGATATCTGCGGGACAACCCCGATTGCGTCATTGTCGGCGGGCAAATTCGCCTGACCGACCCGGACGGCGCGCCGGTGCTGGCACCTGAGCTTGCGACAGATCACGACAGGATCGAAGCGAAGCTGCTTGGGGGTTTTGGCATGGAGCTGACTCACCCGGCGGTCATGATGCGTAAGTCGGCGCTCGATCAGGCCGGGGGGTACTCGATCGACGCGAAACACGCCGAGGATCTGGACTTGTTTCTGCGCCTAGCCGAGGTCGGCCGGTTGGCGAACCTCGAGCAGACCATCCACCACTACCGCCAGCATCCCGCCAGCGTAAATCGGGTGTACGCGCACGAGCAGCGGGTGAATATCGCCCGCATTCTCGCCGATGCCCATCGGCGCCGAGGGCTGCCGCCGCCGGATATGGAGTTTCGACATCCCGACCCCCCCGCCGGGGCTGAACTATGGCGAATGTGGGCCTGGGGGGCGCTTCAACTGGGCGAGACGAAGACCGCGCGAAAGTACGCGGCGAGGCTCCTGAGAGCCCGGCCATTTGCAAGGGAATCCTGGAAGGCGATCTACTGTTCCTGGCGGGGATATTGAAAATGCCTGACCCCGCCGCCGGGCTCATTTCCGTGGTGATGACGGTCTTCAACGCCGAAACATATCTGGCGTTGGCGATCGACTCGATCCTCGCCCAGACATTCACGGATTTCGAGTTCATCATTGTCAATGATGGATCGACGGATGGTTCGCTGCGAATCATGGACGAGTATTCCCGCCGGGATTCGCGCATCCGCGTGGTGAACCGCGAGAACGCCGGCATGGCCGTGGCCGCCAACCAGGGGCTTTCGCTGTCTCGCGGCGAGCTGATCGCCCGCATGGACGCCGACGATGTGGCGATGCCAGATCGATTTGCCCGTCAGGTGGTTTATCTGCGCGAGCATCCCGGTTGCGTCGCCGTCGGAACCTGGGTCATGCTGGTGGATCCCGACGGCGATCCGATCATGCAATGGAACTCGTTCACCAGCCACGACGAGATCGAGCGCGAACACCTGCTCGGTCGCGGCGGGGCGATGTGCCATCCATCGGTGATGATACGCCGCTCGGCGCTGGACCGGATTGGGGGATATCGCACCGGGTATGACCCCGCCGAGGATTACAACCTCTTCCTTCGCTTAGGAGAAGTCGGGCAGCTTGCCAATGTGCCGGAGATTCTCCTGCATTACCGCCAGCATCCGGCGAGTTCCGGCCACGCCCAGCGGACCCGCCAGGCGCAGTCGGCCGCTCGGTCTTTACGCGAAGCGCACGAGCGGCGTGGCTTGCCGCCGCTCGCGCAGGCCGATGAACTGGACCGCGAGCGACCGCAGCCCCACCATCTGCGTTGGGGATGGTGGGCGCTGAATCACGGCAACCTCGCCACCGCCCGCAAGCACGCGCGGATCGCGTGCCTGCGACGACCTTGGTCCGTGGGCACCTGGAAGTTGCTCGCCTGCGCCTGGCGCGGGCATTGACGCGAAGAACCGAGCCATGCGAATCACGTTCTTGTTGAATCCTCCCAACACCAGCGGCGGCGTCCGACACGTCGCCGAGTACGCCGATCGCTTGCAGCGCCGCGGGCACGTGGTGACGGTGGTGGCCCGCCCCGGCCGACAGCCGAGCCTGCGCGACATGGCCCGCTCGATCGTCCGCCGCCGGCCGTGGCCGCGACGATGGAAGCTCGAGCCGAACCATCTCGATGACCGCGGGCTGGACGTCCGCCTGATCGATCGCTATCGCCCTATCCTCGACCGCGACGTGCCGGACGCCGATGTGGTCGTGGCCACCTGGTGGGAAACGGCCCCCATGGTCGCGGCATTGGCGGCGTCGAAAGGTGCCAAGGCGTACCAGGTCATGGACTTCGGCGCTAACCCCGGCCAACCGCTCGAAAAAGTCGTCGAGAGCTGGCGACTGCCGATGTACAAGATGGCCGTTTCGCAATGGCTGAAAAATCTCGTCTTCGAAAAGACCGCCCAGACCGACGTGGGGCTGATCAGTCCCGGAGTGGATCACGAGCTGTTCGAAGTTCCGCCGCGTCAGCGATCGAAAATCCCCACCATCGGCTTCGTCTATTCGCGCGAGCATTTCAAAGGCGCCGACCTGGCCATCGCGGCGTGCGACCTGGCCCGGCGGCGGCTGAGCGATCTGCGTGCCGTGGCCATCGGGTCGCACGAACCATCGGCCGAACTGCCATTGCCCAATTACGTCGATTATCGGCGAAAAATCCCCGATTCTCGCCTGAAGGAAGCCTACAGCGCCTGCGATGCCTGGCTGTTCTGTTCGCGGATGGAAGGGTTCGGGCTGCCGCCACTCGAGGCGATGTGTTGCCGCACGCCGGCGATCTGCGTCCCCGCGGGCGCCGGGCCCGAACTCATCGCCGACGGCGCCGGGATCCTCGTCCCCCACGACGATCCCCAACGCATGGCCGACGCCATCTTGACGATCTGCACCCAGCCGCCTGAACAATGGCGCGCCATGAGCGACAAATCCCACGCCGTGGCCATGAGCCGCGGCTGGGAACAATCCACCGACGCCTTCGAGGCCGGGCTGCGCCGCGCGATTGAACTATCCCGCCGCTCCGCGTGAAGTCGCGCCGGGAGATCGCAGTTCTCATCAGCCCGCCGAAGCTGTCGAGTCCCCGACGGTTTAGACCGCCCGCCCGCGCCAAGATACCGCCGACGAGAACATCAGCGGCACGGCTGCCTCACTCACATGGCCCACCCAACGGACGGATGCTTCATTTGACTTCGAATCGCGCGCTGACGGTGGCGGTAATATCCTTTTCCAGACTCGAGGTGTCGTTGACGCCTTCACCGCTGGTGGCCATGACGTTCTTGGGGTTGATCTGCATCACCCCCATGCGGGCCTCGACCAGTTTGCCCAGCGATCCGTTGGCGTTGTTCACAATCTGCCCCGCCCGGGCGGTTGCGTCCTTTGTGGCCTCGGCCAGCATGTCAATCTTCAATTCCGACAGCTTGGTGTATAGGTAGCTGCACGAGCCGGAGTCGATCTCGACGCCGTTCTTGATCAATTCGGTGATCGAGCGTGCCACCTCGGGCACGCGCTGAACGTCATGCGACTCGACCGACACCGTTTGCGACAAGGTATACATCTCGACGCGGTCGGTATTCACCAGCACCGGCTGCACCGGTCGATCGCCGCCGCTGGGCTGCGTCGGCGGCGCGATGAACTTCTGCTCGTAACGCCGGTGGGTCTGTACGGCCGAAAATGTGATCTCGGCATCTGCGATGCCGTGTGTCGTCAGATAGGCCCGCACCTTGTCCGCCTGTGTTTTAAGCCGCTCGTAGGCATTGATCAGAAGGGGATCCTTCACCGTGGTGGTGGCCGACCAGGTGACCCGGTCTGAGGTGATGGCCTTGCGGGCCGACCCGGTGACTTGCAACGTCTTGGGTTCCAATTTGACGGCGAGGTATCCCCAGACGATCAATGCCACGCAAATGACATTGGCGATGGCGAAGAACCCGCCACCGGCCTTGAGGGTCACGACGAACTTCCCGGGAAGCGTGGTCCGGGCACCATCCTTGGCATCGGTCACAGCGACTCCTTTCGCAAGATTCCACCCCCGACGGCTTCCATGCTACCCGACGGCGATTCATAAACGCAAACTCGCCTTGGGCTACCCAGAGATCGGATGCAATCCCAGCGTAGGTGCATTGAAGAAGCGAAGCTGTGGATGCGTTGCCGCGCAAACGGCATCCGGGTATTTTCCCGGTCATGGGGACCTGTCCAGACGCCATCCAGCGACTGATCGATCGTTTCAACCAGCAGTCCGACCAGGTTCGCTCGCCGGATTACAACGAAACCCAACTTCGCATCGACTTCATCAACCCGATGTTCCGGGAACTCGGCTGGGACATCGACAACGCCCAAGGCTTCGCCGAGCAGTACCGCGAGGTGGTCCATGAAGACCGCGTGAAAGTTGCCGGTCAGACCAAAGCCCCGGACTACTCCTTCCGCGTCGGTGGGCAACGCAAGTTCTTCCTCGAAGCCAAGAAGCCCGCCGTTGACATCCGCAACAACTGGGAACCCGCCTACCAGTTACGACGCTATGGCTGGTCCGCCAAGCTCGCCTGTAGCCTGCTCACCGACTTCGAAGAATTCGCCATCTACGACACCCGCATCCAGCCCAAACAGCTTGAAAACGCCTCCGTCGCCCGGCGGGAATATATCCGTTACCCCGACTATCCCGGCCGCTGGGACTTCCTCCACGGCACCTTTTCCAAAGATGCCATCCTCCGGGGCGAGTTCGACCGCTACTGCGAATCAAAGAAAGGCCGCGGCGCGCAGCTCTTCGACGATGCCTTCCTCGCTGAAATCGAAACCTGGCGCAAGAGCATTGCCAGCAGCGTCGCCCGCAACAACGAAGCCCTCGACGAAGCCGCCTTGAACTTCGCCGTCCAACGCATCATCGACCGCATCATCTTCCTCCGCATCGCCGAAGACCGCGGCACCGAGACCGTCGGGCAACTCCAGGCCCTCCTCAACGGCGAGCAGGTCTATCCGCGCCTAGTCACGCTCTTCAACCGGGCGGATGAGCGCTACAACTCCGGGCTGTTCCATTTCACGAAAGAGAAGGACCGCAACGAGGACCCCGACACCCTCACCCCCGCCCTCGCCGTTGACGACAAAACCCTCAAAGGCATCATCAGCGCCCTCTACTATCCGCAAAGCCCCTACGAGTTCACCATGGTCTCTGCCGATATCCTCGGCAGCGTCTACGAACGCTTCCTCGGCAAGGTCATCACCCTCACCGCCGGCCACAACGCCCGCATCGAAGAGAAGCCCGAGGTCCGCAAAGCCGGGGGCGTCTACTACACCCCCACCTACATCGTGGACTACATCGTCAAGAACACCATCGGCAGGCTGCTGGAAGGCAAAACCCCCAAGGCGGTCGCCGGCCTGAACGTGCTCGACCCCGCCTGCGGTTCCGGCTCGTTCCTCATCGGAGCCTACCAGTTCCTCCTCAACTGGTATCTCGACCAGTACACCGGCAGCGCCGCCGGGAACGCCGGTCTCCCGATCGGCTCTTCGCCCGCCGCCCTCGCCACCGGCAAGAAGCCCGTCCTGCGTCCCGGCCTCGCCGGCGGCTGGTCACTCACCATCGCCGAGCGCAAACGTATCCTGCTGGACCACATCCACGGCGTAGACCTCGACAGCCAGGCCGTCGAAGTCACCAAGCTCAATCTGCTGCTCAAGTGCCTTGAAGGCGAAACCAGCCAAACTCTCGGCTTCCAACAACGCCTCTTCCGCGAACGCGCCCTCCCCGACCTCGGCAAGAACATCCAATGCGGCAACAGCCTGATCGGCACCGACATCATCGGAACGGCTGCGTGGAACACGATGAGCGAGGAGGAGCAACGGCGCGTAAACCCGTTCGACTACCAGCGTGCGTTTCCGACGGTGTTCAAGGGAAAGGACGGCGGGTTTGATGCGGTGATTGGGAATCCGCCGTATGTGAGACAAGAGAGCCTCAAAGCCTCCAAGGAGTACTTCCAGTCACACTACCGCTCATTCGCTGGAACCGCCGACTTGTTCGTCTACTTCATCGAACGCGGGACGAAACTCCTTGGCACTGGCGGCGTCTACTCGGTCATTGTCTCCAGCAGTGTCCTGCGCTCAACCTACGGCGAGGCGCTGCGCGAGCTTCTCCAAACAGACTACTCTGTAGACGCCATCACTGACTTCGGCGGCCTTGCTGTCTTTGCCGACGCAAAAGACACGTACGTCTGCATTCCGGTTGTCTCGAAGCAGCGGCCATCGAATACGCTTGCCATCGCTTGTGTCACCGAGTTGCCCGAGTCCAACGCACGCTCGTTCAAGATCGCGCGGGAGTACACTATCCCGCGTGAACAGCTCACCACAACCGCTTGGTCAATCAGCCCGCCAGAACAGCAATCTCTATTTCGACGGTTGATGGCCATCGGTGTTCCGCTCGGTCAGTTTGTTGAACAAAGATTCTTTCGCGGTCTGCTAACTGGATTGAACGAAGCCTTCGTGGTTGATGCGGCCACGGCCGCCGAGCTTCAGCGTGATAGCGGTTCACGCCCATTGATTCATCGCTTCGTCGGGGGGGAGGACATTCGCAACTATCACATCGAACGAAGCGACAAGTGGATGATTGTAATTCCGAACGGCTGGACCTGTGCGTTATCGGGGAAGGACACGCTCGATTTGGACGCTGCCTGGAAGCATTTTTCGCGCGCCGCTCCGGCGACCGCCAAGCACCTCAAGCCATTCGAGGCAGATCTAATAAAGCGTCAGGATCAAGGCGAGTTTTGGTGGGAGCTTCGTTCTTGTGACTACTACGATTCTTTCGAGAAAGCGAAGCTGATCTTTCCAGACATCTGCAAGAGCCCGCGATTCTTCTATGACGATAGTGGCTTGTACCTGACCAACACCGCGTACTGTCTCGGCACAGGCGATAAGCGTCTTCTCGGCTTTCTCAATTCACAACTGTTCTGGTTCCTCATCGCAGGCATAAGCATTCCCTTCGGGATTCGGGCCGGAAAGTACCGATACCGCCTCATCTATCAATACATGGAGCATGTTCCGATCCGGCTTGGCGACACGGCCTTCGTGAGCCAGGAGACTCGCCTCATCTCTCTCGTCGACACCATGCTTTCCCTCCACAAGCGTCTTACCACCGAGCAGTTGCCGCAGCGGCGGGAGCAGATTCAGCGGGAGATTGACGCCACCGACCGCCAGATCGAGCAGCTCGTCTACCAGCTCTACGGGCTGAGCGCGGATGAAATCCGCATTGTTGAAGAGGCGACGAAA
>JBBQNJ010000051.1:0-35733 GCA_038329845.1 Tepidisphaerales bacterium | reverse complement strand
GGCAAGAGCACCTTGGCCAGACGGCTGAAGATCAACAGCGCGCGATGGCGGATTCGCCGGGCCGAGCGGATGGGAGCGATCCGATGCATGCAGTACAGCGGGATGTGGGAGCGTTACCGGGAAGAAACCCTCGGCCCCAATGCCGTCGCGGCATAGGATCGCCACAAATATGAGTTACACCCAAGGGACGAAGAGGAGCCTTCCCGCCGGCTTGATGTCCCCCTTCGCCGCCGGACGCTATGAAGCAGGCAAATCCGCCACGCCAAATTGCGAGGAAGCGATGGACGACGAGGTGCGCCGAGGATTCGTGGTTAAGCCCAGGAATCGGGTTTTTCACTTTTGCCGTGCGCTGAATACACTGCGGGGGTGGCTGTCGATTTTTCATCGTATCGCGCGGTTCTACTGGACTTGGACGGGACCATCTACCATGAAGATCATGCGCTTCCCGGGGCGATCGGGCTTATTCGGCGATTACAGGCCGAAAAACGCCTGTTCGCGTGCTTGAGCAATTCGACCACCAGTCCCCTGCGGATCACGATGCGGCTGGAGCGGATGGGAGTGACGGTCGCGCCCGACCAGATTTACACCGCCGCCGCCGCTGCCGCCGACTATGTGTTACGGCGGCACGCGCCGCGCCCGCGGGTCTGGAATCTGGCCACCGAGGGGGTCCATGACATGCTCGATGGGCTGGTGGACTGGGTCGGCACTGGCGGCGAGCCTTGTCACGCGATCATCATCGGCGCTCCGTCGAATGTATATGCGACGGATGAGCGCCAGCGGATCGCGCTGCAACTGGCCCGCAAAGGCGCCGAGCTGGTTGGGATCTGCGCCGATCGCGTCTATCCCAGCCCGCGCGGCATCGAGTTTGGAAGCGGGGCGCTGAGCGTGATGCTGGGCTATGCCTCGGGGAGCGAGCCGGTCTTCTGCGGCAAGCCGCAGCCCGTCTTCTTTTCCAACTTGTGCCAGCGCCTGGGCGTCGAACCCGGCGATTGCGTTCTGATCGGCGATAACCAGGAAGCCGACATTATGGGGGCCAAGCGCATGGGGATGAGCACGATCCTCACCCTCACCGGGGTTACCCGCCGCCGCGATCTGCTCGCCTTGCCGGCAGAATCCCAGCCCGATCGCATTGTTGACGACCTGAGTGAAGTCTAGGTCGCCGTGGGACTGGCGTGCGGAAGCGCCGGTGGAGGTTCGACACCCTCGACGCGGCGGGAGGGGCGATGCGCGGGGGTGGAAATTACTCGACATTCTGGACATCATGGGGGCATGACCACTCCTCTGCCGAATTTATTGCTCATCACGTCCGACCAGCAGCATTGGCGCACGCTGGGACAACGAAATCCGAAGATCAAGACCCCCAATCTCGACCGGCTGGCGGCGATGGGCGTGGATTTCGGGCGCGCCTATTGCCCGAACCCGACCTGCACGCCGACCCGCGCGTCGATCATCACCGGACTATACCCCTCGGCCCACGGCGCATTCACGCTCGGCACCAAGCTGTCGGAAAGCGTCCCCACGGTGGGCGAACGCCTGCACGACGCGGGGTATGCCACCTCGTTGATCGGCAAAGCGCATTTCCAGCCGCTGAAAAGCACGCCGGAATGCCAAAGCATCGAGGCGTATCCAACGCTGCGCGATCTGGACTTTTGGCGCAGCTTCAACCAGCGCCAGACGCCGTGGTACGGGTTCGATCACGTCGAAACGTGCCGAAATCATACGGATGAAGGGCACGTTGGGCAGCACTATGCGATCTGGCTGGAGGAGCAGGGATTCACGGATTGGCGGGAATATTTCCAGCCGCGACAGGACGGCGCCGATGGGGACTGGAAGCCGAAGTTCGCCCCGCAGCTTGGCGGGCCGGGCGGGCTGGGGCTGCGAGCGGATCCGCACTGGAAGCTGCCTGAGCATCTTCATTACACCGCCTGGACCGGACAGCGAACCATCGCCGAGATCGAGCGACGGACCGCCGAGGGAAAACCGTTCTTCTGCTGGAGCAGCTATCACGATCCGCATCCCCCCTACTGCGTGCCCGAACCGTGGGCCAGCATGTATGACCCGGACGACATGGCGTCGGAGGTCGGGCATTTCGTCGACGGCGAATTCGACTCCATGCCGCCGCCGCAACAGATGACCCGCGATCCCAAGGCGCGGTTTGATGCCTTCAACGTCGATCGCAGGGGCAATCACGGGTACCACCCGCATTGCCATCCCGACGAACAGCAGATGCGCAAGGCCATCGCCATCTACTATGGCATGATCAGCTTCATGGATCACTGGATCGGCAAAACGCTGGATGCGCTGGAAAAGTCCGGCCAGCTTGACAACACGCTAATCGTCTTCACGAGCGATCACGGGCATTTCATCGGCCAGCATGGGCTTGTCGCCAAGGGTCCATTTCATTACGAGGATGTGGTGCGCGTCCCGTTCATCGCCGCTTGGAAGGGGCATCTGCCCGCGGGCGTCGAGAGCGAGCAGTTGCAGACGCTGGTGGACCTGGCACCGACGTTTTTGCAAGCCGCGGGCGTCGAGACGCCTCGGAACATGCAGGGGATCGGGCAACTGGAGAACTGGTCGGATCCTTCGCGTCCCGGGCGCGATCATGTGATTGTCGAGAACCACCATCAAGTCGGCTGGGAGGTCCACCTGCGCACGCTGATCACGCAACGGCACAAGCTGACAGTCTACAGGCGGCGCGACTGGGGCGAACTATTCGACCTGAAGTCGGACCCGAATGAATTGCATAACCTGTACGACGATCCATCATCCAGCGCCTTGCGCTGCGACATGATGCACAAACTCGTCCAAGCCGATCTCGAGCGTGAACCGGCGGGCGGGGCAAGAGTCGCAGGGGCTTGATGACCAAGTGAGGAGCCTTGCAGGCGGTTCGCGATCGATAGGCGGACTCATCGCGCGCCAGAGTTCCAAGACATTCGTTTGGTCGTAGCGAACGCCAGTACTCATGAAATAAGCGAGTCCTTCATGCCACGTGTATATCGCAGCATGTGCGAACAAGCGGGCCGACCTCGTGTGGGCAACGGCACTTGCGAACTGGGTGTGCGCCCGTCGGGACATCCAATCCAAGGCGACGTGACCCTTGACGAACATGGGAATGTACTGCCGACGGACGGCGGGATGTCAGTATTTGCATCAGTCATCCCAACTGACTTAAAGCGAGTTCCAAGGCGGTTGATTCCTCTGCGATTGGCACATAAGGTTCCGGGGGCCGTTTCCAGCCGTTCCCGGTGGCCGTTCTCGCCTGAAACCCCTGGGGAATCGAAATAAATTTGGATAGAAGCCATGGGCCGCCCACCCGGCGTCTACGCCGCGTGGGGCTGGTAGAGGCGGACGCAGTTGCGGTTGTCGCCCTTGGCCTGGTAGAGGGCTTCGTCGGCGGCGGCGAGAAGATTTTGCAGAGTGACGATGTTGTTGTGCTTGTTGCGCTCGGCCAGGCCGATGCTTAACGTCGGCTGCTGATCGAGGCGCGTGATCGCATGGGAAAAATCTACCGAGGCGAAACCCTGGCGGAGTTTCTGCACGACTTGCTGGGCCTGGGTGATGGGCGTCTGCGGCAAGGCGATGACGAACTCGTCCCCGCCGTAGCGGAAGGCCAGATCGGTCTTGCGCAGGGTGATTCTCACGGCGTCGGCGAAGGCCTTTAGGATGTGATCGCCCGCAGCGTGGCCGTAGGCATCGTTGACATCCTTGAACTTGTCCAGGTCCACGATCACCAGCGATAACGGATGGTTGTAGCGGTCGGCCAAGGCCACTTCGCGCTGGAGTAGTTGATCCATGCTGCGCCGATTGAACAGCCCGGTCAGCGGATCGGTCATGCTCTGTGTCTCGGCTTCGCGGATCGTGTTCAGCATCATCATCGCCGAATGGGCCGTGTTGACGTAGGTCTGGGCGAGTTGGCGGCGCTCTTCGGTCCACGACTGCTCGACGGGCAACAGCATGTGGACCAGAACCTGGAAACGGCGGCCGATGTTGAACGGGATGCAGTAGGCGGGGTGCGCCGCCACGTCCGGCAGCGCCAGGCAGGCATCAATCGCGCAGCGCACCGGCGAGCCGTCCGGCTTGAACAGCCGGGGCAGGCTTTGCCGCAAGCAGGGGCACATCGCCGCATCCATCTCCCCCACCGGATGGGCCGGATCCAGGACATTTTCCGGCCAGGCGGCCTTGGCGGTGATCGCGGGCAGCACCTCGGCATCGCGGGCGAGAATTATTACGCCCGCCAGTTCCAGCTCTGTCCGAAGGTAGTGACTGAGCGTCTGGCACACCTGGTCGGGATGGCCGGCGCCCTGGATGGTCTGGGAAAAGTCCAGCAGCCGATCGACGGTTCGCGTCCGCTCGGCCAGCACCTGTTCCGACGCCGCCTGCGCATCGCGCGCTTCGCGCAGTTGCCGAACCATGCGGTCGAAAGTCAGTCGCAAGGATTCCAGATCGCGATTGGGCATCGGATCGGGCAGAGCGGCCTGAAGATCGCCGGCGATGACATGGGTGAGGCCGTCGCGGAGCTGCTCGATCGGGCGGATAAATCGATGGACCTGCCCCGCGATCAATCCCAGGCAGCCGAACCCGGCAAGCACCGTCGCGATGATGACCCGGCCTGCGATCGGTTCGCCGTCGTGAAGGCGCAGCGGCCCATCCGGGAAGACGACCGGGGCCGCCAGAAGAAGGATTCCCAGCCCCATCATCCCCAGGCAGACGATCCCGAGGAGGATCAACTGGGTTTGCAACGACAAGCTGTAGAAGAGGCGACGCATCGCCGAAAGCTCCCGCGGGAAAGGTCGATGGGCGAGGGGCGATCTCGCCGTCGTCCAGGGGTCGCGGCGCAACCGGCCAGACGGTACATCCGACATAAAGGGTATCGGAATGAAGGGGCTCCAACTAAAGCCCCCGCCGGTAATGCCTTGGAGATTCAGACCGAATTTCGACTTCCAACCGATCTTGATGATTCAAGAACCGGATTTGAAATCTCAAATTTGAAATCCATCAGCAAACCGTATTCGGGGGGGACCAGCCTTTCCTCCCGACCTGAACACATTTCCCAGGCAATGCCTAAGAAGCAGGCACATCGTCAGAATGTGTCCAATTTTCTTTCATTTCGACCTGATGAAGCATAACATTACAGCATGATGGAACACCCCCTGCTCGCGTTGGAGGCGGCGGCACGTGCACCGGATCAACAGCTAGCCATCCTCACCGAGATCGCACAGATTCTCTCCTCGACGCTCGATCTGCGCGGGGCCTTCGGCAAGATCATGAAGATCATCTCGGATAAGCTTGCCATGAAGCGCGGCGCCTTGGTGCTGTTGGATGACAGCAGCGGGCGATTGCGCACCGAGGCGGCGGTGGGGCTGACTCCGATCGAGATCGAGCGGGGAAAGTACGCCTTGGGCGAAGGGATCACCGGCAGCGTGGTCGCCTCGGGACGGGCGCGGGTGGTGCCGGACTTGCGCCAGGAGCCGGATTTCCTGAACCGCACGGGCCGGCTGTCCGCGGATAACAGCCAACCGATCAGCTTCATCTGCGTGCCGATCCGCATCGAGGATCGCACCGTCGGGGCGCTGTCGGTGGACAAGCCGTTCGGCAATCCGGATCAATTGCGAAATGATCACAAGGTCCTGGAGATCATCGCCGCGTTTTTGGCCCAGGCGATCCAGATCAACCGGATGGTGATGCGTCAGAAGGAGGAGTTGCTCGAGGAAAACGCCCAACTGCGGGCGCAGGTGCGCGACCGCTACCGATTCGAGAACATCATTGGGGATTCCCCGGCGATGCACGATGTGTTCGCGGTGGTCGGGCAGGTGGCCAACAGCCGCGCGACCGTGCTGCTGCTGGGCGAAACGGGCACCGGCAAGGAGATGATCGCCAAGGCAATCCATTACAACTCGCCGCGTAAGGACAAACCGTTTATCCGCGTCAACTGCGGGGCGATGGCCAGCACCCTGCTGGAAAGCGAACTGTTCGGGCACGTCAAAGGGAGCTTCACCGGCGCGATCCGCGACAAGGCCGGGCGGTTCGAGGCTGCCGACCAGGGGACGATTTTTCTGGATGAAATCGGGACGATGGAGCCGCAGTTGCAGGTCAAGCTGCTGCGGGTGCTTCAGGAGCGCGAGTTTGAGCGGGTGGGGGACAATCAGACGGTGAAGGTGGACGTGCGCGTGATCGCCGCCACCAACGTCGATTTGCAGGAGGAGGTGGCCAAGGGGAACTTCCGGGAAGACTTGTTCTACCGGCTGAACGTGGTGAGCATCTACCTTCCGCCGTTGCGAAATCGCCGCGAGGACGTTCCATCGCTGATCGACTACTTCCTGGACAAGTACAACGCGATGAACGGGCGATCGCTCAAGCGGATCAGCCGCGACATGCTCAATATCCTGCTGCGATATCCCTGGCCGGGGAACGTGCGTGAACTGGAAAACGCAGTCGAGCGGGCGGTGGTGCTCAGCCGCGATGACGATTTTTCCGAGGATTTGCTCCCCTTGAGCGTGAAGATGTTCGCCCAGCAGCGGCGCAGCGCCCCGGTGAGCGAATCGACCGAAACACTGACCCGACGCCTGGCCGAGCAGGCAATCGCGGATTACGAAATGCAGGAAGGGAAGATTTACGAGCTGGTGATCAACCAGATCGAACGCGCGCTGATCGACCGGGCCTTGGCCCGCTGCGCCGGGGTGAAGATCCGCGCCGCCGACTTCTTGGGGATCAATCGCAACACGTTGAACAAGAAGGTGAAGGAACTGGGGATCGAGTCCGGCGAATAGCGGGTGTGTCCGCCGGCGAGTCGATCACTTCTGCGCCCACGGATACGCCCAGCCATGGATGAACGCATGGCGACGCAGCTCATCGACAGTCGATTCGGGCAGCGGCAGGCCGTCGGACGCGCCCGCGTTCTGCTCGACGTGTGATGGTCTTCGCATCCCGGGGATCACCGTGCTGATCGCCGGGTGGCTGAGGCAGAACTTCAGGGCCAGGCTCGCCAACGTCGGGCGATCGGGTGCCAGGAATTTTTCGAGCTTCTTCACTCGCGTTTGCACCTCCCGACGGCGTTCGACCGGCAGCCACTTCGCCCGCCAGTCGCCTTCGGCGAACTGGTATTCGGGGCTGAGCGTGCCGGTCAGCAGCCCTTCCTCGAATGGGACTCGCACGATGATCCCCACGCCCTGCTTCAGGGCCGCCGGCAGCAGGCCTTCGGCGGGGCGCTGCTCGAAAATGTTGTAAATGACCTGGACGGTCTCGATAAGCCCGCGCTCGACGGCGCCGACGGTTCCATAAGGGTCCCAGTCGTTGGCGGAGACCCCGAAGGCGCGGATCTTCCCCTGTTTCTTCAGCTTCTCGATCCCGTCGCGCCATTCGGTCTGGGTCTCGAAGGCCGGCGTCCAGGCGTGGAACTGCTGGATGTCGATGCGTTCCACTCCCAGCCGGCGCAGACTCTCCTCGGTGCATTGGACCACCCAGTCGGCGGGGAAGGTCTCCGCGGCGCGATCGGTGGGCAGCACCGGCCAGCGATAGGTCTTCGGCGGAATCTTCGTGGCGATCAGCGGCTTGTCGCTTCGGTCTTTGATCGCCTGGCCGATGAGCGTTTCGCTGTGGCCTTGTCCGTAGACGTGGGCGGTGTCGATAAAGTTGACCCCCAGGTCCAGAGCGCGGTGAATGGCCGCGATCGCCTGCTGATCGTCGCGTCCGCCCCACTCGCCGCCGATCCCCCAGGCGCCAAAGCCAATCTCGCTGACCCGCAGACCCGTCTTACCCAATGCGCGATATTGCATGAACTTCTCTCCTTTATTGACAAAAAGCAGGCTGGAAGCCTGCACCACAACGGTCGATTCTCCGCGATCGTTCGGGGATTCACTCCTTGGGCGGCCTGGCTTTCCCGGACCCCTCAAGGTTTCGACGGACGATACAGGAAAAACGCCTCCTGTGCCCGCTCGGCGGCGAGGCCGTCGGTTCCTTCGGTCTGGTGCTCCAGCTCCCAGCCATCAAACCGGAACCCGGCGCCATAGGGCAGCAGCAGCCGCACATTGCGATCGCCGAACTGAGCAAGGGTGCGCGCCATCATAATCCGCGGATGCAGACCCAGGTTCTTGACGTAATTCGCATCCCACGGGCAATACGATCCCCACTGGCGTAGATCGGCATACCAGAACTGTCGGCGATGGGAATACATCAGCACCGACGTTCCGTAAATCTGCGAGCTGATCACGATGCCCGACTCCGGCGGGTAGTGCGCATCAATCCACCGGGCCATCTGCCGGCCATGGGAGTATTCGTATCGCCAATCCCACAGCCACCACGATACGGCCGTCGTCACTGAGATGCCCATCGCCACGCCCAGCGCCCAGTGCAGCGCCTGGCGGGCGAAACGGCCCCGGCGCATCATCGGGTCGTCCGCTACGGCGATCCATGTGGACATGATCAGCAGCACCGTGACCATCCCCGCGTGGCGCGGGGCCTGGAACCATTTGTAAAGGAAGACGTATCCGAGCAGCACGATCCCGACCAACAGGGTCCACCCCCCCGCCGCACTGCGTTGGCGCACGATGACGAGCACGACCAGCGCGACGAGAAGCGAATTGATGATCAGCGCCGGCTCGGTGCCGAATTGTTCCATTTCCGGCGGCGGTATAGCGCCGAGATTTCGCAAGGCATCCTCCAACGCGTAGGGATAGCGAATTCCCGCGGCATCGGAGAACTGCGCTGGATGGGGATCATAAAGCTGCGCCACGCAGAGCGCCCCGCCGGCGGCCATGACGACGAGGGCGACGATGGTGCGGCGGTCGAGAGGGCGTCCGCGCACGGCGTCGAAAGCAAACCATGTGGCATACGCGAACGCGATGAATAGCCCGTGAACGGTGGTGTTGGCCAGAAACGCCACCGCCAGGCCGAGCGCAAGGGGATGGCGGCGGTGCCCGCGATGCAGTGCCGCGACCGCAAATGCGCCCAGCGCCACCAGCGAATAGGGCCGCGCCACTATGGCGTATTCGTACGCGAACATATAGCTGAACACGATCGACGCCCGCACAAGCCACGGAAACGGCCCCCAACGGAGCATGATCAGCGCTGCCGCCACGGCCGCCGCCAGGTTCACCCAGTGCATCCAGATCGGATTCAGCCCAGCCTTGGCGGCGGGCATGTTCAAGAGATACCAGGTCGCCGGCATCCCAACTTTGCGGGTCAACGCCCAGACCTCGCTGACGCCGGCGTCGCGGGCGATCAACCAGGCGTCGGCCTCGTCGCGCCAATCCTCGTGGCGCAGCGACACAGCGCCGCAGATCAAAACAAACATCGCCGTGACCGCCCAGGCGACTGCCCACTCGGTCCAATGCTGCCGTTCCCGGCGGCCGGCGCGGGATTCCTTGGACATCGGCGCATCATACCTTCTTACACGGCGTCCGCCGCACGCATCGGGCGTGGCCAAACTTTTGGCCTGCGTCAACAATCGTGGGCGAGTAAAAATAGGCGATGGGGAGTAAAAAGGGGACGCGCTGAATGCCATTCACTTAAGGGCCCAAATCGGCGAACTCAACAGCAGTCTTAGACCAATAAGGCGACTTTTCCCAGCCGTTTTCACGTTAAGTGAATGGCATTCATCGCGTCCCCTTTGTTTTGTGCGACCCCTTTTAGTGGGGGCGTTAATTTTTGGGCGTGTTGCACGCATCGAAGTTGATGGGCGTGTTTGACGATCCCGCCCGGTGAGACGTAGCATCCGACCTATTCATGGGCATTCGATTAAGAATCTTCGGGCTGGTGATCATTGGGGCGGCGCAGACGGCGTTGGGGCAGATGGGGCCGTCGATGGTGGACGTGGCGCCGGTGAAGCGGCAGGCGGTGGAGTTGACCCAGCCGCTGGTCGCGTCGATTGAGCCGGTCACGCAATCGACGGTGGCGGCCGAGGAAGGCGGCTGGGTCAAGCAGCGAATGTTCGATGAGGGTCAGATACTCAAGGCCGGAGCGGTGCTGGCGAAGCTGGACACCGAGCTTCTCGAGGCGGACCTGGAAGCGGCCGAGGCGGCGCATCGCTCGGCGGCATCTGGGGTGGAACAGGCCAAGGCCATTCTCGCAAACTCCCAGCGCGACCTTGATCGCATGAAGCAGTTGTACGAGCGAAAGGTCGCCCCCGAGAAGGAATACCAGGACTCGATCACCCAACATGCGATCTATTCGGCGGTGCTGGCGACCCGCCAGGCCGAACTGGCCGAAAAGCAGGCGCTGGTGAATCGGCTGGAGCTGACGATCCGCAAGAGCGCGTTGATCACCCCGTTGGCCGGCGTGGTGGCGCGGCGCTACATCGAATTGGGCGAGTGGATTCGCCAAGGCGATCCAGTGGCCAAAATCGTGCAGCTCGATCCGCTTTTCGTGCGGGTGAACGTTCCTGAATCGGTGATCGCCCGTGTGCGCCTCGGCGCTGAATCGCGGGTGCTGATCGACGCCATGCCGGGCAGCGCCCTCAAGGCCAAAGTCGAACAGATTCTCCCCACCGCCGATGAGTCGAGCCGGACTTTCGCCGTCAAGCTGTTGCTGGCGAATCCCACCGGCGCGGTGCGGCCCGGGTTTTTCGCCCGGGCGGTGTTGACGAGTTTGGATCCGTCGGATTCGACGCTGGTTCCGCAGGATTCGATTATCACCCGGGGGACCGAAGCCGCGGTGGTCGTGATGCGACAGGGGAAGGCCCAGATCGTGCCGGTGCGGCGCGGAGCATCGGACGGGCAAATGGTGGCGGTGTCGCCGATCAAAGGGGAATTGAGCGATCAGGACCTGGTCGTGGTGCGAGGCAATGAATCGCTTCGCGGCGGCGAGAGTCTGATCCCGCGGAATCTGCCCCCACCCGGAGCGGGGCAACCGCCCGCTACGTCGTCCGCGCCGTCCGCGCCGTCCGCGCCGCCCGCGCCGCCTGCGTCGCGATCGTCGCCCGCCGCTGACGGGCATTGAGCCGTCGCCGCGATCCTCCGGACCTGACCCCTTTGTCATCCTCGGACCTGACCTCGTTGTCATCCTTGACCCCTTTGTCATCCTCCTTTGTCATTCTCTGCCCGTTGAGCGAACTTCCGCATGGACATCGTTGAAACATCCATTCGTCGCCCGGTGGCGATCACCGTCATCGTCTTGCTGATCCTGATCTTCGGATCGCTGGGCCTGCTGGGCGTGTATGACTTTCTGCGCCTGCCGATCCAATTGACCCCCGATGTCGATCAGCCGGTGATTACGGTCACGACCAACTGGTTCGGTGCCAGCCCGCAGGAGATCGAGCAGGAGATCATCGAGGAGCAGGAAGAGGTCCTCAAGACGGTCGGGGGCTTGCGCGAGATGGTGAGCAAGAGCCAGGAAGGCGAAGGCTCGATCGAGCTTCAGTTTTTCGTGGGGATCGACCGCGAGGCGGCGCTGAACGAGGTGCGCGACAAGCTGCGCCAGGTGCCGCAATATCCGCAGGACGTGGATGAGCCGGTGGTGGCGGCGGTGAACCCCAGCGCCGATTCGCCGATCGCCTGGCTGACGCTTCGGCCCACCAGCGCCGATTCGACTTCGACGACCCGCGCCGCGGCGACGCATATCCCCGGCTATGACGGGGACGTGACCCAGCTCCAGGACTTTATGGACGACGAGGTCAAACCGATCCTCGAGCGCGTGCCGGGCGTCGAGCAGGTGAGCGTGCTTGGCGGGCGTCAGCGTGAGATGCAGGTCCGGGTGGACCTCGAGCGCCTGGCGGCGCGCGGGATCAGCATCGCCGCATTCGACGAGGCGTTGCGCCGCGAGAATTCCAACGTGACCGCCGGCACGGTCACCGAGGGCAAGCGTGACACCAGCATCCGCGCCGTCGGGCAGTATTCCGATCCCCAGGAGATCCGCGACACGGTGGTGGCCTACACCGATGCCGGGGCACCGGTGTACGTGCGTGACGTGGCCGAGGTGAGCCTGGGGTTCCGCAAACCCGTGGGATTCGTTCGATCCAGCGGCAGCGACGTGATCGCGGTCAACGCCAAGCGCGAAACTGGATCGAACGTGCTTGAAGTGATGGCGGGGCTGAAAAAGGCGATCGAGAAGGTCAACCGTGAAGTCCTCGCTGCCCGCGGCCTGGGGCTGGAACTGCACCAGGTCTACGACGAAAGCGAGTACGTCCAGCGCTCGATCGACAACGCCCGCCATGACCTGGTCATCGGGGCGATTCTCGCTGGAGCGGTGCTGTTTTTGGCCCTGCGAAGTGTCGGGGCGACGTTGGTCATCGCCACCAGCATCCCCATCAGCGTGATCGGCACATTTTTGGGCATGGCGCTGGCCGGGCGGAATCTCAATGTGATCTCGATGGCCGGGCTGACGTTTTCGGTCGGGATCGGGATCGACAACGCAATCGTGGTGCTGGAGAACATTTTCCGTCATCGGGAAATGGGCAAGGATCGCGTGCGGGCGGCAATCGACGGGGCGCGCGAGGTGTGGGGCGCGATCGTCGCATCGATCCTGACCAATGTCGCGGTCTTCGTCCCGATTCTGTTTATCCAGGAAGAGGCGGGCCAGCTCTTCCGCGACATCGCCGTGGCCATCACCATTTCGATGGCGCTTTATCTGGCGGTCTCCCCGACGTTCATCCCGATGCTGGCGGCGATTTTCCTGCGGAAAATGCCCGGTGGGTTCGCCGTCGAGGCCGCCGAGAGCGAATCGCAGACGTTCCTCGGACGACTGACCCGCCCCCTGAGCCATGGCGGGGCGGCGTTGAGCCACCTGTTCTATCGCATGGTTTATTGGCTTACCGGCGGCGTGTTCCGGCGGCTGGCGCTGGTCATTGTGATGACCGGCACGGCGACGTACCTGAGTTGGGCGCTGGTGCCGCCGCAGACCTATCTCCCGGCGGGAAATCAGAACTTCGTGTTCGCCATTCTGTCTCCGCCGCCGGGATACAACATCGACGAATTCCGCGGCATGGCGCGGCAGGTCGAGTCGCATTTGTCGCCGTGGTGGAATGTGATGCAGGGCTCGCCGGAACTGGCCGCTTTGCAGGCGAACTGGCGCAAGACGATCGCGCAGTTCGTCCTTCCCGGGATGGAACAACAGGTAGCGCAGATGCGCGGGGGAATCAGCGCGCTCGAGGCGCAAATCACGGAGATCAAGTCCAAAACCCCGCCCGATGCGCAGGCCGGGGCCCTGCGGCCGCTGGAGCGGCAACTCGCCCAGGCGCAATCGGGATACGAGCAGATGTCGCAGCGCGTCGCGGCACTCAAAGCCGCCAATCCGCCGGCGATCGAGAACTTCTTTTTCGTCGCGTTCCGCGGGATCGCGTTCATGGGCGCCAGCACACAGGATCCCGATAATGTTTCGGACCTAACCACGTTGATGAACGGCTCGCTGCAAGGGATCCCCGGCACGTTCGGCTTCGCTCAGCAGGTGCCGATCTTCAGGCTCGGGCGCACCAGCGGCAATAGCGTTGAACTGAACGTGACCGGGCTGGATTATGACAAGGTGCGCATGGCCGCGGGTATCATCCAGGGTTCCGCGATCCAGCGGTTCGGCGTGTACGTCCAGGCGGATCCGACCAACTTCAGCCTCGGTCGTCCGGAGCTGCGGATCGTGCCCGACCGGGTGCGGGCCGCGGCGGCGGGCATCTCCACCGGGGTGATCCGCGAAATGACACAGGTGGCGGTGGACGGGCAGATTATCGGTGACTATCGACTGGGTGGGAAAGCGATCGACCTGGTCGTGATGTCTGCGAAAAAACCGGTGATTTCCGATGATCTGCGCGATGTCCCGATGGTCGGAGCCGATGGGCGACCGCTGCCGATGTCCAGCGTGGCCACGTTGCTGAATCTGTCGGCGGCGCAGCAGATCAACCGGGTCGAGCGCCAGCCCGCGGTTACCCTGGGCGTCCCCCTGCCGCCGGGAATGACGATCCAGGAAGCCCAGACGATCATCGAGCAGGAGATCGTCGCGCCGCTGCGCCAAAACGGAGTGATCCCACCCGAGGTGTCGATCCAATTGACCGGCAGCGCCGATAAGTTGCGCGAGTTCATGCGGGCGTTCGTCCCCGGGTTCATCCTCGCCGCTGTCGTCACCTATTTGTTGCTGGCGGCACTGTTCGAGAGCTGGATTTATCCCTTCGTGATCATCATGACCGTCCCGTTCGCGCTGGTCGGCGGGTTCATTGGGATGGCAATCCTGCACCACTTCGTCCCGTCGGCCCTGCTGGATGTGCTGACCATGCTCGGGTTCGTCATTCTCGTGGGGATCATCGTCAACAATCCCATCCTTATCGTCCACCAGGCGCTGAACTATCTGCGTGCCGGCGAAACCGATCGCCGCCGCGCCATCGCCTTGAGCACCCAGACGCGCGTGCGGCCGATTTTCATGAGCGTGATCACCTCGGTGGCGGGGATGACCCCGCTGGTGGTGTTCGGCGGCGCCGGGTCCGAGCTCTACCGCGGCCTGGGTGCCGTGGTGATCGGCGGGCTGCTGCTCAGCACGATTTTCACCCTGTTCCTCACCCCGTCATTAATGAGCCTGATGCTCGATGCCCAGGACCGCCTGCGCCGGATGTTCTCCGGTTCATGACAGGTTCCCCCGGATTCCGTCGCGGTTCAACCATGATCCCCAGGCGCATTGCCGCGGAACGTGCAATCGCTGTCGAGAATTGCCCTTGTTTGACTGACTCTTCCGATGAACGGGTAGAATGCCGCCCATGCGAGGCGCAATTGTTTCGGCGTCGCTCCGGTGGTGGCGCGACGTGGTGGAGATGTGCTATCCAGGGGCGTGCGCCGTCTGCCGGCGCGAGTGCGACAGCGGATCGCTGCTGTGCGATGCGTGCGACGCGGAGCTTGCTCAAATCGAGGCGTACGGGCGATGCCCGCGATGCGCTGCTCCCTTGCCAGAGTCGGTGTCGCTGTGCCCCTATTGCCGCGATAAGGGGCTGCATCCGCTGGATGACATCGCCTGCATGGGGGTATTTGATGGACCGCTCAAGGCCCTGGTCCACCACGCCAAGTATCATTCCCGTTGGACTCTGCTGGAGCATCTTTCCGACCGGCTGGCGCGGCGAGGGGATGTCGCCGAGGTGCTGAACGATGCCGATGCGATCGTGCCGGTTCCGCTGCACTGGCACCGGCAGATCGCGCGGGGATTCAACCAGGCCGACGTGCTTGCGGTGCGGCTCACCCGGGCCGGACGCCGGGTCGGCAATCCCAGGCTGCGGGTGCGCTCATCGCTGATTCGGGTGCGCGACACGACCAGCCAGACGCGGTTTCATGCGCGGACGGCGCGGGCCGAAAACATTCGCGGGGCGTTCGCGGTGGATCGACCCGAGGCAATCGCGGGCAAGCGCCTGGTGCTGGTGGACGATGTAATGACCACCGGCGCGACGCTGCGCGAAGCCGCCCGCACGCTGGGGGCACTCGAGCCTCTGGCGATCTCGGCGATCGTGCTGGCCGTCGCCGATCCGCGCGGGCGCGGGTTCACCATCATCTAGGATTCGCCCGAACCCACATTCGCCGCCGATCCGGCCGCTGGAGCGATTTCCAGCCCCAGCAACGATACATCGTCGCGCAGCGGTCCTTCGCTCCAGACTTGCAGCGTCTGGCGGACCTGCTCGAGCGTTTCGGTGAGCGGGCGCTCGGAGCAGGCCAGAAGCGTGTGGATAAACCGAGCCATGCCAAACAGTTCGCCGGACGGGCTGATCGCCTCTTCAACGCCGTCGGAGTGAAAGATCACCCGATCCCCCGGCGATAGTTCGAGAATCCGCTCACGATACTCTGGCGAATCGTCGAAACCGATCGCCACGCCATCGGCGGGAAGGATTCGCGGCAGTTGCCCGGCACGCAGCAGGATCGGCCCGGGATGGCCGGCGCTGGCGCAGCGAAGCCGTCGCCGTCGCGAGTCGAACACCGCGTACACCATGGTGAAATACTGGCTGGTGCCGCGATCCATCGGGAATCGCCGGTTGAGCGCCGCCAGCACCTCGGCCGGTGACGCAGGCTCGCCAGCACCGCGGAGGATCGAGTCCTCATCGCCCCCGGCGAGCAGTCGGGCGAGCGTCACCGCCAGCAGCGCCGCCGGAACCCCATGCCCGCTGACATCGATCAATCCCATCGAGACGTGGCATTCATCCAGGCGGCGGATATGCAGCGTGTCGCCGGCCAGCTCGTCGCAGGGCGCAACCGTCCACTCGATGGTCGCGCCTTCGATAGGCGCCAGCGTCCCGGGAAGCAGCGACCGCTGGATGCGGGCCGCGGCGTCGAGATCGCGCTTCATTTTCCGATTTGCCCGTTCGAGCAGTTCGTTGCGCATCACCAGTTCGCGCTCAAGCCGGCGGGCCTGATCGATCAAGCGCTTGAGCAGCAGCGCCCCCTCGATCCGCGCCAAGGCAACCGGCCAATCCAGCGGCTTGGTGACGTAATCGTTGGCCCCCAGCCGCAGCGCCTCGACCACATCCTCGCTTTGGCCCCGTGCCGTGGCCATGATCACGGGCAGTTCGTGGCTGCCGCGGGTGTCGCGGATCGTCTTGAGAACCTCCAGCCCGCTCATGCCGGGCATCATCACGTCCAGCACGACCAGATCGAACGATCCCTCGCCCAGCCGGCGCAGGGCCTCGGGCCCGTCGCAGGACAGTACTACTCGATGTCCGGCGCGGCGCAGGCGCCGGTCCAAGACGTCCCGATTCATCTCGTCGTCATCGACGACGAGAATGTCCGAGAAGGCATTAGCGCCGGGCGAACCCCGATCGCCGGATTCAGGCAGGGTCATCGCATCTCCGTTTCACACCGCGCCGTCGCCCGAGGCTCCCCTTGCAAGGGAACGGCGCGGTCGAATTCGAGTATTTGATCCCCCCACCGCCCGGCGAGCAACTTGATTCGGCGAGAAAGATATTCGATACATGAGCCATGGACCCACAAGCCCTCGGGCAGGATCGCCAGATTCCCCTTTCCGTGCGCCCGATGGGCAAATGGACCATCGTCGAGTTTCGCACTGCCTCACTGATGGACGTAATCGTGCTGGAAAAGCTCTCCCAACGGCTTTACTCGCTGATCGACGAGCAGGATCGCCGACTGATCATCCTCGATTTCGAGCGGGTGCAATACCTCTCGTCACAGGCCATTGGCCTGATTATCGGACTGCATAAGCGACTCGCCAAGTCCAAGGGCGGGCAGCTCATTCTGTGCAGTGTCGGCGAACGCCTGATGCAGTTGATCAAGATCGTGAAGCTGGAAAAACTGCTGACAATCAAGCCGACCCAAAAAGAGGCCGTCAACGCGGCGATGGGCTGACCGTCTGCCCCGGCAATAAGAGCCGGATGATAAGCTTAACATGGCGCGTCACCGCCTTGCCTGAGTATAGAAGATTGCTATACTGCAGTTTATAGCAAGCCCGACGCGGTTCGCCGAAGTAAGGCGTTTGCTGAAGAGACATGGATGGACGCTGGCCCGGATCGCCCCATCTCATTACATCTTCACCAAACCGGGGGAAGCGCATCATCTGTCGGTCCCCGTTCATAAAGGAATGGTGAAACATGGCTACCTTCGTGAAATCCAGAAGCGGATCGAAGGCGAAGAGCGGTACGAAGGCTGATCGCCTGGATCGCCCGTTCGCGCCGGTGATTCTCGAACAGGCGAGAAGACTGGCGCGCCGATACCAGGTGGTGATGCGCCGCGAGGCGGACTGCTACTACGGGCGCGGCCTGGAAATGCCCAACGCCCTGGGTGACGGCCAGACCCCGGGCGAATGTTTGGAATCCGTGAAGGCTTCGATGGCCGCGGTTGTCGCATTCATGCTCGAACGCGGACAAACCCCGCCGGCCGCGGCGGCAACCGAGTCGCGGCTCGTGCAACTCAACCTGCGCGTTTCCGCTTACGAGAAACTCGCGTTCGAGGCCGCGGCGAAAATGCGTGGCGAAGGCCTGTCGCAGTTCATCCGCGCCGCGGCGCGCAGCATGGCCGAGAAACAAACCCATCGGGTCGGGGTCCGTCGTGACTAACTTGGATCGCGAATCTTGTTTGCCGTGGCGGTGACGGTGGCCATTCGCGCCGGGAACCAGCGTCGTGACTAACTTGGATCGCGAATCTTGTTTGCCCCCTCCGACACTTCTGGTGGAAGCACGCTCCTGGATGCGTGCCGGCGCTGCTCGCCGCTTGTGCGCAGCGGGTCGGGCGGGTGAAATACATTACCGGTGCGGGTCTTCATTGTCGCCAATCTCGCCAAGCCGCGGGTCAAGCCTGAAGTCGAGGCGCTGATCCCTTGGTTGAAGCAGCGCGCCGAGGTCGTCGGGGTCGAGACCGACTGGTCCGACACCGGGCCGGCCCTTGACCGGCTCGAGGCTGATTTCGTGCTGGTCCTCGGCGGCGACGGGACGCTGTTGTCGGCGGCCCGCCGGGCCGTCGGCAGCCGCGTGCCGATGATGGGCGTGAACTTCGGACGATTGGGATTTCTCGCCAGTTTTACGCCGGAAAATTACCGCACCTATCTCGAGGCCCACTTCGCCGGGCGACTGCCGATTAGTTCCCGGCTGATGCTCGAGGCATCGGTTCTCGATCCATCAGCCGCGCGGGACTGCGCGCCGATGGACTGCGCCGAGGTGAGGCGGCGGCGGCGGTTCGAGTCGGTGGCGCTCAACGACGCGGTCGTCACCGCCGGGGCGCCGTTCAACATGATCGAGCTGCGCATCAGCGCCGACAGCGACGAGGGGGTGCGATATTTTGGCGATGGCTTGATCGTGGCGACCGCCAGCGGATCGACCGCCTACAACATCTCGGCCGGCGGGCCGATCATCTCCCCCAACGTCGATTGCCTGTGCATCACCCCGATCTGCCCGCACAGCCTGTCGTTTCGTCCGATGGTGATCGCCCCGTCCAGCACCGTGGTGATCACCGCGGCGAGCGTCAACGAGGGGACGACGATGTTCTGCGACGGGCAGGCCTCGACGCGGCTGTGCGCCGGTGAAAAAGTGGTAGTGCGCCGCGCCGGCGATGACGTGCGACTGCTGGAGAACCCCGACTCGCGCGAATGGCGCACGCTCGGAGAAAAGCTGAACTGGGCCGAAGGACCGCGATACAAAGAAACGTGATTCGCCGCCGCCAGCGATCGCCCCCCAAGGTCATAAAGGGGTCACCTTGAATGCCATTCACTTAGCGTTCCCCGCTTTCATTGTTTTCTTCAGTTTACGTCGGGGAATCGTCTCGCGCACGAGCGGCCACGGCAGGTCATGCGGGAGCAACTTGTGCCTGGCCGCGAGGGCGGCCGTTACACCGGCCGCCTCGCCCATGGCGACGGCGTTGCCGGTGACGCGGTAGCTGGCGTGGGCGAAGAAGTCGCCGCTGATGCAGCGTCCGGCGAGCATCAGCCCGTCCACGTCGCGGGCGATCAGGGCGCGCAGGGGGATGTCGTAGGGAATGGCTCGAATGCCTTCGCCGCCGTAGGCCTTGCCCTTGGAGGGATCGGTGCTGTGGACATCCACGCCAAACGTCACGCGGCAGACGGCGTCGTCGTGTCTGGCGCCGCTCGCCAGATCGTTGCGGGTCACCGTATAGCGTCCGTGAATGCGCCTGCCTTCGCGAACGCCAATGTGATCGGCCGTGCAGGCGATGCTGATGTTCTGCCACACCCCACCCAGCCCGCGCAAGCCGGAAACCAGACGATGAACCTCCGCGCGGGCTCTGAGCGTCGCGGCCGTGATCTGGTCGGCATCCAAGGCACTGACCCCGTATTCGTGGTTCGCCATCATCGCCATCAGGCCGCCGCCCAGATAAAAGAGCGTGGGCCGGCCATAGGAGGGGTCGAGCCCCGCCCGTGCCAGCTCGGCAAGGACCAACTGCTTAGGCTTCTCGTGCCCATCACCATGCCCGCAGACCCTGGGCGCGATCTCCGGCCAGGGCAGGCCGGTCAGGATAGCCATCAGGCTCATGGGTTGGCAGGCTCCGGTCTCAGGGTGGCCGATATCGAAACAGCAGCCGGCTTGGGCGGCCAGATCGCCATCGCCGGTGGCATCCACGAATACCCTTGCCTGCCACGCTTCCCGGCCGGATTTGGATTCGGTCACGACGGTAGCAAGACGGCCGGAGTCATCGCGCATTGCCGCCACCACGCGTGTGTGCAGGCGGATTTTCACGCCGGCCTCCAGACACATTTCCTCCAGCAGCAGTTTCACTGCCTCGGGCTGGTACGAACTGCCATCGAGGGCGAGGCCGCCCCGCGCACCGAGTCGCTCGATAATCTCGGCCATAAGCCCGGGTTTTTTGCGGTGATCGATCATGTGAGCAAGCAGCCCCGCCGTCCAGACGCCCCCGAGACAGCCGTGGACCTCGACCAGCCCGGTGCGGGCTCCGGCCCCGGCCGCGGCAACCGCTGCGGCAACGCCGGCCGGGCCTCCGCCACAGACCAGGACATCGAGGTCATCGGCGACGGGTATGTTTCGGGCGGGTTCGTGGGTCATGGCGGATTTTCTGCTTGACATAGGCGGGACGTCTGGTAGTATACACCTGTTTACTCAACACCTGTTTAATCCGATGGCCGTCAAGACGCAAGCAATTCGACCGGGGATTCGCAACCAAGACGAGCTGGCTCGTCATCTGGGGGTGACACGCCTGACGGTCCATCGCGCCCTGACCGGCCGGGCCGGGGTGGGCGAGGCGCGGCGACGCCAGGTGATCGAGGCGGCCCGCGAACTGGGGTATCGCCCCAATGGCGCCGCCCGGGCCGTGGTCAGCGGGCGGTTCAATTCCGTGGCACTGGTGCTCAGCACCGAAGGTCGTCGCAGCACGATCTTCCCTGGGTTGATCGTCGGTGCCGGCGACGCCCTGGCCGAGCATGACATGCACCTGACCATCGCCCGCCTGCCCGATGAAAAGCTCACCGATGAAGCCTACATGCCGCGGGCATTGCGCGAATGGACGGTGGATGGGCTGCTGATCAACTACAACCAGGAGATCCCGGAAAAACTGGTCGAGCTGGTCGAACGGCACCAGATTCCCAGCGTCTGGATCAATTCCAAACAACCCGCCGACTGCGTTTATCCCGATGACGCCGGCGGCGCCCGCGACGCGACCGAGCGACTGTTGGCGCTGGGGCATCGGCGAATCGCGTTCGTCAGTTTCGCCCAGCCGCTGCATTATAGCGGTCAGGATCGCCGCGATGGATACGAACAGGCGATGCGGTCGGCGGGATTGTGCCCGCGATTCATCCTGCAACCCCATGGCGGCACCACCGCAACGGAAATGGGTGAGGATGTCCGCCCGGCGGCGATCGAGATTCTGCGCCGGGCGGATCGCCCGACGGCGATCATCGCCTACGCCGTGCGAGAAGCGGCGGCGATGCTGCACGCCGCGGCGTGGCTCCATCTGGATGTGCCGCGCGATCTTTCGCTGATCACTTTCGCCGAAAGCATCCAGGACGACACAGTGATGCCCTTGAGCAAGATTTGGATCAGCCGCGTGGCCCTGGGTCGCTCAGCGGTGGAAATGCTAATAAAAAAAATCAACAACCCCTCCTATCCGCTGCCGCCGAAGGCGATGCCGCTGAATTGGTGGCAGGGAACCACCTGCGGGCCGTGTAATCCGCCGGAGTGTCCAATAGGGGACGGTTACATAAGGAGTTCATCATGAACCGATCAAATTTATTCTCATGTTTTGCGCTGGCAGTGGCGGTCGGCATGGGCGGGCAGGTCCAGGCGGCTACTCTGACTTACACCCCCGACTCGTTGCCGGAGATTCAAGTCCTCGGCACCACGATCCTTTCGGGCACCACCAACAGCAGCACCGGCATCAACCCGTTGGTCTTCGGCACGTCCACCATCACCGATTCGACGGTGGAAACCCCCAACGTAATGCGCATTTTAACCAGCAGCGGAACCACCGGTTTTGTCCTGTTCAACCACACCATCACCGGCGGGCTTTTCGCGCCAGCGCTGCAGGGGGCGATCACCGGCATTGACTTCGCCATCGACGTGCGCGATCCGGCCGTCGGAACCACCGATGACACCCCCATCCTGTTCGGGCTTACCCAGGGGGGCAACACCTACTTGTACACAGAGGACACCGGCACTAATGCCCAGCTGTTCGAATTTCGTAATCAGGGGAGTGGTACGACCTCCACAATGTTTAAGTCCTTCGACAAGAACGGACTGCTCGCCTCGAAGTTCGCGCTGTACGGCACGTCCAACAACGTGCTGAGAGGCAATAGCACCAGTAACCCCGATTTTTCCGCCTCCGGGGCACCAATTCAACTGGTGTTCACAACCTTCATCAACGGGGGCGCGGGACCGAAGCAGCGCAACACCGACTTCCGCAACGCCGAAATCATTCTCAACTACGTCCCCGAGCCGGCCTCTTTGTCCCTGCTGGCGCTCGGCGGGTTGGCGATGTTACGCCGGCGTCGGTGAGGCGCCGGGGCGGTTCTCGCCCGGGCAATGTTGCCCGGGGCCACATTGGCGATTGATCCCGGCTCGCGCCGGGCGCGTTTGCTCTCCGCGGGAGAGGCATTTTTAGGAGGTTTGTCATGCAAGTCGCAAGTACCTTGTTGGTGGGAGGCCTGGCGCTGCCGCTCTTGGCGATGACGGCAGGCGGGGCGGTCATTGTCAACTACGATCAGCCGAAGCCCACCTCGCCAGCGGTGCAGTCGTATGTCACGGACACCAATGGCGATGTGGCTCGCAACCAAGGCCGGGATATCCGGTCTTCGCGAAATGTGGCCCAGACGTTCAAGACGTCGGCGGCGATTGATGTCGGCTCCATCTTCATCAATGCCAACCACAGTGAAGTCAATACGAATCGGACTTGGAGCCTGCAAATCCTGGAAGTTGCGGATATCGGAGCGAATCCGTTTGTCGGCGCCGGAACGGTGCTGCTCGACAAGTCGATCACCACGAACTTCGCCAGTGCGAACATCACCGGTCAGGTGTTCCTCGAGATCAAACTCACCGGGGCGGATGTGTTCACGCTGCCGGTGCGAAATAGCGGAAACAACGGCTACGCCTTGCGGATCGTGGATGACGGGGGCGGCACAGGGATCTTCAGTTTGGGCGGCAATAGCGCCTCGACGTTCGTGGGCCGGGGATACAACTACACCAATCCCACCACGAGCATGGCCACCGGCGACTGGAACTTCGCCATCGCCGTCGTCCCCGAGCCGACGTCGTTGAGCTTGCTGGGCCTTGGCGGATTGGCGCTGTTGCGCCGGCGGCGGTAAGCGGTTGGATTGGCCCGGCGATGGGCCTGCGGACGCATCGTCGAACTTGGCCGTGTCGTTTTGGAAATGCTGATGAAAAAACAACAACCCTGCCCGCTCGCTGCCGCCGCGTGCGATGCCGCTGAAGTGGTGGGAGGCAGCGACCTGCCGGCTGTGTGGAACGCAGAGGTGCTGATAGGAGACCGTTTTTCAAGTCCGCTCTCCGCTGGAGAGCCATTTATTGGAGGTCGGTTATGAAGATGGGAAAGAGACTATTGCCTGTGATCGCGTTGGGCCTGTGCGGCACGGTCGTGTCGGCGGCGACGATGACAACAATCGTGAGCGATACGTTCAGCGATGGCGACCGAAACAACGACGGGACGCTCGAACGTTCCTCGGGCGCTGCCGCCGACACGCTGGACATTCCCTGGTTCAGGGATTCGTCTTCCGATTATCTAAAAATCGCCAACGACACCGGCACGGGAACGCATGGGGGGTTCGCCCTCGATATGACACCGGGTGGCAACATCAATGTGGGTACGCTCTACAGCGTCGGCCCGAACACTTACGTTTCCCAGGCCGCCGTTTCCAGTGTGACGCTGGGAACGCAGGTCGGCGACGCGATCCGACTGACCATGAATGTGCGATTCAGCGCCTATTCCGGAACGAGCGGTGTGCGATGGTTTCGTTTCGGCCTCTACGACTCCAACACCACACCCCTGACCGGCGATGTGTTCTCCGGCGCCAACGATGTCGGGTACTGGGTCAACGTACCGGTGAGTTCCAACACCGCCAAGGTCGCCCTCTATAAAGACACCGCAACCACCGATGGCATGTTCGTCGGAAGCACCGCCTTGACCCCGGCCAGCAGCGCTTCCTCGCAAACTGCCGATGGCGACTTTACTGTCCACACGATGCGGCTGACGCTCGAACGCCTGACGGCGGGCGCCGCGGGCAATGTCGGCCTGTCGTTCTACTTCGACAATCTCGGCGTCGCGGTCCATAGCGCGACCGATGCCTCCAGCCCGCTGACGACATTCGATCAGATCGTCATCCAGCGCCACAACGGTGCCAAGCCGCTGGTGGACAACGTCATTCTTGAAACCATCGTCGTCCCCGAACCCGCCGCGTTGTCGCTGCTGGGGTTGGGCGGGCTGGCGCTGTTGCGTCGGCGACGGTGAACAAACGGATTCATCGCCGCTCGCCGCGGGTCCGGCGACACAGTTGAACTGGGGGCACGGAACCACCTGCGGGCCGTGTGGCCCGCAGACGCCTCAATAGGAGGCTGGTTTTTGAAAGCCTCGCTCCGTCGGGGCGCCATTTTTGGAGGTTTGCCATGTGTGTAAGGAAGCATTTTTCGGTGTGGGTCGTGTGGGTCGGCGCCCTCGCATTGTTCGCCAGCCCGGGAGCGGCGGCCACAATTGCGGTGAACTGGGGCGGCAACTACATGAACGATGATATTGACCTTGCCTTGCAGAAAGGTGGGTTCGATGGGTCCGGAAATCCGTTGGTCCACAGCCCGGTAACTACTGGCGCCAACCCTTATACGGGCGGAATTTTCTATGGCTCGCAAGTCGCGGCTGAAAGCAGTTCCAATAATAAAATCGATGCCAATGGCGCCTTGGTCGATCGGTTCGAGCTGCGTTCGGGTGACCAGCTTTTCCTGTGGAAGCAGCAGGACTTCCTCAATGGTCTGAACACCGGCAACGCCGGCTTCGAATCGGACGGCAAGTTCAAACTTGAACATGTAACATTTTACTACAATGCACGGGTGGTCGTCCGGCTTGGATCCACATATTACATTTCTAATGCTGCGATCGGAAACGATGCGACCGTTACGCCAACCGCTCTCATGTGGTATGCCTATAATCCGGCGAGCAGCACTTCAACCTTCGGCGCAACTGACCTGACCACTTCGGTTGTGGTCGGCGGGAAGATATCAAACGTCAAAGAGGTCGGGTTCTTCACACCCAGCAGTGCCGCCACCCGTATTAGCGACGTGATCGTACAGATGTCAGCCGTCCCCGAACCGGCTGCGATGTCTCTGCTGGGCCTCGGCGGGTTGGCACTGTTACGCCGGCGGCGGTAAGCGGTTGGATTGGCCCGGCGATGGGCCTGCGGGGCGCATCGCCGGGCGTTGTGATTGGCCGGGAGCCTCTTTTTACGAGTCTGTCATGATTCATCGGCATCGACGCGGATTTACCCTCGTGGAATTGCTCGTTGTGATCGGGATTATCGCTCTGTTAATCTCAGTGCTTCTGCCGGCGCTGAACAAGGCGAGGCGGGCGGCGCAAACCGTCGCCTGCGCCAGCAACATGCGCCAGGTCGGCGTGTTCATGATGATGTATCACGGCGATTTCAAGACCCTGCCGTTCGGGTACTGGGAGGTCAACACCGCGTCCAACCGGCGCGTCACCTGGGACGACATGATGGGCAAGTATCTCTACAACTCGAAGCTGAAGGACGGCTATCTGCCGTCGGGAGGCAGCGACTACAAGAACTACTGGCAGTCGCGGGCCATTTACGGCCAAGTCCCTATCCTGTCCTGCCCGTCCGATGAGTTGCCGCGGGTCAACGCCTCGGCCGGGGATGACTGGATTCGCAATTCCTACTCGATGGTGGGCACGGGGCAGTACGCTGCGACCGGGCAGGGCGCCGGAACAGGCAACAAACTCAACTCGCTCACTCCCAACCCGATCCACACCAAGCTCACGCAGGTGAAGGACGCAGCCGGAACCCTGCTATTGGTCGAGTTTGCCGCCACGGTCAACGTCGCCGGCGCCGGCAGTTGGTACATGCCCGCCAACGCCAAGGGGATGCTCGATCTGCTCCCGTATAACGGCAACACCACGAGCTTCAACGTCACCGGCTCGCTTCACACCGACAATGTGACCTTGATCAACGATCCATCGTTCGCCGATCCGGTTTTCAAGGCCAAAAATAATTACCTGTTCTGTGACGGCCACGTATCGTTTCTCGCCGCCACCGAGACGTTCGATCCGACCGACGTGAATTCCGGCAAGCGGTGCTGGACCCGCGCCGAGGATGATTGATGAGCAGGGGTCTGCGGCGGGTCGCCGGCGCAAATGCGATCGCGGGCGTACCGCCGGTTCCGAGGAGTGCCACGATAGAAAAGGAGTCCGCCATGAATCCTCGAATGCGACGCGGTTTTACATTGATCGAAATGCTCGTTGTGATCGCGATTATCGCAATTTTAATCGCTATTCTGCTGCCGGCGCTGTTCAAGGCGCGGGTGGCGGCGAACAACATCAGTTGCCAGAGCAACCTCCGGCAGATCGGGGCGTGGGGGGTGATGTGGGCCAGTGAGCATCGCGGGGTGCTGCCGCACAACGGACGAAGCAGTGCGACCGACACCAGCGGCAAGCAATACGGCGGTGAACCGGGGGACTACGACCGAAACCTCTTCGATGGCGAGTGGTTCAAGAAGCATCCCAGCTACAAGGGCCTGAACTCCGGGGCGCTGGGCAACCTGGGGGGCAGCGTTTACCGGGTCGATCAACCGTCCGTGCTGCATTGCCCACAGTTGCAGGCGAATATCCGGGAGTTCTGGTGGGAAGGGGCATTCTCGAACTATTCACTCAACTATTGGCTGGGCGGGCGTCGAAAGTTCAGTAGCGTGAGAAACATCAACGGCCCGACGATCCCCAAGATCAACCACTTGGGGCCGCGGACGTGGTGGTTCTGTGACGGGGATCTGTGGTGGATGGGCCGAGCCTACAGCATGTACGCCGGGTTCAGCCTGCACAATCCGTACAACATCGAGACCACCGGCCAGCGGCCCTGGCCGTTCGAGTTCGCCAACGTCTTGACCCCCCACCCGGGCGGGAAAGCCAACTTCCTGTTCGGCGACGGCCATGTCGAGGCGATGGCGGCGCGGGAGATCGCCGAGTTGGATGACGGGCCGGCCGAAGGAAAGTACGTCGCCGGTTCGAGGCTGGGGGATTTCAATGGCAAATGGGATTGGCCGGATTTTCCTTGAATAGGGCAACAGATATCCGCCACTGCCACAATGGTTGCCGTACAGGGCACACGCCCGGCGTTCGCAAAGTCTTGACGGGTTTTTAGACGATGATCGCTCGCTTTCCGCCGCTACGTTCGTTGCTTCTGTCGCTGGTTTTGCTCTGGCCGGTCGCGGCCGCGGCCGAGCCGGTGGCACCGCCGGACTTGATCGCCCCGCCGAAAACCCTCGCGTTTCTCGGCGACAGCATCACGCACATGGGGACTTTCCATCAGTTCCTGCAACTTTTCCTGGCCACGCGGTATCCCGGTGCCGATCTGTGGACGGTGAACGCCGGGTGGTCCGGGGATAACGCCGGCGGTGGCCTCAAACGTTGGAGCTGGGATCTTTCCGACAATCCTCGACCCGATGTGGTGTTCGTGCATTTTGGCATGAACGACGTGGGGCGCGACTCGTACGTGGCAAAGGCCGATCCGCCGAGCGATGAATCGCGGCAAAAAACGCGAGACCGCTACACCGGGACGATGACCGAACTCATCAAGCAGCTCATGGGCGCTGGGATGCGGGTGGTGGTGTTGTCGCCGACGATTTTCGACGACACCGCCGACCGCTGGGACAATCGCGGCGAGCGTCCGCATCTCGACGGGGAGTTGCAGCGGTTCGGTCGCATGGGGCAGCAGATCGCCGAGAAGGCGGGCGCCCGATTCATCGACTTGCACGCGCCGTTGCTTGAAATCATCCGGCGCGAGCAGGCGAAGGATCCGACGTTCAGCCTGGAAGTGGATCGGGTCCACCCGCGCAACGGCGGGGAAGAGATCATGCTGGCCACGATCCTCGAGGCCTTGGGCGTTTCGCCGTACGTCTACGACGTGGCGATCGATGCCGCGAATGGAAAGTCCGAGCGGCAGGTCAACGCCGAGGCGGGGAATATCCAAGTCGGCGAAGGGATCGTCGCGTTCGATCTGACCGAACACGCCTTGCCGTTTCCCACGCCGCCCAAACGCCGGGGATTCGAGCTGAGCGACTTCGACGCGAGATTGAATCAACAGCGCCTGGCGGTGAAAAATCTGCCCGCCGGTCAGTATGAATTGCGGATCGACGCGACGGCGTTGGGTGAATATTCCTCGAAGCAGCTCGCCGAGGGAATCCAACTCGCGACGAATGAAAAGACCCCCCAGCACCAGGCGGCGGCGAAGCTGAGCGATGCGGTACTGGGCCGCAAGCTCGAACTCGAACAGCAGGTCCGCGCGATGGCGGCGATCCTCAAGGAGGATTGGCGGACGGTGGATCCCGCCGCCGCCGTGGTGCGGATCGACGCGGAGATCGAAGCGCGCAAGGCCCGCAACGCCTACCGGGGGTGGAGCGGATACATCCTGCCGGCGGCGAAGAAGGCGATCGTCAACCGCGAGAAGATTCTCGCGGGCCTGGCGGAGGTGCGGGAGCAACTGCGACGGTCGCCGGCGACGTCGGTGCATCGGTACGAGTTGCGGCCGGTCGCCGCCAGCAAGTGATGATCATTCGGCGGGCGGTCGATCGGCCTCCAGGAGACTGAACACAGGCGAAAAAGATGCAAAACATGAGAAGCGTTAACCTATCGTGGATTGTGAGTTTTGTGAGCATCCTGCCCCTGGTGGCATTGGCGGTCGCGGCGGAAAAGCCGGCGTGGGAGGATCGTCCATTGCCGGCGTGGAAACCGGCGGTGTCGGCGGATGTTGTGAAGCTTGAAGGGGGAGCGGAAATCCAGTGGAAGCCGCTGCCGTTCGAGTTCGTCGCGGGGAAGTCGGTGCGATACATCGACTTTGACAAAGGAGACGATGCCAACAGCGGCCAGATGCGCGAGCAAGCCTGGAAGCATCATCCCTGGGATGCCAACGCCACCGGCAACGCCAAGGCGGCGGAGGGCGCGCAGACTTATGTGTTCAAGCGTGGCGTGACGTACCACGGGGCGTTGGTCGGCAATGAATCGGGCACGCAAGACCAGCCGATCCGGCTGACCAGTGATCCGGCTTGGGGCCAGGGACCGGCGATCATCGCCGGTTCGTACGCGATCAGCGGCGGATGGAGCAAGGTCACGCCGGACGATGCAAAAAAAACCGGATTTCCTGAAGAATCGATGGGAAAGCTGTGGTCGGTGAAGGTCGATGGCGATTTTGTCCCCTGGGCATTGTGGGCGGTAAAGTCCAACGGCGAGCGCGAGCGCCTGCCCATCGCCCGCTGGCCGAACTGGAAGGCCGAGCACGAATACAACATCTTCACGCAATGGTTCCGCGTCGAGAAAGTGGACAAGGGCTTTCCCGAAACGCCGATTTACGCCCCCAAGGTTCTCAACGACCCTGACCCCAACGCCTTCAAGGGCGCGACCGTCTGGATGGATCACGCCAATGACAGTGGCGAGTTCTCCATTATCGGGCCGTTTCCGTCCAAAGCCGCCGGTTATGATCCGAAAACCGGGCGACTGAAAATCGCCATCACCCATCCGGCGCGGCATCCCAATCCCAGAGCGCCATTTTTCCTGGAAAACATGGCGAAGTTCCTGGATGAAGCCGGGGAGTGGTATTTCAGCCGGGAAGCAGACAATTCCCGCACTCTCTATATTCGGCTGCCCAGCGATGCCGATCCGAACGGCGCCGCGATCGAACTGGCCCAACACCCGATCCTGCTCGACCTCACGGGTGAGCATCTCGACGTATCCGGCCTGACCTTCACCGGCGGCAACGCCCGTGATCTCAACGACGCCCCGCGTGCCGGCAACTGGGAGCGCCCCGACAACTACACCCAAATGGCGGCGATTCGTCTGAACAACAACAGCCAGCACGTCCACCTGCATCACCTAGAAATCCGCGACAACGCCGGCTCGGGCATCGTCCATCTCATCACTGAACCGAAGACGGTCCTGCGCGATATCGAGATTGCCGACAGTGAGTTCACGAACCTCGACAACCAGGCGATCGACCTTGAGTTCAAAAGCGCCCCGATCCGCAGCCCCCTGGGATCCGTGACCGACATCCGCATCCTGCGCAATCGCCTGCATGAGATCGGCCTGCGGGCCAGCAGCGACCAAGGTGGGCGCGGCATCGACGTCAACGGCTTGGAAGTCGGCGAAATCGCCGGCAACGTCGTCGACCGCACCGGCGGGCAGGGGATCAACGTCGTCGGCGGCCGCATGGGCAGCGAAGTGCCGCTGGTCCGCATTCAGGTTGACCGCAACCAGGTGCGCGACACGCTGCTTCAGAAACAGGACTTCGGCGGGATCGAGTTCTGGGGGATCGGCCCGGCGTATGTCTATGACAACATCTCGATCAATCCCGTCGGCTTCGTCGCCCATCGCAACGTCTATCACAAGAACCAGGCGTACTATTTCGATCACGGCGCCAAGGGTTATTTGTTCAACAACATCGGCTGGTCCGACCTGCGCCCCGATGCCTATCGCGGGATTCTCGGCGACTATTTCTTCCACGAAATCCGCAACCGCTGGAACGAGGCGTTCCACAACACGGCGCTGAACTTCCGATCGGCTTCGACCCACTCCAGCCGCTTCGGCAGCCAGCAGCATTATCTGGGCAACCTGTTCATCAATTGTCGCTCGGGTAGCAGTCATTGGACGCTGGACAAGGCTCCGGAGATCGCGTTCGCCAACAACCTGTACGCCGGGACTTTTGTCAACGTCTACGATCGCTGGAAAGGCGAAACGTTCGTCAACCCCGAGGACTATCGCCAGTTCGTCGCATCGTTCGCCAACGTGATCAACAAGCAGTTCGGCTGGGCGAGCGACGACATGCCGATCGTCGATCCGGCAACGCACGACTTTCGACTGCGCGACGACTCGGCGGCGATCGACCGCGGCGTGAAAGTGTTCGTCCCCTGGTCCTTGTACGGCACCGTCGGTGAATGGCATTTCCGGCTGCATCCGAAGGATCCCAACACGATTTTGGCGTATGACGTTTATCCGCAGAAGTTCGACCTCGGCCACGACCAGTTCCGCCGCGGCGGAGGCGTTCCGGAAAACGAGTTGACCGGCGATGGTTTTACCGCCGAGCAGTATATCCCCGGCGTGCTGGAGGATTGGGTTCCCGGTGCCGTTACCTTCGACGGCAAGCATTCGTTCGCGCTGTCGAACGAGAAATTAATCGCCGACTTCACGGTCGAGCGAAAGGACCAGAAGGTTCCCGTGGCCGGCAAGGACCGCAAGACCGTGGAGATGACGGTCAACAATTTCCTGATCGAGTCGGTGTTCCGCGTCGAGCCGGGGCAAACCGCCGGGCGGATCGTCGGCAAGTTCAACGCCGAGGCCGGGTACGCCCTGGGCATCGACGAGCAGGGCCGTCCGGCGATGCGGCTGCGGACCGGCGGGCGCGACGCGGTTCACACCGGCGCTGCGCCGGTAAATGATGGACGATGGCATCACCTCATCGCCGAAGTTGACCGCGCCGCCGGAACGATCGCGCTTTATCTCGACGGCGCGGTCTCCACCGGGTCGATCGAGGGAGGAGTTCCCGCCGCCGATGCATCGTTGGCCAACGACGCCGACTTCATCGTCGGCCAAGGGCTTGTCGGGGCGATCGATTTCCTTCGGGTCTCGCGCGGCACGCTCGCAGACGCCCAGACTTCCATTGAGCAGTTGATGGCCTGGCAGTTCAACGGCCCCGCGCAGCATGACTTCGTGGATCGCCCCCCCACTGGCGGCGTGCGCGACATCGGGGCGATCGAGCATCCCACCGTGTCGGGACAAAAGCCCATCCACTACACCCCCCGCGCCTCGGCGGTCGTGCAGATGCCCGAACCCAAGGCGCAGCCGGTCGAGGAGTTCCGCAAAGGCCCCGACCGCACCGTCAAGACGCTGGATTGGGGCGCGGTGTCGGTGCCCAATCAGGCGAAAATCGGCGAAACAATCGACATTCAGGTGGTGTTCGGGACCGAAACAATCGAGAAGCCCCAGCAGTTGTGCATTGACATCCACGCCATGGAAGGCGGCAAACGCTCGCCCGGCTTCGGGCGGCCCAAGCCCATCGCCATCACGCCGGGTGCGACTAAGCCGTACAACGTCACCTGGCAAGTCCGCCCGCGCGAAGGGATGGATCGTTTCGCGGTGATTGTGTACGCCAGTCCTGACGGCGCCTGGAGCCATAAGACGCTCGCCACCGAAGTCACCGTCGCGATCGTCGCCGACGGCGCCGGCGCGGCGAAGGCCCCCGCATCGAAGGCGGACGCGCCCGAGGAAAAGCCTTCGGAGCCGGCCAAGCCCCGGCAGGCCGATGCCCCGGCGCTCGGCGAGGCGGCGACCCGCGACCTGGGCTGGGCGACCGTGAGCTACCCCGTCTCGGTGAAAGTCGGGGACAAGGTCGAGCTGCGAATCCAGCTCAAGCCCGGGGCGATCGCCAAGGCCACCAAGCTTCGCATTGATACCCACTGGTACGAAGGGCGGGATCGCAAAACCGGCGGGCCGCGAAGCCGCTCCACACCGATCACTCCTGACCAGACCGACCCGGTCTCGATTTCGCTGACCGTGCCGGAAAAGCCGGGAATCACCGCGGTGCAGTACGTGCTGTACGTCAGCCCCAGCGGATCGTGGTCAGACAAGACCCACAGCGGCGAGGTGGGAGTGAAGGTCAAGCCATGAGCCATCAACGAGCCGATGACTCGAGCCCATCGCCGCGGCATTCGCCGTTGAATGTTCGCCAGTTCGGTGCCGCCGGGGATGGTCAACGGCTTGACACCGCCGCCATTCACGCGGCCCTGGGCCGATGCGCCGAATCGGGCGGCGGGACCGTCTGGTTTCCCCCCGGTGATTACCTCTGCGGCACGCTGCGGATCCCCAGCAACACCACGATCCAGCTCGACAGCGGAGCAGTCCTGCGCGAGAGTCTGATCGACGATCTCGAGCCGTCGCAGGTCTCGCCCAGCCACTCCCGTCCCCACCTGTTGACGGCCGAGGACGCCGAAAATATCGCCGTCACCGGCCACGGGCTGATCCAGGGACGCGGCACCGGCGATAACCCCGGCCAGGACCGCAACCAGCGCGGTTTCCGGACCGGCCTGATCTTTTTTCGCAATTGCACCGGCATTCGCCTCACCGACATTCGCGTTCGTCATGGCGACTCATGGACCGTTCACCTCTCCCGCTGCGCCGACATCTTCATCCGCGGCGTGTCGATCGTGAACAATCGCCATCGCATCGGCGGCAATGACGGGCTGGATCTGAACTCCTGCCGCAATGTTCACATTTCCGATTGCCACATCGAAGCCTGGGACGATTGCATCGTCCTGAAGACGCGCGACGATCGCGCCGCCGGGGACGCTTTGGTCTGCGAGAACGTCGTGGTCAGCAACTGCACGCTGATCACAGGTTGCACCGCGCTGAAGATCGGCAGCGAGTCGGTCGCCGACTTCCGCGACATCCACTTTTCCAATTGCGTTGTCGGCGAATCTTCGGTGGGCCTGGGGATCTATCTGCTCGACGGCGGCACGGTGGAGCGGGTCAGTTGCGCCAATGTGTCGATCCAGATCGTCGGGGATGACCGTTATCGCCCCGGCCGGCCCGCGCACCAGCGCCACGCGTTTCCCGTCTGCCTGTTCGTCAGTCGGCGCATGCCCGAATCGCGCCTCGGAATAATTCGTGATGTCCTGCTGCGCGACCTCCAGGTCAGCAGCGGTCAGGGCGTGGTGGTCCGCGGGGATCCGCACAGCCCGATCCAGGACCTGTCGGTGGAACATCTCACGATTCGGGCCGAAAAGCCCGTGGCATACGCGGCCCAGCAGCTTCCCTGTTCGCGGGGACTACTCCAGGACGGTCGGCGGAGTGACCCATCGGATCCGCCCCCCGCGGCGACCGCCGGCGATTCGGGGGCCTACCACCCGGCGTACGTGAATGTCAGCCACGCGCGGGGGCTGGATATTCTCGGGCTGCGGGTGATCGAAGAATTTCCCGGTTCCCCGACCGCGCGAGTGGCATTGAGTCTGCAAGATGTGGATGATGCGGTAGTGCGCGATGTGCGATGGCGCTCGCCCGGCGGAGGTGCCGTGTTGACGCCCCGCCATGGGGATGACTGCCGCAACATCCGTTTCGACGAATCGATTACCGAACCCTCTTAAACAAAGGAGACAGCGATGTGGAATCCCCTGAAGTTTGCAAGTTTTGCCGCGATGGTCTTGCTCATGGTGAGCGGGTCCTCCCGGGCGGCCGACGCCGCGGGTGAAGTCGAGACCAAGACCGAGCCTTGGGCCACGATCACCGCGACCAAGGACGTGAAAGTTGGCGAAGAAGTCACGGTCACGGTGACATTCGCCAAGGAGATCATCACCGAGCCGACTATGCTGACCGTGGACATGCACTGGTGGAAGGGCCGCGAGCGTGCCGGGGTCATCGGTCGATTCGGGCAGCCGAAGAAGCTCAAGCCGGGCGATACCGGTCCCTTCGTTTTTAAGAAGAAGGTGCCGGTGAAGGACGGCATTTCCGCCATCGCGGCCGCCGTCACCTTGAGTCCGGACGGCTCGTGGACGAAAAAGACCCACACCACCTCGGTGGGCGTGCGCGTCAGACCCGCGGACAGTCCCGCGCCGGAAAACAAGAAAGAGCCGAACGCCAAGGCCGATCCCGCCGCGGACGCGGCACCGAAGACCGATGCGGCCCAGACCGATGCGGCCAAGGCCGATGCCACCAAGGCCGACGCGACCAAGACCGACGGCGGTGGCGCCTCGGCCACCGGTGTTTCGCGGCTGTTCATCCTCTCGGGCCAGTCCAACATGGTCGGCTTCAATCCCGGAGACACGTTTGTGCCCCGGCTCGAGCAGGCGTTTCCCGGCGATCGAATTGTCGTCGTCAAGGATGCGGAGAACGGCCAGGCCATCAACCGATGGCGCCATGATCTGGGCAAGGGTGACCTGTATTTGCGCCTGATGAAGCGGGTGAACGAGACGACCGCCGAACAGACTTTTGCCTCAACCACCTTTGTCTGGATGCAGGGCGAATCGGACGCGGTGGCGGGCAAGGCCAGCGATTACGAAAAACGCCTCGGCGGCCTGATCAATCAGCTCCGCAAGGACCTCAAGGCCCCGAACATGACCGTCGTCATCGGCCGGATCAGCGACTACAAGAACGGCGAAGAGCAATGGGACACGGTGCGAGCCGTTCAAGTCAAGGTCGCCGAAGCCGACCGCCTGGCCGGCTGGATCGACACCGATGACCTCAACGGCGACGACAACAACCTCCATTACCGCGACAAGTCCGCCCGCGCCGAACTGGGCCGGCGCTTCGCGTCGAAGGCCGCGGAATTGATCCGCAAGACCCGTGAATAATGCGACACCGGACACCTATAAGGTGGACACATAAAAGGCGACATCCAAGAAGGCCATTCACTTAAGGGATCGAAGTCGGCATATTCAACTGCATTCTTGGGCCGATAAGGCGGCTTTCTCAGCCGTTTTCACGCTAAGTGAATGCCATTCGTGACAAACTTCTTTTTTCGCCGGCACCGAAACGGTGAATGTCCCGAATGCCATTCGGTTAAGCTATAACCTCTTCCGAATACTGCGGTTGTCGATATGCCACACGGGGCTTGGTCATCAGGTCGTACTCCTTCATTCGTTTCTTCTTCACGCGCGGGCAGTATCGCCCTGGTCGTGATGGGTTC
>JBBQNJ010000050.1:0-36836 GCA_038329845.1 Tepidisphaerales bacterium | reverse complement strand
GGCGCTGGGACTTGGATAGCGCCGAAGCGATGATGGCGTTAGAGGCGTTGTGCCAAGGCACGGGGCTGTGGGACCGGCATTGGGCTGGAGCATTTTTCATCGCGGTTAACGCATCTCCCGAAAATCGGGCACGCCCCGACGCATCACCGCGGCTGCTTCGAGTGCGGTCGATCGACGCCGAGCGGGCGCCGCGATAGGGTGATTGGCGTCATGCGCGATCCAGCTTTGCTGAGAATGCTCGATGCCAACGCGAACCGGGCCCGCGAGGGGCTGCGGGTTCTCGAGGATTACGCGCGATTCAAGCTCAATGACGACGCTCTGAGCGATTCACTCAAGCAGTTGCGCCATGCGTTGACTTCAGCGACCGCGCCGCTGCTGTCCGATGCGATTCATTGCCGCGACACCCCTGGCGATGTCGGGCGCGGTCACACCACTGCCGCGGAAACGAAGCGGGCTGATCTGGGGGAAATCGTCGTCGCGGCGGGAAAACGGCTCGGCGAGGCGATGCGGGTGATCGAAGAGACGTGCAAAATCTTCGATCCCCCGGCCGCCGAGAAGATTAAGCAGGCCCGCTACCAAGCCTATGAACTCGAGCGCCGGCTCGCCGCCACGTTGCGCTGTGATGGCCGACTTGCCCAGGCGTCTCTGTGCGTCTTGATCACCGAGGCGATCTGCCGTCGCCCGTGGTTCGATACGGCCGAGCAGGCGATCCGCGGCGGCGCTGACTGCCTGCAATTGCGGGAAAAAAGCCTCGAATCGGGCGAGCTGCTCGAGCGGGCCAAGAAATTGACGGCCCTGTGCCGTGTCCGTGGGGTGCTGTGCATTATCAATGATCGTCCCGACATCGCGCTGTTAAGCGGTGCTGACGGGGTGCATGTCGGGCAGGGGGATTTGCCGGTGCGCGAGGTTCGGAAAATGCTCGGCGACAGGGCGATGATCGGGGTCAGCACGCATCGGATCGAGCAGGCCCGCCAGGCTGTGCGCGATGGCGCGGACTATCTCGGTGCCGGACCGGTGTTCCCCAGCGCCACCAAGCCGCGCAACTTTGTCGCCGGCTGCGACTATCTTCGACAGCTCGCCGCGGAGGTGACAATTCCCGCCTTCGCCATCGCGGGGATCGACTCGACCAACTTGGACGCGGTGCTGGCGACGGGGATACGCCGGGTGGCCGTGACGGCGGCGGTGGTCGGGGCGCGCGACGTGGCCGGCGCGGTGCGAGAAATCAAATTCCGCCTGCTCGGCGCGGCATCGAGGCAGTGAGAGGAGTTGGGGATCGCCGCGCCGACGATACAATGCCGATGATCTTTCAGGGGTGATGCGCCCTCGTTGTGCCCGGCACGCGGCGAGAAGACGCGGCTGTTTCGCACCACGCTGCTGTATGATGCGCCCTCGTTGCGCCCGGGAAGCGGCGCCAAGGAAACGGATGTCCGCCAGCAGCAATCCAGATCACCTCGAGCCTGCCGTCGCCGCGCCGAGCGCCGGCGCCGCGATCGCCGCGCCGCGCGGGTCACTGGCGAGCCATGCGACACTGATCGGGGCGCTCACGCTCGTCAGCCGCGTGTTGGGATTGGCGCGGGAATCGGTGGCCGCGAGTTTCTTCGGGGCCGGGGCGATCTGGTCGGCGTTCACGGTCGCGTTCACCATTCCCAACCTGTTTCGCAAGCTGCTCGGCGAAGGCGCGCTCTCCGCCGCGTTCATTCCGCTCTACGCCCAGGCCGTCCGGCAGGACGCCGATCCGGCAGGCAAATCCGCCGATCGGCTGGCATCGCGCGATTTCGCGTTGGCGAGCGTCAATCTCCTGGGGATCATCCTCATCGCCATCACGATCGTGGGGGAGATCGCGCTGGTGCTGATTGCCTGGCGAGTCCGGCTGCGGGCCGATTATCTCCTGGCCGTGAAATTGACGGCCGTCATGTTGCCGTATGTGCTGCTGGTCTGCGCCACGGCGCTGCTCGGGGCGATCCTGCAGGTGCATCATCGCTTCGCGGCGATCACCGCCACCAGCATCGTGCTGAACCTGTGCCTGATCGTGGCGATCGTGATTGCGGCTCGACGTTTTGATCTTACCACCGAGGCGGGTCAGACGCGCGGCGTATACTGGCTGAGCGTCGCGGTGCTGGTCGCCGGCGTAGCGCAGATCGCCGTTTTGTTGCCATCGCTGTCGGCCGTGGGATTTCGTTTCCGGCCCATCCTCCATTTCATGACGCCGCAGGTTCGCCGGATGCTGAAATTGACGCTTCCGGTGGCGCTGGGCGCCGGCGTGCTGCAACTGGGGGTGGTGCTGGACAAGGGAATCTCGTTTCTTCTCGCCGGCGTGGACGGGCATACCCATTTCACCGCGTTGGGCCATTGCATCCGATATCCGCTTCTCGAGGGGGCGGCGGCACGACTGAACTGGGCGCAGTTTCTTTACCAGTTTCCGCTGGGTGTCTTCGCCATCGCGCTGGCGACGGCGATTTTTCCACGGCTGAGCGCCGATGCGATGGACCGCGACCGCGGACGATTCCGCGCGATTCTTCGCCAGGGCATCGAGGCGTCACTGTACATCGGCCTGCCCGCCAGCGTCGGGATGATCGTCGTGCGTTACCCGGCGGTGCGGCTGCTGTTTGAGCGGGGAAACTTCACCCCGACCGATACCGGCTGGGTGGCCCTGTCGACGGGAATCTATTCCGGCGCGATCTGGGCCTTTAGCCTGCTGCAAATTCTCAACCGCGCGTATTACGCGATGCACGACACGATCACGCCGCTGGTCTGGACGGCGATCAACCTGGGGCTGAACCTGGTGGTGGAGATTCCTCTGCTCTTCACGCCACTGGGCGAGGCGGCGCTGCCGGTGGGAACGCTCGTGAGCTTTTCCCTGCAAGCGATCGTGATGACCTGGCTGCTGCACCGCCGTGTCGCCGGATTGGAGCTGCGGGCCAGCGTTCGCCGGATCGGGTGCATGGTGATCGCCTCGGCGGCGATGTGGGTGGTGTGCATTGCGGTGCAATCGCTGGCGTGGTGGCCTCGAGGCGAAGGCAAGGTCGTCCAGGCGGGGCAACTATCGATGCTGATAGTCCTGGGCGCGGCGGTTTACTTCGGCGTGACCTTGGCGCTGGGACTGGGTTCACCCCTGTTGGCGATGCGGCGCTCACGTGGCCGCGGCGGCTAACCATCGCCGGCGACATAGTCGCTTAAACGTAACGCCGACGCCCCGACACCACGTCCAGACGAAAAACCTGGGCCGCGGAACGTTGAATCTTCACTTTGAGTTGCCGCTCAACCCAGGGCCGAGGAACTGCGACCAGGATTCACAGGATAAACAGGATGCACAGGATAAAGCTCCCGTTCTGAGCGCGCGCCTCTATCCCGCTTATCCTGTCCATCCTATGCATCCTGGTTCCTGCGCCTGCTCCATTGCCGGTCAATTCTCTGGGATTTTGCAGGTCGAAATTCAGGGCGCAAGAGCAGCCACACGGCCTGTCGATAATTTTAGCGTGATTTGACTTTGCCCATCCATGGTGTAGGTTTCCCGCGTCGATTCCGTTGATTTGACGCCGGATGCGTCGAGGCGAGGTCGATCGGGCCGCGAACGGCGAAACAAGGAGGTCCGGCGCTGTTCGCATCGAGAGAACGATCCACGGCATTCGTCGTCGGATTCTTAATTCGGGCAAATGCGAACCGCCGGAAGTTGACGGACTTTTTCGTCGATGCGCTGGTGCTGCATCCCGCCTCGAACGCCTGAAAAACGCGAACCGTGTCGCCGACGGCGCTCACGGATCGTATTGCAGCGGACCGGTGCCGAATTGTCGAGCGATGTGGCCATGAACAGGAACCCGATTCTCGATCTGCCTCTGCATAGCGTCATGCGGCCGGAGATCGCATTGCCGCTGGCGCACATGATGCATCTGTACACGGTGGAGCAGTTCCTCCGCGGCTGGCGCCATCCCCCGACGCAGCGCGGGATCGAGCAGATTTTCGATACTCCCGAGCAGGCGCGACATGCGGCGCAGGTCTGTGCCGCCTGGCTGGGCACACGAACGCAGGCGATCCCTGGCGAGGTGACGCAGTGGTGGGCGAATGACGGCCCGACGCCCGGGCTGGAAGTGCCCGACGCGATTGATCCGGCGGGCGACACCGCCGGCGTCGGCGAAGCCGGATCGCCGCCGGTCCGATAGCCTCGGGGTTTCCCGCGCAAGACCGTCCGGCGCACCGAGAGATCGCGCGGCGCAAGACCTCCCGCCCCGGCGGGGGGCCTGTCGATTAAGTCGAAATTCGTTATCAGATGGGGCGAGGTGCTTCTGAAGTCAGATCGGAAATCTGAGATCAATTGACAGTCCCGCGATCGCGCCACGCGCCCGGTCCACGGCTCATTTCGCGGCATTGATCTGCACTAGCTGGGCCTGCTCGGCGTCGGCGATATTGTCCGAATGGCAGACGGCTTTTTTCCCCTTATGAGCCAGCTTGGCGATCTGCTCCTGGCTCAGGACCGCCCGCTGCTTGAGGATTTCGGCTCCCGCGCCGCTGACACCAGGACTGGGCGCGGCGGTTCGGGCTGGCTGCGCCGCCGAGTCCTTGCCGGAATAAAAGTCGGTGATCTCCTTGCTGATCCGCACGCTGCACCAGTCGTGCCCGCACATGGCGCAAAAATCGGTGTCCACCTCGAGGTCTTCATCGTGGTAGGCGCGGGCCAGATCCGGATCGAAGCTCAGATCGAAATGCTTCTGCCAATTCAGCGCCGCCCGGGCCTTGGTCAGCTCATCGTCGCGGTCGCGCGTGCCGGGGATGCCCAGCGCCACGTCGGCGGCATGGGCGGCGATCTTGTATGCCACGCAGCCCTGCTTCACATCGTCCTTTTTCGGCAAGCCCAGGTGTTCCTTGGGCGTGACATAACAGAGCATCGCCGCCCCGTGATACCCCGCGGCGGTGGCACCGATGCAACTGGTGATGTGGTCGTATCCCGGAAACATGTCGGTGACCAACGGCCCGAGGACATAGAACGCCGCCCCGTGGCAGAGCCGGCGCTGGAGCTTCATGTTGTATTCGATCTGATCGAACGGGACATGCCCCGGTCCCTCGACCATCACCTGGCAGCCGCGGGCCCAGGCCCGCTCGGTCAGCTCGCCAAGGGTCTGCAATTCCGCGAGCTGGGCGTGATCGGTGGCGTCGGCCAGCCCCCCGGGACGAAGCCCGTCGCCGATGCTGAACGTCACATCATGCTCGCGCAGGATGTCGCAGATGTCGTCCCAGCAGTCGTACATCGGGTTCTGACGTTGATGGGCGATCATCCACTTGGCGAGAAGGCTTCCGCCGCGGCTGACGATCCCGATCAGCCGATCGCGCACGTACGGCAGATGCTCGCGCAGCACCCCGGCGTGGATCGTCATGTAATCCACCCCCTGCTCTGCCTGGTTCCGCAACTCGGCGGCGATCGTGGGCCAATCGAGCTGCTCGATCGTGCGCCCGATGATCATCGAATAGATCGGGACCGTGCCGATCGGAACGGTGGCATTGCGGATGATCGCCTCGCGGGTCGAGTTCAGATCCCCGCCGGTGGAAAGGTCCATCACTGTATCGGCGCCCCAGCGCTCGGCGAATCGAAGCTTCTCGACTTCCTCCTCGGTGTCGCTGGCAACGGGGCTGGCACCCATGTTGGCGTTGACCTTCGTGCGCGAAGCCCGTCCGATCGCCATCGGGTCCAGCGAATGCTTGAGATGATTGACGTTCGCCGGGATCACCATTCGCCCGTCGGCGATCTCATCGCGAACCTGCTCGGCGCTTAGATGCCCCTCGCGCTCGGCCACCCGGCGCATCACCGAGGTGATCACGCCCAGGCGAGCGAACTCGAGTTGGGTAATCGGCGAGAAGTCGCGCGGATAACGCACCTCGAGCTTTTTCCCAGCGGCGGTGGTGAAAGTGACCGAAGGATGATCGCCGATAAAGCACGCCAGCGGCGCATACGGGTCGATTTTCGCATCGTCGGCCGCGGGGCGAACGCTCCACCCGGAGGGGAGGAAATCCCAGGCCGTCTTGTCGCTGGGGGCGGGCATTCCCGGCGTGTCCGGCGAGCTGTACGTCCACGCCGTGCCGATCCGACCCGGATTAGCGAACGACGCCGGGGCGGTCCCCAAGGCACCGCTCGATGGATTCTCTCCCAACGGCGGCAGCTCCCATTTCGGACGATTCTGACCATTCGATGACGACATCCAAACCTCCGGACGAAAAAAGAAACCCGCGCGTTGAGCATAGGGGGATAATCAGCACGGGACAACAATACCGCGATCGCTTCCGCGGGAAGGCGTGCCCGAATTCCGGGGTGGCTTATAAAACCGTCAGCAACACAAAATGGGACCCGGACGAAAAAAGGGGACGCGCTTCTTTTTTGAAATTGGCGGCCATAATTCAACAAAAAACTAAATCAAATATTGTTTATAACAATGTGATTGTATTATCATGTGAAAAAAGAAGCGCGTCCCCTTTTTGCGTGCCTCCGCATGGGCGATCGCGCCCGCGGCAAGGCCTGGATCGAATTGGCTTGACCGCTCTCATCCGGGTAGAGTGTCGGAACAACGGGCGTGCGAGGGGGCGACGCGCCTCGGAAGGATCTCCCATGAGTCGATTTAAGATGCCCGGCTTATCCAGCGACGATGGTCCAGACGCCCCGCGGCAATCCGGACCGCCGCCGATTCCCAGCAGGCCGTTCCGCCGAGGCAGCGGGGCGGCGGGAGTCGTTGGGCTGATCCTCCTGGTGGCGATCGTCTACGCCGGATATTTCTGGTTCATCCGCCGCGTCGTCGTCGGTCCCGATGAGGTGCTGGTCTTGCTCAAGAAAGATGGCCATCACAGCCTTCCGGACGACCAGATCATCATTCCCCGCGCCCCTGACACGATAAAAGACCCGGCCGGCCATGCGACATGGACGAAGGAGTACGGCGACTGCAACGGGATTATCGAGGAAGTCTTCCTCACCGGCACGTACTTTCGATTCTCGCCGTTCGATTACGAGCGCGAGATCGTGAACATCAAGGGAAAGGCCGACGTCGAGAGCAACAAGGTCGGGATCACGATCAAGAAATTCGGCAAGAAGCTCCCCCCGACACAGGTTCTGGCCGATCCGGCCAAGGATCAACGCGGCCCGCTGCCCGGATATTTGCAGCCCGGGCGCCATTACCAATACGCCAATCCCTACGCCTACGAGATCAAGCAGGTGGATTACGTGCAGATCGAGCCGGGGCATCGCGGCGTGGTGACGGTGATGGCGGGCACGCCGCCGGTGTCGCCAAATGCGTATCTCGTCAACGCCGGTGAGCAGGGGGCTCAGCGTCAGACCGAACCGCCTGGATTTTTGTACATCAACCCGTTCGAGAAGCGCGTCACGCCGGTGAGCATCCGCTCGCAGCGGCTGGAAATGAGCGGCGCCGAGGTAATCACCTTCCCTTCCTCCGACAGCTTCGAGATTAAGCTCGAGGGGTTCGTCGAGTGGGCGATCGTGCCCGACCAGTTGCCCGAGACCTACGTGAAATATTCCGAGGGCGGAGAACTGATCCCGCTGGTCGAGCGGACGATGATCCTGCCGTACGCCCGAAGCTATTCGCGGCTGGTGGGAAGCCAATACAGCGCCCGCGATTTCATCAGCGGCGACACCAAGCTCAAGTTCCAGGCCGAGTTCGAGGCCCGGCTGAAGGAGGCCTGCCGCCGCCAGGGTGTCGAGGTGTTGCAAGCGCTGGTGCGCGACATCATCCCGCCCACGGCCATCAAGGCACCGATCAACGAGCGGGAAATCGCCCGCGAGCAGATTCTTCAGTACGAGCAGCAGATGAAAGTCGCCCAGAGCATGGCCAAGCTGGCGACGCAGGAAGAGCAGTCCACCCAGAACATGGCGATCGGGGATGAGAACAAGGCAGTGGTCAAGGTCGTGAAAACCGCCGAGCAGTCCCGCGATGTGGCGCTGACCAAGGCCCAACAGGATCTGGCCGTCGCCAAGCTGCGGCTGGATGCGGCGCAGAAGCAGGCCGATGCACTGGTAGCCAAGGGGCAGGCCGAGGCGGCGGTCATCCTGCTGCAAAAGCAGGCCGAGGCCGAGCCGCTGCGGCAACAGGTGGCGGCGTTCGGCTCGGGCGAGGAGTTCGCCCGGTCGTTCTTCTACACCAAGGTCGCTCCGTCGATGAAGACGATCATCAGCAATACCGATGGACCGTTCGCGGACCTGTTCCGGCAATTCACCTCGCCGCAACAGCGTTCATCCGGCGCGCCGCGGAATACGGAGGCACAACCATGAACCGAATCAAAACCATTCTTCTGGCGGTGGTGATCCTCGCGGCCGTCGGCTATGGCGGATGGATCATCTGGCGCTGGGGGTTCTGCCGCGTGTTTGTCGGCCCCAACGAGGCGCTGGTCGTGATCAACCGCTACGGCAAGCCGCTGCCGCCGGGGCTGGTGGTGGTTCCGCCGGACAAGTATGACGAGTTCCAGGGCATCCATCAGGAGGTCCTGGGTCCGGGTCGCTATTTCCTCAATCCGGTGTTGTACGACACGAAGATCGTTCCGCTGGAGCGCATCCCCGCGGGCGATCCGGCCCGATGGGATTGGGACGCCGAGGGCGAACTGAAGGACCCGTCACTGGCCCCGCAGATCGGTCTGGTGACGATGAAGCAGGGGAAGACCGCTCCGCCGGACTCCGAGGTCGTCGATGCCGAGTACAAGGGGATTCAGAAGGACGTGCTGACGCCGGGAACTTACAAGATCAACCCCTACTTGCAGGAGGTGAAGCTGCTTGCCGCGACGGTGATCCCGCCGGGAAGCGTGGGGGTGCGGACCCGCCTGTACGGAGATCGCGGTGCCGGCATTAGCGCGGCCCTGAGCGAAGTCCGTGCCGCCGCCACCTCGGCGCTGACCGGAACTCCCGCGACGAATGCCGCGACGAAAGCGAGCGATGCGCCGAAAGGGCACGCCGCGCCGACGACGCACGCCGCCCCCACCCGTCTTGTCAGCGGCGACAAGGCCCGGGGAATTCTCGATCAGGTCCTTCAACCGGGAATCTATTACCTCAACCCCCGGCTGTACCGCGTGAGCATCATTCCGGTGGGTTATGATGCAATCACGCTGGAGCATCCGAAGAACCAGGTGCGGTTCTACTCCGCCGATGGATATCTGATCGAGGCCGACTTCACGGTCGTGTGGGGCCGTTCGCCCGGCGATGCCCCGCACATCGTGGCGAACATCGGCGACATTCAGAAGGTGCAGGACAACGTTCTCGAGCCGGCGATGAAGGCTTCCTGCCAGAACGAAGGGGCCAAATACACCGCCAAGCAGTTGATCCAGGGCGACTCTCGATCCAAGTTCCAGGACGATCTCCAGGCGTCTCTCGAGCGCCAGGTGGCGCCGCGAAACGTCCATGTGCTGCTGGCGCTGATCCGCAACGTCAGCGTCAAGGACACGATCGGCCGCGACCAGACCGAGGGTCTTCTGGCGACCATTCAGCGGGCGAATATCGAGATCGAGGTGAACATCACCAACGAGCAGCGCACGCGTACCGCCGAGACCAAGGCCCTGCTCGAGCAGTCGCGCAAGCTGGTGGATGTGGCCCGCGAGACCGTCGCGTCGGAGACGAACGTGAAGGTCGCCAACATCCGCGCCGATGGGCAGAAGAAGTCGGCCGAGATCGACGCCCAGCGGGAACTCACCGTCGCGGAAGTCGAGTTGCAGATCGCCCGGCTGTCGGCCCAGCGCGAGCAGATTCTCGGCAAGGCCGCGGCCCAGGTCGAGCAGCTCAAGCGCGAGGCCGAAGCCAAGGGCGCCAAGATGCTGGTCGATGCCCTGGGCGGCGCCCAGGCGTACAACCAGTACCTCTTCGCCCGTAATTTCGAGCCGCACGATCTGCGGTTGATTTACGCCGGCCCGGGAACGTTCTGGACCGACCTGAAGACCTTCCAGGAGGCGGGCGCCGCCAAAGTGCTTCAGCAGGCGATCCCCGCGCCCAAGATTGCAATGCCGCCCAAGGGCGCGGTGCCGCCGAACGCCGTGCCGCGATGACCAGAAGCCGTATTTCCCAAGCCCGGAGCCCCGCTCGCCAATGGACTTTCCTCAGCAAGTGGCCACAAGCCGTTCAATCAGACCCAATGCCATGACGGGCCGCGGGTTTGACCCCCGCGAGTTGTTAAACCCGCGTCGCTTAACGCTGGCGATGTGGGATCAGGCGTTTCTGATGCGTCACGCTCCAGGCGGCAGCTTCGCCGAGTATGGGCGGGTTTTGGATGAGACTCTCGAGCGCGGGTACAACACCGTCCGGCTCGATCCGATGCCGCAGTGGATCGACCTCGCCCGGCCCGATCAAGTGCTGGAATGGCCCGATCCCAAAGCGCCGTTCATGCCGTGGGGATGGAACACCGCCGTCAAAGGCCAGATCGGGCAGTGGCTGATCGATTTCATGGCCGAAGTCGCACGCCGGCCGGGGTTGCATTACACCCTCAGTGCCTGGTGGTTCGGTCCCCACTCCAACCCCCGCCATCACGGCCCGCCGTTGCGCGGACCCTTGAATACCCACGCCGACGCGGCGGAGCTGTGGTGCGACATGCTTCGCCAGTGGGAGCGCCGATTCGGATTTTCTCAGTGCGTTTACGTCGATCTGGCCAACGAAGTGCCTTATTTCATGCCCGGCTTTCTCGATCGGCTTAAGCGCGAGACCGGCGCGGGGTGGCATGACGGGACCACGTTCAATCCGCAGCAGATCAAGTTCATCGCCGCGGAGTTGAACGGCGCCATCGGTCTGATGCAGCGGGAGTTTCCACAGCTTCGCTTCACCGCCAGCATCCACGGAGACTTGCGCTGGCTGGACGTGCCGATCGAGTGGGACTGTCTGGACGTGCATTTTTACGCCGATGCGGATCCGCGTTGGCGCAGCCGCTCGCGATTTCACGAGCAGATGCCCCGGCTGTTCACTGACGATTCCTGGCATCGCGATTTTTCGGATCGCACGGCCAAGGCTCATGCGGCGATCGCGCCGATGCTTCGGCAGCGCCAGCGGGCGAAGCTGGGGCAGTTCGCCGCCTGGGCCACCGAGCGCGGCGCGCCGCTGACCACCAGCGAGAGCTGGGCGGCGTGGTACATGTTCGATTCGCCGAATCTCGATTGGAAATGGCTGCTGGAATGGTCCGAGTGGAGCGTTGAGGATGCGATCGACCACCGGATGTGGGGCTGGACTCCGCATAATTACGTCCAGCCGCAATTCGCCAACTGGCGGGATGTGAAGTGGCACCAACGGCTCACGTCGCGATTTCTCAACAGCGAGGGCTGACTATGCAGGTTGCCCAAATCCGAAATGCGGGCTAGATTATCGGTTGGACTGTCAGGAGACTTCCTCTATGTCGCATGATGTTGGAAGCGACCAGTTGGCCGTGATCAAGGTCGAGGGGATGCATTGTCACCGCTGCGAGCAGTCGGTCCAGAAGGCTCTCGAGCAGTTTGACGGCGTCCACGAGGTCGAGGTCGATTTTCCCACCGGTCAGGCGTCGGTCCTGTTCGACAAATCCGCCGTCTCGGTCGCTAAGCTCATGGAAGCCGTCAACCAGGCGGGCTATCGCGCCGCCGGCTTCACCCAAGGCGATAAACGCGACGCTCATTGATCCACGACACGGCGTGGCCGAAGAATCAAGCCCAATCAGGATTCACAGGATCAACGGGATGCACAGGATAAGGTTCGCGGGTCTGGCCGCGCCGAAAAGCGATCAGGCACGGTCGTTCGACGCAAGGGATTGAGCTGCGAGACGCGCAGCGCGCTTGCGGGTAAGATGTCCGCACTCAAACGGAAGGAGTTCGCCGATGTCCGCCAACTGGTTCTACGCGCCCGATTCTCAGCAGCTTGGCCCGGTCAGCGCGGGGCAACTGGTCCAGCTCGCCGCCGCCGGGACGATTCAACCGGATACGCTTATTTGGAAGGAAGGCTTGGCCAACTGGGTCAAGGCTCGGCAGGTCCTCGGATTGGTTGATGCCCCCGCCGAAGCGGGTGAGATGGTCGATGATCCGGAAATCACCCGCGCCCGCCAGCCGCAGGCGCCCGCGTCGGTCCAGCCGTCGGCCAATCCGACTTGGCCCGGCCAAACGCCCGCCGCCCCGATACCTTATTCCGGGCCGCAGACGGGCTATGGGCCAGGCTCCGCGCCGCCGCCCAATTACCTGGTCTGGGCCATTCTCTCGACGATCTTCTGCTGCTGGCCGCTGGGCATCCCCGCGATTGTCTTCGCCGCCCAGGTCAACTCCAAGTTTCAGGCTGGAAATTACGCTGAGGCATTGCAGGCCAGCCAGAAGGCCAAGCTCTGGTGCTGGATCAGTTTTGGCGTTGGGTTGCCGGTGACGATTCTGATCGTGCTGGCTCAAGTCGCCATGCGATGACGGCAAGGTCGCCCAACCCGCCCCCGATCCCGCGAACCTGGTGCCGACGCCGGATCGGGCTGTTGGGCTTGGCCGCCGTGGCGCTGGGCGCTGCGGCGGTCTATCTCCACCGTCACGATCCCAGCGTCCCCGGATCGGCGCTGCCAGAGTGTCTGCTCCATCGCGCCACCGGCTTGTATTGTCCCGGCTGCGGATCAACGCGCGCCCTGCATGAGCTGTTGCATGGCCAATGGCGCAGCGCCGCGGGGCACAATCTTCTGCTGGCGGCTGCTCTCCCGGCGGTCGCCATCCTTCTGGCGCGAACCACCTGGCGGTATGCCCGTGGCCTGCCCGCCGACCCGGCGCCGTCGCGGCTGCCGGCGCGATGGCTATGGGGCCTTTTCGCCGCCGTGATGGTCTTCTGGATCGCTCGCAATCTCCCCGGCCCGCCGTTTTCCAGCCTGGCGCCGTAGAAGCCCGTGCCCGCGACGACCGCCTCGGGGGTCAGTTTTTCACCAGAAATCTCGCATATTTCTCGCGCAGCGCCGCGGCACCGTCGCTTCGCCCGGTGGCTTCCAGCCGCTTGACGTATTCCGGCAGAGGCGACGGTGCCGCGTGGCGAGCGTGCATCGGTCCGCCTTCGCGGATCACCGTCCACAGCGGATCGACCACATCGGTCGCGGTCAGCGCCATCTTCTGCATCTGCTCATCATGCCAGCGCATCAACCGGTACGCGGCCTCTCGACAAATTTCCGGTTGTTCGGCGGCCAAGTCGTTCTGCTCGTGCGGATCGCTTTCCAGATCGAACAGCATTTCCTGTGGGAACAGGTGGAACCCATCGTGGTAGGTGCGCATGTACAGCCAGTTGTCCCAGCGCACCGACCGCTGGCAGACGTGGCAGCATTGACTGATCACCAGGTCTTCGCGCCCGACCTTCGCGCCCGAACTGATCGCAGGGGCGTATGATTTTCCGTCCCAGAGCGGCTGATGCTTGCGATCCAACAGATCCATCAGCGTTGGGGCCAGGTCCAGGTTGTAGATCAATCCGTCGCAGACTTTGCCCGCCTCGCCGCCGGGCCATTTGATGATCAACGGAACCCGGCAGGTCGCCACGTCGGCCGTGCCGTGTTCGCCGTAGATGCCCAGCTCCCCTTGGTTCTCGCCATGGTCGGCGCTGATGATGATCGCCGTCTGGTCATATACCCCCGCATCCTTGAGCTGCTTGACGATGCGCGCCACCTGCTCATCGACGAACTTCACCGCCGTATCGTAGCCGTCGATCATCCGGCGCATCGACGCCCGATCCGTGATTTTTCCTGGATGCCGCGGCCAGCGCGGGTTCTCCTTGTCGTTGTACATCCCGATATCCATCGACGTGTGCGGACCGGTGATCGCGTTGTGGCGCTGGATCAGTTCTTCATCGTCCAGCCACTTCGGCAGCGGATCGTTCTTGAACGGGTCTCCCTGTTCGGCCGGGGCACGGTAGGGGGTGTGCGGATCCCAGAAGTTGATGTGCAGATACCAGTTGTCGCGGGCGACGTTCTGCTTCATCCACGCATCCACCACCGGCGTGACCTCTTCGGCCGATTCGATCCCGCCCTTGCCGGTGTTGTGGATCTCGTTGAATCCGGCGTAAAACCAATGGGCCGCGTGGCGCTGTCCGAACGGGCTGATCATGGTGGTGTGAAACCCGGCTTCTTGAAGCTGCTTGGCCAGGCCCTGGGCTTCGAACAGATCACGGAAGCCGCGAGTCGGGCCTTCGATCTTCGGCTGGGCCGCCGTCCCGCCATGCCCGACGACGCCGGTCTGAATCCCAAATCGCCCGGAATAAAACGCCGTCCGCGAAGGCAGACACGGCGCATCGGGCGTGTAGCACTGTGTGAATCGCACCCCCTCGGCGGCGATCGCGTCGATCGCGGGGCTGGTGTTGCGATGATATCCGTAGCATCCGAAGTGGTCGGGTCGCTGGGAGTCGATGTCGATGTAAAGAATGCGCATGGGAGTGGAATCCTCGTAAAAAACGGAACCGATTCATCGCGGCGGACGTCAACGCCGTCAGCCGCGACCGGGGTCGCCGGTTATAGCCGATCGCCATTCGCCACGCGATCCGTCGCCGCTATTTCCCGGACCGCGCCGGGGCGGATTCAAACTCCACCGCCTCGACATAGACCAACTGCTTGAGCATCTGACCGACCGACCCCTTGGACCGCTTGTTCAGCACAAACGTCTTGTCCCCCGACGGTGTGTCGAGATACAGCGGTGCGACCACGCCGCCGGTCACGGTTTGGCCATTGACCAGCGTCACGGTGTAGATCGTTTCCCGGGCCGGATACGTCTTACCGGTCCGTTCCTTGATGTCGCTGCCGCTGGCGATGAACTTCCATTCCTCCTGGTCGCGTTGCCAGACAACACTCGACCGCATCGACTGGATCAGGTCGAACGGCACATCGCGGTACTGCTTTTTTTCTTCGTCCCATACCCGGATGGGCTTGCCCAGCGTGGTGGCGAAACGCCCGCGAATCTTCTCCCCATCGCTCAACATCAAGACCGCCTGCCGATAGCGGTTGGCATCGGCCGTGCCCGACTGCAAAGGCGATTGGGCCCGCGCCGTGGCGGGCGGCGTCGCCCGCGGCGCCGGGGCGGTGGTCGCCTGTCCCATCAACCAATCGAGCGTCGGATCGCCGGGCGCGGTGGCGGGGGTGGCGGGGGGAGCGTCCTCGGCGCCGGCGAGCAGTCCGCCGGTGAGCATCACGATAAGAACCAGCGCGTGTTTCATCGTAAGATGGTAGTGCCATGGACCTGTCGGCGTTGCATCCGCGTCTGCGATCGGCCCTGATGTCCGTTCCTGCCGGCGCCTGGTGCGTCGGCGTCAGCGGCGGCGCTGACAGCGTCGCGCTGCTGCGGCTGCTGAGTCTGCGCGGCGACCTGCGCCTGCATGTTGCGCATCTGGATCACCAAACCCGGGGCGAGGAAAACGCCGCCGATGCCCGATTCGTGAAATCGCTCTGCGATCAGCTGGCTTATGAATGCACCATCGCGCAGCGCGATCAGATTGAGCCGGGCATCGCCGATCCGCCGCGGAATCGGTCCGCCCGGTACCGCGCCGCCCGCCTGGCGTTCTTCGCCGACGTCGTTCGGCGGCGAAACCTCGATGGACTGCTTCTGGGCCATCACGCCGACGACCAGGCCGAGACGATCTACCTGCGCCTGCTCCGCGGTGCCGGACCGCGCGGCCTCAGGGGGATGTCCGCCCGGACGACCCTCCACGGCATGGCGGTGCTGCGCCCGCTGCTGGAAATCCGCCGCGATACGCTGCGGGCGTTTCTCGGCGAACTGTCGCAGAGCTGGCGCGAGGATTCGAGCAACGCCAGTGCGCGATACGCCCGCAACCGAGTCCGTGCCGACCTGCTTCGGCATCCGCAAATCACCGATGCCCTGCTCGACGTGGCGGCGTGCTGCGCCCGCCTGTCCGAATGGACCGAAGCCGCCTCCCCGACGCTGTCGCCCGTATTCGCAACCGCCTCGCTCGCCGATCTTCCAGCCCCCCTGGCCAGCGAATCCGCCCGACGCTGGATCCGTCAACACATCGGCTCCGGCCACGAGATCCCCCCCTCGACGATCCATCGCCTGTGCGAAATGGCCCGCGATGTCGCCACACCCTCGCGGCAACAGTTCCCCAACGACCTTCAAGTCCGTCGCCGAGGCGGAAGCATTTTCGCCGATTTGGGAATGTGATGATTCATGCCGTATAGTTCGCGACCGTCATGTCGTCAAAATTACCCGGACTCATACACGTGTATGCCGACACCTCGGTTTACGGAGGCGCCTTTGATTCCGAATTTGCTCGCCCGAGCCTAAGATTCTTCGACTTGGTGCGACAACGTCGATTTCGATTAGTGATCTCCGCGATCGTGTTTAAGGAAATATCGCTCGCACCCGCAGTCGTTCGGGCATTGTTGGAGGAGATGGCCATTGATGCGCGAATTGCTCCTATGACCGATGACGCACTCGAACTCCAGCAGGCGTACTTGGACCACGGCATTGTCACTCCGCGTTCAGCGCAAGATGCTCTCCACGTGGCATTGGCGACGGTCGAGAACTGTGGAATGATTATCAGTTGGAATTTTCGACATATTGTACACTTTCAGAAGATTCCTCTCTATAATGCAGTGAATACGCTGTATCGGCGACCGCCGCTGGAAATTCGCTCGCCATTGGAGATCATTGACGATGAAGACGAAAGCTAAGGCGTTCGATTGCGTCGAGATGAAACGCCAGGGCGCGGCGTTAGTTCTTCGCCAGTTGGCTGGAACGACCCGTCAGCAACAACTGGAGTACTGGCAAGAGCAGACCGAGTTGTTGCGTCAGCGGCAAGCGGAGCTGCGAGACCGAAAATCAAACAAGGTACAACGTCCCGCGCATCTTGGGGATCATTGACAAGCCGACTCTTCGTTGCGCTGGATGCAGGACGTGCTATAATCCTTGCGCATTAACCGGAGAAACGACGATGCGATTTCTTGCTTGGCGGTTTGGCGTGGCGGCGGTGGTCGCCGGGACGATTCTTCTCGGTGCCTCCGAGGCCCGAAGCGCTGCGAACTTGCGGACCCCCCGCGCGAGCATGAACCGCGTTCAACCGGAGATGAAGTTCACCGGGGTGGCGCTGCGCGATGCCCTGAACTTTCTCCGCGATGTCTCCGGCGCTAATCTGCATGTCAACTGGAAGGCCCTCGAGGGCGTGGGCGTCAGCGCCGACACCCCGATCAACCTGCGCCTGCGCGGCGTGTCGCTGCGCAAAACCCTCTCGCTGGTGCTGGCCGAGACCGGCGCCAGCGAGTCGATCACCTGGTACTTTGATCAAAACGTGATCGAGGTCACCACGCGCGAGATCGCCAACCGGCAACTGATCACCCGCGTCTACGACGTGTCCGACCTGCTGATGGAAATCCCCGATTTCGCCGCACCGGACCTGTCGGATATGACCAATATCCAGTCCAACTCGAACAACGGCACGCGCGGCAGCCGCGGGTCGATTGGCGGCGGCGGCGGTGGCGGTCTCTTCGGCGGCGGCAACCAGTCCACCGACCGCAACAAAGACGAGGACAAAGGCAAAACCAAGGATGAACGAGCCCAAGACCTCGTGACCCTCATCCAATCGGTCATCTACCCCGACATCTGGCGCGACAACGGCGGACCGGCCTCGATCCGCTACTGGGACGGCCGACTCATCGTCACCGCCCCCCGCCACGTCCTCGAAGCCATCGGCGGCCCGGTCGACTAAAGTCCTTTTGCTTCGTCCAGCGCGGTTCTTTCCCGGCCACGTCAGGTGCCCTCCCATACCGGGCAGTGGGGATCGAACCCCGCCCTGCGAGTTTCGGCACGCTGATCAGGCGAAATGTTCACCACGAAAGCTCGAAGGACACGAAAAGAACGAGAAAAAACTTCGCGCCCTCGCGTCTTCGCGTTGAATTCCCTCCGTTCATCGCCGAGGAATTCTTAAACGCGAGGCGGCGAAGGGCGAAAGAGAAATTGCCAGGTGGATGTGCCCCGCTGGGATGACCGCATTCTATGACTTCGTGTTTTTCGAGCCTTCGTGGTGGAATTCCCTGGGGATCAACCGCACTCAAAATTTCTTCTTCGCGCCTTCGTCTCTTCGCGTTTAATCATTCCTCTTCCGGCCCGCCGTACGCGGGCTATTTCGCGCCGTTGCGAACCAGAATCTGCGTGATGGTGCCCTTGGATTTGCTCAAGATTGATTCGCCTTTTGTGTTCCGCACGTTCACATCGGCACCGCGGGCGATCAGGGCCTCGGCGACTTCGGGGGCGTTTTCGTCGGCCGCCTCAAACAGCGGGGTTTCGCCGTTCTTGTTCTTCATGTTCGGATCGGCGCCTTTGGACAGCAGCAGATTCACGATGTCGGCGCGGGATTCATCGGCGGCATAATGAAGCGGGGTGTTCCCGTCCTCATTCTTCTGGTTCACCGGGGCGTTGTATTCCAGCAGCAACTTCACCGCATCGAGATGTCCGGCCTCGATGGCGAAATGCAGCGCGGTGTCGCCGTCTTCATCGGCCGGGTCGGTCTTGGCGCCGTTGGCGAGAAGCGCTTTAAGCGAATCAAGGTTCCCCGCGTCGGCGGCCTCGATCAACGGCGTATTATTATCGCTGTTCTTGGCGTTGATGTTGGCACCATTGCCGATCGCCGTTTCGATGTCCGATTGCGTTCCCGTGCGAGCCAGTTGGAACAAGGGGTTGTCGCCGCCGCTGCTGGATCCGCAGCCGGCCATGCCCACGCCCAGCACCATCATCGCCAAGGCCATTCCAATCGATAGTTGTTTCTTCATCGCAAAGCTCCCGGTGATCAGCGCCGAACAGCGCCAGAACGAAATTCCCGCCGTCCACGACGGCGTATCGTAACGCATCTTACGCATCGACTGTGAGGAAAGGAACCTCTCAAACCGTCGCGCGCAATTCCCCGGCGGACCGTCGATGCACGGCGTCGATATCGATGCGGCTGTGCCGACGGATCGATCCATCGCCTGTCGGCAGATGACGCAGCGCCACCACCCGGTTCCAAAGCCGGGGCGCGGGATCAATCCAGCGCCTGGCCGCGGGCGTCTTTTTGCATGGCCAGAAAATGGGGGTCGGCGAGATAGGGTTGAAGTTCAGGTCGATCGAACAGATCGACGGCCATCTTGGCGTTGCTGAGGATCAGCTCCCCCATGTAAGCGCGCAGCTCGTCGCGCTCGCCAGCCTGGGCCAGGGTGGTGGCGGCGAAAATCCGCGCTTCGCGGTGGTACGGTTCGATCTCCAGCACCTTGCGAAAGGCCGTCGCGGCCGGGCCGAACTTCTGATCGCGCCGAAGCCGCTGTCCGTAATTGAACCATGCCCCGGCATCGGTGGGATTTGATGCGATGGCGGCCTGAAGCGCCTCGACGCTTTGCCCGTTGGCCGCGCTGTCGTCACTGAATCGTCCCCAGGCCGAGACCAATCCCAACCCCGTCAAGACCCCCAGGGCCAGAATCAGGATCGACGGCTTTCGCGGATAGTGCTGCACGGAGATTTCTATCTCCCTGGCACGGTCGGCGTTGAATCGTGTTCAAGAATGGCCGGGAAATTACAGCCGATGGCCCATCCGCGTCTTCTTCGTCTCGAGATACCGTCGATTATGCTCACCCGGCTCGATTCGCAAAGGGACTTCCTCGACCACGGACAAGCCGTAACCCTCGATGCCATAAATCTTTCGCGGGTTGTTGGTCATGATGCGAATCCGGGACAATCCCAAGTCGCGGAGAATCTGGCTGCCGATGCCGTAGTCTCGCTTATCGGCGGGAAACCCAAGCCGCAGATTCGCATCCACCGTATCTAAACCTTTATCCTGCAAGGCGTAAGCGTGCAGTTTGTTGGCCAACCCGATTCCGCGTCCCTCTTGGCGGAGGTAAACTAAGACCCCTTCCCCGGCGTCGGCGATCATCCGCATCGCCGCGTCGAGCTGCGCGCCGCAATCGCAGCGTCCAGAGCCGAACAGGTCGCCGGTGAGGCATTCGCTGTGAACTCGTACCAATACGGGCCCTTCGTGCGGTCGGGCGTGGCCGCTGGAAGGATCGATTTCGCCGATGCCTCCCATGCACAGAGCCAGGTGCGGTTGGGAATCGACCACGCTGCTGTAGCCGAACAGGCGAAATTCCCCCCAATAGGTGGGAAGCGTGATCGTTTCGATCCGTTTGACGAACTGCTCGCGCTTAAGGCGGTAGCTGATCAAATCGGCGATGGTACACATCTTCAAGTTGTGCTGGGCGCAGAACCCTTCGAGTTCGGCCCGCCGGGCCATCTCCCCGTCGGGGCGCATAATCTCGCAGATGACCGCCGCGGGAGTAGCCCCGGCAAAGACGGCCAGATCGACACTTCCCTCGGTCTGGCCGGCGCGGACCAAAACCCCTCCTTCGCGCGCCCGTAGAGGATTGATATGTCCCGGTCGCAAAAGGTCTTGCGGTTGGGCATCTTCGGCGATGGCGACCTGGATCGTGGTGGCCCGATCGCGAGCCGAGACGCCGGTGGTGACGCCGAATTTCGGGTGGGCATCGACGGTGACGGTAAACGCCGTCCCGAGTTGTGCGGTATTTCGCTCGACTTGCATGGGCAGGTGGAGCTTGTCGCACAATTCGCCGGTGAGGGCCAGGCAAACGACCCCGCGGGCGTGGGTGACCATGAAGTTGATCGCCTCGGGGGTGATTTTTTCGGCAAGATAGACCAGATCGCCTTCGTTTTCGCGGTCCTCGTCATCGACCAGGACGATCGGCCTGCCGGCGAGGAGGTCTTCGACAATCTGGGAAATCGGGGAGAACGGCATCGGGCCTATTGTAGCAGAGGCAAACGAACGGTGGGGCCGGCAGCGAATAAAAAAGACACCGGCAATGGGATTTGATCGGAAGGATGGCGCGGATCGCCGTCTGTGAGGCAGACTACAGGATATGAGAATACGATTTTTTGGTTGCGTCAACTCGGCGAGTTGAGGGTATAGTAGGGGTTTAGGGAATGTGGGGTCGATCCGATCCCCGGGTGGATCGGACGAAATGACGTTGCGCCGTCGGCTTGGGGGCGGGTTTTTTGGAATCGACAGGCAGCATCCGGCCATGCGTCCGGGCGACCGGCGCTAAGCTCGTCTTAAAATAAGGTCGATGCCTTCAATGCCAACTCGAGTGATCTCGACGCCGCCGTCAGGCGGGGGCGGGGTGATTGTTGGCAGCGGACGTGAGTGAGGCGGGTGAGGAAGCTGCGAGTGCGGGACGGATTTTCGTGACAGGGAAGGTCGACACGGGCCGGTGGCAAAGGATCCTGACGCGATGGCGGCAAGGATTCCTGACCCGGTGCCGGGGCGAACGAGACAAGGATGGGCATGGCGAGAGCTCGAGACATGTACGTCGATGCCGCTCGAACAACCTGGGAGGCGTTGGACTCCTCGCCGTCGAAGGGCTTGGACCCGTCGCGCGCGGAAGATGGATCGCGCGGTCAGGCCGAGGCGCGTCGTCGGCGGTTGCCGGTGGTGCGTCTGCACGGGGTGGACCTGCACGCGATCACCGAATCGGGATGCATTGACCACATCATGTCCGAGCTGGACGCCGGCCGAGGCGGGGTCGTGGTCACGCCGAACCTGGATCACCTGCGCCGCTGCACGCGCGACATGAGTTTCATGGCGCTGGTGGCCGAGGCCGATCTGGTGGTGGCCGACGGAATGCCGCTGGTGTGGGCAAGCCGATTGCAGGGAACGCCGCTGCCCGAGCGGGTGGCCGGTTCGGATTTGATTTCGAGCCTCAGCGCTGCGGCCCATCAGAAGAATCGCAGCATTTATCTTCTCGGCGGGACCAGCGGGACGGCCGAAGGGGCGGGGAAAATCCTCGTTCAGCGTCATGCGAACCTGAAGATCGCCGGGTGGATGTCGCCGGAGTTCGGGTTTGAGAAAGACGATTCGCGGATCGAGCAGATCGGTCGAGAAGTGGGCGCGTCGGGTGCCGACATCGTGTACGTGGCGTTGGGATCGCCCAAGCAGGAGATGTTGATTGGGCGGATTCGCAAAATGCTGCCGAACGCCTGGTGGTTGGGGGTGGGCAACAGCTTCAGTTTTCTGTGCGGGGACGTTCGTCGCGCGCCGTTGTGGATGCAGCGCTGCGGGCTGGAATGGACGCATCGACTGCTGCAGGAGCCCAAGCGATTGTTCAAGCGGTATCTGGTGCTGGGGCTTCCGTTCGCGGGTGGGTTGATCGCCAAGGCGGCGGCGAAGGGCGTCGTGGCGCGGTGGTCAGGTCCGGGCGTGATCCTATCGGACATCCCGGCCGTCGCCGAGAGCAAGCTGTCAGGTTTGCCGGTCGAATCTTCGCCGGCTCGCGGGTTTATCAAGCCGCGGCTTGAGATGCCCGAGGATGAACTGGGCGAGCCAGGATCCAGCGGCGACGGGGTCGAGCGACTATCGCGTCTTCGGGCCTTGGTGTTGCTGGGTGGTAGCGTGCGCCCCACGCCTTTGTCGCAGGCGACTCAGCGAAGCATCCTGGACCTGCCGCTGGACAACTCCGGCAGCTTGTTATCGGGCTGGATGCGTCACGCGGCGCAGATCGCCTCACGGGCGGGGCTGGAACATGGCCTGCCGGTGCGGGTGCTGGTGAACCAGACGACTCCCGAGCCGGTGCGAACGGGCGGGGAATTGTTCCGGGATTTGCGGATCGAGCGGGATCGTTCGGAGTATCGCGGGACAGGCGGGGTGCTGGGCGACTTAGCGGCCGACTGGGATGACGATGACCTGATTATCGTCGCCAGCGCGGCGCAGGTGATGCTGGACCCGCTGGTGACGATCGTGACGGCATTGGGCCGGCGCCTTCGCGACGTGGGATTGATCGCCCATTCCGACCATACGCCGACCGGGGTGATGCTGTTTCGTTGCGCGGCGCTGCGGCTCATACCGCGAACGGGGTTCGTCGATATGAAGGAGCAGGCGCTGCCGCAAATCGCCCGCCGGCACGAGGTATCGGTGTTGCAACGTCGTCGTCCGACCGGCTTGCCGGTGCGGACGCTTCGGGATTACATCCTGGCGCTGCGGCAATTTCACCGTTTGTCGCACGGCTCGGGCAACGTCAATGGCAACGGACAGACCGATCCGCTGGCGGAGGATTGGCAGTCGAGCTTTGCGATCATCGAGCCGGGCGCCGTGGTCGATCCGCAGGCCCGCGTCCATGATTCGGTGGTTCTGGAAGGTGCCCGGGTGGAGCAGGATACGGTGCTGGTCCGCTCGGTGATCGCCGGGGGCACGGTACTGCGGCGGGGATCGGGCGCGATGGAAGAGGTCGTGGTTCAGCAGCCCGCGCGGCGGGCCCAACGCTAGAGGATGCAACGAATGACACTCAGGCCCCTATTAACTGAGCGCTGGACCGTCTGGCACGTGGTGGCCGGCGCGGTGATGGCCGTGCTGGGGATCCTGGTAACGCTGCCGGCGTGGCTGGACATCCAGACCATCGCGATGAAGGACGAAGAATACAGTCACATCCTGCTGGTCCCACTGGTGGCGGGCTGGCTGATCTGGATTCGCAGGGCGCGATTTCGCCATTGCCGGCCGCGCTGGACGATCCTGGGTCCGGCAGTGCTGGGCTTGGGTTGGGCGATCCACAGTTTCGGATTTTATTACAGCAAATATGCGCTGTGGCAGGGCGGGGCGGTCCTGGTGGTGCTGGGATGCGTGCTGAGCGTCTTCGGCAAGGACCTGTTGTTCCGGTTCTTCCCGGCGATCGCGGTGCTGGTGTTCCTGGTGCCGGCGCCGGGGATGCTTCGCCAGCAGATTTCGCTGCCGCTGCAAACGGGGACGGCGGCGGTCTCCTTTCAAATCATGGAGCTGACCGGTTTCGACGTGGCGCGGGCGGGAAATGTACTGAGCGTGAACGGCCGGCCCGTAACGGTGGCCGAAGGGTGCAACGGGATGCGCGGGGTGTTTCCGCTGATCCTGGTGTCGTACGCCTTCGCGTTCGGGATGCCGCTGCGCAACGGAGTGCGGGTGGCATTGCTGCTCCTGAGTCCCCTGGCGGCGATCGGATGCAATGTGGTGCGCGTGCTGGCGACGGCGATCGTGTACGGCTACAGCAACTGGGAGGTGGGAGAAAGCTTCCACTACTGGACCGGTTGGGCGATGTTGCCGCTGGCGTTCGGATTGTTGTACCTGATCATCTGGGGCCTGCGCTGGGCGATGATCCCGGTGACCCGTTATCCGTTGGCGATGCAAAGCCCGTGAAGTCTCGAGGGAAAACCAAGCGATGACCGCCAAACGATCCATTTTGATGCTGGGAGCGCCGCTGCTGTCGGTGTTGATGCTGCTGGGGATGCTTCTCGAGGCCTCAACGCATTTGCAGCCGCGGGATGCCGAGGCGTATCACGCCCGGGTACGCGACGCCGTGGGCGAGGTGCGCGACGACGCGCGGATCATCGGGACGTGGTTCGGGCGAGATGAAGAGATCCCTCAGGTGGCGGTGCAACTGCTGCGGCCGAACATCATGCTCAGCCGCACGTATACCGACAGTCTCAATCGGGACATGTCCAAGCAGGGCCGCACGGCGTACGTGCTGATTGTGGCGTGCAAGGATTCGCGCGACATGCTGGGTCATTATCCGCCGATCTGCTACCCCGGGCAGGGGATGCCGCTGGTGAAGGAAGAGCCGCGTGACTGGAAGGTGGACGGGATGACGATCAAGGGGATGGAATACCATTTTGAGCGCAAACTCCTGGACGTGGTGCAGCGACAGGTGGTCTACAACTTCATGATCGTCGGGGGCAACGCCAACGTGCGGGACATGGAGGGGATCCAGGTGGCGAGCAAGAACTTCGAGCGGCGGTACTTCGGGGCGGCTCAGTTTCAGGTGGTGTTCACCATCGGCTCTGAGGGATATGACCCCGGGCGGGCGGAGCGCGACGCGGTGTTCACGACGCTGATGGGGGACGATCGGATGCAGGCGGCGATCAAGACGTTGTTGGATGAGCAAAGCAAAGGCAAGCCATGAGTCACGAGATTGAAATCACCCATGAAGGTCCGCCCCCGTCGCCGCGCGATTCGCGCCCGCCGGGCGTGTCGGCGCAGTTGCCGGTGCGGATCGAGGATCCCTGGGGCGCTGGCGGATCGACGACGGCGCTGTCGGCCGAGGTGCAGACGCAGCCGCTTCGGAAAATTCACCGGATCATGCGCGGAAGGTACGCCGTGGCGGTGCTGCTGGCGCTGCTGTTCGGGGCGGTCGGCGCCTGGGCAGGCTGGAAGAGCCAGAAGCAGACGTATCTGGCCGAAGGGCTGGTGGAGATCAAGCCGACGTTCCTCGACGACCAGTACCGCGAGCATCAGACGCCGATGTACCAAAACCTGATGGAATCGCAGGCGGCGTTGATGACAACGCCTCGGGTGATCCAGGTGGCGATGGATCACGATGATTGGAAAAGCCTTGGCCGCAACGCCGAACCGGACGCCTTGACAGAGTATCTTAAGTCGCTGGGGGTCGAGTATCTCAAGGGCACGACGTTGATCCGCGTGACGTTCAAGGATTCCAAGCCGCAGGCGGCCAACTGGGGGGTGCGGGCGCTGTTGTGGGGATATCAGCGGACATTCGGAGAAGAGTACACCCGGGGACTCAATGCCCGGGTCGATGCCCTTCAGACGCGCCAGCGGAATCTCACCGCCGCCCAGCGGGCCCGCGAGGCCGATCTGCAGCGCCTGGGCGATCGCTACGGCACGACCGACCTGGACCTGTTCTACAACACGAAACTGCAAAAACTGGCGGAGCTGGAATACCAGATGAGCCAGTTGTCGCTCCAGTTCCAGTTCGCCCGCGAAGCCTTGAACGATCCGAATCGCAAGGAGACCGAGCGCAAGCCGTTGACGAACGACCAGATCGCGGCGGTCGATGCGCGGATGGCGCAGATGATGCTGGATCGCGAGCGGTCCAGCGGTGAGATCGAAGTGATGCAGCTTCGCCTGGGGGAGAGCCATCGCTCGGTGATCGAGGCCAAGGCACGACTCGCACTCACCGACAAGCGGATCGCCGACTATGGAGACCGTTTCCGCCAGACCAAGGCCGGGGTGGCGTTCCAGCCGGGCGGGGCGGCGCAGGTAGTCACTGCCGAGCAGGTGGCGCAGCTCAAGGCGCAGCTCGAACAGATGCTGAAGCTGGTAGAGGTCGAGCGCAAAAGCACGCGCGAGATCGGCGCCACCCGCCAGGAGATCGCCGCGGCGAGGCTGGATATCCAGCACGCCGTCGAGGATGTGGCCGAAGCGCAAAAGTCTCTGCAGCAGCTCCAGGCGGAGATGAATCTGCACGCTCGGGTGCAGGTGGTCAACGATGGACAGGCCCCCGCCCAGCTCGTGCGCGATGGACGGATCAAGATGGCGATGGTCGGAGCGATGGGCGGCATGATGCTCCCGCTGGGGCTGATCCTGCTGATCGGGCTTGCCGATCGACGGATGCGCTACTCCGATGATGCGGCCAGTGACGAGATGGCCGGGGCACCGATGCTGGGCATCCTGCCCAATCTGCCCGATCGCTTGAATGATCCCGAGCAGTCGGCGACCGCCGCGCACTGCGTGCATCAGATACGGACGATGCTGCAACTCGGGTCGCACGATCCGACGCGAAGCGTGCTGGCGGTCACCAGCGCCGCACCGGGGGATGGCAAGACCAGCCTGACGTTGGCGCTGGGACTGAGCTTCGCGGCGTCGGGATCGCGGACCCTGCTGATCGACTGCGATATGGCGGGCGGCGGATTGACCTCGCGGCTGAATATCACGGCCGAGGATGGAGTTCTCGAGGCGATCAACACGCGGGTGCTGCTCGAGCATGTTCGCGGGACGGATGTGCCGGACTTGTCGATTTTGCCGGTCGGGCAGGCCAATCACCTTCAAGCAAGCTCGTTTTCCCCGGCGGCGATCCGGCGGATGACCAGCGAGGCGCGCAAGCACTTCGACGTGGTGCTGATCGACACCGGCCCGATTCTGGGCAGCCTTGAGGGATCCCCGGTTGCCGCAGCGGTTGATGGGGTGATCCTTGTCGTCGCCCGCGGGCAGCAGCGTCCGACGGTCGAGAAGGTGTTGGCGCTGCTGTCGTCGATCGGGGCGAAGGTCGCCGGAGTGGTGTTTAACCGGGCGGTCGGAAGTGATTTCGAGCAGTCGGTGGGCGGCATGAGCGCCCGCTCTGTGCGCCCGACCAGCGGGCGCGCCACCGGCGCTGCCCGCGGCGGCGATGGAGGCGTGCTAGGCCCAGTGGCCCGCGCCGTGGCGACGTCGTTCAAGGCGAACAACGGTCATGATCAATGAGCGTGGGACGATCGAAGCGCAGACGGCCGGCGGCGTGGCGGTGATCGACTCCGCTGCGCCGTCGCCGCCGATTCTCCACCCGTCGCCGGCGGCGGGCGGTCTGGCGATGCCACCGGCGGGGGGGCCGGCGGCGTCACCGGCGCACGGTCCGGCGGCGTCACCGGCGGGCAGTCTGGCGACGCCACCGGCTCGCCACACCGTCTGGGGATTTGAGCCGCAGGGGATACACGACCGGTTCTGGGCCCATGTCGGGGTGCAGGTGGTTCGCCAGGGCCAGCCGTCGCAGATCGTCAGACAGGCCGAGTTGTACCTGCTGACCGATCCGAGGCTGTTGACGATTTTCCGGCTGTCGAAGGTGATGGAGGTGTTGTCGTGGGTCCAGCCGTCGGTGTTGTTCGTGCGCCTGCATGATCCGCGCGAGCGCAGTTACGCCGAGCGGGTGGTGGTGGACGACAGCGGGCGGTTCGAGCGCTTCGAGCGGGTCTATGACGCGGCCGACACCGGGCGCCTGGCGCGGGTGGTGGTGACGCCGGACCGCGAGATCGCCCAGTTGTGGCAATCGGCGCCCGATGCGTTGACGGCGTGGCGCCGGCTGCGACGGTACATCCCGCGCCACGAACGATCGACGTTGAACGTCGACGGCAGCGCCTATGACCAGACCAGCCCGAGCGAGACGGGGCTGTTCCTTCGAGAACTGCTTCGGCAATGGCGGCGTCCGGACGTGACGATCAACCGCGCCCAGCGCGACACGGGCCAGACCTGGGTGGATCCCACCAGCCAGGTGGATGCCAACGCCAAGTTCGTCGGGCCGGTGTGGGTGGGGGCGGGCCGGCATGTGACCGGAGCGACAACGGTCGTTGGCCCGGCGATTTTGTGGGACGAGCCGGAATGCCGTCCGGGCCAGGACAAGATTCAATGGCTAGAGATCGAGCCTTCCGAGCCGCCGGCGCAGCCGCTTCCGCGGGCTTCGACGCTGCTGGACCGCCTGGCCAAGCGCTCGTTCGACGTGGCGTTCGCTTCGATCGCCGTGGCTTGTTCGGCCCTGCTCTATCCGTTCATTTGCCTGGCCATCTGGCTGGAGGACGGCCCGCCGTTCTTCTTCTCCCATCGGCGCGAAACGCTTGGCGGGCGCGAGTTCCCATGCATCAAGTTCCGCTCGATGCGAAAAGACGCCGAGCAGATCAAGGCGGCGCTGGCCGGGCAGAACCAGGCCGACGGACCGCAGTTCTGGATGGAAGATGATCCGCGGTTGACACGGGTGGGGCGATTCATCCGCAAGGTGCATCTAGATGAGATGCCGCAGTTTTTGAACGTCCTGGCCGGGCACATGTCGATCGTGGGTCCGCGTCCCAGTCCGCACCGCGAGAACCAGTATTGCCCTGAGTGGCGGGCGGCACGCCTGAGCGTGCGCCCCGGAATAACCGGCCTGTGGCAGATCAAACGAACCCGCCAGGCCGGGTCGGATTTTCAGGAATGGATCAAGTATGACATCGAGTATGTCGAGCGCCGAAGTTTCTGGCTCGATCTGACCATTGTCTGGAAGACGTTCGTGATGATTTTGCGAAGGGTAGCCCGTTCATGAGCATGAGACCGAAGACCAAGCGACGACTGATCCTGGCCGTGACGATTCTGCTGGCGCTGGGCGTCGGCGCCGGGGCGCTGTATTGGTATCTCGACCAGCAGCTCCAGGTGAAGATCCAGGCCAACCGGACCAGCGGGGTCGCCGCCTACGAACGCGGCGACTGGCCGGCGGCGCTGGACCAGTTGGGCAAGTACATCACCAAGCGCGACAACGACGCCGAAGCGCTGTTGATGTACGGCAAGGCGCGGGCGGCGCTGGAGGATCCCAGCGGCAAACACCTCACCGAATCACTGGCGGTCTACAAGCGATATCTCGCCATGAAGCCGCGGGATACCGAAGTGCAACGGCTGTTGCTGGAGACCTACGGAGCGCTGGACTACAACGCCGAAGCCGTCGCGCTTGCCGATCAATTGCTGGAGAAAGACCCCAAGGATGTCGTGGCCCTGAAGGCCAAGGCGACGGCGCTGCTTCGGCTGAAAAAACCGGAGGAGGCGCTGAAAGTCTGCCAGCAGTGGAACGCGCAGGATCCGCTTGATTTGGACGGCCAGCGCATGACTTTCGCGGCGATGCTGCAATCGAAAAAGCCGGCGTCAGCGGCGATTGAGCGTGCCGAGCAGCAGCGGGCGGCGCATCCGGATGATCCCCGGTTCGAGGTGCTTACGGCGTACGCATACATCTACGCCTACCAGATGGAAGGGGATCCGGCGCAGGTGACCAAGGCCGATGAATGGATGGCAAAGGCCGCATCGAGAAACCCGACCGATCCGGTGGTGGTTTCCCGTCTGACCGAACTGTTCGACCTGCGCGGGCGATACGAGGACTCGGAAAAGGTCCTCAAGAACGCCGTCGCCGAGCGGGCCGATGCGCCCAAGCTGCTGGCGATGCTCTGTCAGCGCCTTTGGCAGGGCGGGCGGTTTGCCGAAGTGGTGCAGCGGCTTTCGGACGTGAAGGCGGGAGATCCGAAGGCGGATGCGCATCTGCTGGCGCTCAAGGCGTTGTCGCTGGAGCAACTGGACAAGGCGGATGAGGCCGCCCCGATCGCCGATGCGCTGGAGTCTCGAAAAAGCGATGAATCGGCGCGGGCGTGGGGAACGGCCCTGAAGGCGCGCTTCGATCGGACCCTGTCAGCCAAGCAGGCGATCGGGCGGTTTCAGGCGGCGTTGTCGCGGGACCGCAACAACCCGATCATCTGGTCGATGCTGGGCGATCGTTACGCCTCGCTCAACGAATCGGAATTGGCGCTGGATGCCTGGGGCCGCGGGGTCCAGTTGTCGCCGACCTGGACGCAGCCGAGGATCGCGCGGGTGCGGCTCCTGACGCAAATGGGTCGGGCCGATGTGGCCCTGAAGGAGGCCGAAGAGGTCTTCCGGGCCGCGCCCAAGAGCGTGTCGGCGGCGGTGGCGTACGCGGTGGCGAAATGGGCGAGCCTACAAGCGGCGCCGGCGCCGGTGACGGCCGAGCAGCGCCGAGCCCGCGAGGACGAGGCGCGAAAAATCGAGTCGCTGACCGAGGAAATTCAAAAAGCGATCCCCAACGAGCCTGAGTCGTTGCCGTTATTGGTGCAGATCAAGGCAAAAATAGGAAGTCCCGAGGCGGCCAAGGCATTGATTCGCCAGTCGCTGAATAATGCCCAGCGTCCGCCCGGTCCGGAACTGGCGGCGCGGCTGGTGGCGGTGAGCAAGGTGGAAAAGCTGGGGATGGAGGACGAGATTCTCAACTGGAGCGCCGAAAAGCATGGGCTGACGCCCCGGCTGGCTTTCCAGAAAGCGCAGGACCTGAACGCCGCGGGCAAGACCGCCGACGGGATGAAGCTGCTGCAAACGTACGCCTCGAAGGCACCGGGATCGGTCGCCTGGCAGATGATGGTCGCGCTCTATAAGGAGCTGAGCGAGGACCCTTCGGCGCACGACACCTGGGTGGCGCTGGGCGAAGCCCATCCGCGCGATCTAGAGGTACAAAAAGCCCTGAATGAGGCGCCGTCGCTGGTTAAAGATCGGGAATATCATCGTCAGGTCTGGCAGCGCATCCGCGACCTGACCGGAGACGAAGGCCAGGATTGGCGGCTGGGCAAGGCGCGCTGGCTGATTCACAGCCCCGACGTCCAGAAGGATTCGACCGAGGCCGTGACCGTCTTGATGGACCTGGTGCGGGTGAGTCCTAAGAACACCAAGGCCCGGCTGCTGCTGGCGCAGGCCCTGCGCAACCTGGGATCGACGGCCAATGCCATCGACCATCTCAAGGCGGCGGTCGAGGAGACCCACGATCCGCGAACCACGCTCGAGTTGGTGGCGATGGAGGTGCAGGAAGGGCAGTTCGGCGATGCGCAGAAGTATCTCGAGCAGTTGACCGCTTCGCCGAATCTTACGCCGGAGCTGCGCCGGCGCTCGGCGGGATTTTTCACGCAGATGGGCCGGTTCGAACAGGCCCTGAACATTCTTAAGCCCATGGAAGCGCCCGATGCGGCAACGGAGCTGCTGCGGGCCGAGCTGATGCGCCGGCTGGGCCGGGCCGATCAGGCCGAGACCGAGTACGACCGGATGATGTCGCGCCCGGTGGTCAACAGCATACAGTTGACCTCGGCGGCGCAGTTCTATGTCTCGATGGGTAAGCCGGACAAGGCGAAAAAGGCGCTCGCCCGCCTGGACGAGCTGAAGCTGCCGGCGGCCGAGAAGCAGTTGCTCATGGCGGGCTATGAAGAGCGCGACGGGAGCAAGCAACAGGCCGAAAAACATTATCTCGCCGCGACGGTCGCGTCGCCGGACGACCCGGCGACCTGGCGGGCCTTGGCGGGGTTTTATCTTCGCGACAAGCAGCGGGACCGGGCGGCGGCGGCGATCGACCAGGGGCTGTTGCGGGCACCGGGCAATAACGAACTGGAGGCGCTGAAGGTCCAGGTGTCGATGACCGAAGCCGACGCGGACATTCAGCCGTTGATCGACGTGCTGGCCAAGGATCCTCGCAATTCGGCGGCGGTCGAGACCTTGCAGGCGCTCAAGCAGGCGCGGGACAGCAAGGAGTCGGCGCGGGACACCACCGAGCGGCTCAAGCGCGTGGCCGAATCGAATCCGCAATTCATGCCGCTGCAAAGCCTGCTCGTGCGTGCCTACGTGTCGCAGGGGCGCATGGCCGAGGCGACCAGCCTGGCGTCGCGCATGACCGAATTGTTTCCGACCAGTCCCGACCCGTCGAAATTGGCGGCGGGACTGTATGCCCGTACCGGCAACTACGACGCGATGCTCGCCGCGGCCCGGCGTTGGCGGCAACTAACGCTCGATGCTCCGCTCGAGGCCGACCTGGTCGTGACCGAAGCCCTGGCCCGCAACGGCGATCTCAAGGGCGCTGCGGCCCAGCTTCAACCCTATCTCGAGCAGGCCAAGACCGATCCGGACAACCATGTCACGGTGATCAATGTCTACGCTCGGTTGATGATCGAGAGCGGTCGCGCAGCCGAAGCGCGCAGTCTGCTGACGCCGTTGCTGACTCGCGGGTCGCAGTGGCGGATCATGTGGATGCAGACCGCGGTGGGAGGACAGCTCGACGCCAAGACGGCCGAGGCGTGGCTCGAGCAGGCGCAGCCTCTGGTCAAGCCCGACGCCGCCGATGAGTTGGTCGTGCTGGGCCGGGCGTGGTTCGAGCTGGGGGGAAAACTGAAGGATCAGAAGATGCTCGAGACGGCCCGGTCGGCGCTGGCGCGGGCATCGGAGATCGAGTCGGCACCGGTGCCGCTGCGCATGGAGGCGATGATCTACCTGGCCCAGACGTTCGAGCAGATGAAACGGCTGGACGACGCCGAGCAGGCGTATCGGCGGGCGATCGCGCTGACGCCGGACAACCCCATCGCTCTGAATAACCTGGCGATGATCTTGATGACCCAGGCCAAGGGCGGCGCGGCGAAGCAGAAGCTCACCGAGGCGCGGGACATGGCTTCCAAGGCGGTTTCGCTCAAGCCCAACATCGCCACGTTCCATGACACGCTGGGTCAGGCGTGTGGCGCGCTGGGCGACTGGGACAGCGCGATCAAGAGCTACACCGAGGCGCTGAATCTGTCGCCCAACGCCATCGAGTCGCGCATCATGCTCGCCGATGCGTTCGTCCGGGCCAATCAGCGGGATGCGGCGATCCTGCAACTCGACGAGATTCGCCGGCGCCAGTCGCAGCTTAGCCAGCCGCTGTCGCCGGAGCTGCAAGAGAAGCTCAAGAGTTTGTCCGAGGCGGTGAAACGAGTCGCGTCGGAAGGATGAGCAAGACAGCAGCAGCGCTCATGCATGTCGATTCCACCCTCGCTCGGGCATTTGGGACTTGAGGCCGCGAACGAGCGTCTCCAAAGCGTCCTCAAGGGGCGGCTGTGGAGGCGCGGGCGGGGGCCGGGGTGCATTTTTGCTTTGCGTTTGAGATTTTGCAATTCGCACACTTCACATGCGATGTGAGACCTGCATATACTTTGCGGCGTCTATTCACCTGAATTCCCTCTGGAGAATCCATGACCTTGGTGCTGAATCCTATTTCCAATGCGGCTGCCGAACCCGCAATCAATCCGGCGCAGACGGGGTCTGACCGGACGCTGGTTTCGGTGGATCAATACGCCCGTTTCAAACGGGATGGATTTTTGGTAGTGCGGGGGCTGGTTTCACCGGAGCAGATCGCCGAATTGAAGCAGCACACCGAAGACCTGATGCAGGGGCGTCTGCCCGAGCAGCAGGGCCGTCTCATGGCCGAGCGGGATCTCCAGCGCGACGGGGGGGTGACGGTGCAGGATCTCGAGTCGCCGCCGGTGCATCTTTCGCCGACGGAAAAGGCGCAGTTTTTCCTCAGAATCCACATGCTGCATCGCAAGCTCGAGCTGCATGAGCGATACCTGCTGCATCCGCGCGTCCTTGATGTGCTGGAGGTGCTGATCGGACCGGATGTGTTGGCGCTTCAGACGATGCTGTTTCTCAAGCCTCCGGGCAAACCCGGCCAGGGATGGCACCAGGACAGCTATTACATCCCCACCCATCCCGACACGCTTTGCGGGGCATGGATCGCCATCGACCCATGCGATGAGCAGAACGGGGCGATGTGGTTCGCCAAGGGGTCGGGCCACGAGCCGGTCTACCCGCCGTGCCCGGAAGTCAGTTACGGATTCGGCGACAAACTCGTGGGGGATATCCGCTATGTCAAAGGGGTGAGCGATCCTGATGATGCGAATAACGCGCTGACAAAAGTCGCCGATCGATACGATCAGGTGCTGGTCTGTGCCGAGCCTGGGGATGTGGTGTTCTTCAACGGACACGTCCTGCATCGCAGCAAGAAGAACTGGACGAGCGATCGCTTCCGGCGCAGCTTTGTCAGCCATTATTGCAACGCCCGCAGTTTCACCCAATGGGGCGCCGACACCGGCGCCAAGCTGCCGGTGTTGACCAGCGGATCGGGTTACGGCTCGTTCATGGTGAAAGCCGACGCCGAGCGCGCCGCCCGCGGAGAATCGGCGGCCCGGAGCGCAGAGGCGACTGCGCAGCGCGAGCCGGCGGCGCTCGCACCCGCCGGCGCCGTCGATCCGATCACGCGGATGACCAACGGGTCGCACATCCTCGCTCGCGGCGACACGCATCTTCCCTTCGCCCAGCCGAAGTTCCGAACGCCGTGCGCCGCGACGCAGCCGCCCGAAGCGCGCCGTCAGGCCGGCGACTACGCCGCTCGAATGATTGCCTCGACCGGTAATGGCCTTCTGGGCTGCGCCATCGCCGACCCGAATGCCCTGGACCATGACCACGATGCTCCCGCCCCAGCCGGCTCCGGCGGGGGATATTGACCTTCAGCCTTTGATCCCAGGCCCAACCCATTCGAGAATAGCGCCCGGGTCGTTCGGCTTGCCCGTCGATCGATCTGGCATCGGCGATCTCACGTCTTTCGCACTCTGGCCGCGTCCACGAATCGGTGCCGCGACTCCGGTGCGCCGGCGTGATTCCCAAGCGGGCGATTTTTTCGCATAATCAGGCGATTCTTCAGCCAGCAAGGGATGAGCGATGTTTGATGCACTGACAGGTCGATTGGATACCGTAATTCGCGGTCTTTCCGGGCGCGGACGCATTTCCGAGGAAAACGTCCGCGAGGCGATGCGGGAAATCCGCACGGCGCTGCTCGAGGCGGACGTGAACTACGAAGTCGTCCAGAAGTTCAGCGATGACGTTCTGGCCAAGGCCATGGGCCAGGAGGTGATCAAGACTCTCAAGCCCGGCGAGCTGATGGTGCGGATCGTCTATGACGAGATGGTCCAGTTGATGGGGCCGGTGGACACCCGCATCTACTTCGTTCAGCCCGGGCCGACCGTCATCATGATGTGCGGCTTGCAGGGGGCGGGAAAAACCACCACCTGCGGAAAACTGGCGAAGATGCTCGTGGCCAAGGGACATCATCCGATGCTTGCGGCGGCCGACTTACAGCGTCCGGCGGCGGTCGAGCAGTTGCGCGTGGTCGGCGAGCAGGCGGGAGTGCCGGTCTACCTCGATCCCAGCAAGGTCGCGGCCCATGGGCAGGTGGCACCCGGGGCGGCGGTGGCCGTCTGCCGAGCCGCCATCGAGGCCGCCAAGCTCCAGGGACGCGACGTGGTGATCCTCGACACCGCCGGACGGCTTCATATCGACGATGATCTGATGGGCGAGCTGCGCGAGATCAACGCCAAGCTTTCGCCCCACCAGATTTTCCTGGTGCTGGACTCGATGAGCGGCCAGGACGCCGTCAACAGCGCCAAGGCATTCAACGAACAGCTCGAACTCGACGGGCTGATCCTCACGAAGTTCGATTCCGACACCCGCGGCGGGGCGCTGCTCAGCGCCAAGATGGTGACCGGCAAGCCGGTGAAGTTCATCGGTGCCGGAGAAAAGCTCGATGCCCTCGAGGAGTTCCGCCCCGAGGGGATGGCCCAGCGCATTCTCGGCATGGGCGACATCCTGGCTCTGGTCGATCAGGCGCAACAGAAGATGGACATGGAGTCGGCCCAGCAGCTCCAGGAGAAGCTGGCCAAGGGCCAGTTCACCTTGGAAGACTTCATGGCCCAGATTTCGCAGGTCCGCAAACTCGGCCCGATGGGCAAAGTGCTGGAGATGATCCCCGGGATGAAGCAGATCACCGCGGGAATGAACATGGGTGACGGCGAAGTCGAAGGTCATATGGACCGGATGCAGGCGATTTACCGTTCGATGACGCCGGGCGAACGCAAGGACACCGACAAGCTCGACGCCGGCCGGCGCCGCCGGGTCGCCCGCGGCGCGGGGGTGGAACTTAATGAGATCGGCCAATTCATCAAGCAATACGAGGGCACCCGCGACATGATGAAAGCGATGGGGGGCATGGGGATCGGAGGCAAGATGAAACTGATGAAGGAACTGGCCAGCGGACGGCTTTCGAGCCTGGGCATGCCCGGCGGTGCGAGCCTGCGGGTCAAAAAAGGGGGCTGGCAGGCACCCAAGGATCGCAACAAGAAAAAGCGACGGAAATAACGGGACGGACGTTTCCGCGATTTCCGCAGCCCCGGGAAATGGCATGGAGCTATTCCTTCGGGAACGCTCACCGCTCCCAGATACCCTCAAATCCCCATCATCCAGCGGCGGGCGCGGAATTGGGCGGGGGTGACGCCGAGGTGTTGGCGGAAGACCCGGCAGAAGTAGTTGGGGCTGCTGAAGCCGCATCGCAACGCGACGACGTGCAGCTTGTCGTCCGGGGAGCCGCGCAGGGCTTGAGCGAAGAAAAGGGACTAAGCGAAGAAAAGGGACAAGACTCGTTTCCATCCTGAACATCCACTTCGGCCTCGGCAACCGCCGGGACGGATCGCTTCCGTGGCCGACCTTGCGGCCGGAAGGTCGCCTCAAGACCCACCAGGCGGGCCGTCTGGCGCTGCCAGGCATCCTGACCGTAGGGCCGTCCTCGCTTCACGCTCACACGCACCGCCTCCAGTTCCTCGGCAGTCTCATTGGGTGTTGACCCGGTCCAGCCAGTCCGCGGGGCGGGGCAGCGGCCATTGGCTCAGCAGGTCCCGTTGCTTTGGTTGGCCCTGTTCCAACGCCCACAGACTCGACCAGCGCGTACCAGCCCTCGGTTCAGACGTCAATAACG
>JBBQNJ010000049.1:0-37589 GCA_038329845.1 Tepidisphaerales bacterium | reverse complement strand
TGCTGCGAAAGCTGTCGCGGCGAACGGTGGAGGGGGTTTACAACGCCATCGGCGAGGCGCTGGCCTCGATCACCCCCCAGGACGCCCGCAACTTCATCGGCCACTGCGGCTACGCTATGACCGGATGAAAAATGCTCTAGTCATTGAGAACGGGAATGCTTACGCCCTTGGGCGTCGGGACGGCGGCGGGCAGCGACGCGGGAGTCACGTCCTGGAGAATCCTGACCATGGCGATCTCGTCGCAATTGTCGCGTTTGGGACATCGCACGCAGTCGCTCCAGACCTTCAGCGGCAGTGTGTCCTTCTCCACCACTTCGAACCCGAGCTTGATGAAGAACTGCTTCTCGTACGTCAGGGCCATCAGCCGGCGGATTTGCAGCCGCCGTGCTTCGTCGATCGTCCAATTGACCAGCCGCTTGCCGATCCCTCTGCCGATGCACGAATCCTCGACCGCAAGCGATCGAATCTCGGCCAGATCGGCCCAGATGATCGTCAACGCCACGCAACCCACCACCCGCTGATCTTGCTCGAAAACCGCGAAATCGCGCAGGTCCTCGTAGAGCTGCGCGTAGCTCTTAAAGAGCATCTTACCCAACTCGGCGTGGGAATTGATGACCTCGGCGATCCGTGGAACATCGTGAACTGTAGCGGGTCGGATCATGTCTTCTGAGCCGATCATAGCCCCGCACCCTCGCAAAGGCACGACGGCGTCACCCCGGTAAATGCACGCCCGCTCTTACTCGGAATAGCGTAAAAAGGGGACGCGCTTCTTTTTCAGCATCCATGGACAAACTGGCCGATTACAATATATATATTTAATTTTTAGTGATGTGTTTCGATTACGCTGCGAAAAAAGAAGCGCGTCCCCTTTATTTGAACGCCTCTGCTTTTTGGGGATATCCACCTTCTTGTTGCCGTCGAAAACGCGTCTCCTTTTTTGCGGGCAGGACGCGGTGATTGCCGGGCGGGGACCGCGCTGCGTTGGGAGGGCGGCGGCTCTACAATGGCGGGGTGAAACCTCGCCGCGGAGAGCGGCATGAGAGATCGCCATGGATTTGTTCGCCGATTCACGCAAGAAAAATCTCGATCGCGTCGCGCCGCTGGCGGTGAGGATGCGGCCGCGGAACCTCGATGAGTTTGTCGGGCAGCGCCACTTTCTGGCCCCGGGCAAGCTGCTTCGCCGGATGCTCGAGGCCGACCGGCTCACCAGCGTGATCTTCTACGGCCCGCCGGGCACGGGGAAGACCACGCTGGCGGAACTGATCGCCATCCACACTCGCAGCCACTTCGAGCAGGTGAACGCCGCGGCGGTGGGGGTCAAGGAGGTCCGCGCGATCATCGAAGAGGCCCGCCAGCGACTCGGGGCGTCGGGACAGCGGACGGTCCTGTTCCTCGATGAGATTCATCGTTTCAATCGCGCCCAGCAGGACATTCTGCTGCCCGATGTGGAAAACGGGCAGATCCTGCTCGTCGGGGCGACCACGGAAAACCCCTTCTTCGCGGTCAACTCCCCGCTCGTCAGCCGCAGCCAGATATTCCAGTTCGCCCCGCTGGATGAGGCGGACATCGCCGCCTTGATCCGCCGCGCCGTTGCCGATCCTCGGCGAGGATATGGCTTGATGAAGATCGACATCGACGATGAGGCGATCGCCCACTGGTCGGCCCGCGGCGATGGGGACGCCCGCCGAGCCTTGATGGCGCTGGAGGTCGCGGTCCTGTCGCAGGCGCACGAAAGCCGCCCAGGTGAGGGGCCTGAACAGCCGATTCGCATCGACCTGGACGTGGCCGAGCAGTCCATCCAGCGCAAGGCGATCGTCTATGACTCGACCGGGGATGAGCATTACGACGCGGCCAGCGCCTTGATCAAGTCGATGCGGGGCAGCGATCCAGATGCCGCGGTTTACTGGGTGGCGCGGATGCTCGAAGCAGGCGAGGACCCGCGCTTCATCGCCCGGCGAATCGCCATTCTCGCCTCCGAGGACATCGGCAACGCCGATCCCCGGGCGCTGATGATCGCCAGCGCCGCGTACGACATCGTCGAGCGGATCGGCATGCCCGAGGCGCAGCTTACCCTCGGTCAGGCCGCGATCTACATGGCCACCGCGCCCAAGAGCAACGCCTCAGCCCTGGCGATCTGGTCCGCGATGAAAGAGGTCAAGGAAGGACGCACGATCCCCGTCCCACGGCATTTGCGGGACTCGCATTACAAAGGGGCACAGCGTCTCGGCCACGGTCAGGGGTATCAATCGGCACACGATCATCCGGGGGGATATGTCGAACAGGATTACCTGGGGGTGGACCGAACCTATTACCAGCCGACAGAGCGCGGGTTTGAAGCGGAGATCGCCCGGCGGCTGGAGGCGATGCGTCGGGCGCGCGAGGGATCGGCTGATCCGCCCCCGGCGGGCAAGGCCGCCGAACGCTAATCGGCACCGCCCGTTCCGGTCAGCTCGACGACCGTCGTCGGCTCCAGCGGAAAATCCGCGACCAGGCTGCGGAGCGATTCGGCCGTGAGCGACTCGAGAATTCGCATATCTTGCTCGAGCGAGTGATACGGCTGATCGTAGACCCACATCGCCCCGATCGACCGCAGCCGCCCTAGCGGCGATTCGCCCTCCAGCACGATCTGCGAGGCGATCTTGTTCTTGGCCCGATCGACCTCATCGTCGCCGAGATCCTCGGCGACTTTCCCCAGTTCGCCAAGGGCGATGTCGTATGCGCGGGCCGCGCGATCCGGGTCGCTGATCAGCTCGAGGTAATAAGCGCCGCACCCATCGTGCGGGGAGTATCCGAAGTCCGCTTCCTCGGCGATGGCGTTGTCCACCAAGGCCCAGTACAGCCGCGAACCCTCGGCGTCGCCGATGACATCCGACAGCGCCTTGGCCGCGTATCGGCGCTCGTCCTGCACCGGGGGCGCGGGCATCATCGCCATCAGGTAATGGCGATTCAGCTTCGGATCGACCAGTCGCTCGCGGCGTTTTTGTGGCCGGGGGCGATCCGCCCGCCGAACCCGCCGAACTCCGTTCCACTGGCCCATGCGTTCGTCGGCCCACTCCACCACCTGTTGAAAATCAAAGCGCCCCGTCACCACCAGCACCATGTTTCCCGGGCCGTAGTTCCTCGCGAAATAATCCGCCATGCGGTCTCGCGGAAGCCGTTCGATCACCTCGGCCGCGCCCAGCACGCTCATGCCCAGCGGGTGGTCGGCGAAATGCAGTTCCATCAGCTTTTCATAGATGCGGTGGCCCGGATCGTCCTGGTACATGGCGATTTCTTCGAGAATCACCTTTTTCTCGGTGTCGAAGTCGCCTTGGCGGATCGCCGGGCGAAGCAGGTGGGCCAGGTGGTCGATCGTCCGCCGGGAGAACTCCGGCAGGACATTGGCGTAATAGGCGGTCATTTCCTGGGTGGTAAAGGCGTTGTAGCGCGCCCCCAGTTCGTCGAATATCCGGTTGACATCCTGCCAGGAATACTCACCCGAGCCCTTGAACATCATGTGTTCGAGAAAGTGCGACACCCCGTTGATCGGCGCTGTCTCATCGCGCGACCCGGCCCGCACGAACAATCCGGCGGCAAAGGAGTGCGAATCGGGGTGCGCCTCACCGATGATCTCCAGACCGTTCGGCAATCGCGTGGTGTGATGGCTCAGAGACATAGGCAAGATCACCGGTGCTTTCAACTCGTCGCCGCCCGCTTACGCGCGGGCTTCCAGGGCCTCGGGACCGACGGTCACGATGGTGAACGGGCCGGGGCGATGCTCCGCCAGCCACGCGTTGACCCGATCGAGCGTCACTTCGTCGATGCGATGCTTCATTTCCTCGAGCGTGCGGATGCGACCGCGCAGAAAATAGTCGTAGGCGATCGCCCCCGAGCGGGCGCTGGTCGATTCGCCGGACATGATCGTCCCGGCCTTCAGGCCCACCTTGGCCCGGTCCAGTTCATCTTCGGCCAGCCCGTCGCTCAGCCGATGCAGTTCGGCGATGAACATGTCCAGCGTCTGCTGGGCCCGCTCGTTGCTCGTGCCGGCGTATCCCATGATGCTGCCCAGCCCCTTGAGGCTGGTGTATCCGGCCCATACGTTGTAGACCAGGCCGCGCTTTTCCCGCAATTCGGTGAACAACCGCCCGCTCATTCCTCCGCCCAGGGCCTCCATCGCAAGCCGCATCGCGTAATAATCCTCATCCAACTCCGGGATGCTCGGATAGGCGATGCCGATGTGCGTCTGCTCGCTTTGCTGGACCTCGTGATGGCGATTGCCCGGCGGGGGCATCAGCTCGATCGCCAACTCCTCGCCCTCGGGCCAGTCTCCAAAACACGATTCGGCTCGCTCGCATAGCTCGTCGAAATCGATCCGGCCCGCGACGGCGAGGATCGTCCCCGCGGCGCGGTATCGCCGGGCGTAATCATCGCGACACAACTCGATCGTCAGCTTCTCCAGGTGGTCGCGCTGGCCCATCGAACTGCGTCCGTACGGCGACGGCAGATGCCACTCGCGCAGCTTCACCATCAGTTTCTGCCGAGGGTCGTCCTCCATGCTCTCCAGCGCCTGAATCGCCAGGTCGCGCGATGACTCGAAACCGTCCGGCGGCAGATGCGCCCGCCGCAGGATGTCGGCATAGACCTCGATCCCCCGCATCACTTTCGAGGCGATGGCGGCGGCGGCGAAGCGGGTGTGATGGGCCCCCAGGCTGCTGGATCGCTGTAACCCCAGCCGGTCCAGATGGTCCGTCAGGGCGTGGCTGTCACGGCCACCAGCGCCGCGCAGCACCAGGTCCGACAGGACCGTCGCCGAGCCGCAGCGGTCCACCGGATCGGTGTCCGGCCCGGCCGGCGTCAGCAGCGTCATCGCCGCCGATTCCACCCCCGACATCCGCTCGCCCAGCACGACCATTCCGTTTTCCAGCACATGCTGGAAGTAGCACTCGCTCAATCCGCGGTCCTTTCCGGTATCGGGCCGATCCATAATCCGGCGATTATAGACGGAACTTTTCGGACCGCCATCACCCGTCGAAAACCCGGCCAGCCGTTGGCAATGGAAGCATTTAGGCACGCAGGCACACAGGCACCAAGGGCGAAAAACGAACCAACCTCCGCCACCGCCTTCCGTCCCTCTGCCCCCTACGCCAACGTTCCCAGTTCCATTTCGTGCAGGCCCTTACCGGACGGGACCATCGGGTAGACGTGTTCATCCGGCTCGACTTTGAAATCGACCAGCACCGGACCGTCGTGAGCCAGCATGTCTTCCACCACTTTGCTCACGTCCTGCTTGTGTTCGCAGCGGATGCCGCGAACGCCGTTGGCCTCGGCCATTTTGGCGAAGTCGGGATTCTTCATTACCGTCTGGCTGTAGCGCCGGCCATAGAACAGGTCCTGCCACTGCTTGACCATCCCCTGGAAGTCATTGTTGAGGATGCAGACCTTCACCGGGATGTTGTACTGGGCGATGGTGGCCAGTTCGTAACAGGTCATCAGCCACGAGGCATCCCCGTCGATGTCGATGACGATCTTTCCCGGCGACCCGATCGCCGCCCCCATGGCCGCGGGCATCCCGTACCCCATGGTGCCCAGCCCGCCGGAAGTGATCATCTGGCGAGGAAAGCGCCAGCGGTAGAACTGGGCGGCCCACATCTGGTGCTGCCCGACGCCGGTGGTGATCAACGCTTCGCCGTTGGTCTGGCGGTGCAGTTCCTCGATGACGTACTGCGGCTTGGTGTTGCGGGTGTCGTCGAAGTACTTGAACGGATATCGTTTTTTCCAGGCCTCGACCTGGGCGAACCATTCCTTGCGATCGCGCGGTTCGAGGTGCGGCAGCATCAGTTCCAGGCTCGTTTTGGCATCGCCGATAACCGTCACGTCCACATCGACGTTTTTCCCGATGGATGAGGGGTCGATGTCGATATGGATGATTTTCGCGTGCGGGGCGAAAGTGGCGAGGTTGCCGGTCACCCGATCGTCGAAGCGGGCTCCCACGGCGATCAGGCAGTCGCTTTCCTGCACGGCATAGTTGGCGTAGGCGCTGCCGTGCATCCCCAGCATGTGCAAGGCTGCCGGATCGTGTTCGTCGAACGCACCCAGGCCCAGCAGGGTGGTGGTGCATGGGATCGACGCCGTGGCCGCGATTTGACGCACGATGTCGCTGGCCCCGGCGATGATCGCCCCGCCCCCGACGTACAAGACCGGCTTGCTGCTGCGGTTGATCAGCTCTGCCGCGACCATCGCCTCGCGCTCGTGGCCGGGGTGGGTTCCCACCGTCCGGCGGCGTTCGACGATATGCGGGCGGGGGGTGTCATCGACTTCTTCCGGACAGACCATGGTGGTCACGTCCTTGGGCAGGTCCACCAGCACCGGGCCGGGCCGCCCGCTGGTGGCGATCAGAAACGCCTCGTTAATCGTTCGCGGCAGCTCGCGGATGTCCTTGACCAGGTAGTTCCACTTCGTGCACGGCCGGGTGATCCCGGTGACGTCGGCCTCTTGGAAGGCGTCGTTGCCGATCACCGCGGTGGCGACCTGCCCGGAGAACACGAGGATCGGCACCGAATCGAGCAGGGCGGTGCCCAGAGGGGTGACGGTATTGGTCGCGCCCGGTCCGGAGGTGACAACGCACACGCCGGGCCGTCCGGTGGCCCGGGCGTACCCATCGGCGCAGTGTCCCGAGGCCTGCTCGTGGCGGTTGAGAATGAACTTTGCCGGCGTGTTGTACAGCTCATCGAACACCGGAAGAATCGCCCCGCCGGGATACCCGAACATGACCTCGACGTTATGGTCCTTGATGAGCATCTCGTGAAAGATCCTCGCGCCGGTCTTGCCTTTGTAACGTGGAACATCGGCGGCGGATCGAGTCGGGGCGTCGCTGGGAGGATTGGAGGGATTGGGGGGATTGGTCAGGGTTTTCATAGCGGATCTCAAAACAAACGACTTCCGCGCCGGACACGATCTCCGGCGACATGGAACACCGACTCTAGCCCAACGCTGGGGCAGGATCAACGTGCAGAGATTCCCCCCAAAGCCGCGAAGGGAGCGACGGCCCGATCCGGTTAGCCCGAAGCGCCAGCGAGTGAACGACGGCCCGATCCGGTTAGCCCGAAAGCGCCAGCGAGGGACCGACGGCCCGATCCGGTCAGCCCGAAGCGCCAGCGAGGGACCGACGGCCCGATCAGTTACCCGGAAGCGCCAGCGCGGGAACAAATATCCCTGGAGGTCCCCGTTACCTACCCCGCGGTTACTTGTCCACGTTGATCACGGCCATGCGGCGGTAGTTGGTGTTGCCGCCGCCGAAAGTGCCGTTGGTGGGGCGGACCAGCCCGAATTTCCCCATGGGTTCCCACGTTACATGGCCGTCGGCCCAGAGGAAGTTGGCGCCATCGCCATGGGCCTTGCGGTTCCAGTATCGCCAGTCGCCGTTGCCGTAGTGGTCGGACCAGTAGGAATCGGGTCCGCTTGCCGGTTCGGTATTGGTGCCGGAGGATCCGCCGTAGACCACTTCGATCAGGGCGATTTTCTCGGCCGGATTGCGGAGCATCCCGGGTTTGGCATAGGCGGCGGGCCATTGGTGGGTCGCCACGTCGCTGCCGCACATGCCGCCGTACGTGCGCAGTTTCCGATCGTTCAAGCCCCAGATGGACCAGTGATCGTATCCGACCAGGAGCATGGCATAGGTGATGTTTTGGTTGATCACCCCGCCATCGAGCCAATTGGGACAGTAAAGGCGCGCCCGGGATGACAAGGCGGGTGTGGCCGAAACTTCGCGGCGGTCGCGGATGAGATTGGCGCGAACGAGTAACTGGTCCCAATACCGGCCATCGGCGGAGTCGATCTTGGGCCAGCCGTAATCCTTACCCAGGGCGAAGGCGTTGCACTGCGAGGCGTAGGCGTTGAGATAAATGCCGATCTGTCGCATATTGCTGGCGCACTGGACCGACCTGGCGGCGGCTTGCGCCTTACTGAGCGCGGGCATCAAAATCGCGATCAAAAGGGCGACAATCCCGATGACGACAAGCAATTCGACAAGGGTAAATGCTGACGGGCGTTTCGACGATGCGGGATGTTGAGGCATGGGATGCACTCCTTGAGAATGGCCCGCAACAAAGCGGGTCATGACACTATGACCGAAAAACGGGGTTATGTCAACACGTTTTTTCACTGTTTTATTGCGAAAATCAGCGGTGGGCGAGAGGATGAGGCCGTCGGATGGGGTTTCATCCGACCCATGTGGCACCGCCGCCCGGCCACCCTCCGTGGGAGTCGCCTTCGACATCGGTGCCGGCAACCAGCACATCATGTTTCCCCCCTCGAGGGGAGCCGCAAGAACCTCAGCGGTAAGGATGACCCGCACCGGACATTGCTTCCGGGTGGCCTTGTCGCGCCCGAGTGCAAGACAAGCGGAGCATGAACGAAGACTCTGCAAAAGACAAACTCGGTGGCCTTGTCGCGCCCGAGTGCAAGACAAGCGGACCCGCCGGACTGGATTTCGAGCCATGGATTCGGGCGACTGGATTTTTTTTTGTCTGCGTCCATTGACATCCCGTGGGGGATCGCTAAATTATTCGACTCGTCCAGTTTTGGACGGGCGGAAATTCCATCGCCACGTGTCGGGCGATGAACGACAGGCGCGAGGCTTACGACGATCGGAACAGCGGTATGACGGGCGATCGGATTCGGATTCGAATGGAAGCGTACGACCACCGGGCACTGGATGCATCGGCGAAGGAAATCGTCGATCATGCCAAGCGGACCAATGCCCGCGTGTGCGGTCCGGTTCCGCTGCCGACCCGCATCGAGCGTTATACCGTGCTGCGAAGCCCGCACGTTGACAAGAAGTCGCGGGAGCAGTTCGAGATGCGAACGCACAAGCGAGTGATCGACATTTTCGAGGCGTCGCCGCGGACGATCGACGCCCTTAACCGCTTGGTCGTGCCGGCGGGTGTGTTTGTGAAAATCAAGGTGTAACGTCCTTTTAAGACCTGCACGCGCCCCTGCTTCAAGGGGCGTTTAGATTTGTCGGACCGTGGGGTTCAACCAAGAACCCGCAATGCCCTTAAGGCCTTGAGCCTGACGGGTCACGGTTCTGGCGGGATTTTTGTCGTCATGTCCGGACCGGGCTGAAGTGCTCGATTTGGACGGAAGCTGCCCGGCGGCTTCTTCGATGGGATGATTTTTGGACAGGCATGAGACGGCGCCGCCGGCTCCTCTGCTTGAAAACAGCAATGACTCCAGCTTTGCTTGGCAAAAAGATCGGGATGACCCGGATCTACGACGAGAAGGGCCGGGTTGTCCCGGTGACGATCGTCGAGGCCGGCCCGTGTGCCGTCACGCAGGTCAAGACCGTCGAGAGCGACGGGTACAACGCGGTGCAGCTCGGCTATGACGAGGTGCGGGCGCGGTACAGCACGATGCCGGAAATCGGCCATTGTGCCAAGGCGGGCGTGGTGCCGCATCGTCATTTCCGCGAGATCCGCGAGAAGGACGCCCCGGACGTGCAGCCGGGCGCGAAGGTGACGGTCGAGGCGTTCAACGGCGTGGCGTTCGTGGACATCATCGGGACCAGCAAGGGCAAGGGCACACAAGGGGTGATGAAGCGTCATCACTTCCAAGGCCAGCCGGCCACGCACGGGACCGAGCGAAAGCATCGCTCGCCGGGTTCGATCGCATCACGGGCGACGTGGCGCGGCCAGTGCGGCAAGCCGAAAAAGGGCGTGCGGATGGCCGGCCACATGGGCAGCGACCGGGTCACGACCCAGAATCATCCGCTGGTGAAGGTGGATGGGGCCAGAAATCTGCTGCTGATCAAAGGCGCGCTGCCCGGTGCCAACGGCGGGCTGTTGTTCATTCGCAAGAGCATTACGGCCAGGCTTCCCAAGGCGTCGGACGAATAGAGAAGTGTTTGTGGTTTGGTCGCCGATCCGGGCTGAGTTTTTTCCGGCCTGACGGTGAGAGAAACGACGACGAACGACAAACAAAGGATCGACCCATGATCGAATTACCGGTGTACAAACAGGACGGCTCGCAGGCCGAGACCTTTCAGGTCGATGAGGCCAAGCTGGGCGGGGAAGTGCGGGTGAACCTGCTCAAGCAGGCGCTGGTGATGTACCACGCCAACCAGCGTCAGGGCACGGCGCGCACGCTGGGGCGCGGCGAGGTGGCCGGATCGACGCGGAAAATGTTCAAACAGAAGGGGACCGGCAACGCCCGCACCGGCGGGATTCGCAACCCGGTCAAGAAGGGGGGCGGTCACGCCAAGAAGAAGCGTCCGAAGGATTGGCGACAGGCGATGCCCAAGAAGGCCCGGCGGCTGGCCCGAGACAGCGCCATCCTCGCCAAGCTTCAAAGCCAGGACATTCGCGTGCTGGACAGTCTGGAACTGTCCGAAGCCAAGACCAAGGTGATGGCCAAGATCTATAAGGCGCTGGGGATCGAGCGAAGCTGCCTGCTGGCGCTGGAAGGGGCTGATCAGAACGTCGAGCGGGCCGCGAGAAACATCGACCGCACGACGATCACCACCGTGGCCCAGCTCAATGCCTGGGATATTCTTCGCAACCGCACCTTGCTTCTTAGCAAGGCCGGACTCGAGCAGATTTTGGCCTAGGTTCAGGAGCGATCGCCATGGAACATACAAACGTCATTATCCGACCGCTGATCACGGAAAAGACCACGCATCTGAGCCAGACGCGCAACAGCTTCGCGTTTGAAGTTCACAAGGATGCGAACAAGGTCCAGATCAAGAATGCCATCGAGTCGATTTACTCGGTGATCGTCACGGGCGTGCGGACACAGAATCGCAAGGGCAAGCCGCGCCGAGGCAAGTTCGGCTATACCCAGACCAGCAGTTGGAAGCGGGCCATCGTCACTCTGGATGAGAATCACAAGATCGACTTGTTCTAAACCGTAGTCAAAAGAGCCGGCCATCGCCAAGGAATATCATGCCGATCAAGTTTTATAATCCGACTTCCGCCGGGCGGCGCGCCGGCAGCGTGGTGGACTACAAGGCGACGCTGACGAAGTTCGAGCCGGAGCGTTCGCTGGTTCGCGGCACGCGCCGCGCCCACGGGCGCAATCATCATGGCGTGATCACCGTCAAGCATCGCGGCGGGGGAAACAAGAAACTCTACCGCTTGATCGACTTTAAGCGCCGAAAAGACCAGATGTCCGCGAAGGTTGAGGCGATCGAATACGATCCGAACCGCTCGACCTTTATCGCGCTGATCCGCTATGAAGACGGGGAAAAGGCGTACATCCTGGCACCCAACGGGTTGAAAGTCGGTGCCACGGTCGCCAGCGGACCCAAGGCGCCGCCGGAACTGGGAAACTGCCTGCCGCTGACGAACATCCCCGCCGGGCTTGAGATTCACAATGTTGAATTGAACCCCGGGCAGGGCGGTAAGATGATCCGTTCGGCGGGCGGGGTGGGCCGGCTGGGGGCCAAGGAAGGCGAGTGGGTGGTGATCATCCTGCCTTCGGGTGAGATGCGGCGGGTGCGATCGGCCTGCCGGGCGACGATCGGGCAGTTGTCCAATCTGGACTGGATCAACGTGAGCATCGGCAAAGCCGGACGAAGCCGCCACATGGGCATTCGCCCGCACACTCGGGCCAAGGCCATGAACCCGATCGACCACCCGATGGGCGGTGGCGAAGGTCGGGCCAACGGCGGGCGCCAGCCGTGTTCGAAGACCGGAGTGTTGTCCAAGGGCGGGAAGACACGGCATCCGAAGAAGGCGAGCAACAAGCTGATTCTGCGGCGAAGGAAGTTCGGGTCGCATCAGCAGCGGCCACAGACGGTGAACCTGTAGAAACCACCGGTGACCGGCGGCCGCGCATCCCGGAAGAAGCGGGCGGCGGGGCGGGTTATCCCGAGTCAATCAACGACTGGCGAGGACTATGAGCAGGAGCGCAAAAAAGGGTCCGTTTGTGAATGAGAAGCTGTACCGCAAGGTCCAGCGGCTCAACGAGGCGCGAAGCAAGACCCCCATCCGGACCTGGTCGCGCGCCTGCACGATCATTCCGGAGTTTGTGGGCCATACCTTCGAGGTCCACAACGGCAATAAGTTCCTGCGCGTGTTCGTGCAGGAAGACATGGTGGGCCACAAACTCGGGGAGTTTTCCCCGACGCGGACGTTCCGAGGCCACAGCGGTCGCAAGGCCGCGACCCCCGGTGCCCCGGCGTGAGCGGTGATGTAACGGCCTTGAGCGATGAGAATCCCCGGCCCGGCGGGCCGGACGGATCGACGAGGTATGACGATGGCATTTGAAGCGAAACATCGGTTTGCCCGGATCGCCCCGCGAAAAGCGCGGCTGGTGATGGACCTGATCCGCGGGCGCGACGTGAGCGACGCATTGGCATTGCTGCAGTTCTCGAAAAAGCGCGCCAGCGTGTTGATCGAGAAGGTGGTCAAGAGCGCCGCCGCCAACGCCGCCGAAAAGGAAGCCAGCGTGAAGAATCTGTACATCCAGGCCGCCTGGGCGGACCCGGGTCCGACGATCAAACGCTTCCAGCCCAAGGATCGAGGCAAGGCGCACCCGATCATGAAGCGGACCAGCCACTTGGTGGTGGCGCTTGATGAGCGAAAGGCCGCCAAGGCTTGAACGATAGGGCGCCCAGCGACGCCGTGGCGGTGAGAACGATAACGCGAACAGGATCGTGCTATGGGTCAAAAAGTTAATCCCCTGGGATTTCGAACCGGGATCACCGAAGACTGGAAGTCGCGCTGGTACGCGCCCAAGGCCGCCTACGGCGACTTTCTGGTCGAGGACAGCAAGGTCCGCAAGTACATCGACCGCAAGCTCAATCGCCAGCCTCCGTTCGCGGCCGTCGGCGACATCATGATCGAGCGGACCCGCGAGGCGGTGACGATCACGCTCAAGACCGCCCGCCCGGGATTGGTCATCGGTCCCAAAGGGGCCGAAGTGGACAAGCTGCGAGAGGAACTGGAAGACCTGATCAAGCGCCAGGTGGCGCCGATCAAGGTGATCGAGATTAAGAACCCCGACCTCAACGCCCAATTGGTCGCCGAGGCCGTCGCCGAACAGTTGAAAAAGCGTTCGTCGTTTCGGCGGGTTCTCAAGCAGCGGACCGAAGCGTCGATGCAGGCCGGGGCCAAGGGGATCAAGATTCAGGTCTCCGGACGGCTGGGCGGGGCGGAAATCGCCCGCAGTGAAAATACGGTGGTCGGGTCGATCCCGCTGACGACGCTCCAGGCGAACATTGATTACGGCTACGCGGTGGCCAACACCACCTACGGCGTGATCGGGGTCAAAGCCTGGATTTATCGCGGGATGTACGGCGAAGAGATCGCCGACACCGACGTGCGTCCGGGCGGCGGGCCGCGGCGCGGACGACGTTGAGCGGTTCGACGATGAACGGTTCGGCGAACGGTTCGGCGACGAGAAGCCGACCGGACGGGTTTGAGCGGTTGTAAGGATTTCGCAAGCGACTTCGAGGTGATGCGATGCCAATGATGCCTAAGCGGGTGAAGTTCCGCAAAAGTCAGCGCGGCAAAATGAAGGGAAACGCCACCCGCGGCAACACGGTGGCCTTCGGGGAATTCGGGCTGCAAAGCCTGGAGGCCTCGTGGGTGACGGCCCGCCAGATCGAGGCCGGGCGCGTGGCGTGCAGCCACTATCTTCGCCGCGAGGGACGGGTGTTTATCCGCATCTTCCCGCACAAGCCGGTCTCGGGAAAACCCCTGGAAACCCGCATGGGCAAGGGCAAGGGCGAGCCGGAGTACTGGTGCGCCGTGGTCAAGCCCGGGACCATGATGTTCGAGATCACCGGCGTGGATGAGCCGACAGCCAAGAAAGCGCTGGCCCGGGTGGCTCACAAGATGCCGGTCAAGACCCGGTTCGTGGAACGAAAACACGCCGTGGCGTGAGCAACAACACCGCGGCATGAGCGGCGGGCGAGGCTTTTATGGCGACGATGAAGATCAAGGAAATCCGCGAGAAGCAGAGCGAGGCGCTTCGTCATGAACTGATCGAGAGGCGAAAGCATCTGTTCGATCTGCGCTGCCAGGCGGTGACGGAAAAGCTGGAGAATCCCAGCCTGTTGCGTAAGACGAAGCTGGAGATCGCCCGCATCCGCACGATTTTGCGGGAACGGGAATTGTCCGAAAGCCGCGCCGCGGGCGAGGCCAAGGCGTAATACGAGAGCGAGCTATGGCAGACACCAACGCAATGTCCCCCGAAGCCCCTGTCCTCACGCGGTCGCCTTTGCGGACCGTCGAGGGGGTGGTGGCCAGCGACAAGGGCGATAAAACCATCAAGGTGGTCGTGGACTACCAGATGAAGCACGAGAAGTATGGCAAGTATCTCAAGCGCCGCACCGTGCTGCACGCCCATGATGAGCAGAACCAGGCCAAGGAAGGGGATTTGGTCGAGCTGGCCGAGTGCCGTCCGTTGAGCAAGACCAAGCACCATCGGCTGATCCGGATCGTGAAGCGCGCCCCGGAGCGGGCGGTGCAGGTGTCGGCCGAGGAAGTGATGACCGGCAAGGCGCCCGAGGAACGATAAGGCACATGGCCGATGGCCGTTCTCGGCGTCCGCAGCGGACAATAGAGAATCGACGGCGGGTCGGAAATGGAGCGCAGCGAAGATGATTCAGCAGCAGACATACGTTGACATTGCCGACAACACCGGCGCCAAGCGGGCGATGTGCATCCGCGTGCTTCGCGGCAGCACCGCCGCCCATCGGACCACGCGACGGGTGGCGAGAATCGGGGACGTGATCATCTGCGCCGTTAAGAGCGCGATCCCGGGCGGACAGGTCAAGGACGGCGAAGTCGTCCGCTGCGTCGTGGTGCGAACCACCCATGCGATCCGTCGTCCCGACGGCAGCTACGTGCGGTTCGACCACAACGCCGCGGTGATCATTGACGCGAATAACGAGCCGCGGGGAACGCGCATCTTCGGTGCCGTGGCTCGCGAGCTGCGGGAAATGAACTTTATGAAGATCGTGTCGCTGGCGAGCGAAGTGGTCTGATCGGGCGAGCGAAACGCGATGATTTTGGCAGTCTACGAAGGTTTTTAAGGAATAGAGCATGGCACGCCACATTAAGCGAGGCGACATCGTCCAGGTGATCTGCGGGTCCGACGGCCAGACCGGCAAGACAGGCAAGGTGATGCGCGTGCTGACCAAGTCCGATCGCGTGGTCGTCGAAGGGATCAACCGAGTGTGGAAGCACGTTCGGCCTTCGCAGCGCACGCCGCAGGGTGGACGGATTCAAAAAGAGGCGCCGATCCATGTGAGCAACGTGATGCCGTTGGATCCGACGACCAGCAAGGGAACCCGGGTGCGATTCGAGATGCGCGAGGGTCGCAAACACCGGGTGTCGGTCGCCAGCGGGACCGATTTGGGCGCTACCGGACGGAAGATCGCGTGAGCAACCCGCAGCGTCGGGATTGAAGTTCGACACAGGCGAGATGAACCATGGCTGATCAAGACAAGAAAGACAAGAAAGACAAAAAGGACTCCAAGAGTCAAGGGGCCAAGGGCCAGGGGCCCAAGGCTGAAGGATCTAAGAGTCAGGGCGGCAAGGGCGGTGCCAAGGGCGGGGAGAAGAAGCAGAAGAAGGCCAAGGGTTCGGCCGCCGAAGCCCAGGCCGAAGGCCTCGATGATGCGCCCCAGCAGCCGGCGCCGCCGGCGCGGCTTCGTATCAAGTACGACACGGAGATCTCCGCCAGCTTGGCCCAGGCGCTGGGCTATAAGAACGCACTGGCCATCCCCCGGCTGGAGAAGATCGTGATCTCGATGGGCCTTGGACGGTTCGGCACGGCGGGCGGTGAGGGCCGGGCGAGCATCGAGAAGGCCGAGAAGGAACTGGCGGTCATCGCCGGACAAAAGCCACTGCGCTGCAAGGCGAAAAAGAGCGTGGCGAACTTCAAACTCCGCGAGGGAATGGACAGCGGGCTGAAGGTGACGCTGCGGGGAACGCGGATGTACGAGTTCCTCGACCGACTGATCGCGTTGGCGATCCCCCGGGTCAAGGACTTTCGTGGACTGAATCCCAAGGCGTTCGATCGGGATGGGAATTACAACTTCGGGCTCAGCGAACAGACCGTGTTCCCCGAGGTGGATGCCGCGGCGGTGACGTTCCAGCAGGGGATGAACATCACGATGGTGACCAGCTGCAAGAACGCCGATCACAGCCGTGAATTGCTCAAGCAGTTCGGCTTCCCCTTCTCGGATCCGAGCAAGGAACAGTAAGCCGAACGACGTAGAGGCGAGTGGAGAGAGTCGAGCGAACCGAGAGATGAATTATGGCGACAACGGCCTGGGTTGAAAAACAGAAGCGGCGCGAAGCGCTGGTCAAGCGATATGCCGAACGCCGGCGCCAGCTCAAGAAGCAGAAGAACTACGCGGCACTGGCCAAGCTCCCGCGGGATTCGAGCCCGACGCGCTCGCATAACCGCTGCCAGATCACCGGGCGCTCGAAGGCGGTGCTGCGGAAGTTCAAAGTCTGCCGCATCGTATTGCGGGATCTGGCCCTGGCGGGAAAGATCCCCGGACTGAGAAAAGCGAGTTGGTAATCCCGGTCAAGGCCGGGCGCATCGCGGCGATCGAAAGCCGCGGGGTGCCGGGGCGGGCGCGGGCGATGAACAGGACAATGAACTTGGCAACTGGAAACTGGTTAAGCGATGAATAATCAAGATCCCATCGCGGACATGCTCACGCGGATTCGTAACGCCAACCGGGTGGGGCGCCGCTTGGTCATGGTGCCCAAGAGCAAAATCTGCCACGGCATCGCCGGGGTACTCAAGGAAGAAGGATACATCGACGATTTCGATGTCCTTGACGACAGCTCCCAGGGGCATCTCCGCGTAAAGCTGAAATACGCCAGCAACGGCGGGAAGGTGATCCACGCTCTGGACCGCCAGAGCAAGCCGGGCCGGCGGATGTATCGCAAAGTGGACGACCTTCCCAGCGTGATGAGCGGGATGGGCATCTGCGTGGTCTCGACGAGCAAGGGCGTGATGAGCGATCGCAAGGCCCGCGAGGCGAACTTGGGCGGCGAACTGCTTTGCACCGTAAGCTGAACGATTTTCGATTTTTTCCCGTCCGCCGCAGGCCGCTTGCTCGGTCGCGGCGAGTCGAGAACGAGGTGAGCCATGAGCCGTATCGGCAAAAAGCCGGTTCCGATTCCGGACAAGGTTAAAGTGAGCATCCAGGACCACCTGGTGAAGTTCGATGGTCCCAAGGGCTCACTCGAACTCCAGGTGCATCCGGCGATGACCGTGAAGCTGGACGAGACCGGCAAACAGCTCGTGGTGACGCGCCCAGACGATGAAAAGCCAAATAAGGCGTTGCACGGCCTGACCCGCGCGCTGCTAGCCAATAACATCGAGGGCGTGGCCAGCGGGTATACCAAGAACCTGGAAATCCAGGGCGTGGGCTATAAGGCCGAACAGAAGGGCAAGAGCCTGGTGCTGTCGGTCGGCTATGCCAACACCGTCACCGTTCCCATCCCCGCGGGGGTGATCGTCTCGATGGAGGGTGCCACGAAGATCAAGGTAGAAGGGCCGGATAAGCAACTTGTCGGGCAATTCGCCAGCGACGTGCGCCGGGTGCGAAAGCCCGAGCCGTACAAGGGCAAGGGCGTTCGCTACGCGGGTGAACAGGTGAAGATCAAGGCGGGCAAGGCGTTTGCCGGTGCCGGTGCGAAGTAAGGACTGCTTATAGAAAGCGTCAACGCAACGTCGAACTGAACAGACCGACGTGGATCGAGTTGGCGAAGGGAAACCCCAGATGGCGGATAAAAACAAACTTAAGGCCAAGCGGCTGGAACGTCGTAAGTGGAACGTTCGGTCGAGCGTGTTCGGGTCGCCCGAGCGTCCTCGATTGAACGTGTTCCGAAGCGACAAACACATTTACGCCCAGGTGATCGACGATTTCGCGGGCAAGACGCTGGTGTCGGTGAGTTCGCTGCAAAAGGACGTTCGCGGCGAGTTGAACAACGGCGGGAATGTTGCGGCGGCGAAGAAGGTCGGCGCCGCGATCGCCGAGAAGGCCAAGGCCGCGGGGATTCTCGCCGTCGCGTTCGACCGCGGTGGACGAGCGTATCACGGAAGGATCAAGGCGCTGGCCGATGCGGCGCGGGCGGCGGGGCTGAAGTTCTGACCCGGTCACCGGCTTCGCCCGGGCAGACCCAACAAGCGAGCGGATGATTATGGCTGAAGAAACGAATAACCCCACGGAACAAGCCCCCCAGGACGCTGCGACGGCCGCGGCCGGGGCGGCGGCGGCGTCACCCGAGACAATCGCTGCCGAGCCAGCGGCCCCGGGCGAGCCGGTTGCGCCGGTGTCGGCACCGGCACCCAGCAGCACCGATCGTCCTCCGCAGCATCAGCACCAGCAACAGCGCGGGCGCGGGCGCGGGCCGGGCGGGCCCGGCGGACGCGGGCCGCGACGGGATCGCGATCGCCAGCCCGACGAGAGCGGCATCGAATCCTCGGTCGTGAGAATCTATCGTTGCGCCAAGGTCGTTAAGGGCGGACGAACGTTCAGCTTCGGGGCCTTGGTGGTCGCCGGCGATCGCAAGGGAAGCATCGGGGTCGGCTACGGCAAGGCCAACGAGGTTCCCCCGGCGGTCGAGAAGGGAACCAAGGACGCTCGCAAGCAGATGTTTAAGGTCAACCTCAAGGGAACGACGATCCCCCACCTGGTCAAGGGGACCGCCGGCGCCACCACGGTGGTGCTGGTCCCGGCCCGGCCGGGAACGGGAGTGACCGCCGGGAAAAGCGTCCGGCCTTGCATGGAACTGGCGGGAATCACCGACATCCTGACCAAGGCCTACGGATCGACCAGCCCGAAGAACCTGGTCAAGGCGACCATGGACGCGCTGCGACAGTTGCAGAATCGCGAGCAGGTCGAACAGAACCGCGGCGTGTCGCTGGCGACGGGCGCCGGGGAGCTGGTCAGCGCCTGAGCATCGCGCCCAACGGATCGCCGGCACCGGAAATCGTCCGGGGCGGCGGGTTTTACCGACGAATTTCGCTAGTTTGGAATTGCCATGAGCATGATTCACGAGATCACCGCCGCCGCGCCGCGTAACAAGCGCCCCATGCGTAAGGGCCGTGGCGAAGGAAGCGGCAAAGGCAAGACCGCCGGTCGAGGCGGCAAGGGATCGTCGGCCCGCGCCGGCAGCCCCCACTGGAAGCCGGGACATGAAGGGGGTCAGACCCCGATTCATCGGCGCATGCCCAAGCGCGGGTTCTCCAATGATGATTTCGCCCGCAACTGGTACATCGTCAACGTCGCCGACCTCGGCTCGTTCGATGACGGCGCGACGGTCGATCCGGCGGCGCTGGAGGAAAAGGGGCTGATCCCCGACCAGAAACTGCCGGTGAAGATTCTCGGCAACGGCGAGCTGTCCAAGCGCCTCACGATCGTCGCCGGCTGGTACAGCCACGGCGCGTTCGACAAGATCAGCCAGGCCGGCGGCTCGGCCCAGGATCCCAAAGGGCAGAAGTTCGAGTTTCCCAAGCCGAAAAAGAAGTTTATTCCGCGAGAGACGAAGAAGCCGGGCAAGAAGGGCGCCGCCGAGGGCGAGCCCGCCGCCGATGCCGCTGCGGCAACGGCGAAGGCGTCCGAGAAGCCGGCGAAGGCTCCCGAGGCCCCTGCGGCGCCCGCGGGTGAATTGCCGGCTTCGGCCGAGTGAATGGACGGCGCCGCAATCGCCACGGGACCAGCAGTCGCCTTACTGGGTTGAACGCATGTTCAAGACGTTGCTGAACATCTTCCGGATTCCGGAACTCCGCAACAAGGTGTTGTTCACCCTGTTTATGCTGGCGATCTACCGGATCGGCTATCATGTGCCGATCCCCGGCGTCGATCAGCAGGCGATGGAGGACATCCTCAAGCAGCAGCAGAAGTCGGCCGAAGAAGGCGGCACCGGCCAGAACGCCGCCAGCCGGCTGGCCGACTACGTGTCGCTGTTTTCCGGGGGAAATCTCCAGCAAAGCACGATCTTCGGCTTGGGGATCATGCCCTATATCTCCTCGTCGATCATTTTCCAGCTCCTGACCACCGTGGTCCCGGCGCTGGAAAAATTGCAGAAAGAAGGGGAAACCGGGCGGAAGAAAATTCAGGAATGGACCCGCTATGCGACCGTTCCCCTGTGCGTGATCCAGGCGGTCTTCTGGCTGAGCTACATCCAGAACCAGCAGATGGTGATCCCTGATTTTGAAGGGTCCACCTTGTTCTGGGTCATGGGCATTTTCGTCCTCACCGCCGGGACCATCTTCCTGATGTGGCTGGGTGAGCAGATCGACGAATACGGGCTGGGCAACGGCATTTCGCTGATCATCCTCGCCGGTATCGTCGCGCGAATGCCCCAGGCGATCATCCTGCTGATCCAGAAGTCCAGCCTCACTGCCAACAGCGCCACCGCCGACCAGATCAGTATGGGGAAGATCTTCTTCCTGTTCGGATCGTTCGTGGTCATCGTCGCCGGCTCGATCCTCATCACCCAGGCCCAGCGCCGAATTCCGATCCAGCAGGCCAAGCACACCCGCGGCCGGCGGGTCTACGGCGGGCAGCGCCAGTACCTGCCGCTGCGGGTCAATCACGGCGGCGTGATGCCGATCATCTTCGCCCAGTCGTTGATGCTTTTCCCCGGGCTGCTGTTCGACATGCTCTACAAGACGTTTCCCAACCAGGTGATGCTCTTTTTCAACCGCGAGTTCAGCCGCGGCGGGTACGTCTACCTGATCACCGAGGCGGCGATGATCTACTTCTTCGCCTACTTCTGGACCACCGTGCAGTTCCAGCCGAAGGAGATGGCCAACCAGTTGCGCGACTACGGATCGTTCATCCCGGGCCTGCGCCCGGGCAAGCGCACCGCCGACTATCTCGAAAAAGTGATGATGCGCATCACCTATGTCGGCGCGGCATTTTTGTGCCTGATTGCGGTGATCCCCACGGCGGTGAGCCAATGGCTGGGGATTCCCTGGCAGATCACCGCGTTCTTGGGCGGGACCGGGTTGCTGATCGTCGTCAGCGTGGCATTGGATATGGTCCAGCGCATCGAGGCGAACCTGCTGATGCGGAATTATGGCGGGTTCCTCAGCGGCGGACCGGGCCAGAAAGGTAAGCGGATCAAGGGTCGTCAGTATTAGCCGGATGGGATTTCTGGAGTGGAATGATCCGCGGCGCTTTTTCGGTGAGCGAGGATCGGCGCAAGGCCCCGTCCGACCGGAGTTTTCGCGGTGCTGCTGTCCAATCGACGCGCCATGATCATTTACAAGTCCCGACGCGAGATCGAACTGATGCGCCGCGCTGGGCAGGTCGCCTGCCATGTGCTGAAAATGATGGCCGAGGCCGCCAAGCCGGGTGTGAGTACCTGGGACCTGGATGATCTGGCCCGGATCGAGCTGGAAAAAGCCAACGCCCGATCGCTGTCGCTGCATTACACCGCCGGTGGAAAATACAAGGCCGGTGAGGGGTATCCGGCCCACACCTGCATCAGCGTCAACGAAGTCGTGGTGCATGGGATTCCCAGCAAGACCCGGTTGCTCCGCGAAGGCGACGTGGTGACGCTGGACTTGGCGATGGCGCTCGATGGATACTGCTGCGACACGGCCACGACGGTGGCGATCGGGCAGATCCGCCCGGAAACGCGGAAACTGCTGGACGTGACCAAGGACACGCTGGTGCTGGCGATTCAGAACATGAAGCCGGGGCGCAAGTGGACCGACATCGCCCGGCTGATGCAGTACAACGTCGAGCGCAACGGATTCAGCGTGGTCCGCGAGTTCGTCGGCCATGGAATCGGGCGAGACATGCACGAAGAGCCGAAGGTGGCCAACTTCGTGACCCAGGAGCAGCGCCGCGGCGATTTTGTCCTTCGCCCGGGGATGACCCTGGCGGTCGAGCCAATGGTGCTGATGGGACGGCGGGATGTCGAGATGGCCGAGGACGGCTGGACGGTTTACTCCAGGGACCGCAAACCGGCGGCCCACTATGAGCATACCGTCGCCATCACCGAGGGCGGCGCCGATGTGCTGACCGACGGGCATGCGCCTGGCGGGATATGACCGGCGCCGTCGGATGGCGCGATCGGGCCGGTGAGCCTGACGGGCGCCGCCGGATCGGTGCCGGATCGATTTCGACATGCAACGCCGTTCAGCGGCGCTTGTGGGTTGAAGCGAGATGTGATATAGTGATCGATTCGCCGCTCGGTGGACGGGCTGGCGAGTTGACTGTCAAGAGGTGTCTCATGAAGGTAAGAGCAAGCGTGCGGCGGATTTGCGAGAACTGTAAGATCGTCCGTCGCAAGGGGATCGTGCGGGTGATCTGCACGAACACCAAGCACAAGCAGAAGCAGGGATAAAGGCTTGACCCAAGCCTGATCCATTCGCGCCGGCATCGGCGCGACGAACCCTTAACCACTGGACTCTCCATGCCCCGTTTAGCAGGCGTTGACATTCCGACCGACAAGCCGATCCACATCAGCCTCCGCTACATCTACGGCGTGGGTCCGACCAATTCGCATGCGATTTTGAAGGAGGCGGGGATCGACCCGCAACGTCGGGCCAAGGATCTCTCCGAGGAGGAGCTGGCGAAGATCATCACGATCATCGACCGCAGCGCCCTGGTCGAAGGGGCCTTGCGCCGGCAGATTCAGCAGAACATCGGACGGCTGCGCGACATCGGCAGCCATCGGGGCACTCGCCATCGTCGATCGCTTCCGGTGCGCGGACAGCGGACCCGCTCGAATGCGCGCACTCGCAAGGGTCCGCGCAAGACGGTCGCCGGAAAGAAGGGCGTGAAGGAACTCGGGAAGTAAACCGGGCTTGGCTCGCCGCCGCTCCGCGTGGGGCTGGCGCGACGAACCGCCCGCACCGAGCCGGGGACGGTCGTATGACCGGTGGATCCGGCTTTCAGACAAGGAAGACAGACCCATGGCCGATTCAGGCAAAGGCGCTAAAGGCGCAAAAGGCGGCGCGAAGAAGCGGGTTCGCAAGGGCGTGACCCGAGGCGTGGCCCACATCAAGGCGACGTTCAATAACACGATGGTGACCATCACCGACACCGCCGGGGAGACGCTCTCGTGGGCGTCGGCCGGGACGGTCGGTTTCAAGGGCGCCCGCAAGAGCACCCCCTTCGCCGCCGGCCGGGCCGCCGAGGCCGCCGCCAGCGCCGCCCGCAAGCACGGGATGGTCGAGGTCGAGGTGAAAGTCAAGGGTCCCGGCTCGGGACGTGAGCAGGCGGTGCTGCAACTGCAGAACGCCGGGCTGAAGGTCTTGGGTATCGAGGACGTGACCCCGCTGCCGCACAACGGCTGCCGGCCCCCGAAGAAACGGCGCGTATAAAGAACGTATCGGCGCGTTTCGCGCAGCGCCTGGCGATGAGAACACAGCATTCCCGACGCCGGTCGGCGAGGCGGAAGCCAGATGGCCCCTAACGGTGGGGGCGGGAACCTTCCGCGATTCGATTCGGCGTCCCGTTAGGAGAACCCCATGAGAATTCGATGGCGCGGATTGGAACTTCCGTCGCGCGTGCAGCGCGACACCCAGGTCTCGACCGAGACGTACGGCAAGTTTCTTGCCGAGCCGTTCGAGCGCGGATTCGGGACCACCGTCGGCAACAGCCTGCGGCGAATCCTGCTGTCGAGCCTCGAGGGCGCGGCGGTCACCCATTTTCGGCTCAAGGGGGCCGAACATGAGTTTTCCAGCCTCGCTGGCGTCACTGAGGACGTGACGGACATCATCCTGAACATCAAGAGCCTGATCGTGAAGCTTGATTCGGATGAGCCTAAAGAAATGAAGCTCGTGTCGCGCAAGGCCGGTGCCCTCACCGCCGGCATGATCGACGCCGATCCCTCGATCACCGTGGTCAGCAAGGACCTGGTGATCGCCACGTTGACCGAAGATGTCGATTTCGAGATGACGTTGATCGTCGGCAAGGGCCGCGGCTACCGCACCGCCGCGGAAAACACCGGCGACGCCGAGGAACAGGAGATCGGGCTGATCGCCGTCGATTCGATCTTCTCGCCGGTGACGCGCGTGCGCTACGCCACCGAGGATGCCCGTGTCGGCCAGAAGGTCGATTACGACCGGTTGATCCTGGAAATCTGGACCAACGGGACGATCAGCCCGGAAATGGCGATGGTCGAGGCGAGCAAAATCCTCCGCAAGCATCTCAATCCGTTCGTCCAATACTTCGAATTGGGCAGCGAATTGGCCAATGAGGACGCTCTGGAGTCGCTGCGTGAGGCCAACGAGTTGCTGGTGGATCCGGAGCTGGAATCGAAACTGAACATGACCGTTCAGGACCTGGACCTGAGCGTGCGGGCGAACAACTGCCTGGAATCGGCGAAAATCCAGTCGGTCCGCGAGCTGGTGAAAAAGACCGAGGCCGAACTGCTGAAGGTTCGCAGCTTCGGGAAAACATCATTACGCGAGGTGAAGCGGAAGCTGGCGGATTTGGGGATGAGCCTGGGAATGGATCCCGACAATCTCATCGCCCGCGCCGCCGCCGCCGCCGCCATGCCCGACGACGATGAAGATGAGGACTTGGATGAGTCGACCGAGGCCGAAACCGATTCGGCCGAGGCCAAGTAGAACTGATCCGCCTCGAGCGGCCGCCTGCGGCGCCGGGCCTGATGATCCGTGGAATGTTCAAACCCGCAACTTAAAAAGCGATCGAGAGGTAAGTCATGCGTCACCGAAACCGCGGCCGCCAGTTGAGCCGTGACACCGAACATCGTACCGCCATGCGCCGCAACCTGGTGCAGAGCTTGTTCGATCACGGCAAAGTCCGCACCACGTTGCCGAAGGCCAAGGAAGTGCGTTCGATGGCCGAGCGCCTGATCACTCTGGCGCGGACCAACACGCTGGCGGCTCGCCGTCGCGTCGTGGCTCTGTTGGGCGATCGCCGGCTGGTGGACAAGAACCAGGAGTTCACCCAGCAGACGTTGATCCAGAAGCTGTTTTCGGAGGTGGCACCGCAGTTCATCGACCGCAGCGGGGGATATACGCGGATCATCAAACTCGCCGAACACCGGATCGGCGATGGCGGCGATATCGTGTTGCTGCAACTGGTGACCGAGCAGTCCAAGCCGAACGCCGCCACGCGCCGGCGCAGTGCCGGGCTGCGTCGCAAGCGCAACGAGCGCAAGCACGAGTTCGCCGGGCGAGTGCTGCGAAAGGGCAAGTCCGAAGGCACCGAGGCCACCGAGGCGCGGGCGGTTTCGACAGATGCCGCGGAGACGACGAATGCCGGTGAGGCCAATTCGTCCGCGCCGCAGGCGTAAAGACGCGATCTAACCCGCAACAGAAAAGGCCCGCGCGATTCGTACAGTCGCGCGGGCTTGTATTTTTGGGTGCCGACGGGGCGATCAGCACCCCATGGCGCCGAACGCGAGATACGCGATCAACGCCACCACGATGCTGCCGCTGGCGAACCAGACGATCAGAGCCTTGCCCAGCGCGCCACGGCGGAAGCGGGAATTGGACGCAAGCGAGCGGGTGGGATTCATGGTTTCTCCTGAGGTTGGCGAACGGTTGTCAGTCAAATCGTGGGTCTTCGGACCGGCGTTGCGAGAGAAAGATCTGCAAAGGACGTACCAATGGTCGGGCCGATGCGTTACAATGGGCGCACCTTTCAGGGAGGATTATGATGGTGAACCTCGACGTTTCGGCCGTCGGGTTGGAAGAGGCGATGGCGCGGGAGTGGCTCGCGGTGAACGGGTTGGGGGGCTACGCCGCCTCGTCAATCATCTCGCTTAACACCCGTAAGTATCACGGGCTGCTGGTCGCGGCGATGGCGTCGCCCGTTCGCCGGATGGTCATCCTCTCGCGGGTCGAGGAGACCGTGATCCACGGTGGTGCGGCATGCCCGCTGGCGGTGAATGAATATCCCGGAACGATCCATCCCCGCGGTCATCAGTTGCTTCGCGCGTTCGACACCCATCCGTATCCGCGCTGGGCCTACCAGGCCGACGGCTGGACGGTCGAGAAGTCGCTGCGCCTGCTGGAAGGCGAATCGACCGTCTGTCTGAGCTACACCCTGCTGGGCGCTCAGCGGCCGATCGAGTTTCAACTTCGTCCGCTGTTCGCCCTGCGCGGAATTCACGAACTGATGTACCAGTGGAATGGGCGGCTTCGCGCCGAGGCGCATGGGGACGATCAATGGCGCATCCCGGCCACGGCCCGAACGCCCGAGGCGTTTTTCGCGCACGATGGGCGATTTCATTCCGACGCCTACTGGTATCTGGCGACGATCTACCGCCGCGAACAGCAGCGCGGCTACGGCGGACTGGAGGACCTGTGGATGCCGGGGGTGGCGCATTGGACGTTGTCGCCGGGACAGACGGCGCATTTCATTTGCTCAACCGAACCCATTGATTTGCCAGAAACTCTGCGCCGTCTGGCGGATGAGGATGCGCGATCGGACCGGAGCGGTCGCGGCGGCGTCTCGGCGGACCCCGTCCTCGACGATTTGCTTCGCGCCGCCGGACAATTCGTGGTGCGCCCGCCGCGCAAGGGCGGGGCCGGCTCGCAAGCGGGTGGGGTGCGGATTTTTGGCGGGTTCCCGTGGGCGGCGCCCGACATCCGCAAGGCGCTGATCGCATTCGGCGGCGTGATGCTGGTCCGCGGGGATTTCGATTCGGCCCGGACCCTCATCGAGGGGCTGCTGGGCCACGTTCGCAATGGCCTGCTGCCCAGCGAGTTCCCCGAAGACGGCGGGACGCCGATCTATCGCGGTGCCGATGTGTCGCTGTGGATGATCAACGCGGTGTGGCAGTACCTCTGCTATACCCGCGATGACGCCTCGGTGCGCCGATGGCTCGCGTCGCTGGTGAGGATTATCCAGGCCCACCAGAGTGGGACCGATCTGGGCATTCGCATCGACGAGGATGGGCTGCTGAGCAGTCATCTTCCCGGATCACCGACCACTTGGATGGACGCCAAGGCCGCCGAATGGGCGATCACGCCGCGCTATGGCAGGCCGGTCGAACTTAATGCGCTGTGGCACAATGCCGTGTCGATCGTAGCCCGCCTGGCCGATCGCTACGGCGAGCGCTCGACAGGCGTTGAACTGGCGATGCTGGCGCGGCGGATCCATGTGGGCTTTAACCGCCGGTTCTGGAATGAGCAGACCGGCTGCTGCTATGACGTCGTCGACGATCGCGGCGCTGATGGGGCGATTCGGCCGAATCAACTCCTGGCGGTCAGCCTGCCGTTTTGTGTGCTTTCGCTGGACCGGCACGCGGCGGTTCTGGATCGGATTCGCGAGCAGTTGCTTACCCCGTTCGGGCTGCGGACGCTCTCTCCGCGCGATCCGGCGTACGAGGGGCGCTACGCGGGAAATGCCCTTTTGCGCGATCGCGCCGCGCACCAGGGGACGGCGTATCCCTGGCTGCTGGGATCGCTGTGCAGCGCGAATCTTCGAGTCCACGGTCGCGGCGAGAAGGCCCGGCGAGAGGCGCGAGTATTTCTGGAAGGGTGCCTGCGGCATCTGCGGGCCGAGGGGCTCGGCCAGCTTCCCGAATTGTTCGACGGCAATGTTCCGCACGCCCCAGGCGGCGAGATCGCCGACGCCGCATCGGTCGCGGAAGTGTTGCGAGCGTATGTGGAAGACGCGCTGGACCGACTTCCGCCGCCGCTGCCTTCGATTTCCAGCTCCGGCGCGGATTCTCCACTGCTCGAGCCACCGTCGCCGGCGCTGCCATGATCTATCTCGGAATCGACGTTGGATCCTCATCGGTCAAGGCGGCTCTCCTGCGGGATGGGAAGATCGCCGGCGAGATCGCCCGCGCGCCGTTCTGCACCCGCGCCGAGGGAGTTCGCGTGGAAGTCGATCCGGGGGCGATCCTCGACGCCGTGTGCCGAGCGCTGCGCGAACTGGGCGGCGGCGTTCGATCGGTGGACGCGATTCATCTTACCGGGATGGCCCCATCGTGGGTGGCGATGGACGCGGCGGGCGAGGCGCTAACGCCCATCATCACCCACCAGGACCGGCGCAGCGTGAAGGCGGCGCTCGAACTCGAGCGACAGGTCGGCATCGACGAGCATTTGCGCCTCGCGGGCAATCGTCCGTTTCCCGGCGGGATCAGCTCGACGACAGCGCGATGGTTTCGCACGCACGATCCTGCGGTTCTGGATCGCGCTTCGCTGCTCGGACATGTCACGACGTTTTTGCAGCGCCGTCTCACCGGCGCTCGGGCGATCGACCCGTCCAATGCGGCCTTCATGGGCCTGTACTCAACGTTGACCCTCGGCGGCTGGGACGAACGTCTGTGCGCCGCGGCGGGCGTGCCAATGTCGGCGCTGCCGGAAGTTATGGAATCCGACGTGATTGCCGGGCAGATCACCCGCGAGGGCGGCGAAGAATTTTCGCTGACGGCCGGAACGCCGGTCACGGCGGGACTGATGGACACCGGCGCAGCGCTGCTGCTGGCCGGGGCGGCGCCGGGACAGTTGATCAACGTCTCAGGCTCGACCGACGTGCTGGGTCTTTGCACGGATGAGCCGGTTCCGGATCGGCGGCTGTTGACCCGCCCGCTGGGAATCGGCCGGCGATGGATGAGCGTCAGCACGCTGGCGGCGGCGGGATCATCGCTCACCTGGGCCCACGAGGCCTTGTTTCCCGACCTGTCCCGCGAAGCGTTTTTGGCCCAGGTGAGCGCGCTGGCCGCCGAGACAAAGGCCCCGGATCGAAAGACCAGCGGGGTGCGTTTTTTGCCCTATTTGGCGGGCGATCGCATGAGCATCACCCAGCGCCAAGCATCGTTCACCGGCCTGACCCTCGCCACCACCCGTTCGCAACTGCTGGCGGCGGTGATCGAATCCCTGGCCAAGGCCAGCGCCGCGAGGCTGGCGCGGCTGCGCCGGGTGAACCGGGTGAAGATCTCAACTCGGGTGATCGTCTCCGGCGGCATGCAGGCGGGCCTGGAAGGCGTGCTTCGGCGGCACTGGCCCAACACTTGGTCCTACCAATCCGAACCGGAAGCGACCCTGCGCGGGCTGGCTACGATCGAGCCCCGCCGAGGCTAAACCGGGATTTCCCCTGCTGCCTGGCTTGGATAGAGTGCGGCCATGACGCGGCGCATCCATATCAACGAAGACAACGCGCATTTCTACGATTACCGCGATGAGGAGGACATGACCGTGGCGGGCTTGAACCGCTTGGTGGACACCTATGCCGCCGATACCCAGGTCGCGGCGGTGCTGTTTTGCGTGAACGTGCAGCGGGCGCTGTTCGACAGCCGCGTTTGGCAACCGCTTTTCGACGGCTATCAGCCGGATGGACCGGACGATCAGCCCCTGCTGCGATCGCTGTCGCCGCGGGCGCGGACGATGGAACACGGACAGCGCGGGCGGCGATGGATCCACAATCTTTGGCTGCTCAAGGAGCGCGGGATCGATCATCCCCAGGTCTGGCTCGACCGTTGCAAGCATCATGGGATCGAGGGGTGGCTGAGTGTGCGCATGAACGATTGCCATCACAACGATGATGAGGCCTCGTTCTGGCACAGCGACCTGTGGCGAAGTCGCCCGGATCTTCGACGGATCGACTACCGCTCGGAAGGGTGGTGGGAAGGGGCGCTGGACTATGGGCGCGATGAAGTGGTCGAACATCATATGCGGCTGATCGACGAAGTGATCGGGCGATATGACGTTGACGGGATCGAGCTGGACTGGGTGCGATGGGTCAAACATTTTCGACCGGGCCACGAGAAGTGCAACGCCGATCGGCTTACCGAGGTGATGCGCCGCACCCGCAAGCTGCTCGATGCCAGGCGCCCCGGGCTGAAGCTTGGCGTGCGTCTTCCGGTCGATCCTGCCGCGGCCATGGCCTGGGGATATGACGTGGTTCGCTGGGCGAAGGAAAGACTCATCGACCAGGTGACCGCCGCGACGTTTCTCAGTCAGGCGCTGTATGACCTCGATGTCGAACTGTGGCGGGCGCTGCTGGGCGATGGTGTGCGCCTGCTGGGCCAGGCCGACAGCGTTACGCACGCGGCCCCGGTTTTCGGCAATGCCGGGCGCGTGGTCGATTACGATCTGTTATTCGGGCAGTGCGCTGCGATGCTGCACCGCGGTGCCGATGGGGTGTATTTGTTCAACGAGTGTTACCGGGAAGGTCCGCGGGATACGCTCAGTGAACGCCGGTTTCCCGGGATCCTCCAGACGATGCTCAATACCTGCGGCGACCTCCAGACCCTGCGCGAGCGGCGCCGCCGCCATGCGATCAGCTATCACCAGGTGACGGCGCCGGGCGTCGAGCCGGTGAGTTGCGTCCCGCAGCCACTCACCCGGCCGCGCCAGCTCAACGACTTCAACCGCATCGGCCAGGCGATCGCGCTGCGGCTGGTGCTGGGACCGGCGCCAGTTCACTCAGGAATGATTCTGCGCCTGGGGTTCGATTCGCAAACGCCGGCGCTGAACGACTCGAGCATCCGGGTCTGGCTGAACGGACACCGGCTCGACGACGCCCTGCCGCGGGATCTCCCGGGCGATCCGGTCATACATGAGGGGTCGAGTTTGCATGTCGATCTGCCCCCGGTGGTGAGCCAGGCGCGAACCTGGGCGGTGACGCTGGAGCAGGCGCACGACGATGTGAACATCGTTGAAGTCCAGACGGATCCGGTCCCGGGCCACCTGGTCTGGGCGGAGTTGATCGTCAAAGGGGAGCAGACGTCGTCCTGCTGAGATGAGAAATTCCTACCACAAAGCGGTGAATGGCACGAAGAGATATTCGGCGTCACTTCTCGCATCCACCCAAGTCGTCGATGCGAGAAATCTCGGAATTGGCAATCCCAAAAGGATACCCGGACTGAAACTCCTTCGTGCCTTCGAAACTTCGCGTTTCATTATTTTTCCGCTTCCTGGTCCGCGGCTGATTCTTCGGGAATTTCCTCGACGGGGATCGGGCGCGGGGCGGGGCGGGAGGGGGCGGTCGGCGGCGGTGAACCGCCGGCGCGAAGCGCCATCACCAGCGCGATTCCGAAGATCACCAGCACGGTGGCCAGCGCGATCAGCGTGTACATGGGGCGTCGATCCGGCTCGATGCTGGACTGAACATCTTCGGCGGCGGGCAGTTGGACCGACCATGTATCGCGAAGCTCCTGCTTCTTGCGCGCGATGTCGTTGGCCAGATCACGCAGTTGCCGCTTGAACTGCGCCTGATCGCCGGCGAGTTCATCGCCGCTCTCGACGGCGGCGCGGGCCGCGGAAATCTGCGATCGCAGCGCATCGAGCTGATCCCGACGAGCCTGGTATTCAGACCGGGCCTGCTCCTCGGCGGCGCGGGCCTGTTCGGCAACGGCCCGCTTGGCCGCCTGGGCGCCGGCGCCCTCGCCTTGCCGCTGCGAAAGACTCAGCTCCGATTCGGCGTTCTTCTTGGCGTCGGTGGCGGCGGAATACCTCTCGTTCAACTTCGCCAACTCGAGCGACATCGACTGTTCCTGGACCTGCAATTGCCCCAGTTCGCGGGTGGCGGCGCCGCGATCGCGCAGGGCTCGGTCATTGGCATCGATGCGCTCCTGGAGACGCTTGAGGTCGTTTTCCATGCGGGCGATCGCGCGCTCGAGAGACTCGTTGGACTCGACCCGCGCGGCATTGAAGCTGTATAGCCCGCGCAATACCGACTCGATCCGCGCGCCGTCCTCGGGCGATGCCTCGTTGCGAACCAGCACCAAGGTTCCCTTGGATTTGTCGGGCCACTGGGCATCGGCCATCACCTGCGCGTAGGCTTCGGGAGACTGCAGGAATCCTTTGTTCAGGTCCGAACGCTTGGCGAAATCATTGCGCGCCTTGATCCGCACTTCTTCGGAGCGAAGGGCCTTGAGCTGGTCCTCGGCAATCTGCTGCTGAACGGATGGAGTGAGATTGGCGAACTTCGGATAATGAAGTTCGGCGGTGATCTGCGAACGCGGCGCGAATGCCCGCTGCACCAGCGCGACCGCCGCGATCATCGACGCAAGCATCCCGCCAAGCAGCGCCCAGACCACCAGGCCGCGAGAAAATCGCCGGCGGCGAACGCGCATCGAGGGCGCCGAGGGGATGTTCGGCAACGCAGGCTTGCCAGGCACCGAGCGGGCCGCGGCGGGCGCTGCCGGGCCAACGATTCGCACCGGCCCCGCGGCATGCGTCATCGACTGCGGCGAGATCGCCACCCGTCCCTTAGGACGTTTGGGCAGCAACGTCGGCAATTCAGAACCCGGCTCGGCGGCATCAGATTCCCCCGCCCGCATCACCACGCCCGAACCGAAGAACGGATCGCCGATCGGGGCGGCGGGCATTTGTGAAAACACATCCACCGGCGCCGTCAGTCCCGCGAATGCCCCGGCACCATAGCCGGCCATGTTGGCCAGTTCCGGCGAGGGAACGGCGATCGACTCGAGCGGCTGAGGCCGCCCCTGCGAGCGCCCCCGGGCCGGCGGCGGCGTGCGCTGCGGGCGCGGCGCTGCGGGCGCGGCCACCGGCGACGTCGGCTCGGGCCGCGTTTCATCCAACTCGGTCGCCGCTTCTTCGGTCGCAGGCTCTGCGGGCACCGCCTCTTCGGACGCAGGCTCGATCGACGGTTCCGGTCTCTCGGCGGGCCTGGAAATGTCGTCGGTCAGCGAAATGTCGTCGCTCGGCGCGACGTCCTCGGCCATGCCGATGTCGCCGGTCGCCACGATGTCTTGAGTGGATGAAGCTGCGTCGGGCGGCGATGGTTCCTGCGCGGATGGCGGCCTCGGCGGCGCCGAGCGCGCCGTCGGGGTAGGCGCTGCGGCTTCGTAAGCGGTCGACGAAGGCGATGCCGCCATCCCGCGCTCATCCGGCGCTGTCAGCGGCGGTGAGAGCGGCGCGGAGATCACCCCGCCGCGGGGCCGCATCAGCGGATCCCGATCGCCAAAGCTCACGCCCACCCGACCGAACGTCGGCGGCGGGGCCGGCGCGGGGGGAAGTTCCAGCGGAAGCCCCCCGAGAAAGCCCCATTGATTGGCACCGAGGCCGAACTGGCCGTTTGACTCATCGCCCTCGAGTTCACCCAAAAGCAACCCGCCGTCCGAGTCGCCGATCTCACCACCGTCAGCGCCGCCGTTGTTGGCGCTGGACCTGTCAACGCCGACAGTCAATGACGCCATGTCACTGGTAGCGCTCAGCGGTTCGTCCGGAGGCGTCACCGCCGCCGGCTCGGCCTGCACCTCGGCGGCACCGGCGGGGGCGGTATCGAGATACGACGGGGCATCGTCCACGCCGATGTCGAGGATCGCCGAGCCGGCGGTCTGGGCTTCGGCGATCAATTCGATCGCCGGGGGCTCGGCCGAGAACGCGCCGGGATCGTCGCCGGCAATCGCATCGTCGGGCAGGGCTTGCTCGAGATTCTCGGCGTCGGCCTCGCCGGTCGACGGTTCGGTTTTCCCGCGTTCATCGCCCGCCGGTTTCGCGCTGGCGACCGCCGCGTCGGGCTGGCGCGATTCTTCGTCGGCAGTCTTGGCGTCGGATGCGGCGGGAACGGGTTCTTCCACATCCGCCGGCTCGACATCGTCGCTGAACGTGGCGGCAATCGGCATGTTCGGCAAGATTCCCGCGGCGATCGCCTCGGCGGTGATCGCTCCGGCGGCCGGGCCTAATGGAGCCTCTGGCTCCAGGTCGGTCATGTCCACAAGTTCGTCCGCCTGCACGTCGTTCGCCAGCGCCTTGTCGGGCTGTGCCTCCTCCGCCTGCGCGTCGTTCGCGAGCGCACCATCCGGCTGTGCCTCCTCCGCCTGCGCGTCGTTCGCGAGCGCACCATCCGCCTGCGCAACATCCGGCTGCGCGTCGTTCGCTTGAGTGTCGTCCGGCTGCGCCTTGTCGGGCTGGGCCGCTTGTAAACGAAACGCCTCGTCCGGCGATGTCGCTTGCTCGTCGGGCTCCTGTTCACCCCGCGCTGTATCCCCTGGCGCGGACGTCGAGGCACCCCTCGCCGCCGGTTCCTCGGCCGTGGGGATTTCCGATTCATCTTCCGCGCCGATCGCTTCGACATCGACCGAAAGGGTTTCATCTTCTGCGGTGAGCTCGGGCGGCTCGGCATCGTCGGGGTGGGCGGCGATCGCCTCATTGACCTGATCGGCGGCCGGGGGGGTCAACGGTTCGGGCAGTTCGCCGAACATCTTCGCCGCCGCGTCGATGTCGCCGGCGTCCAGCTCGTCGTAGAGGCCGAGGCGAGCGATGTCGATGTCCAAGGCATCGAGGTCGCCCGCCTGGGTGTCGCGTGCCATTTCGCCGGCGGCATCGCTTGGGGATGAGGCCTCGCGCGGGTCGTGCGGCGGCTCGGCGCGGTCGGGGGCTGAATCGCTCGAGCCTTGCGGATCGGACGACAATGGCTCAACTTCCGCCGGTTCACCGGATCGCAATTCTTCGGCAACGGAGGCCGGTTCGCTGGACGGCGATTCGACCTTGTCCGCCACCCCGGTTTGGAAGGGCGCCGCTCGTTCGATCTCCTCGGGCGATTCGCCGGAAGTACCGGGGCGATCGGCTTCGACAGGAGTTCCGGTTTGTTCGCCGGTGAAACCCTCGACCATCCGCCCGAAACTCGTGTCGCTCATCTCCACGGCATCGGCCGAGGTCACAACCTGGCCCGCCGACTCGGCGGCTTCTTCCAGGTCCAGGGCCGAGTCGGGCGTCGGCTGAGTCGGTTCGAGGATTTCCTCCGACTTGGCTCCTTCTCCACGAATCTTAAAAATCCCGCCCAGTTCATGCTCATCGTCCGCCCCGCCCGAGGCGTGTGGCGCTGCCATCTCATCGTCGTTTTCCGCCAGGGGCAGGGCATCGGAGGCCTCGGGTGCACTCTGGGTTGATCCCGCCGCACCGCCCATCTGCAAGTCGGCCGGGAGATAGTCGTGTTCCTCATCGGACGGGATCAACTGGTCGATCGCGGGTGCCGGCTCGTCCACCGGCGTCTCGGCGAGCCGATCGTCAGGTGCCGATTCGGCTGCTTCGGCTTCGGGCGACTCGGACGATGGTGCGGTCGATTCGGTGGTGTCCGGCTCGAAAAATGGAATTACCGCTTCGCTCGCCGGAGGCTCGGCCGGTTCAGCGGCCTCATCCTCGGCGTTGCTTGCTTCGGCTTCGCCGTCGGGGGCCTCGCCTTCGGCAGCTTCGGCTTCGCCCACAGCATCCTCGACTTCGACGTTGGGCGTCTCGGCTTCGACGTCGGGCGTCTCGACTTCGGCGTCAGCCGCCAGCGCTTCGGCGTCAGCCGCTCGGGCTTCGGCGTCAGCCGGTTCAAAATCACGGGTCGTGGAGGCCTGTTCAGTCGGCGTTGCGACATCTTCGACGGACGTCGTGGCCGCCACGGAGGGTTCGGCAGTCGGCGGCGCTGCCGGTTCGGCTTCACGTGAGGCCGGTTCGGCGGGCGAATCCACCAGGTCGATCGGTGTCAGCGCCGATTCTGCTGCAGCGCCGGCGATGCCGACGACACCGGCCGCCGCCGCGACGCCGCTCATCCCACGCCAGCCGCGCCGCGGTCGCGGCGCCGGTTCCATCTCGGATTGCGGGGATTGATCCGGCTCGGCGGGCCGGGCCTGCTCGGCGCCTTGCGATTCCGGCGCCGATTCGATCTCTTGTACTTCTTCGGCAGGCGGCTCGGAAGGTTCCGGCGAAGAAACACCTTCCGGCTCGTTGGCCTGGCTCTGCGACGGCGCACCTTCCCCGGCCACGGCCGCTTCGATCTCGGAATCGACCGATTCGACCGCGTCCGGCTCGGCCAAGGCCGGCGAAATCGCCGGAAGCTCGCGCGGCATATCGCGTTCCAGCGCCTCCCGCGCCATGGCCTGGGTATCGCTCAGGTCCGAATCGCTTTCCGCTTCGCCAGGTGCCGTGCCTGCCGGCTCGTCGTCGCCGGAAATCGCGGCCGCGGCGGCCGGTGCCTCCGGCTCGATCGCCAGCGGGATTCGGCTCTCGCCCGGCTCGCTTAAATCCATCGGCGGCGGCGATTCGATCGGTTCGAGGCCGGGCACCTCCGCATCCGGCGCCAACGCCGCGGTGCCCACCAGATTTTCCAGATCATCATCAGGCACGGCCGAGACCGCATGGCCTTCGGAGACGGCAAATCGCATGTCCGTCTGGCCGATGCGGATATGATCGCCGAAGCGCAGTTCCACTTGTCGGATCGCCGCACCGTTGACGAATGTGCCGGTGCGCGAACCGAGGTCGCGGATGAAGTATTTTCCGTTGAGCAGGAAAATGACGGCATGGATGGTCGAGACGCTCTCTTCGATCAGCGGGGCATCCGACTGGCTCTTGCGGCCGATGACGAACACGCGCTGGTCGATCCGCAGCGGGATGTCCTCGCCGGCGACCTCGAGGGCCGGGATGTGCTCGGGGGCGACGGCGCGTCGTCGTGGCGGCGCCGTCGGGGAGGAGGCGCCGGTCAGCGCTGACAGCCGGAAAGTGAACGGGCCGATCTGGATCTTGTCGTTGTGGCGCAGGTCCGCCTCGAGCACCGGTTTGTCATTCACCAGCACGTGGGCGCGGCTCCCCAAATCGCGAATGTAGAAGCCGCCGTCCTCATCCTGGAGCAGCAGGGCGTGATTCTGCGAGACCTGATCGGAAAGCAGTTGCAGGTGGACCTGCGGCTTGGAGCCAATGACCAGGACTGCGCGGCTGACGCCAACCGGCGGCTTGCCCCGGAACCGCCCCGAAGGGACCAGTGCCGGTCCGGCCGGTGTGTACTTGCTGGACGGTGATCGTGGTGCAGGCATCAAAAATCCCGGGTGCTGCCAAAGTCCGTTCCGCCACGTTCAATCGCGCGCCAGGTCGGCGAACCGCCATTTCGACGATCCGCAGGCTTCGCACGCGCTTGCCTCCCCCCGCGACAGGCTGGTCGCGGGAGAAGCCAGTATACAACACCATCGCCCCCGCGAAAAACGTAATTTCAGTTTTGTCGGCGATGGGCATGGATCGCCCGTCCGATAAACGCGTCATCGCCGTGGGGAATCTCGTCGGTGGGTTACGCCGCTCGCGGCCTCCAGTGAGACATCCGCAACGGCTCGGAACCCGCGGGATTTCCCGGTTTTCTCCCAGCGGATGGTCACAATATGGCCTGCGAGCGGTATGCGCCCAGGGCAAATGCATGTAGCGCAATCCGACATTGCAGATGCCTTGCGCTTTCGGGCGACGGTTGCTAATCTGCTGGCGCGTATTGCGTTGCGAGGCCTCGCGTTGTGCGGGAAAGAGGGGGCATTTCTCATTTCGGCTGCTTGCGTGGATGACCGCGTAGGCGGACGGTTGAACTCAGCCTTTGCCCGACTGAATGAGCCTCTTGCAAAACCCCCCGAAGTTTGGCGGAACGTTTGCCGTCACGTCTTCAGAAAGCCTGCCTGAGACTGATTGAAAGTGTGCCGCACTTCGCTCAATCCGTCCAGTGATTTACCCCCCCCCCCCCTATAATATCTGTCAATTATTGTGTTTAAAGTAGTTATGCTGTATAAATTAGGGTACAATTCTGTCCTCGGGTGCTAGACATCCGCAACCCGGGAGACGTACCATCAGCGGACTGGCGGAATTGGGCAACCTGTGGCACTGCATTCAGGCGTGGCTCTTTCCGATGCTGGAAGACGAGTTGGGCGAGCTCGATGAGAAGCACCGGGAGTTCGTCGCCGTTTGCGAGACCTGGGCACCGC
>JBBQNJ010000048.1:0-39339 GCA_038329845.1 Tepidisphaerales bacterium | reverse complement strand
GGGGGGGGGGGGGGGGGGGGGGGGGGGGGGGGGGGGGGGGGGGGGGGGGGGCGGCGCAGACTCGCGCCCGCGCCGAGTTTGATTTGCAGTGGATTGGAGTGCTCAAGCCAAGCGGCGGCACTGAATCGCGCGGCCACGCTGATCTCAGCCCGATCCGCCGTCATAACCGTCGCAGGCGGTCGGGATTTTCCGCGCCGGGGGGAGATTTTCGGTTGACTTTCCCGGCCGCAATTTCTTCTCGTGCTACATTGAACTCGCCGGGCGAGTCCTTCGAGGATCGAACGGGAAACGCCAAAACGGATCAAGATCGCCGATTTTTCCGCGGAATTCGCGTTCCGCAGCTGGAGGATTCCATGCACTTGCTGAACCTGGCCGTTGACAACCTCGACTGGATGCGTCTGATCCTCAGCGCCGTTCTCGGCGCTGCGGCGGCGGGATTCCTGGTGGTGAAGAAAGTCGAACTGTTCCTGCTCACCCTCACCGCCGTGGCGTTCGCAGCGCATTTTCTGCAATAGCCGATCCCGAAGAGCGGACATCGCCCCTCTAGTGGGGACCGATGGACGATGCCCGGCCATGGATTGATGCTATCGGGACCATCGCACCGTGCGCTCGTAACCCAGGGAATCTTTCAGGTCCACGATCAACCGCAGCGGGCGCTGGCTATCCACCCGCACATGTTCCACCTCGGCCATCGAGCCTGTCGGCGGGTTGGCCAACGTGATCGTCAGCGCCTGGAGTTTTTGCGTCGGATCGGCGATCGCCAGGCTCGTTGCTTGATCACCCTGATGCAGCAGAATCACACAAGGCTGATCCACGCTGATCGGTCCGAACGAGCCGGGGGAGTGAAAGACGACCCCGGTAAGCCCGTGTCGCCGGTCATACACTGCCTGGACCTTCGGCGTATTGGCCGAAATCTCCAGAGGTGTGGTTTTCGCCAATTCAGCCAGTTCCCCGGCGCTGATGCCGGGCAGGACCACGTAGGCGTACCCGGCGTTGCGCGGTGCCGAGCCGTGGTCGATCGACAGTGTCAACCAGGGCTGGCTGAGCGGCGCCGGCGTCGCCTTTTTGTTCGCGTCGGCCCACGATCCACTGCGGGTCGATCGCTCGGCCACCAGCCCCGGCTGTGGGGCGGGAAACCACCAGCCGATCGCCTGCTCGGGCCTTTCGCCCGCGAGATGGATCGTACTCGCCGTCTCCAGCTTCATCCGGAAATCGCCTTCCGCGGCGGGCTTTGCGTCGATGGTCATCTCCAGGTCGCCGCGGCGAAGACGCGCGTTTTCCACGATGGTCTGAGCGGGCCGGTCCTCGTCGGCGGTGATGCCGCTGCCGAGGCAGACAATCGCATCGGGAAACAGGAACCAGGCCTTGTTGCCTTGCAGGCTGGACCACTCGCGGGCGATGCGCATGACGGCCACGCTCGCCAGGTCATCGAGGCTGGCGCCCCCCACGAAATCAGCCTTCGACGGCTTTCCCGGACTGCTGCCACCGCCGTCGTGGTCCGGCAGCTTCCAGGTGTTGGTGGTGATCCCGGGCAGACGATAGGGATCGACCAAGGCCCAAAATCCGCCCCGGTATCGCAAGGGGTCGGCGGGGTAGACCATGAGAACCCCTTCGCCCTGATTCCATCCGCGAAAATTCGCGCCCCACAAGGCCTCGTGGCTGGCGGTGCGCGTTGAACTCATGGCGACGGTGGCGGCCCAGCCCGGACGGTGATGCAGCGCTAGATCGACCGCGGCGTGAGTCCGCGAGGCGACATAGGGCGGGGCCGGCTTGATCGAGGGGTCGGTGGCGATGGCATGCAGGGCGAGGAACGGCTCGAAGTCGGCTCGGCTGAAACGGGGGTCCAAAGTGCCGGCATCGATCCACCGGCGTAGGCGCGACGTCACCTCCGCGGCCCGCTGAGGGCTGAGGAACGGGCGCAATTCGGCCAGCGCGATCGCCAGCCATTGATTGGCGGTCTCGACCCCTTCAGACCCGGCGGTTCGACCGGTCGTGCGCGGGAAAAGTTCACCTTCGTATTGAACGGGCAGCAGATGCAGGTCTAACCACTCGGGCAAATGCTCGCGCTGCGGCGCGTTCACCGTCCACGGGGTGCCTTCCAGCAGTCCCAGGCAACTTACCAGGTCGGGGATCAGCAACACGCCGTAGGCGCCGACGTATGGGAGCTTGCCATGCTGAATGAAGCTGCCGTCGCGATACCAGCCGTCGCGCGACTTGGGCATGTGGGCCGGGTCGGCATCGACATACGCCATGACCGGGGGAAGCCCGTCGCGACAGCGCTCCAAGCCCTTGGCATCACCCGCCAGTGCGGCCCGGCGAATGTGGTTCTCGACCATCCACACTCGGTTGGCGCCGGTGCTTTCAAACCCGTTGTTGTAGTACTTCCATGGATCGATGCTGAAACGTCGCATGCTCACCGCCGCTTTGTCGTTCAGGGGCTTGCTCGCGTGGGGACCGAGAACGCACAGTGCGGCGAAGACTCCGCGGGGCACGCCGATCTCGAAATCAAACCAGTTGACATCCCATTTGGTGGTGGGGGTCCAGCGATGGGTGAGAAAGGTATCCAGCGCGTCCAGCACATCGGCCAGGAGCCGCGGGTTGCCGCGCATGCCGAGCGAATCGATTTCGCTGGCACCGGCCCAAGCCGCCGCCATCGCCGCGATGCGGGCCGCATCGCGTGTGAGCAGATGCGAGCTGGTGGCGAGCGTATCTCCCCAGAGGCGGGTTCGATCGGGCGTGCGAATGAGGGTGTCCCAGTCGAGTCTTGCGGCGAAGTCGCGCTCGCGCAGGCGCTGGGCGACGACGGCGTCACGAGGCGGCGCTTCGGTCGGCCCGATCGCCGCGTCGGCCGCCCGGCGGACAATCGTGGCCAGGGCATCGCCCGCCGGCGGCAAATAGCGATCGCCGCGCGGGGGCGCGGCCTCGGTCGGGACAAAGACGGCGGCATCGAACGTCACGACGCCCTGCATTTTCTCGTTGCGCATCGTCAGCGCTGGACCGATGCCGCTTAATTCATGCGCGCCGAGGAACGTCCACTGTCCCCCCTGGCGAGGCGAACAGGAATACCTCCACTCGCCGTCTTTGGCATTGACCTTAACGACGGCGCTCTCGGCGCTTCCATGCCAGTTGCGAGCCATGCGGACAAAGCGAATCCAGACCGCGTATCGGCCCGCGGGCAGTTTGGGTGAAACGGTAATCGACGTCTTGCCGTCGCCGACCTGGTTGTAGCCGTTGAGCAATAGACCGGTTCCACCGTAAGTCGGGTCGTTCTCCGGCGGCGCGGCGATTTTGACCGGCTTGGCCGCCGGTTCGCGTACGACGACCCCGTCGCCGTCATCCACCACGACCACCCCCGGGACACTAGCGCCGGGAATCTGGTCGGGAGGGACCGGATCCGTTGTCAAGGCCCCAGCCGATGCGGGCAAAAAAATGATCGCCAGAAGGGCTAATATCGTTGTTGAGGTGTTCACCGCAGAGTCTCCACAATGGGTCATAGGGTCGGCAACGGACGGCAAAGATAATATAACCTGACGGCCGGGAATGACCAGCGCGGCGTGACGCGGGCAGCGGGCGCCGAGGAAGGCGGAACGGTGGGGACGGGGGCATCGGGTGACACTTCTATTTGAATTAAGAGGGTGACATTCCTATTTCTTTGACAGGCCGACGTCCGCTCTTCCTTGTCGCTGTGGGGTTGATGGATTACTGTGGTTGGCGAACTGGGACCGATCCCACGGAGAATTGCGATGTCCCCACGCATCGGGCTGCTGTTGTTGTTCGCGGGCTTGCTGACCGCCGGGTGTACCCCGTCGGCCACGTTCATTCCCGAATCGCAGCGGAAGGTGATCGACCGCTCGGTGACGGAATACCCGCCGGGCTTTGAACTCTGCACGGTGGTGCGCAATCTGACGGCGCCGACGGCGATCGCGTTTGACAATGAGGGGAGCCTGATCGTCGCCGAGGGCGGCGACACGGACCGCGAGCCGGCGATTTTCGGATTCAAGCCCTCCGGCGAACGGTTCAACATCTACCCGGTCGGACGCCGCATTCCCTTCAATCCCGTTCGCACGGGTTTCCGCATTTATGGCCCGATCGGAGGGATGACGGTGGTGCAGGGGCGCATCTACGTCACCCATCGCGACGCCAACTGGCGCGGGGCGATCACGGCGTTCGGATATGACGGCTCGCACTCGACCATCGTGGCTGACTTGCCGGCGCAGGGGGATTATTCGGTCACCGACATCGCCGTCCATCCCAATGGACGGCTGTGGTTTGGACTGGGGGCGGCGACGAACTCCGGCGTCGTCGGGCTGGACAACTGGGAGTCCGGCTGGGTGCGCTATTATCCCGATTTCTGCGACTCCCCTTTCGTCGATCTGATCCTTCGCGGGCAGCGCTTCGACACGCCCAACCCGCGGGTCGGTCTGGGCGTGGCGGATGTGGCCGTCTCCGGACCGTTTCAGCGCTTCGGCGTCTCGAACCGCATCCGCATCGCCCGAAGCGCCAAGCCCACCGCGGCGATTTATTCCGTCAGCCTCGGGGGCGGAGATCTGAGGGTCGAGGCCTGGGGAGTGCGCATGCCTCGCGGACTGGCGTTCAACGAGTATCAGAACCTGTACATGACTGACAACGGGATGGAGATGCGCGGCACCCGCCCGGTGAAGGATGATCCCGACACCTTGCTGCGCGTGGTCCCGGGAACGTGGTACGGCTGGCCTGATTTTTCGGCGGATCTTCAGCCGATCCACCTCGCGCGATTCCAGCCCCCCGAGGAGCGGATCATCAAGACCGGATATCCTTACCTGTCCTACCTGATCGACCATGAGGCCACGGGCCTGATCCGGCCGGATTCGCGGACGCTGGTGCGGTCGATTTTCCCGTCGCTTTCCGGGGCTGCCAAACTCGATTTCGTGCCCGCCTCCGGGCCATTCAAGGAATTCCGCAGCGACGCGGTCGTCGCGCTCTACGGCGATCGGTCCCCCTTCGCCAGCGGCAAGCTCCCGCTCAAGGGGCCGATCGGATTCAAGGTCGTGCGGATCGATGTCACCCACGGGCAGATGCGCGATTTCGTCTACAACACCGAGCCAGGGCCGGCGAGCCAGCACCCAGAGGCGCGCGATGCCACCGATGCGTTGGAACGTCCCTACGACGTGAAGTTCGGACCCGATGGCTCGATGTACATCGTGGACCTGGGATTTATGGAAATGAAGAACGGACGAGAAAAGTTCCGCGAAGGCACCGGAAAAATTCTCAAGCTCACCGGGGCGGTCGATCCGGCCACGAGCGGTTGATTCGCCGAGACGGCGCGGCGGGCACGTGAATCACGCCGTCATGGCGGGTCCAGCCGGATTTTAGCAAATCTCCCTTGACGAAATATCGCGGCACGTTGGCGTACGCCTCGTTCATCGCATCGTCGATCCGCAACCCATAGACCCACGCATCGTTGGCGGGAAATGAATCGGAATAAATCCGCGGCCGGTTCAGCGCTGCGGCCCGCGCCGTGTAGAACCGCGGCATCGATGCCCGCTGATGGACCGCCGGATCCGTTCCGCCGTAGTAATACGGCCGAGCCTGGCCAAATTGATATCGCACCGGCTCATAGATTGTCTGCCCGCGGGCGGAGGGTGCGGCCGTTACGCCGATGAAGCCGAACATCATCGCCGCCAGCACGATTCGCAAAGTCGATTGCCGCATTAGATTTCCCTTCCGTTGTCGTTGAGCATACCGCGCCGGCGCGGCTGGCGGATAGGGAAAAACCGCCTCACTGCGATCGGACCCATTCATCGAGTACCTGCTGCGCGATCGTGTCGATTCGGAACTGCTTACGCGGATTGGACGGGGCGCTGATCAGCGTCACATCGGCCTGGCGAATATTCATCGCGTCGGCAAGCAGGGCGGCGACGGCGAGGTTGGCTTTACCGCGCTCGGCGGCGGCGGCGACCTGGACCTTGATGCCGTTCTCATAACGGCCGGCGATGCGATTCCGCGAAGCGCCGGGAACCACTTTCACCTGGATGATGCCGAAAACTGATGTCGCCGCGGATTTCATGGTCCGCCATGATCCGGTATATCCGCGCCATTCGCTACGATCGTCATGGATTTCGCCGCTTCTCGTTCGACAACCAAAATCGTGCTTCAAGCGGCCATGATTTTCCCACCGCGCCTGGATTCCTGGGGTATGGTTGCCTTGGTTCACAACCCGGCTCGACAAGGGCCGAGAATCGCCGATTACCGGAGGTCTGTATGAAAAACCGCAAACTGTGCGTCGCTGTGATGGGCGTCGGATCAGCGTTGTTCGCCTGGCAAACTCCATCGGCCAACGCCGGCTCGATCGTGCTGGGACAATCGGGATGGAAGGCCACTTGGGCCGATGTGTACGACCCGATCGTGCGGCTCCAGGTGAATTGCCTGAAGTCCGACCGGGTCGAGCTGACCAAGTGCGTGAACTTCGATTATCAACCCGGTCCGGCCGGATTTATTGACCCGGTGGTGATCGTGTTCCAGCAGACCAGCCTCCAGGCGGTGGCGAATCTGTCGATCCGCTCCGAGACGCTGCTGAACAATACCGGCCACGCCTGGGACGGGTTCCGCATGACCTTGCTCGGCGGGGCGACGTTCGATGCCGGCTCGCTGGCCGGTTTCAACACCACTCCGATGGCGATCAAATCGCTCGCTCCGGGCGACACCATTTTGAACCTCAGCGGCGGTGTGGTCCCGATCGGCGGCGTGTTCACCCCCGGCGTGGGCGCCGGCGAACTGGTGATGAACACCGCGTCGATCCCCGGCGGTGCGATGAAGGCGTTCAGCCTCAAGGAGCAGCCGCTGCCCGCGCCGACGATCCCGCTTCCCGCGGCGGCCTGGACGGGCCTGAGCGGCCTGATCGGCCTGTCGATCTCCGCCGCCCGCAAGCGCCGCGCGGCGAAGGCGTAAAATCCTATCGAATCACCCACAAAGCGGGGGCCGGCGCGTGGGCCGGCCTCCGCTGCCTTGGGTTCCCGGGTGCGGCGCTGCAGAGTCTGCCCACTCCCGCCATTTCGCCTGCAACTTTCCGACCTAACGGAAAAAGTGGACGCTTTTCTTTTCCTGATCGTGGGGCATTTTCTTGCAATAACTTCAGTTTAACAATCTTGATAATAGTGCAACTGTATTATCCGCGGAAAAAAAGAGGCGCGTCCTCGTGCATTCCGCGTTTCGTGCGGCACCGAAAAGGTCGATGCCACCTCGGCATCGAAAAGGTGGATGTCACCTTTCCTTTTGCAGGACTGAAGGGTCGTGTCCCCTTCAGTCACAGTTCAGGGACTGTGTCCGGAGCGTTGGCGCCTGCCTTCGCTGCGGTCGCCCTTCGGGCTCCCTGCGCGACGGCAGGCGCCAGTGGGCATATGAATCCATCTTAACCAAGGCTAAAATGCGCCCAGCGCATGGGGAGCAGCTCAACATTAAGTGAATTGCATTCAAGGCGTCCTTGTTTTCACGGCGTGGCCGGTTGTTTTTGCTCGGTCACGTCGATTTGCCTCGCTGGGCGGAAGGGTGTAGATTCGGCGATTCCGGCTGAACGGCGCTGGTAGCGAGCGCGGCGCGTCGAGAAATTGCCGATCGAAACCCCGCTCGTTGGATCCTTATTCTTCTCTCGGAGATTTTTTGTGTCCCCTGAATTCAACCGCACCACGCATCTGTTCACCAGCGAATCGGTCACCATGGGCCATCCCGACAAGGTGGCCGATCAGATTTCCGACGCCATTCTCGATGCCATCCTCGCCAAGGACCCCAGGGCTCGGGTCGCGTGCGAAACCCTGGTGACCACCGGGCAGGTCGTCATCGCGGGGGAAATCACCACGACGGCGTACATCGACGCTCCGCAGGTCGCGCGCGACACCATCAAGGAGATCGGCTACACCGATCCGAGCATCGGATTCGACTTCAATTGCGGCGTGCTTTCGGCGATTCATTCGCAATCGCCCGACATCGCCCGCGGCGTGGATCATGCCGAGGACAACGCCAAGGATCAGGGTGCCGGCGACCAGGGGCTGATGTTCGGCTATGCCTGCGATGAGACGCCGGAATTGATGCCGCTACCGATTCATCTGGCCCATCGACTCGTCGAGCGGCTGGCGGAAGTGCGGCTGAAGGGCAAGCTCCCGTGGCTGCGCCCGGACGGCAAGAGCCAGGTCACGGTCGAGTACGTCGGGGAGCGCCCGGTGCGCGTCCATACCGTGGTCATCTCGACCCAGCACGATGAGAGCGTGATCGACAAGAAAACCGATGCGATCAGCGTCAAGGCCAAGCGTCAGATCATCGAAGAGGTGATCCGCCCGACGATCCCCAAGCGGCTGTGGAATGATGAGATCATTTTCCATATCAACCCGACAGGGAAATTCGTCGTCGGCGGCCCGCACGGCGACACCGGCCTGACCGGGCGCAAGATCATCGTGGACAGTTACGGCGGCCGCGGCGCGCACGGCGGGGGGGCCTTCAGCGGCAAGGATCCGAGCAAAGTCGATCGCTCGGCCTGCTACATGGCGCGGTACATCGCCAAGAACATCGTCGCCGCCGGACTGGCGACAAATGCCGAAGTGCAGCTTGCCTACGCGATCGGCGTGGCCGAGCCGGTCAGCGTCACGGTCAGCACCGAAAATACCGCGGTGATTCCCGAGGACCGGATCGCCGAACTGGTGCGCGATCATTTCCCGCTGACGCCGCGGGCGATCATCAAGTACCTGGACCTGCTTCGTCCGATCTACCAGCGCACCGCCCGCCACGGCCACTTCGGCCGTCCTCCGGGCACCGATGGATCGTTCTCCTGGGAAAAAACCGACAAGGCCGCAGCGCTTCGCAAGGCCGCGGGGCTGGCGGGGAAGAAGGGCGGCTGAGAAGGCGTTTGGCGGTGAGACCGCCAGTGTGATCGTGTCCGAAGGCGGCGCACCGCCAAGCTATTCCGCGCGACTCAACGTCAATGCGTCGCTTTGGGAAACGGGACTGCTGAGAACATGGGCCGTGTTCTTCCCGGATCGGACTGAACACCGGGACCGCCATCGGATAGCCGTTTATCCATGCTAGACCTTTCTTATCGACCGAATGTCTTGTATCTCGCATCGATCGAACGGATGGCCGCGGCACGCCGGATGATCGATGACAAACCGTACGATTATGTCCTGGCAAGCTACCTGGCGAGGCTGGCCGTCGAAGCGATTTTCCAGGCGTTGGCACGCGAGGGCGGCACCGCTCACGATGCCCGGCACTCGCTTTCCAAGTGGTTGTCGAAGTGTCCGTCTCCCCTTCACGATGCATTGAAAGGACTGGCGGAATGGAATCTGCTCGTCGCCGTGTGGGACAATGGGATTCGGTATCTTTCATTTGACGGATTGGTCGGTTATTTGAGAAAAAACGGTTATGGGTACGGGAAGAAGGGCGGCGTACAATCGCTGGTGCGGCAGGTGACGATAGATCTCGTTGATGCCGCCGAGACGGTTCACAAGAAGGGACTGGCGATATGGCTAAGCTCCACGAGAAGGTAATTCGATTGTTGCGGCCGCACCTGCGCGACATGCATGACGCTCTGGATGATTTGCCGGGTGGAAGGGTCTGCGGGGTCATTGTCAGCTCTTCATTCAACTCGATGGATCATCAGAAGCGGCAAGATCGACTCCATGCAATTTTCAAACGCGGATTGACGCCCGCCGAGTTGTCGGCCGTGGGTGCTATCGCGGCCCTTACGCCGGCGGAAGCCAGCGTCAAGGCGATGTGACCCGCCGCGGCAACGAGGGCTCCGATCGAAGGATTGGCATCGTGCGACATCTTTTCTTGCATGCGGGCATGATCGGAGGCAGTCCTCGTACACACTACATCGTGCCCGGGCGGTCGGCCTGATTCGCGAGAGTCAGCGGGAAGTAACTGAATTCATGCGCCGCGACGATTTGCAATTGCTGCACGACGATGAGCGCCTCGTGGCGGTGAACAAGCCGGCGGGGCTGGCGAGCATTCCCGGGCGGGATGAGCTGGACAGTCTGCTCGAGCGGCTGGGACGGCAACTGGGCCTGCCGTATTCCGGGGCGATTGATCCGCGGCTGCGGGTGGTGCATCGGCTGGATAAAGAGACCAGCGGGGTGATGTTGATGGCCAAGGACATCGACGCCCAGCGGTATTTGTCTCACCAGTTCCAGAACAACGCGATCGAGAAGGAATATCTGGCGCTGGTGGAGGGTTCGCCGCTGGAGCAGGACGGCGAGATCGACTCGCCGTTGTCGCCGGATCGGCGTTCGCCGCGGCGGATGATGATCAGCAAACAAGGCCGCCCGGCCCGCACGCTCTGGCGGGTCGAACGCCGGTTTCGCGGGTATACCCTGCTGCGGGTTTTTCCCAAGACCGGCAAGACGCACCAGATTCGCGTACACCTGCGCGCGATCGGACTGCCTTTGGCGGTCGATTCGATCTACAATCCCCCGGCCCCGGGTGCGACGCCGGGGATTTGGCTCAGTGCGATCAAACGCGGCTATCGCCCAAGCCGCGGCGCCGAGGAGCGCCCGCTGATTTCGCGGCTGACGCTCCACGCCGAGCGATTGTCGTTCGAGCATCCGAACGGCGAGCGATTGAACCTGAGTTGTCCGCTTGCCAAGGATATGCGGGCGCTGATCGCGCAGTTGACGAACTGGGCGTCGCGATGATGCGAGTGAGGAGAATGCACAAGCGATGAATCCACCGGTTGAGCCTTCGCCGCAGACGACAATTCTCTGCTCGAACCCCCGCTGCGCGCGGCCGCTGGCGGGTGGGATCACCGTCTGCCCGAGCTGCGGACGACGAACGGCCGCGGGCGATCCCGACGATCGACCGAGCGCCGCGAACGGCTACCTGGTGATCAATACCGCTTTGCGAAAGCGCCTGCTGGGATGGAGCCTGTATGTGCTGGCGTTCGCGGTGATCGCGGGCATTTTGGCGTATCTGTTCTTCGCAATGGCCGGTTCCTGGCGGCTGGCGGTGCTTCTGGTCGGCTTCATGCTCCTGTACATGATCGGCATGGGCATCGCGGCTGCGCGTAACATCGAACGGCGAGAATAACCAGATTTCGTACCGCGTCCCCCGTTGAGTCGACCGGCCGGACTCTGCAGGTAGGGGGGAATATTCTCCCTTGCCCGCGCCCCGTGCTCCGTGCCGGGGGCTTTCGTCCGCCGATTTACGAAAGGATTCCTGCGAATGTCTGACTCTAATTTTTCCGATCGCCTCCTCGAGTCGATCGCCCGTAAAGGCGCCCCGATCTGCGTGGGGATCGACCCGATCTTCGACCTGCTGCCCGACGCCGTCGCCGGTAAGAACCGCGACGGCAATGACTACGAGGCGGCGGTGGACGCGATCTTCGAGTTCACCACGGCCATCCTGAAAGTCCTGGCGCCGCTGGTCCCGGTGGTCAAGTTCCAATCGGCCTACTTCGAGCAGTATCTATGGGAAGGAGTCGAGGCGTACTACAGCCTGGTGCAGGAAGCGCAGGACATGGGGCTGGTGGTGATCGGGGATGTGAAGCGCGGAGACATCGGATCAACCGCCGGGGCGTACGCGGCGGGACATTTGATAGGTCCTCCCGCCGTGGCGGGCGAGCCGGAAATCGTTGCGCCCGATGCGATCACGGTCAACCCGATGCTGGGCATGGACACCCTCGAGCCGTTCGTCAAGGCGTGTGCAGACGAGGGCAAGGGGCTGTTCGTCCTGACCCGCACCAGCAACCCCGGCTCGGCAGATCTGCAGGATGTGAAACTCGAGGACGGGCGGACTTGGTCCGAGATGCTGGCGGACCGGCTGGCGGAAGTGGCCGACGGCAAAGGACTGATCGGGTCCGAAGGCTACAGCGCGATCGGTGCGGTGGTCGGGGCCACGCAGCAGCACACCATGGCCAGCCTTCGCAAACGCCTGCCAAAAAGCATTTTCCTGCTGCCCGGTTACGGCACCCAAGGCGCGACCGCGGAGATGACCCGCGCCGCGTTCAACGCCGACGGCCGTGGCGCGATCGTCTCGGCCAGCCGCAGCATCCTCTACGCCCACCGTGATCCGCGTCATGCGGGTCTGGATGACTGGCGCGACGCCGTGAAGGCCGCGGTCCTCGAGATGAAGCGCGACATTTCCGGCGTGATCGGCGGCTGACGGGGCCGGGCCGATCAGAACTTGATGCTGAAGAACCCGCCGATGAAGTATTCCTGGAGGGTGCCGCCGATGTTGCGGTTCGAGGCGTTGTTGTTATCGAACTCGAGTGAGCCGATGGTGTAGGCCAGATCGATTCCGCCGCTGATTGTGCCGTTGGTCAGGCCCAGGCGCACGCCCGGGCGGGCGGAGATGCCGACGGCCCATTCATCGACGGTGGTGTCGGTGTCCCACCAATTCCAGTTGGTTCCCTCGCGATAGTTGGCGATGGGCATGCCGACGGCGATGGACGGTTCGATGAAAAAGGCGTCGCCGAGCGGCTGGGTGTAGGCGACGCTGAAGCTGGGGGTGAGGATTCCCAGGTCGATAAAGTCATCGCCGGCCCCGGGGCGCTCGATCTCGTCGAGGTAATAGCTGGATTGCAATCCGACGCCCAGGCGAAGGCCGCGGGCACCGGAGAAGGGACGGAACCCGACCATCACGCCGCCGCCGCCGCCGTCGCGGTGGTCGATGGTCTTGACTCCCTCGAGCGAAATCTTGCTGTAGCCAAGGTTGAACTCGAGATCGATATCCGCGCGGGTCGAAGTTGCTGAACCCAGCACCGCCGCGCCGATGAACGCCGTCAAACTGCCGATGCGCCGCATGAAGCTGCTCCTTGGGTTGTTGAAGCCGCGATTTTATCGCTCGCGTGAACAGGCGACAAGTTGATCTAGCGCCGCCGCGGCATGGCCGCGATCGACCGATTCGGCGGCCAGGGCCAAACCGGATTTCAGATCGTCGCATCGCCCGGCGATGGTCAGTCCCGCCGCTGCGTTCAGAAGGGCGATGTCGCGCAGGGGACCGGGCGTTCCGCTCAGCACATCGCGCAGTGCTTGGGCGGATTGTTCAACGCTGGAGACCTGGAGGTCCGACAGGCGGGAATACGGCAGTCCCAGCGCAGCCGGATCGAGCTTCCATGTTCGGATTTTCCCGTCTCGCAACTCGCTGATGCGCGTGGGTCCCAACGTGGACAGTTCATCCAGTCCATCGTCGGCGTGGACCACCCAAGCCCGCTCGCTGCCCAGTTCTCGCAGGACCGCGGCCATGCGATCGGTGAGCTCGGGGGTGAAGACCCCGAGCAACTGATGGCGCGCACCCGCGGGGTTGGTCAGCGGTCCCAGGAGGTTGAAAACGGTGGGGATGCCGAGTGATTGTCGGGCGGCGGCGACGAACTTCATGGCCGGGTGGTGATAGCGGGCGAAGGCGAAACAGATGCCGGTCCGCTCCAGGCACGCCGCGAGTCGTTCGGAAGTCAGATCGAGCTTAAGGCCCAGGTGTTCCAGCACATCGGCCGATCCCGAGCGGCTCGTGGCCGAGCGATTGCCATGCTTGACTACCTGAACCCCGGCCCCGGCGATGATCAGGGCGGCGGCGGTCGAGATGTTGAATGTCCCGCGAACGTCCCCCCCGGTGCCGCAGGTATCGATGATGACGTCGGTGTCGCCGCTGCTGACGGGGATCGCTTTTTCCCGCATTACGGTGGCCGCCCCGGTCAACTCTTCAACCGTGGTGCCCTTGGCCGCCAGGCCGACCAGCAGCCCACCGATCTGGGCCTCGGTGGCTTCGCCGGACATGATGTGCATAAATGCGTGCCGCGCCTCGTCGCGTGACAGATCCTCGCGGCGGCACAGCTTGAGAAGGATCTCGCTCAAGGGGGCGGTGGGGGACATGGATCGGAAGATACCCAACGGCGACGAGGACCGCCAACGAGAACACCATGTGGAAATGTCAGGCCGGGATTCCGACAGACCGCAACGGGCACCGCTCGATTTGCAGCATCAATGCGGGGCTGATTGGCACGCCGATGGGACCGCGCGTCAGACGGGACTTCTGAACGTAGCTGATATTCTCGCAGCGAGCCACCGATGCTTCGCGCAGACCTGCTTGTCCGGCCGGCAATCGAACGTGCGTGAGGCCGGGACGGAGATGGGTCGTGATCGGAACTGCAAGGACGCTGTTGGCGAATTCATTGCGCGCATCAGGCGAGACGATCAGTGCGGGGCGGAGTTTCCGATCGTCCGGAAAACTCACGTACCCCAGCTCGCCGCGGTGAGGAAATGCGGACCTTGGTCAGTCCTCTTCCCAAGCGAGAGACGAACCCAACGCGGTGAGGCTGGCCCAAGTGTCATCGTCGGCGTCGGCGGTGGCGTTGCGATAATACTCGCGGGTTTCGGCATCCAACCGGCTTAGCGTTGACTGTTCGGGCTGATCAACCAGGACCACCGCTTCGGCGTGCAGAGGCAATGAGACGGGTTGCTGTGGGACGGTAGCCTTGCCGTCGAAGATGACGCGAATCGCGGTCATGCCGATCATCGGAGCCACGGTGGATTCGATCTTCCAGGGGATCGACAGGCCCCGTACCGGAAAATAGAAAGGGCGCCGGTGGATCGAGATCGAAGAGCCGAGCAACTCCGCCGAAGCGGTCATGACCTTTTGGCTCGGGCGACTCGGGCCGGGGCGCTGGTGCAAAAGCGGCGAGGGAGTTATAAAGCGGTCGGGCGCGGGTGGGAACCAGGGCGCGTGGATGGGGGACATGGCGATGAGGTGCTCAAGATGAAGCTGAATCTGGTGTCGATTGAAAAGGGGGGCATCATCCGCGTCGGAGCCGAGGGCAAGATTACGGCCGACGACTTGCTCCTCCACGGCGTTAATCCACTGCAATCGTTGATGGGTTCGACCTGGGCGTCGAACAAGGTGTTGCTGGACTTCGAGCGGGTTCACTACATCGACTCATCGGCGGTGGGGTGGCTGATCAGCTCGCACAAGGAGTTCAAATCCGCCGGGGGGGCGATGGTCGTCCACTCGATTCAGCCGACCGTCAAACAGATTCTCGACCTGCTGAAAATCGGACGGGTCGTGCCGATGGCCGACGATGAGGCGGCGGCACGGGCGCTGATCGGCGTGGCCGGTCCGGAATCGACCTGAAAAAGGCAGGCCCAATGACTGAATTCAAACAACCCCCGATGTTGGCGGACCTGGGCAAACTCACCCCCGAGCAGGCTGCGGGAAAGCTGATCGAGCGGGCGGCGGCGTTGTCGGCAAGCGACCTGTTTCTGGCCAGCAACGAGCAGGATATTACCGCATCGCTGCGCTACCTGGGTCTGGTGCAGCCGCTGGCGGTGCTGCCGATCGAGCAGGGGCGGCGGGTCATCTCGCATATCAAGGCCCGCGCCGGAATGGACCTGACCGAGAAGCGCCGTCCCATGGACGGGCGCTGGATTTTCGTCCAGGGCAGCGAGATCACCGATCTGCGGATCAACATCGTTCCGACGATTCACGGCGAGGACGTGGCGCTGCGGCTGCTGCCGCGCGGACGCCAGCTTTTCATGCTGAACAACGTGGGGATGACCCGCGATCAGCACGACCAGGCGATCCGCATGATCGAAAGCCCCAGCGGGCTGGTGCTGGTAACCGGCCCGACCGGCTCGGGCAAGACCGCCACGCTGTATGGCTGTCTGATGCGGTTAAACAACGGCAAGCGCAAGATCAACACGATCGAGGATCCGGTCGAGTTCACCATCGCCGGCATCCGCCAATCGCAGATCAACCCGCTGATCGACCTGAACTTCGCCGAGCTGTTGCGCGGGGTGCTGCGACAGTCACCGGACGTGATCATGATCGGCGAAGTGCGCGACGTCGAGACCGCGCACACGGCCGTCCGCGCCGCCAACAGCGGGCACCTGGTGCTGGCGACGATCCACGCCCCGGCAGCCGCCGGCGCTATTCAGAGCATGCGGGCAATGGACATCCATCCCCATTTTCTTTCCACGGCGTTGCGCGGAGTGATCGCCCAGCGCCTAGTCCGCACGCTTTGCCCCAAGTGCAAGATCAGCTTCGACTTGTCCGATGCGCCGCACACCTTCGACGACATTCGCCCATGGCTGGGTCCGGATGAGGGCAAGGTCTTGTACGCTCCGAAGGGGTGCGAGCATTGCCAGATGACCGGCTACGCGGCCCGCACGGGCATCTTCGAGGTCATGCCGATCACCAAGAACCTTCGCAATTTGATGAGCGAGGGACGCCCGACGCGCGAGGTGCGCGAGCAGGCGATCCGCGAAAAGATGCTCGAGTTCCGCGATGCGGCGATGCTGAAGGTCGCCCGCGGCGAAACCAGCACCGAGGAAGTGTTCCGCGTGATCCCCACCGAACATCTGGTGATGGAAGATTAGCGGTCGTCCGCCTGCGCCGGTGCGGTCGCCGCGGGAGCGGTCGCGGTGGAGTCTTGGCCGCGAGGTTTGCCGATTTCATCGCGAGCTTGGGTTTCGGCCTTGATACGATCCTGGGCCCGGATCGCCAGTCGCAGACCGATCCAGGCGTTCGTTTGCCGCGGGGCTTCGGCGACGGCTCTTTGGTACAGGGGGATCGCCTCGTCGTAGTCGCCGCGCTCGGCCAACATTCCCGCTAAGTTCAACAGCGCCGCCAGCGGTGGATTTGCCATTCGCTGAACCAGGCCTCGGTAGATCGCTTCGGCCTCGCCGGCGCGGCCGAATTGTTCGTAGGCTAGCGCCAGGTTCTCATCGGGCGCCCGCCACGGAGGATATAGTTCGATCACCTTGCGTGAATGGGCCAGGCCCGCCGAGCGATCGTCGTTGGCGAACGCGATCGCCGCGAGGTGCTGGTGGGCGAGAAACCCGCCGGGGTTGATCGCCAGTGACTGCCGCCACAGGGCTTGGCTGTCGCGCCAGGTGCGGCCCTGCGCCATCGACAACCCCGCGTAGACCCCGAGCAGCGCCGCCGCCACGATCCCCGCGAGGATGCGGCGGCGGGCATCGCGCAGCGCAAACGCGACGATGATCGCCGGGGCCAGCAGGGCCAAGTAGGCGTAGCGATCGGCGACGGTGGAAATGCGCTGATACTCGAACGGTGCCAGTCCGGATGCGGGGGCGAGGCAAATGAAGAAGATCGCAGCGCCCGCGGCGAGTTGCGGCCATCGTCGGCGCATCGCCCAGGCGAGTGCGATCAGCGCTACCGGGGCGATCCAGGTCCAGGCGAGAAAGCCGGCCCGCCATGCCACATCGGGCGAACGGGCGTAGGCGATCCCCAGCGGCCAGGGGAAAATCATCTTGGCGATGTAGAAGGCAATCGCGTCGGCGGCGATAAGCGGCCGCGCCCAAAGGGGGCTCCAGACCACTCCCTCGGCGCGGCCGACCATCGAGCCGCCGCCGGTGTGCGCCACAAACGGGGTCGCCAGTGCCAGCCAGATCGCCAGCGGCGCCAGGGGACGAAGCTCCCATCGGCGTCGCGCCAGGAGAATGACGATCGCGGCCACGAATGGGAGAATCACAACGGAAGGCTTGGCGAACATCGCCAGCAAGAACAGCAGGGTAGCGCCGAGGAATCGCCATCGGGCTGCGGCCGGGCGCCGGAGTTGTCGCGCCTGATCCCAGCGCAGCGCCATCCAGATCGCCCCCAGCGCTAAGGCACCGCTCAGCACGTCTTTCAATCCCGTGACCCACGCCACCGGCTCGACCTTCAATGGATGGATGGCGAAAATCAGCGCCCCGGCCGCCGAGGCCCACGGGCTTGCGGTCAGCCGCCGGAGAATCGCATAGGCCGCCAGCGCCGCCAAAGCATGGAATGCCACGTTCGCCAGGTGGAACAGATAGGGATTCAGCTCTGGCGTTCCCTCAGGACCGATGCCGATCCGGGCTCTCGCAGCAAGGCCGGCCCAGATGGAATACGTCAACGGGATATACTGTCCATACGCATCTTCCATCAAAATCTGCCGAAATGACGTCCATGACGCATTGTTGACTCGCGGGTTGAAGGTGATGTTGGTGGGATCGTCGAGATCGACAAACTCGTGGGAGATCGTCGGGGCGAAGACCGCGATCGTCAGCGCGATCACGAGAACCGCCGCGTATTGCCCCCGGCGCTGTCGCGGCGGCGCGGATAGCGGGGGCGCAAGACGCGAAGCGGCGGGGGCCTTCATTTGAGATTCAGAAATTCGAACATGTGCCGGTCGTAGACCGCCTGCGCCTGCGGGTCGCTCATCGGCAAGCGCAGTTCGTTGATCACCTTGATGCTCATCCCCAGCCACTCGCGCCAGCAGGCGGCGCAGATGTTTTGCTGGATCGTCGGACCGGGTTCGCGGCTGAACGGAGGACTGGGCATCTTATTGCCGGGCTTGCCGCAGCGACGGCACAGAACCTCACCTTCGCCCACCACCTCGGCGGGCTTGTTTTCGCCGAGTTTTGGCGATGTGGCTCCCTCGGCCTCGAGCTGTCGGACCATCTCATCCCGCGGCGCGAACTCGCCGCGCTCGTGCGCCACTGTCACGCCGCGGGTCCAGGTTTGAATCGCATCGACCTTGCGCCCGGCCCGCAGTTCGGCCTCGCCCAGCAGTTGATACGCCCGGCCCAGGTTCGGATTGATCTCCAGCGCCCGCCGCAGCGACGCGATCGCCGGTTCCCATTGTCCCTGCGCGTGATATTCCCGCCCCAGCGACAAATGCCCCAGCTCATTGCCGGGATCATCGTGTGCCATTTTTTTGAACTGTTCAATTCGACTCGATTCGGACATTATTCGACTCCGTTAGCGCCGACTCTTCTCGCCAGGCGATCGACAACGGGCGATTATAGAACCCATCGGGCGCAAGGACAGCGCCGCCGGGACCGGTGCTTGCGCGTTAGACTCCGACGCCCACAATCACCAGTGGAACCGACGGCACGCCGCGTCCGTTGCGAATAACGTTGTAAAGTTCGACCTCAAAATAGCCGGGGCCGGACGACATCTTCTCCTGCATCGCCTTCGTGGGCAGAATTTCGATCCCCACGTCGATCTGGTCGCCGACATAGAACGCCAGATGCTTCACGAACAGGTCATAGGCCACAAACGCATATTTGCCGAACTGAACCTCCAACGCGACCCGGCTCCTTACGAAATCCGTCTGGTTGTAGCTGAAGATTGCCCGTTGCCCGGCGGCTTGGATCGTCACTTTCTGCTCGTCGGGCGGTAGCGCCAGCGTCTGGCGGATGAGTTTTTCATCCCCGGTGACCCAATAGGAAACCCGGCTTTCCCGCCAACCTTTCGCGTCCAAGGCCGTGGAGAAGCACTTGTTCATGGCGATCGTCGCGTAGAGCAGGTCGCCGACCATTCCCTTTTCCTTGCTGACTTTGGTGCCGCAGGCGGCGGCGTCGATAGACCGGATCACTGCTTGCACCTCGTCCCACAAGGCCCTGTGGTGGACAAGGAGGAACTCAAGCCCGTTGAGGTGGGAATAGACCTGCTCGATCTTCATCTTCGATGACCTTGCTTGGACGCCGCTTGCCCTGTCCGATTCCATTTCGATTCGTGCCGGTCCACGGCGACGTGAGCAGCGCCGCCCCGGCGTCGGCGGGGTCGAATACCGGCGTTCCCATGGCGCGGACGGGAAGGGTTCCGTGGATGGCGCGCGTTACACGGTCGGTGGCGATGGCGACCTATTTCCCGAGCAGCTCGGCGCCGGCCCCGCGTCGACCATGACGGAGGGCGGCGACGATGGTCGAGCCCGTGCCCAGGAACGGATCCAAGACCCAGTCGTCCGGCTCGGTGAGCGAAAGCACCAGTCGCTCCACGAGTTCCACCGGGAACTGACATGGATGTTCGGTCTTCTCGACGTGGTTGCTTTTTACGTTGGGGATGACCCACAAATCGCCGGGGTTCTTTCCCAGCGGGTTGCACGAGTATTGCCCCGCCTTGGGGCCCTTGAAGTATTTCTTTCCCGGGTACTTCTGAGGAATGCGAACCGGATCGACGTTGAAGTGGTAGTCGTCGGACTTGGTGAACCAATTGACGGTCTCGTATCGCCCGGAAAAGCGCCGCGTACAGTGCAGGTCGTGTTCGAAGTGCCACACGATGCGGTTTCGCAATCGCATCCCCAATCCGTGAAAGACCGGGAAAAGGGCAACGTCCAGCGGCACGATGGCACCGGCATCGACGAAATTCCCGACCTGCCAGCACAGGCTGCCCGAGGGCTTCAAAATCCGGAAGCATTCGCGGATCACCTCGGCCTGCGTTTCCACGTAGTCGTCGAGGCAACTCCGTCTCTCATATTCCTTACCCAAGTTGTAGGGCGGGGAGGTGACCACCAGCCGCACGCTTTCGTCGGGAACAGTGCGCAGGAAGTCGCGGCAATCGCCGTGAAAGATGACGGCGCGGCGGTCCGCGTCGAACGTCGCGGCGATCGGTCGCCCATTGTCCATGCCGATATGAATCCTACCGGAAGGGATGGATCGCGGGCAAGTTGGCACAGCGCTGAAATCGGGGCAATTCCGCGGCGCTTTCCCGGGTGTGGGCATTGCGGCGTATCGCGCCTCCCGCCTATAGGGTATGCTCCCGCGGCGTGCAGGACTGGACGGTGTTGATCGAGTTGCTGGTGTTGCTCACCGCGGCGCTAATCGCCGGGACGGTGGCCGAGCAGTTGCGCCAGTCGGCGATCGTCGGCTACCTGCTGGTCGGGGCGGTGCTGGGCAAGAATGCACTGGGATGGGTCAGCAGCAACGCGACGGTGGACATCGTTTCGGAACTGGGTGTGGCGCTGCTGCTGTTCACGATCGGCTTGGAGTTCTCGATCCGCGACCTGCGCCGGTTGGGAATGCTCACGCTGATCAGCGGAACCTTCCAGATCGCCTTGACGATCGCGGCGGTGATGGGCGTGGCGATGCTGGCGGGACTCGGGGGACCGGCGGCGTTTGCGCTGGGGTCGATGGTGGCGCTGAGTTCGACCGCCTCAGTGCTGCGCCTGCTGCATGACCGGGCGGAAGCCGAGACCCCTTACGGCCGCAAAGTCACGGGAATCCTGCTGCTTCAGGACGCGGCGGTGCTGCCGCTGACGTTGATCATCGCCGCGATGGCGGGCGGGGGCGGCTGGGTAAAAATGGGGATGGCCCTGGGTCGGGCAATGCTCTTCGGGACGCTGATGATCGGGGCGTTCATCATTGTGTTCAATTACGCCGTGCCCAGGATGTTGAATCTTCGGCGCTGGGTGGCGAATCGTGAACTGCCGGTGCTGCTGGCGTTCGTGATGGCGGCGGGGGCGGCGACGGCGGCGCACGCGGTGTCGATCTCCCCGGCGATGGGGGCGTTTCTGGCCGGGGTGTTGCTCGCCTCAAGCCCGTTCGCGGTGCAGATCCGCGCCGATGTCGGGCCGATCCGCACCGTGCTGGTCACGCTGTTTTTCATCTCTGTCGGGATGGTCAGCGATCCGGGCTGGGCGATGCAGAACGCGCTGCAGGTTGCGGTGGCGGTGATCGTGGTGGTGCTGGGCAAGACCGTGATCGTGTGGATGATCGGGGTGGCGCTGCGCATCCCGAGCGGGATGGCGCTGGCGGCGGGGCTGTGCCTGGGCCAGGTCGGGGAGTTCAGCTTCGTACTGGCGAAAATCGCCGGCGAGCCGACGGCCTCGGGGGCGCGGCTGATCGAAGGGGACATGATGAAACTGGCGATCGCCGCAACGGTCGTCTCGCTGCTGCTCACGCCGTATCTGGTGATGGCGGCGCCGGCCTCGGCGCGCTGGGTCGGATGGCTGACGTCGTGGCGAAGCGCCAGGCCGGGCCTCGGCGGTGAATCTCCCGGCGCCGCGTCCGTATCGGGCGACGCCAACGAAACGCCGGGGGAGGATCATGCCCGCGTGCTGATCGTCGGATTTGGACCGGCGGGACAGCGGGTGGCCGAGGCGCTGCTCGCCGAGCATTCGCGGCGAATCCTGGTGCTGGATCTGAATCCCCGCGCCGCCGCCGTCGCCCACGGATACGGGCTGAAACTGCATGTTGGAAACGCCGGACAGAATGAGGTCCTCGAGGCCGCGGGAATCCGCCAAGCTTGCGCCGTGGTGGTCACGGTGCCCGACCCGGCCGCCGCCAGGCAGGTCATTCTGCTGTGCCGGCAAATGAATCCAGCGGCGAAGATCCTAGTGCGGGCGCGGTATCACGCCTATCGCTGGGAACTGGTCAGCGCCGGCGCCGAGATCGTCATTGACGAGGAAGAGCAAGTGGGCCGCCGCCTGAGCGCCGAAGTGCGCCGGATTCTCAGCGCCCGTGCCCGCGAGGCGCGGGCGCTGGCGTCGCAAAACAGCGGCGCTACGGCTTTGACTTGACTTCGTCGGCGAACTTTTTGCGGACTTTCTCCACCTTGGGCGCGGCCCATTGGCGGATGTAGGGCTGGTCGGGATTTTCCCGGGCGTAATCCTGGTGATATTTCTCCGCCGGATAAAACGCCTTGAGCGGCTCGAGGGTCGTGACGATCGGGCGGCTGAACGCCTTGGCTTCCTCGAGCTGCTTGATGTAGGCCCGCGCGATCCGTTCCTGATCGGCATCGGCGAAGAAGATCGCCGAACGATACTGCGAGCCGTGGTCGGGGCCTTGGGCATCGAGGGTCGTGGGATCGTGGATGGTGAAAAAGACCTGGAGCAGGCGTCCGAAGCTGATTTGCGAGGGATCGAAAGTAATCTTGATGGCCTCGGCGTGGTGCGTGCGGCCGGTACACACTTGCTCATAGTTGGCCGTCTCGGCGCTGCCACCGGAGTATCCGGAGACGACCTCGCTGACGCCTTTGAGCTCGGCAATTGCCGCCTCGGTACACCAGAAGCATCCGCCGGCGAACACGGCGGTCTGCGGGGTGGAGGTCTGCGTCGCCGGGGCATCGACTTTCGGCGCTGGTAGATCCCCTGAAGCGTGCGAGGGCGGCGTGCAAGCAAACGCGGCGAACGGGAGAATCAGCATGGGGATCCAATCGGTGAAGGACATGCGGGATGATAGGGCGGTCGAGACACGAAGGCGCGGGACGCAAGGCACGAAGGCAAGCATGTATGTGGCACAGGCGCCTTCGGCTGTGGGACGGTGGGACGGTTGCATGTGGCAGAGCCGCCCCCCCCCTGTGGGATGGTGTATGCTTGCATGTGGCAGAGCCGCCCCCCCTGTGGGATGGTGTGCGGTTGCATGTGGCACAGCCACCCCCGCTGTGGTCTGGATGGTAGCCGAAGGCAGTTCGGTGCCGTTGGAGAGATGAATAGGCGGCCTATTTGACGCCGCCGACTTCGGTGGTGTGTTGGGGGGAGTTAGGTTGAGGGATGGTGGGGGGGATCGGAGTGGCTCTTGGATCGTATGACACGGATGACTTTGGCGGCGCTGCTGGCGACGGCGCTGGCGGCGCGGCTGGGGGCGGGATGGGTCTTGCCGGTCGAAACGTTGCTGGACCGGCTGCCGGATCAGCGCGAATACCTGGACCTGGGCCAAAGCCTGCTCCGCGGCGACGGACTTATCCTGCATGATGCGAGATTCGGCGATGAGGTGAGGGCTTACCGCGCCCCGGGATATGCGCTCTGGGTGGCGACGGGTGCCGGTTCGGTCAGGGCGGTGCGGGCGATGCAGGCGGTGATCGACACCTCGACGGTCCTGGCCGTATACCTGCTGGCGCGGCGATGGTTGACCGCCGCAAGCGCACTGGCGGCGGCGGCGCTGGCGGCGTTCAACCCGTTCATGATCTACCTGTCGATCCTGATCCTCAGCGAAACGCTGTTCACGGCGATGCTGGCGTGGGCCATGGTGTTGTTGACCCGTCCGGGGCCGGGGCGGGGGCGGGGGGCGGGGCCGACGCCGGGTCCGGGCTCGGGTCCGGGGCGCGCAGGCTGGATCGTCGGAGTGGGACTGCTGGCGGTGTCGGTGCTGGTGCGTCCATCCGCGATAGCCCTTCCGATCCTGCTGGGGGTCGGCGCCACGCTCGTGACGGCGAGGCGCGCCGCCTTGTCAACCGGCACGGGCGGGCGCGGGTCGTGGCTGGCGGCCGGTCCGGGCGCGATCGCGATGGCACTGACGATCGCGGTGATGCTGCCGTGGGCGTGGCGAAATCACCGCGTGCTGGGAACATGGATTTGGACAACGACCAACGGCGGGATCACGGCGTATGATGGTTTCAATCCCGACGCCACCGGTGCTAGCGATCAGGCGATTTTTCTGCGCGATATGCCGTGGCTGGCCCATAACGATTGGACCGAAGTTCAGCGCGACCGATATTTCGCCGAACGGGCGCGGGCCTATGCGATGGCGAATCCATGGCGGGCGATCCGCCTGGCGGGATCGAAAATCGCCCGCACCTGGAGTCCGGTTCCCTTGAGCGACGATTATGGACACGGCGTCTACTTCTACGCCGGACTGCTCTATAGTCTACCGGTGCAACTGCTGACGCTGTGGGGCCTGGTGGTCTGCCGGCGTTTGTCGCCGGGAGTCAAGGTGTTCTTGATGATCCCGGCGGTCTATTTCACGCTCGTTCACGCGATGTCGGTCGGGTCGCTGCGCTATCGCATCCCCGCCGAGCCGCCGCTGATGGTCATCGCCGCCTCGGCGTTGTCACGCCCGGGGTGCCAAGTCGAGCCGGCCCGCTGACAATGCCGCTATTTGCCTCTCAATCCGATCCATTCTTCGCCCGGGCATGGCGATCGGGGCATCCCTATTGCCCGCGGATGGGCCGGTGCCGCCGAGTCGGGATGGCGCTGTTGTTGGGAGGATTGCTGGGGATCATCGGCGGATATCTGTACATCACGGACTCCAATCGCGTGCGCTCGATGGCGGAGGCCTATCTTTCCGAGGTGCTTGGCGGGAAGGTCCACATCGGCAGCGCCACGTTGTCGGTGTTCGAGGGGTTGCGGCTGGATGATGTGGTGGTGCGGGTCGACGAGCAGGACACGCCCGATGCGGTGATCTTTTCGGCTCGCACGTTTCACATCAGCCACAACCACCGGGCGATGCTCGCCGGGCGGATGGAAGCCACGCGGATCGTGGCGACCGAGCCGCATGTGCGACTGACGGAGAATCTCGACGCGGGGCGCTGGAATTTTCAGCGGATGGCGCCCCCGGCCCCGCCTCCGATCCCGCCGGACGATCCCCACGGCGCTCGCGTGCTGCCGGAAATTCTGCTGCGCGACGCCCAGCTCGATTACAGCGAAATTCGCGCCGGGGTCTTCATCCCGATCGGCTCGCTGGACATCGAGGGTTCGCTGGCGCCGGGGATCGAGCCGGGGCGGTATTCATTCAAACTGCAAAGCCGCGGAGAGAGCGATGGATTGGGTCCGGAGCTGAGCGGCAGCATCGACCTGCCCACCGGGGCGCTGGATGCGCGGCTGCGCAACTTCCGATTCGACGATGACATTCGCCGGATGCTGATGGCCCAGGTTCGCGATTTCTGGGATCAACACCGTCCCGAGGGTCGCGTGGACGTGCCGGTGCTGCATTGGCGGCCGGCGAAGGATTCGGTCCCCGAGTCGTTTCGGGTGGAGATGGAATTGCGCGGCGTGTCGATGGAGATACCGGCGCATCGGCTGGCGGGAACAACGCAGCCAGCCGCGACGGGGCGAACGGCACCGCCGGTGGAGGTGGACGATGTAGCCGGGCGGATCATTTTCACCGAAGCGGGGATCGAGATCCCCGAGTTGGGCGGGGTGGTTGAGTCCAATGCGCTGCGGGTGAGCGGGTCGATTGCCGGATACTCTCCCGATGCCGCCGCGACGCTGCGCATCCGCTCGCGCACGGTGTTGGATTTACCGGCGGCGCCGGGATATCTCGTGTCTTTGCCGCTGGAGGTCCGGGCGATTTATCAGAAGTTTCAGCCCTCGGGCCGGATGGCTCTGGATGTCACGCTCGATCGCCCGGCGGGTGGGGCGCGTCCGCGACTGGTCGGGGAGATTCGGGTGCTGGACGGGGGATTCACCTTCGACAAATTTCCCTATCCCGTGCGAAAAGTGCGTGGACTCATCCAGTTCACCCGCGACCGCACCGGCATGGAGATTCTTTCGCTGGATCTGCACGGGGCGGGCGCGGCCGATGGTCTTAACCGCGATCTGGAGATGACCCTTAGCGGATGGATGGGGCCGCTGACGGAAATGATGGGGGCGCAGATGCGCATCACCGCGAAAAACGTGCGCAGCGAGCCGACGTTGATCGCCGCATTTCCGGTGCCCGTGCGAAAGACGCTGCGCGGGTTCGATGCTGAAGGAAAGGGAAATCTGCCGCGTTTCGCCGGGTCGTTCGTCTGCGACATCGCCTGTCCGATCGGCCCGAGCAGCGACTGGGTGATTGCCACGCATGTGTCGATCGACTCGGCCGATGTTTCCATGGCGGCGTTCGCGTACCCGCTGCAAAACCTCTCGGCGACGTTGGATATCCGCGATGACTACATGGTGATCGAGCAGGCGCGGATGAGCTGCGGGGCGATGCGGCTGGGCGTGAAAGGGCGGGTGGATTACGGCGCCGGGGGTACGATTCGGCCTGATTTGACGATCGACGCGACCGGGGTGCCGATCGACGCGGATCTGCTCGGGGCGCTGGCGGGAGAGGAGCGCCAGTGGGTCGAACGGGCCGGATTGCGCGGCCAGATCGACATCGCCGGGCGGATTTTTCCTTTCACGACGCAGGCGGCGGCGGCGGGAAGGGATGTGGACTTCGACCTTGGCGTGCAACTGCGCGAAGGAGTCCTCAAGCCCAACGCGACCACGCGGCCGACGCTGAGCGCCGTGTCGGCGAAGATGCGGCTGACCCCGGGCAAGATCGTCGTCGAGGAATTGACCGCCCGGCGCGAGTCAGCGCATGTGGCGGCGCGAGGGCAGTTCGCCTGGGCACCGGCGCAGCCCCGGCAACTGGACCTGGTCCTGGCGACGACCAACTTGAAGCTGGATCCCAATCTCTACGCGATGCTTCCGGCGGCGGCGAAGACGGGCTGGGACCAGGTGCGCCCCGAAGGGACGATCGACGCGAATTTGACCTATTCGGCCAAGGGAATTGATCCGGGCGCAGCGCGGGCGGATGTCTTGAGCGGGGTCGATTCGGCGGATCACCGGCCCGCCCCGGCGACTTCGGCGCCGGGCACAAACCCGACCGCCGGGCTGGGCGAGGGCGAGTATCGACTGGTCATCATTCCCCGCGAACTTGCGGCCACGCCCAAGGCGCTGCCGTATCGGTTGGAGAAACTCACGGGCAGCGCCACGATCACGCCGCAACAGGTGACGATCAGTGAGGCCACCGCCCTGCATGGCGAGGCGACGTTAAAATTCTCCGGCGGCGCGGCGCTGACAGAATCGGCGCCATGGAAGCTGGCGATCGCCGCTGAAGGGATGGAGGTGGACACCGCGCTGTTGCGGGCCTTGCCGGTGCCGGTGGCGTCGCTGCTGAAGACGCTCAAATATCACGGGAAGATCAGCTTCGACATCCCCTCGCTGGTCTATCATCCCGCCGAGGCCGGCGACGACGCCGATTTTACCGCGATCCTCACCGCCGCGGGCGCTGATCTGGATGCGGGGGTGGATCTGCGAAAAGTGATCGGGACGGTTTCGCTTACGGGCGCGATGCGGCGAGGGAAGTTGAGCGACCTGGGGGGCAAGATTGCCATCGAGTCGGCGTTGCTGGCCGATCGGCCGATCCGCAATTTTTCCGCCGAGCTGTACAAACCGACCGCCCATGACGCTCTGCGGATTGGGTCCATGCGCGGTAACTTGGGCGGGGGCGAGATGGCCGGGGAAGTGAACCTGGTCTACCCCGAATCGGGGGCGACGCGCTTCGCCATGGCGCTGGTCGTGCGCGACGCGGACATCAAGGCCCTGGCCGGTGAGACCGATCGCAACATTCGCGGGCGGCTGACGGCGAGCCTGGCGATGGAGGGCAACCTCGATGATCCCGGCTCGCGCCGCGGCCGCGGCGATGTGTCAGTCGAGGGGAAGGAATTGTATCGAATCCCGCTGATTCTCGGGCTTTTGCAGGTGACCAACCTGGGCCTGCCCCTGAGCGGTCCATTCAACCAGGGAACGGTGGTCTACAGCGTCGAGGGACGAAAGGTGACGTTCGAGCAGATCGAGCTGCGCAGCCGCACCATGTCGATGGTCGGCACCGGCACGCTCGATTACGCCAGCAAACGCGTGAAGCTGTCGTTCGTCACCGACAACCCGAACCTGCCCAAGCTGCCGATCCTTCAAGACCTGCTTAACGGCGCCAAGCAGGGCCTGTTGCGAGTGAATGTCACCGGCTCGATCGAGGAACTGTCCGGCACCCGGCGGGTGCATACCTATCGCACCACCGTCGATGCCGTCGAGCCGGACAAAGCCGGACCATGATCCCGCACCGTGCGATGCACCAGCATGTACGACTAGACTACAGGCGTTCGCCCTCGTATGGCCCCATGAACTTGTCGCCGTTGAAATGAATCATGTGTTCGGGGAATTTGGCTATCCAAACCTCGGATTCCCAGACGATTTCGGCGGCGTACTTCTTAAACCCCGTGAAGTCCATGAACGCCGTAACTTAAGTCCGTCCGGCTTCGCAGTCCTTCAATGCTGTTTCCAGTTCGGCGTGGCGCTTGGGGGATACCGGCCCGTGGCTCGTTACGGCCTCGATCAAGAACAACCAGTTTCGCTTCTCATCGTAAAGAACCACGTCTGGCAACTTGTCGTGTGTCATTTGTGGTATGCCGAGTTTTTGTAGTCGGTCGGTCGCCACGACGAGACGCTTCTCGGCGGTGTCCCCGAGGTAGAGAACGATGCTGCCGGGGGCGAACCGTGGGGCGAACCCCTCGATGATGTGCCGTTGAAGCTCGTTGTGAACGCCGGGCGAAAGTTCGATCTTGCCACCCCCGGGGAGCGTGACGTGGAGTTTCAGCATGTCTCGTGAACGCTCATAAGCGGCGGTCAAGCTGCCGTGTTGCTGGATGAATGCCTGGCACGCTGCCGCGAACGCGTCCGTCCCGAACGCACGAAGTACGAGGGCGGCTTCATCAGTCAACTGATACTTGGTGTCCCCGCTGTTAGTTGGGCGGCTGGGGTCGTCCGAGTTGCGGCTTACGAGATGAGCCTGTTCGAACTGGTGAATGGTCTGGCGGCGGATCGTCTCTCGGGTGTTGGCGGCATAGTCCTTACCGAAGTTGTCACGCATCCATCCCACGATGTCCCAGATGCGCAGTAGCGGTTGCTGGGCGTCGGCCCACCGCGTTTCTTCTTCCAGTCCAGCCAACGCCAGCAATGTCAGTCCTGACCGTTGGTTTTGTTGTGGGCGTGGAAGCCCCAGACTCTTGAGGATCTCTGATGCTTCGATCCGCTTGCTCATGACGATGCCCCGCTCAGTTCTGGCGGTACACCGATGGCTTCGCCTACGATTTTGTCCACGTCTTCACGTCGCCCCTCCAAGAGGCGTTCCCCGATGGCCCTTAGGGTCTTTTGCTCGGGGACGGGGAGGTTGCGTATTTCGATGGCGTTTACCTGGGTGTTCCCACTGATGGCACGGAAGTAGCGGTCTATGATCGAAGAGTTTAAGAACCCCGCCAACCCGAAAGCATCGGCGTCGGACAGTTCACCGTCTGGGATGTGGACGTAGTTCAGGTGGTTTTCCAGCCCTACGAACTGGGAGTACGAATCGGATGGGGTGAAAATGCCAGCAACAAGACGGCGGTGTTCTTCTTTCGCTGTGAACCGCTTCATTAAAACGTATCGCTTGGTCGGCAACAGCAACTTCCTCGAGGCGTCAGAGACGAGTATGTGCGTCGGTTTTCCGTTCTTTGGCGGGAACTGGGTAATGAACGGCCTGACATTGTGCATCCAAATTAGCGGGGCGGTATCCGCGGCGCGGGTGTCCCGCAAGAACTCCGTGGAACGAAATGTCACAACCGGACCGGTGGAAATGCGGTAAGGCAGGTTGCGGAATCGGCACGGCAGGTTTTCGACGGCTTCGAGGATGGAGTGTTCGTTCCAGTCGGTTACAACCCTGATCATGTAGTCGTCGGTGGACTTGTCCGCAACCTCTGAATATGGCACCGTCGTCACGGCAGGGTTTCGGCAGTCCCGCCCACACTGGATGTCATCATGACATCGGCATCGGGAACGTTCTTCCTGGCCTTCAAGATGACGTTCTCCTGGAGTACGGTATCGTCCCGAAATACGTCGTCGCGTGCCGCGAACGTGTGGATATGGCGTATTGTCATTCGGTCGAAAAACCACTTGCGGAACTTCTTGAAGTACAGCCCGCTGAAATAGCTGCGGGGCGTAATGGCGACGAGTTCCCCTTCGTCGCGTAACAGGTCGGCGGCGTGCGCCATGAATAAAGCGTAGATGTTCGGCTGGCCGTGGACGATGTGGGCCATCGTGCGGGCGTGGGGCGAGTCCTTCCGCAGCTTGAAGTAGGGAGGGTTTAAGATCGCAAGGTGAAACGGTTCGGGGGCGGCGGCGTCGAACAGGCTCCCTGCCGCCCTGCCCAGGATGAAGTCGTCGGCCACGATGTCGAACGTCATCCGATGGCCGCACCGTGCCATCTGTTTCTGGCAGTCCGATAGAGTCGCCAGAAGATATGACTCCAGCTTGGGGTCGTTGTCTCATGCTTCGATATGGATCGTCCGCGATGTCGGAAGTTGGATGACGACCTGGCAGAAGGCGGCGGATAGGATGCCGACGCCCGCTCCGGCGTCCAGAAGGCGAAAGTCGGGCTCATTGGGGATGTCCAACATCCCGGCCATGTATGCGGCAGTTTGGCCCGGCGTACCAAAATGCCCACGATCCTTCCGCTCCATCGGCGACGTACTCCGGTCGTACTCCCGCTGCCGGGCGGCGGCGACTTCGATCAAGTTCATGTGACTATTCTATCAGACGCCCCGAATGAGGACATCGGTGCCGAATCGACAGTTCAACTTCCCGGCAGGAGGAAATCGCGCTCGTCCAGGCGGTAGGCGCGGATTTGTGCCTTGGGGGCGTCATCGACGATGTAATTCACGATGACGATCTGCCCGTCGGGGAACTGGACCCAGCCGGTGTAGCCGGTGTCGCAGTGACCGCTGCGATCGAAATCCAGCGGCAGGATTCGCGCGTGGGCGTCGTTGCGCTTCTCCGCCAGGCAAGACTCGATGTCGGTCAACGCCGCGAAAGTGTTCTGCGTCCACCAGCCGATCCAGCCCTTGCCGCCCTGCATGAAGCGATGGACGATCATGACCTTGCCGCTCTGGAGCATTCCGGCGACAGGACGATGGCAGGCGGGAAGCGGAAACGCCACCGGCGCCGACCAGGTCAGTCCGCCGTCGCGCGAGATGCACTTGTAGGCGTCGAGGCCCAGGCTCGAGTTTTCGCGCAGGAAGCAGATCAGCTCTCCGCCGGGTAACTCGACGACCGATCCTTCGCACAACCGCAGTTGCGGCGCGGCGGCGACAACCACCGGATCGCGCCAGGTCTGGCCTTGATCGTCGCTGATCCATGCCTCGACCTGCCAGAGGCTGAAATCCTCACCCGTCCGGTGATGGGTCACGAAAATCCAGCGTCCGTGATGGGCGGGGCTCTTCAACTCGACGATCTGATCGGGAACGATCCCCCGCGCCGGGGTAGCCGGCCCATCAGACCAAGACTCTCCGTCGCGGGTGAAATACAGATGTTCAATCCGCGCCTGAAATGACGAAGGGGCTTCGCCGGGCTTGCTGTTTTGGCAGTAATCGACCAGCGCCACCAGCCGTCCGTCGGAAAGGGTCGAGATTCGCGGGCAATTCCACCACTCGAACTTCCCCTCGGTAAATCGGGCCGCGGGCGCGAGCGGGCGCTTGGGCGACCAGGTGGTGCCGCGGTCGTCGGAATGGCAGTGCATGATCCGGGTGTAACTGCGATCGCCGTGATGGGTGCATTCGGAAAAAACGCAGACCAGCCGACCCGAAGGGGTTAGCGCCACGTCCGGCCAGGCATGATAGATCGAATCGTCGCGGCTGACGGTGAACTTCTCAATCATCGCAGGTTCCCGCGCTTACTTTAAGCGCCAGTCGAAAAATCCGATTGCTTCCAGATCCTGTTGCAACTGCCTGCGGGCCGTCTCATCCAGTGTTTTCAACGGCAGTCGCATCGGCCCGCAATCCAAGCCGATCAGCCCCATGATCGACTTGGCGGCACTTAGGCCGCCGTGGCGGATCATGATGTCGATGAAGGCACAGGCTCGGCGTTGATCGACTCGGGCGGCGGCGAGATCGCCGCAGTTCACCGCGTCGATCATCCGCAGATAAGGCCTGGGCGCGAAGCCATAGGTGCTTCCCACCGCGCCGGCGGCGCCGCTGGCCAAAGCCCCCAGAAGCATCTCGTCGCGCCCGAAAAGCATGTCGTACTGCCCGCCGTTGTGTTCCATGCAGCGGACGAAATCGTGAAGGCTCTCGAAGGTGAATTTCACGCCGGCGAGTTTCGGGAACGCGCGGTCGGCGGCTCGCAGCACATCCAGCGCCGGGATATTCACGCCGGTGAGGGAAGGGATGTGATAGTGGTAGAACGGCAGCCCCGGCGCTGCATCGGCGATGGCCGCGGCGCACGCGACGACGGTTTCGGCATTGGCGGGCTTGAAATAATAGGGGGGCGTGGCGGCGACCGCCGCGGCGCCGATCGCCGCGGCGTGCATGGCCAGCAAACGGGCGTCGGCAAGGCAGGCATGGCCGACATGCACCACCACCGGCAATGCCGCCACCTCGCGCCAGCGCTGCGCGACGCGCATCCGCTCCTCGAGCGTCATCGACGCGCATTCGCCGGTCGTCCCGCAGACAAACGCGCGGCTCACCCCGCTTCCGGCCAGCGCCTCGGCCTGCTTCTCGATGCCGGACAGATCCAGTGACCCATCCGCCGCGAACGCCGTGGTCGTCGCGGCGATCAAACCCGTCATTCCCATGAGCCGGGAATATATCGTCCGGCGAGCCAGCGGCAAGCCGATTGCATCAATCCCCCCGGCTAGTACATTACGGCCCACCATGCCTCGACGCGACGATATTCATTCCATTCTCATCATCGGCTCCGGTCCCATCGTCATCGGGCAGGGCTGCGAGTTTGACTACTCGGGCGTGCAGGCCTGCCGGGCATTGCGCGAAGAGGGATACCGCATCGTCCTTATCAACTCGAACCCGGCGACGATCATGACCGATCCGGAATTCGCCGACGCGACCTACATCGAACCGATCACCCCCGAGGCGGTCGAAAAAATTCTCCGCCGCGAGCGCGACGCCGGCACGCCGGTCGATGCGCTGCTTCCCACGCTCGGCGGACAGACGGGCCTGAACACCGGCATGGCCTGCTTCGACCAGGGGATTCTCACTCGCTACGTCGTGAAAATGATCGGCGCCGACCGCGAGGCGATCTACAAGGGAGAGGATCGCCAGGTGTTTAAAGACCTGATGATCTCGATCGGGCTGAAGGTGCCGCGGTCCGGCGTCGTCCATTCTATCGATGAGGCCCGCAAGGTGCTGGAAGAGATCGGCTTGCCGCTGATCATCCGTCCGGCGTTCACGCTCGGTGGCACGGGCGGCGGAATCTCCTATAACGTTGAGGAATTCGAGACAATCGTGCAGCGCGGGCTGGACGCTTCGCCGGTCACGGAAGTGCTGATTGAGCAATCGGTGATCGGGTGGAAAGAGTTCGAGATGGAGGTGATGCGCGATCGCAACGATAACGTCGTGATCATTTGCTCGATCGAGAACGTCGATGCGATGGGCGTGCACACCGGCGATTCGATCACCGTGGCGCCGATCCAGACGCTCACCGACAAAGAATATCAGCGGATGCGCGATGCATCGATCGCGGTGATTCGCGCCGTGGGGGTTGAGACCGGCGGCAGCAACATTCAGTTCGCCATCAATCCGGCCGATGGGGAGATGGTCGTTGTGGAGATGAACCCGCGGGTGTCGCGGTCCTCGGCACTGGCGAGCAAGGCAACGGGGTATCCGATCGCGCGGATCGCGGCGCTGCTGGCGGTGGGATACACCCTGGACGAGCTGCCCAACTTTATCACCTCCGACGAAGCCCGCGGCCTGCATACCAGCGCCTGCTTCGAGCCGACGATCGACTACTGCGTGATCAAAATCCCGCGCTGGACGTTCGAGAAATTCCCCGATGCCGACGAGACGCTTACCACGCAGATGAAAAGCGTCGGCGAAGCGATGGCGATCGGACGGACGTTCAAGGAAGCGCTGCAAAAGGGCATCCGCTCGATGGAGGTCAAGCGGTTCGGGTTTGGGTTGGATCGGTATGATAAGTGGAAAGGAGGAAGGCACGAAGGCACGGAGGCACGGAGGCACGAAGAAGAAGTACAGAGCGACGCAGGGCCGGCCGGACGGCGGGACGAAGGGGAGGGCGAGGAAACGCACGTGGGCACGGAGGCACGGGGGCACGAAGGGGAAGCACAATCACGGCAAGCGGGGCTTTCGACCCTCCAGCTTTCACATTCCACCTTCGATTCCGACAAGACGGCGCAGGGGGAGTCGGCGGCGGGGGAATGGCCCATCCCTGAGGGAAAATTGCGGCGAAAACTGGCGGTGCCGAGTCAGGGACGGCTGTACTACATTCGCTACGCGCTGAAGATGGGCTGGTCGATTCAGCAGGTCCACGACCTCACCCGCATCGACCCGTGGTTTTTGGCGCAGATGAAGGAATTAGTCGACTTCGAGCGCGTGCTGCAAAACGGCGCTGGTGCCGATGCGGCCACCCTCGATCGGATTCTCCGCCAGGCCAAGCAGTGGGGCTACAGCGATGTGCAACTGGCGAGCATCTGCCGGCTGACCCCGTATGAGATGCGTTCCATCCGACAGCGGCACGGCATCAATCCAGTCTACAAGCTGGTGGACACCTGTGCCGCGGAGTTCGAGGCCGCCACGCCGTATTACTATTCCACCTACGAACAACCCTACGTCCGGGTGAACGGCGGCGGGGAACCCGATTCGACCGTCGAGGAGGACGAAATCCGCCTGACCGATCGGCCCAAGGTGATCATCATCGGCGGCGGACCCAACCGCATCGGGCAGGGGATCGAGTTCGACTACTGTTGCGTCCAGGCCGCCTTCGCCATGCGCGACCTGGGGCTGGAGTCGGTGATGATCAACTCCAACCCCGAGACCGTCTCGACGGACTACAACACCAGCGATCTGCTCTTCTTCGAGCCACTTACCCACGAGGACGTGCTGAACATCTGTCAGCGGCTGAACGGCCGGCCGTTCGATCAGCCGGGCGGATTGGTCAAGGGCGTGATCGTGCAGTTCGGCGGGCAGACGCCGCTGAACCTGGCGCGGGAGTTGAGCGAGGCGGGCGTGCCGATCCTGGGCACCACCGTCGATTCGATTGACGCCGCGGGGGACCGCGAACAGTTTCGCGCCCTGGTCGAGCGGCTGGGGCTTAAGCAGCCGGCCAACGGGATCGCTCGCAACGTCGAGGGCGCCCGCCACGTCGCCCGCGAGGTGGGATATCCCGTGTTGGTGCGGCCCAGCTTCGTCCTGGGCGGCCGCGCCATGGAGATCGTGTCCGACGAGGCTCAGCTCAATTTCTACATGGCCCAGGCGATCGAGGCGTCCGGTACTGGCGCAACGGCGACGGAAACGCCCATTCTCATCGACAAATTTCTCGACAACGCCATCGAGGTCGATGTCGATTGTCTGGCCGATTACAACCCCGCGGGCGACGGCGACGGCGGGGGGGGAGGCGGTGAAGCGATTATCATCGGCGTGATGGAACACATCGAAGAAGCGGGCATCCACTCGGGGGATTCGGCCTGCGCGCTGCCGCCGTATTCGCTATCCGCTCCGATGGTCCAACGGCTCAAGCAGCAGACCCGGGGGCTGGCCGAATCGCTGCGCGTGCGCGGGTTGATGAACGTGCAGTACGCCATCAAGGACAACGAAATCTACCTGATCGAAGTCAATCCGCGGGCGTCGCGCACGGTGCCGTTCGTCGGCAAGGCCACGGGGATGCCCTGGGCTCGCATCGCGGCCAAAGTCATGGCGGGACAGAGCCTGGCCTCGCTGGGGATCGCCGAGCGGCCCGATCCGGCGCATACGTCGGTCAAGGAAGTGGTCTTTCCATTCACCAAGTTCCCCGGCGTCGATGTGATTCTCGGGCCGGAGATGCGCTCGACGGGCGAAGTCATGGGGATCGACGCCAACTTCCCGCTGGCGTTCGCCAAGAGCCAGATCGCCGCCGGCGGAGCATTGCCGCTCAAGGGGACGGTCTACCTGTCGGTCAAGGACAGCGACAAGCCCAATCTCGCTCCCATCGCCCGCCTGTTGAGCGACGCCGGGTTCAACCTGATCGCCACCGGCGGAACATTCGAGGTGCTGTCGCGGGCCGACATCCCCGCCACGCGCATCCCCAAACTCGCCGAGGGCCGGCCCAATATCAAGGATTACATTAAGAACGCGCAGGTGCAGTTGATCATCAACACGCCCACCCGTAAGGGTCCGGCGACCGATGAGGGAAAAATCCGCGCCTTGGCGGTATTGAACCGCATCCCCATCGTCACGACGTTGAACGGAGCGGGGGCCTGCGCCCGCGCGATCCAGGCGCTGCAGGCCGGCGATTGGGATGTCAAACCGTTGCAGGAATACGCCGCCGAAAAGTAATTTCAGCCTGATCGCCGGCGCGGATGCTACAGTTTTTGCTTGCGCAGCGCCTGGAGCTGCTTCAGTCGCTCGCCCGTGGCCGGCGCGGATGCTACAGTTTTTGCTTGCGCAGCGCCTGGAGCTGGTTCAGTCGCTCGCCCGTGACCGGCTTTTTCGTTTTCATCATCTCGATGAACGCGTCGAACAGGTACGCCGCATCATGCGGGCCGGGCGACGCCTCGGGGTGATACTGCACGCAAAAGACCGGCAGATCCTTATGACGGAACCCCTCGACGGTGTTGTCGTTGAGGTTCAAGTGGGTGATGATCCCGCCGCTGGCTTCCAGCGATTTAGCATCGACCGCGAAGCCGTGATTCTGGCTGGTGATCTCGACGCGACCGGTGTCGAGATTCTTCACCGGTTGATTTCCGCCGCGATGTCCGAACTTCAATTTGTAGGTTTTCGCCCCGATGGCCCGTCCCAGGAGCTGATGACCCAGGCAGATACCGAAGGTGGGGATCTTGTCCAGCAGCTGCCGGATCGGCTCGACGGCGTAATCCAGTACCGCCGGATCGCCGGGACCGTTCGAGATGAACAGCCCATCGGGACGATGGCGGGTGATCTCGTCGGCCGAACTGTCCGGCGGCAGGACGGTGACCTTCACCCCGCGCTGCCGCAGATGCCGAAGAATGTTGTGCTTGGCGCCGCAGTCCAGCGCCACGACATGCAACCCCTCGCCGCGCTCGACCGTGCCCAGCGCCCATAACCCCTGGTCTTCATCCCAGTCGTATTCCCGCTCGCACTTGACCGCCCGCACCCAGTCGGCACCTTCCATTTCTGCCGTCGCCCGGGCCATTTCCACCAGGCGGGCATCATCGAGAATCTCGGTGGATAGAACGCCGCGCATCGCCCCGACGATTCGCAGTTTTCGCACCAGTGCCCGGGTATCGATTCCTTCGATCCCGATAATCTGGTTTTGCCGCAGATATTCGTCGAGGCCAAGATCGGCGCGATAATTGGAGTGGACCGGCGAGAGTTCCTTGATGACAAACCCGGCCACGTGCGGCTGGCGGCTTTCGGCGTCCTGGCGATTGATCCCGTAGTTGCCGATCAGCGGGTAGGTCATGGTGACGATCTGTCCCTTATAGGACGGATCGGTGAGGATCTCCTGATAGCCGGTCATCGACGTGTTGAACACGACTTCCCCCTGGCTGGTTCCGCGCGCTCCGAAAGCGCGTCCGGTGAAGACCGAGCCTTCTTCGAGCGCCAGCTTGGCCATGGGTTGATCTTCCAAGGGTGCGGGGGTGTTCATTGGGAATCGATTATAGGGATCATGCCGGTTGAATCACGCCCTCGCCATCGCGCGTGTCGCGGCGGGGGGATAAACAACCCTTTCGGCGCGGGAAAACCTTCAATCGCCTAAAGAGGCGGGTGCGATCCGGACGATAGGTTGAACAAGGCTGTGGGTCTCCGACCATTAGGTCGGGCAGCCTGATTCGAGGCCGGTGTAACGGCGAGCACCGGCCTCTTTTTTTGCGCGCCTCGGGCGACTTGGCTCGCCGGGTGCGCATCGGACCCCCGTCTCGACCGCCATATCGTCGATCGCCGACCCCGTTCCTCCGCGCCAGTTGCCGCGTCTGAGGCGGCGGCTTATAGTCGATCTCTCACTTGTTCTTGCTGGGGTGGCGGTTGCATATGGGTTTCCTTGTTGCTCGCTCACTGAATTGCTTTAATCTCATCCTCGTCGCGGCGATCTGCGCCGTTACGGGGTGCGGCGCGCGATCCAGTTCGCCATCATCACAGGCGTATGTGCGGGGCGTGCAGCTTTATCGCGCGGGGAACCCCGACGGCGCCGAGCGCCTGCTGCTGTCGGCGATCGAGCGAGATCCATCCCTGATCACCCCCCGCGCCGTGCTGGGCGAGATTTATCGGGATCGCCGCCAGTACGAGAAGGCCGCGACCCAGTATGAACAGCTTATCCGGCTCGATCCCTACGGCGCTGAGCAACACTACTGGCTGGGGGTCTGCTATCACCTGATGGGACGCTGGCAGGAGGCCGCCGCGGGGTACTTGCGGTCGTTGCGATTGAATCCTGAAAACGCCCGCGCCTGCATCAGCCTGGGCGCTGTCTATCTCTCCCTGGATCAGACCGACAAGGCGATCGAATCGCTTCGCCGGGCGACGCAGCTCGACCCGCTCTCGGCCGAGGCGCATGGGAATCTCGCGGTGGCGCTGGACCTGGCGGGCGAGTTTCCGCTTGCCGAGCGATCCTATCGAGCCAGTCTGGAGATCGACTCGACTCAGCCGCTGGTTCTGCGGGCGTTCGGATACAACTTGATGCGACAGGGCAAGCCGAACCAGGCACTGGCTGTGTTGCAGCAGGCGCTGGCGAACGATGATTCGGCGATCACCCGCAAGCGCTACGCCGATGCGCTGGCCGCCTGCGGACGTTATGACGAGGCCCGCGAGGCATATGAGGCGCTGCTCCAGCGCCATCCCCGCTATTCCGCCGCGATGAACGCGCTGGCTGATCTGCTGATTTCTCGCTATCGCGCCGGATTCGAGCTGGATGAATCCCTGCGCCGCGATGCGCTGGGGTGGTGGCGAAAAAGCCTGGAGATCAGCCCGAACCAACCGCCCCTGCGGACCGCGTTGGAACAATGGAACCTCTCCGCGACGAACATAAAGGGGTCACGTTGACTTATGACCTGTTCCGGCGGGCGTTGTGCTCATGGTTCGGCTGCTCACGCTGTCGATCCACCGGCACCGCAGATGCGAACACGACGCGGACATAAAGGCGGACATAAAGGGGTCACGTTGACTTATGACCTGTTCCGGCGAGCGTTGTGCTCATGGTTCGAACACGCGGAAAACGGT
>JBBQNJ010000047.1:0-39486 GCA_038329845.1 Tepidisphaerales bacterium | reverse complement strand
AGCTCAGCAGTCCATGCCGATAATGCTACTGGTGGCACGTGAGGCAACTCCTTTCACCTTGAACATTCCTGTACACACAATGTTCATGATGGGGTTTCACCCACGTGTCCGCCACTTGCAAAACAACCTACACGCGCAAGCCCGCCCACCCCCCCCGCCACCCCCGCCGGGACGGTGATCAGCGGCGCGCGGCTGTCCGAGCTGGACTGGAGATTGAGCATCACCTGAAGCAGCGTGGAAATCTTCTTGGTTTCGTAATCGCTATCGCCGGGGGATCAGTCCCTCGACCACGCCCAGTCTCGCCGCGGCGCGGTCCGCTGGGTCCGACAAACTCGCCAGGTATCGGTTCAACAGCGCCAACTGCTTGCCGCGAACCAGTCCCTCGGCGATGTCGCTGTACGCGATCCGCCGCTGCGAATCGGGCAATGCCGAGGCGGTGTTCAAGGCCCCGTCGAGATCTCCGTTGACCGCCGCTCCGCCCGCCATCGCGGGCAACGCCTGTTTGAGAATCTGCTGATCCCCGATGGCGCTTAAGGTGGACGATGCGCTGCGGACATCGCCGCCCCAGGCTTGCGCTTCGGCGATCAGTCGCAGCGCCGTGGCCTTTTCCAGCCGCTGCTCGATTCGCCCCGCCGTGGCGATCGCGGTCTTGGCGTCCCCCGCGATCGCCTGGGCTTCGGCGATGTCGCGCATCGCCCAGCCCCGCGGGATCGCTTCCTCGATCTTCTCCGCCGAAGCGATCGCTCCTTTGATATCCCCGGCCGCCGCCTGCGCCGAAACCACTTTGCATCGCGCCAGCGTCTGCTGATAAGCGTCGCCGAGTTCCTCCAGACCCGCCGATGCCCGGGCGATCAGCGCCTTGGCTTCGGCGGCCTTGCCGCGCTGCGCCATGACCTTGGCCGCAAGGCAATCGGCCCGCACCCGGTCGAACGGGTTAGGCAGTTGATCGACTTTTTCAGCACCGAGAAGTCCCGCAACCGTCAGCAGCGCATCCTGCTGCTTGACCATGTCGCGGATCTGCCCGGCCGCCTCGCGTGCCGCGTCGGCCTGTCCCGACAGGGCCAGTGCCTGGGCCACTTCCGCCAGCGGCCCATCGCGTCGATCCACGGGCATGACATCGCCCAGCGTCGCGCGGGCGCCGGTGACATCTCCGCTGGCGGCCTGAAGCTCGGCCAATTGCGCCAACAGATCAGCGCGGATGAGAACGCTCTGCACCTTCCTGGCCTCGGTGCCCGCCTGGGCGAGCCACTCCGAAGGCGAATCGGTCACCATGAATGCCGCCAGCCGGGTCTGCAACTGGCGGGCTTTGGGGTTATCGGGATCGAGTCGCAGGGCTTCGTTCAGCGCCGTCAGCGCCACCCGCGCGCCCGACTTGGTGGCATTGACCTCGGCGGTTTCCAACAGCTTGGCGACGTATGTCTGCTTAGCGGCCTTGGTAGCCTCGGGAAGCATGGCGATGGCACGGCCGTAGGCGGCGGATTTGGCCGCCGGATCATCCGTTCCCGCGGCTCGGCGCACCTCGACTTCGACGTTGGCCCACGCAGCGCCGCCGTAGGCCTTGAGCTTCTCAGCGTCCAATGGCTGCTCGGCGAGAGCTTTCTCGAAATCTCCCTGCGCCGAGCGCGCTCGCCCGACGAGCTGCGCGCGGGAGCGCGCCAGATTGTATTGCTCGGCGGCCCGCGCGAACGCCAACTTCGAATCCTGATAGCGCCCCTTGTCGAAGTGCGCCTCGGCCTCGCCGCGCATCTGCTCGGCGGCGGTCCATAGATCCTTCGCCATCGTCGGTGCCTGCGCCGCGCGGGCATTCGAGGCGGCGGATTCGGCGTCCAGCCGCGCCGCCGCCGCGTCGCCGCTGACCACGATCGCGTTCTTCCCGGCGGATTCCGATCGCTTATAGGCTTCCACTGCGCGCGACCAAAGCTGGTTGGCGGCGGGGAAATCATCGCGGGCCCAGGCCGACTGTCCCTCGGCATCGAGACTCTGGGCCTGGTCCCAACTCGATGGATCCTGCTGTTGGCCCTTCACCGCCGCCGCGTTTCGCGCCGCCGCCTGCGCTTCATTGCGGGCCGTGGCGGCCGCGTCGCGGTCGCTCATCTTGCCCTTGGCGATCGCCACCGACTGGTTCATCAGCCGCTCAGAAAGTTCCCATTGTCCGCGCGCTTCGGCAAAGTTCCCGGCATCAAATGCCTGCTGCGCCGACGCCATGGCCTGCCGCGCCTTTCGCCAGGGATCGGTGTTCTCGGCCAGACCGCCGGTCAAGCCGGCAGTGTGTGCTGCCCGCGCCGCGGTCTGCTCGGCGAGCTTGGCACTCGATCGCTCGCGGTCGGCGGCAACGATCTTCTCCATCAGCGCGCGAAAATCGGTGTAAGCCTTATCCGCCTGGGAATAGGCTTTTTGCTCGAAGAATCCCTGCGCCTGTCGTCGGGTGAGATCGGCTTCGTTCATCAGCGGGTCGATCCCCGGCCCGCGCTCGATGGTGGCGACCTGCTCCCACTGGGTATCGGCCTGACTCTTGGATTGCACCGCGCGGGAGAGCGCCGATTCGCCGTCGCCGCCGCGACCGAACACCGCCCACAACACCACGCCGATCAGCACGATGGCGACGCCGGCGGCAACGCCGAGAATCGCCGGGCGCGGCAGGGCCACGGGAATCGGCAGCGCCCGTCGTCCCCCGCGGATCGCGTCGCGCAGTTCCGCGGCATCCTGGTACCGCTCGGACGGTGCATCGGCCAGGCACTTGCCCGCCACCGTGTCCCATTTGCGGTCCAGCCCCGCCACGAGCTGCGACGGCGGGCGCGTCATCCCCACCGGACGCCGGCCCGTCAGCAGTCGATAGAGCAGCACGCCGGTGGCGTAAATGTCCGTGCGCGCATCAACGGTGCCGCCTTCGCGCTGCTCGGGGGCCATGTAGTCGTAGGTTCCGAGGATGCTCTCGCTGGTCGTGCGCGGCGCCGAACCGGATTGCGATCCAGCGCCCGCCAGCAGTCCCGAACTGCCGGACGATCCGGTCCCGGCGGCGCTGCCCATCCCCCCGACGCGAGAGCCGGACGGCGACATCGTCGCCGCGATGTCCATCGTATCCAGACCCAGATCGCGCCCGCGCGAAGGCGATTGAAGCGACTGATGCACCTGATTGAGAATAAACTCGTTGCCGATCGCCTTGGCCAGCCCGAAATCCGCCAATCGCGCATTGTCTTCATTGTCAATCAGAATGTTCGCCGGCTTGATGTCCCGGTGAATGACCCCTCGCTTGTGCGCGTATGCCAGGGCGTCGGCCACCTGGGCACCCCACTTCTCGACCTTCTCCGGCGGCAACCGACCGCCCGGCTGATCCTTCAGATAATCCTGGACGCTCAGCGGCTTTCCCCCCGGGCCGGGAACGTAATCCATCACCAGGTAATACAACCCCTGCGATTGGCCCATGTGATGTACATGCACGATGTTCGGATGACGCAGCTCAGCCATCACCCGAGCCTCGTCATGGAACCGCGCGACGAACCCCTCATCCCCGGCGAGCATCGGCGGGAGAATTTTCAGCGCATATTGCTTGCGAAGATGGATGTGCTCGGCAAGGTAGACCGTCCCCATCCCTCCGGCCCCGAGAAAACCGACCACCCGGTAATCCCCGAGTTGTTGACTAACCATTTCACCGGCGGTTTCAGACACGTTTTTCTCACTCCCGCGTTGCGCGAAATCCCACTTGACTTGACTACGCCGACCCACGTCGCCCCCTGCGCCGCGACTGCCCGGGAAGTGTAGGCTCTTGGACCCCGCCCGAGCAAACGGACGTGGCCCGGCAAAGACGGGGAAGACGGGGACATCCAGAATATCCTCTCGGGCCGTTCTCCAATTCGAGCCGGCTTACCCTGCCGAGAAATCCATCCCGACAGCGCCGCTCGCGGGGATATGCTGGATGTCCACTTCGCCGCGGCATCATGCCTCGATGAACGCCGCGCCGGGGCCAGCGGGGGCAAAGCCGACCGTGACGTAGCTGCATGGCGCAGCATCTCCCAACTCGCGCGCCAACGACCACATCCTGGCGCACAGACTCCGCTTGATATCCGCAAAGGCCGGATCATCGGCGCAATTGCGCATCTGGTGCGGGTCGGCCCGCAGGTCGTACAGTTCGTCGAAATCAAATCCGTTGAACACGTACCGATGATCGGGGGTGTGAATCCAGCGCTGGGTGTACAGCAACTCGACCCCATTGCATTGACCGAACAGCGCGTCCCGCCAGTTCGACGGCGTGCGATCTTCGATGAACGGCATCAGGCTCGATCCGGCCAATCCCCGCCGCGCTGGCAGCCCAGCGGCCTCGAGAAACGTCGGGTATAGATCCGTCAGGCTCACCAGTTCGTTCACCACCCGCCCCGGCTTCTTCAAGCGCCCCAGGTAGCGGATGATCGCCGGGACTTGGTAGGCGCCGGTGAACGCCGGGATCCCCTTGCTGAACAGCCCGTGGTCGCCGCAATAATCGCCGTGGTCAGCGCAGAACAGGACCAGCGTGTTTTCGGCCTGACCGGATTGATCCACCGCGTCGAGCATTTGTCCGAGCAATTCGTCGAGATAGCTGCAGTACGCCCAGAAATGGCGGATCGCGTCGCGCACCTCTCGATCGCTGAGTTGTCCCCAGACATCTCGCCGAAGCCGCTGATAGATTCTCGGCTTGTCGCGCAGATCATCGGAAAAACTCAGCGGCAACGGCACATCGTCCAGGTCGTACAGATCGAGGAAGCGCTGGGGGACCATGTATGGATCGTGCGGCCCGGTCAGCCCGGCGAAGACGCACCAGGGCGAGTCGCCGTCGGCGAATTGTCGGATTTTTTCCACCGCCTCGAGGGTCGTCTGATCATCGGCAACCTTGCCGGTCCTCGTGCCATAGGCCTTGACGTTGGGATAACCATATCGCTCGATGATCCCATCGTCGCGATGCGCCAGCGGAGCCGTCCATTGGCCGGCCTTCTCGCATGCCGCAAGCCAGGTCAAGCCGTGGCTGTCGCCGGGACGCGCCGACAAGGTTCCGCTTCGCCAGGCGAATCGCTCGGGCGATTGGCACCCATCGACATGCCACTTGCCCGTGTAAAACATCCGGTATCCGGCGTCGGCCAAGTCCTCGCTGAACAGTCGCACGCCCGGATTCAACCCCCACGAGAGCCGCTGATCGTTGAGAATGTTGTTCCACACGCCCGAACGGGATGGATACAGACCGCTGAAGAATGAGGCCCGCGACGGACAACAGTGCGGGGCGGTGCAATAGGTGTTGGCGAACTCGACCCCGGCATCGGCGAGCCTTCGGGCATTGGGAGTTTTCGCCGGGTGATCCCGTCGCACCGTATCGGCACGTTGGTGATCGGTCATGACGATGAGAATGTTCGCAGGTCGTTGCATGGCCGCATCATACATTCATGGCGGTCGGTCCGCACAAGGGCGGGACCGGGGGAGGTGAATAAGGATTGAACCGTCGAGTTTGGTGGATTGTGAACGAATCCGAAGCGAAGGCGGTTGACCAAAAAATGGGAGCTTCGTATACCTAACAAAGTCCGAACTTTGATATGCGGCTCATCTCCTGCCATGACGGAAAGCTTCAGACCTTCGCCACCGGGGCGCGGGCCGGGGAGGCGCTGGAAGCATCCCGCACGTTTCGCACGGGATTCGCCGAGTTCGACGCCCTGCTGCCCGAGTCGGGCCTGGCGTTCGGGGCCATCCATGAAATTCTCGCCGAACCGGCGGTGCTAAGTCATTGCAGGCCCGAGCCGGCGATGACCCCGGCGTTCTGGCTGGCCCGGTCGGCGCTGGAATCGCGCCAGACCGGGGCGATCGTCTGCTGCGATCCGCAGGCCCGCTTGTATCCCCCCGGGCTGGTCGCACTGGGCATTCCCCTGGATCGCCTGTACCTGTTGCGACCGGCCCGCGCGGCGGAAGTGGTCTGGGCCTTGTCCGAATGCCTGCGATGCCCCGGTGTGGCGGCGGTGGTGGCACCGGTCGGGCGGCTGACCCGGGTCGAGGCCCGCCGTCTGCAACTGGCGTCCGAAGCCGGCGGAGGGGTGGGGCTGCTGATGCGCCCTCTGGGTCCGGCCAGCGAGGAATACGCCGCCGCCACCCGCTGGGCCGTCCGCCCGGTCCCGGGAGATCGAACGATTCGTCGGTGGAACCTGCGGTTGATTCACGGTCATGGAGGACGTGTCGGGAAAAGCGCCTTTCTGGAGATCTGCCGTGAACTCGAGGCCTTTGCAATATCTGTGCGTGCTGCTGAACCCATCGCCCGCCGGGCCGTCCTGCCCGCCGCAGCTCGACCGGCATGAGCCGCCCGCAACTCTCGCGGGGATTTCCTCCGAACCGGCACCCGCCGATCCCGCCAAGCCGTTGGCGGTCTGGCTGGCGGAAGAATTGATGCGATTTTCCCCGGTGGTGGCCATCGAAGCCGCCGACCCCGCCCCGCCGCCGCACAAGCGACGAAAGCCGCCGCTGGCGCGTACGGCGTTGATCCGCGGCGCCGCCCAGGCCGGGTTACGACCGACGGCGATCTTCGTGGACCTGACCGGTTGCCGGCAGGTGTTCCGCGGGCTGCACAACGTGCTTCGAGAAGCCCGGTCCTTGCTCGATCGACTGGGGATCGCCGCCCGCCTGGCGATCGCCCCGGCGCCCGGGGCGGCCTGGGCTTTGGCTTTCGGGCGAACGAGCGACACTCTCACCGAAACGCTCGATCCCCACCTTTTAAGCGATCTTCCCCCCGCGGCGCTGCGCCTGGAGCCGGAAGTGGTCGATGCCCTGCATCACCTGGGCATCCAGACCGTCGGGGCGCTGATGCGTATCCCCCGAACCAGCCTTCCATCGCGGTTCGGCGAGCAAATCCTCCTTCGCATCGACCAGGCCCTGGGAGGAATCCCCGAGCCGTTGACGGCGGTGAAACTCCAGTCGCCAATTTACGAGCGGATGGATTTTGACGGCGTGGCGGCGACGCTGGAATCGACCTGGAGCACTTTTGAACTGTTGATCCAGCGGATCAGCGAGGACCTGCTTGGTCGCGGTTGCGGGGCGCGGCAACTGGACATCGAGCTGTTTCGCCCGTGCGATCCATCCATCCAACGCACCCTCCACCTCACCCGCCCGTCGCGCGATCCGCGCGGGTTGTTCAAACTGCTGCGCAGCGCCCTGGAGTCCCAGCCTCCCGCTCCGCCGCCGCGACGCTACGAGGAATCGACGATCAGCGACGGGTTCAGCGCCATTGCCCTGGCGGTCCCGATCTTCCAGCAAATGCTTCCCGAGCAGGTGGAACTGCTCGACCACGAGCGGCACATCGGGCAAGTCGAGATGGATCGGCTTATCGAGCGGCTTCGCGTGCGGCTGGGATCGGGGTGCGTGGCGCGGGCGAGGCTGATCGATTCGCATGTGCCGGAAAAGCGATGGCGTGCGGAAACGGAGGACTGTCCGGGGGACTACCCGGGCGATAGCTCGGGGGACTGGGCGGGGGACTGCCCGGATGCCGGTGCGACGGCGGCGCGACCCTTGTGCCTGCTGGCGGCGCCGATCGAGGTGGGGGTGATGGTCGCTCCTTCGCACGATCGGGACGGCCGACCGGTCTTGGTCCGTCGCGGGTCGGTCGCCCGGCGGGTGGTTCATGCCGTCGGACCCGAGCGAATCGCCGGACCGTGGTGGGAAGGCAACGACAAAACGCGGGATTACTTCGATATCGAGACCGACAGCGCCGATCGTTGGTGGATGTTCCGCGTCAACGAAACCGGCAAGTGGTATCTGCAAGGAGAGTTCCTCTAGGAAGTTGGCCCATGCCCGAGTTGCCAAGTCCCAAGCTGCGATCCCCCGCCTCCGCGCCGGTGCCCGCGCCCGCGCCGCCGGCGAATGCCGGGCGGACGCCGCGGACGCCGGCGGAGGCCGTCCCGGCGTATGCCGAACTCGAGGTGATGAGCAATTACTCGTTCCTGCGGGCCGCGTCGCATCCCGATGAGCTGGTGAACCGGGCCGTCGAGCTGGGATACCGGGCCATCGCCGTGACCGATGTGAACAGTATGGCCGGAGTGGTTCGCGCCCACGAGGCGGCCCGGGCCACGGGAATCAAACTGCTGATTGGATCGCGGCTGACGCTCACCGACGGCCCGGAATTGCTCATCTGGGCGATCGATCGCGCCGGGTATGGGCGGTTATGCCGATTGCTCACCACCGGCAAGCGCCGTGCTGCCAAGGCCGAATGCCGGCTCGAACTGGAGGATGTGCTTGCCGACGGTGAGGGTTGGATGGTTGCGGCGACGGGCGACTGGGATCGGCCCGAGCATGGCTTGGCCATCCGTGCGTTGCGAGATGTCTTTGGACCCCGCCTGTCCTTGTCGATCAGCGCGGGATACGGGCCGGATGATCACAGTCGCCTGCGCCGGCTGGTCGAAGTGGCGAAGGATCACGCGATCGAGCCGCTGGCCACCAACGCGGTCTGTTATCACGACCCGGCCCGGCGAGCGTTGCAGGATGTGCTGACGTGCGTGCGCCACGGATGCGCGATCAGAGAAGCGGGGTTTCGACTCCTGCCCAATGCCGAACGGCATCTGAAAAGCCCGGCCCGGATGCACCGGTTGTTTCTCGAATATCCCCAGGCGATCCGCCGCGGGCTTGCAATCGCCGAGGTCTGCGGATTCAACCTCGGTGAATTGCGCTACGAGTATCCGCATGAAGTGACCCCCGAAGGGATTTCGCCGGCGCGGCACCTGGCCGACCTGGCCTGGCGCGGTGCCGCTGAGCATTATCCCGACGGCGTGCCGGAAAAGGTCCGCCGCCAGATCGAACACGAACTGGCGCTGATCGAGCAGTTGAAGTACGAGGCCTATTTTCTCACGGTCCACGACCTGGTGGGTTTCGCCCGATCCCGCAGGATTCTCTGCCAGGGCCGCGGTTCGGCGGCCAACAGCGCCGTGTGCTATTGCCTGGGGATCACCGCCGTGGACCCCAACCGCATCGACGTGCTGTTCGAGCGGTTTGTGAGCGCTGCGCGAAATGAGCCGCCGGACATCGACGTCGATTTCGAGCATGAGCGCCGCGAGGAGGTGATCCAGTATCTCTACGAAAAATACGGCCGCGAGCGGGCCGGGATGACCGCCGAGGTGATCACCTATCGCGGTCGTTCGGCGGTGCGCGACGTGGGCAAGGCGATGGGATTAACCGCGCCGCAGGTGGACGTAATGGCCAAGCGGCTAGATTGGTGGGACCGGGGAACGATCACCCTCGAGCAGGTTCGCCAATGCGGCTTGGACCCCGCCGACCGAAGGGTCCGCCAGGTGATCGCCTTGAGCGGGCAACTGCTGGGCTTTCCGCGCCATCTCAGCCAGCACGTCGGCGGCATGGTGATGACCCGCGGGGCCTTGTGCGAAATGGTCCCCATTGAAAATGCCGCCATGCCCGACCGCACCGTGATCGAATGGGACAAAAACGACATCGACGCGCTAGGCATTCTCAAGGTGGACGTGCTAGCGCTGGGAATGCTCACGGCGATCGCGAAGGTTTTCAAACTGCTAAAAAGCCACGAAAAAACGCGGGCGGGTGAAGAAAATCTTCGTGTCATTCGTGATCTTCGTGGTTCAATTCTTCGCCCCTTCGCCTCTTCGCGTTTCAATCTTCTTTCCGACCCAGGGCGGACCCCTTCGTCCCTTTGCTCCATCCCTTCGGAAGATCCTGCCGTCTACGACATGATTTGCGAAGCCGATACCGTGGGCGTCTTTCAGATCGAGTCGCGGGCGCAGATGTCGATGTTGCCGCGGCTGAAGCCTCGATGTTTTTACGACTTGGTGATCGAGGTGGCGATCGTGCGACCCGGGCCGATCCAGGGAAACATGGTCCATCCCTACCTGCGCCGGCGCAATGGGCTTGAGCCGGTGGAGTATCCCAGCGAGGCGCTGCGGCAGGTTCTGGAAAAGACGCTGGGGGTGCCGCTGTTTCAGGAGCAGGCGATGCGGGTGGCGATGGTCGGGGCGGGATTTTCCGCCGAGGAGGCCGACCAGTTGCGCCGCGCCATGGCCGCGTGGCGAAAGCACGGGGCGCTGGATTCGTTCCAGACGCGGATCGTCCAGGGGATGCTCGCCAACGGATATACGCGACAGTTCGCCGAGCAGTGTTTCGAGCAGATCAAGGGGTTCGGCGAGTATGGATTTCCCGAGAGCCACGCCGCATCGTTCGCCTTGCTGGTCTACGTGTCGGCGTGGCTCAAACGGTATTATCCCGCGGCGTTCGCCGCGGCGCTGCTGAACAGCCAGCCCATGGGTTTTTATGCCCCGGCCCAGCTCGTGCGCGACGCCAAGGAGCATGGGGTGGAGGTTCGCGGGATCGACGTTAATTTCAGCGCGTGGGACTGCACGCTGGAAGGAGAATCGCAGGCGGAAGGAAGGGCCATCGCCATGGATTCGGAATCTCAAATCCCAGATCTCAAATCTTCAATTCCAAATTCCAGGTCTACCACTTCGGATTGCGGATTTGGGATTTCGGGGATCGAATCCGACTCTCGGTGCCGGGGCGCGGCGGTCAGGGCGGACAAATCCACCTGGGGAGCGGGCGGACCGGCGCTGCGGCTGGGGTTTCGACAGATCAGCGGGATGCCCGAGTCGCTCGTCCGCCGCGTGGCCGCGGCCCGCGAACGATGCGGGCGGTTTGATTCGATCGAACAGTTGCATCAGGAATCGCATGCCCCCAAGCATGTCATGCAACGGTTCGCCGAGGCCGATACGTTTGCCTCGCTGGGCCTGTCTCGACGCGAAGCGATGTGGCGGGTGATGGGCTTGAGCGATGTGGACACGCCGTTGTGCGATGACCCCTCCGCCCCTCCGCCTCTACGCCCCTTCGCGCCTCCGCGTCTCGGCACCTCCGCGCCTAGCCCCTCCCGTCCGGCGCAGCGCCGGACCGCGCCCAAACGATCCAATCCGCCCCGATCCACCCAGCCATTTCTCCCGTTGATGCCCCTGGGCCAGGAGGTGATGGCCGACTACGCCACCCATGGCCTGTCGCTTAAGGCGCATCCGTTGGCGCTGCTGCGCGACGAACTGGATCGCCGACGAATTGTCCCGGCGGCGGCGCTGCGACAACTGCCCGCCGGACGCTGGGCCAAAGTCGCCGGGCTGGTGCTGATCCGACAGCGCCCGGCGACCGCCTCGGGCGTCGTCTTCATCACCCTCGAGGATGAAACCGGCGGGGTGAATCTGATCCTGCGACCTAAAGTGTACGAAAAATACCGCGACGTCGCCCGCCACGGCGGATTGATCCAGGCCGACGGCTACCTCGAGCGCCAAGGCTTGGTCCAGCACCTCATGGCCGTGCGATTGATCGACTTGAGTTCCATGCTCGAGGGCCTGAAAATGACTTCCCGCGATTTCCATTAAACGGTTCCTCGCCTCCCCCTTGGGGTGCGGGCCTCTGGCCTGCTCTCCCCTTGTGGTGGGGGCCTCTGGCCTGCTCTCCCCGTTGTGGCGCGGCCCTCTGGCCTGCTCTTTCCAAAACAAGGGCAGCCGGGACGGCCGCACCCCAATTCCCTCGCTTGCGGGGCCATCGCCATTGGATATCGTGGCGTCACTGAATCAGCGTTTTTTTGAGGATTCCCAATGCAACAACATGAACTCGACACCGATCTTCTCGTGGCGGGCGGCGGAATGGCGGGGGTGTGTGCCGCGATCGCCGCGGCTAGACAAGGGCTGAAAGTGGTTCTCTGCCAGGATCGCAGCGTGCTGGGCGGCAACGCCTCGAGCGAGATCCGCATGCACATCTGCGGCGGCGACTGCCATGGCAGCCGCAAGGGCACGCGAGAAAGCGGGTTGATCGAGGAGCTTCGCATCGAGGATGCCTATCGCAACCCCGAGCGTTGCTACCCTTTCTGGGACGTGATCCTTTACGAAAAAGTCGTCGCCGAGCCGAATATCACGCTGCTCCTGGACACCGTTGTGACCGGTGCCGATGTGCAAACGCCAGAAGACCAGTCCCCCCTGCCCGGTGCTGGCGACGCTGCCGGCGACGGCGGCTCTAGCGGCGACATCCGTGTCAAAGATGAGTTGGGCGGCGACGGTGGCGGCAGCGGCGACGAAGGGCTGTTCGAGCATCGCGGCCCTCGACGCGCCCGAATTGTCGCGGCGACGGCGATGCGACAGTTGACCGAAGATCAGTTTGTCATCCGCGCCAAATACTACGCCGACTGCACCGGCGATGGACGGCTGGGGTCCGAGGCGGGCGCTGACTTTCGCATCGGGCGCGAATCGAAGTCCATGCACGATGAATCTCTGGCCCAGCCGAAATCCGACCGCTGGACACTGGGCAATTCGATCCTCATCACCTCGCGCCGGACCGACCATCCCGTGGCGTTCATCCCCCCGCCGTGGGCACGCAAGTTCGACCCCCAACAACTCAAGGTCGGGCGCGGCATCCGCTCGTGGGAATACGGCTTCTGGTGGGTCGAATGGGGCGGAACGCTCGACACCATCAAGGACAACTGCACCACCATCCGCCATGAGCTGTACCGCATCGCCCTGGGGCTGTGGGACTACGTGAAAAACTCGGGCAACTATCCCGATTCGGTGAACTGGACCCTCGACTGGATCGGTGCCATCCCCGGCAAGCGCGAGAGCCGGCGATTCCTCGGCCCGCATATCCTCGTCCAGAGCGATCTCCAGACCGCACGGGTATTCGACGATGAAGCGGCCTACGGCGGCTGGGCGATCGACCTGCATCCGCCCGCGGGGATCGACGCGGTCGATGAACCCCCCTTCACCCCCACGCACTTGCCGCATCTGTATGGCATTCCGCTGCGATGCTATTTCTCTCGCAACATCGAGAATTTATTCATGGCCGGGCGCAACATCTCCGCCACGCATGTGGCGTTCGCCTCGACGCGGGTCATGGCGACCTGCGCAATTGGCGGAGAAGCCGTCGGCGTGGCCGCGGCCCGCTGCCTCGAGGAAGACAAGACGCCCGGCGAATTGGTCGCCGATCCCAAGGCCCTGGAACGCTTCCAACAGGCGTTGCTGGCCGAGGATCTCACGTTGTTGAACGTTCGCCGCGAGCCAGACCTGATCCACGATGCGGCCCTGGATGCTAGTTCGTCGGCGGGAAACCGTCCGGTGGAACTGATCCGCGACGGGCACCGACGCGACCAACTGAATCAAAAAACCGCGGAGCTGATCGAGCCCCATGCCTGGCACAGCACCCCGTTGTCCGGCGGCGAAGCGTGGATCGAGGCGAGATTCAAATCCCCGCGGAAGATATCGCGGATCGAACTGATCTTCGACTCTGGTTTCCAGCGGCAGTTGGTCCTCAGCCCCGGAGACAGCAACACGCGCAGGACGATCCGCGGGCCGCAACCGGAACTGGTACGCGACTACACGATCACCCTGGACGAGGGTCCGTCGATCCAGGTCGCCGGGAACTATCAGCGCCGGCGGAGGCATCGCCTGGAGGTCCCCACCGAGTGCCGCAAGGTCCGCGTGACGTTTTCGGCCACGCACGGCGTGCCCGAGGCGCGGCTGTTTGAGCTGCGGATTTCCTAAACCAGAACCCTGGAGATTTCGCGCTGACCCCACGAGGCGAGGACCGGTCCGATGCGACGGAAGCCGGCCCTCGCCGGGCAGTGGGTCTGCCGAGACGGCGCGCCCCGGTAATCGGGACGCGCCGGTGTGCCTTTAGGCCCGGATCGCGCCACGGCCGATCGCCCCAAAAGCGCCGCACGCCGCCAGCGTCAGCAGCCCCGTCCATACCCCGGCCGGAAGCGGGATTACTGCCTCGCTGGGGACGGGCCATTCCTTGAGGGTAAAGCTCTTGCCCGGCAGCGAACCATGCGGGGCACCGTCGATCCATAGTTCGCCGATCCCCACCCCTGGCTGCCAAATATCCCCGCTCAGCACAAAGCCGCTCTTGAGCGTCAGCACCTTGTTGTTCTGGCTGAACGTGGCGGTCATGAACGGATCGATCTCGAATCCCCCGGGCAGCCCCACGCCGCTGGGATCCGGCAAGAACCGGGCATCGGCGATGGTGTTGGTCGATCCTCCCAGGATCGCCATATTGAATGCGCCCCAGGACGCCCCGGTCTGGTTGTAGATCACTTCGGCGGCCATCACGATATGCCGCACCGCGCCGGGGACGGTCTGCTGAAAGGTGATCGCCACCGGGGCTACCACCCCGCCGCTGGGCGCGTGATTGAAATTGATGGTCTTCTGAATGAACACCGCGTTGCCGGGATCGACATGATCGACCACCAGGCCCACATAGGGATCCGCGCTGGCGTCCCATGACGCGGTCCATCCGGACGAGCCGAGCTGAATCGACCCCGCCGGCGACGGCGCGCTCAGGGCAAGCGAAAAAACCAGGAAACCAAGCGTACGCGCGACACGAAACATGACGGACCTTTCCGAGATGCGATCGCCGACAAAGACCCCACAGCGCCAACTCGATCCATTTCATCCATACGGTCTCTGGACGCGCCGAAACTCGGTGCGTCGATGAACTCGATGGAGAAATAGCTCGGGATTGGCTGGCGGGTCCGGCGGGCGAAGCACATCCTATCTACGGCGACAACGCCCCAGACCTTACCGGACTGCGGCGTTATCGGACAAATCCGCGGCAAGTTATCGACAGGGAGGAGCAAAAGGCACGGAGGCAGGAAGCGGAAGGGAGGTGGTTCCCGGTCAGGCGAGCGTCTGGCCCGGGGTTTGCAACGAGGGTCATGCAACGGCGCCGAGCGGCCTTGGCGACGCACTGTTTTTTATTAAGAAGGAGTTGTTATGAGTATCAGGAAGCAACGAGAAGACGCGAATCTGGACCCGATCACCAAAACCCCGGGCGCGCATCCGGTGGGGACAGGCATCGGCGCTGCAGGCGGAGGAGCGGCCGGTGCCGCAATCGGCGCGGTGGCCGGACCGGTTGGTGCCGTCGTCGGCGCTGCGGTCGGTGCTGTCGCGGGTGGATTGGCCGGCAAAGGTGTCGGCGAGGCGGTCAATCCGACTGCCGAAGAAGCGTATTGGCGCGAGAATTATCCAACCCGTCCTTATGCCCGCGGCGGAACGTACAACGATTTTGCCCCGGCGTATCGCTACGGCTGGGAATCCTATTCGCGCCAGCCGGGCCGATCGTTCGATGATGCGGAGAACGACCTGAAGTTGGGCTGGGAAAAGTACAAGGGCAGCTCCGTCCTGAGCTGGGAAAAGGCGCGCGATGCCGTTAAGGAGTCCTGGAATCGCTGCTGCACGCGCAAGTGATCGCCCTTGAGTTCTCTGCCTCCGAAGCGGCGGCCGGCGAACTTTCGCCGGCCGCTTTTGTTCGCTGCCTCCCAATACCCAAGTCCAGGCGTCTTGGACGCTCGCGCCATTGGCCGCTGCAGCGGCGATCGCTTACATTTTGTCGGCGAGATGAGCGAATTGTCTTCCAACGAGCCGAATCGACGGACCTGGCGCGCCCGCCTGGCGGGTCGGGCCGCGGGATGGACGCCCCTGGCGGCGCTGGTGGGGTTGATCGCGTTCACGGTGGCCTACGAGTTCTGGCGCAAGGGACGCAGCAACTTTGTCTCGCCGGAAAATCTGCTGAACATCCTGCGGCAGTGGTCGTTCGTAGGGATCATCGCCGTAGGGATGACGTTCGTGATCGTGCTGGGCGGGATCGACTTGTCGGTCGGATCGTTGGTAGCGTTTCTGGGCGGGGCTGGGATTCTTGTGATGAACCGCTTGCTCGTGGGGGGCGTATCCGAATTCGCCGCCGTGCTGGCCGCGTTCGGATCGATGTTGATCGGCGGCATCGTGGCCGGGGCGATCAACGGGCTTTTAGTGACCCGCGGGCGGCTGGCACCGTTCATCGCCACCCTGGGCGGACTGGCGGCATACCGATCGCTGGCGCTGGCCCTGGTGGACGGCGGCGAATACCGCTCTTTAAGCGCCGAGATATTCCCCGCGATCGGTGCTGGCGGGATTCCCCTTGGCTTCCTCTGGCGTGACCATCTGCTGGGACTGTGGATCGTCCCGGGCAAATTGCCCCTGATGTTCCCCTGGCCCGTGGTGGCGTTTCTCGGCGTCGCGGCGGCCGCGGCGGTTCTGCTGAACCTTACCCGGTTCGGCCGGTATGTCATCGCCATCGGATCCAACGAGCGGGCGGCGATCTATTCGGCGATCCCGGTCGCGCGGATCAAATTGCTGACCTACGCCCTGCTCGGTCTCTGCACCGGCCTGGCCGCCCTGCTGCTGGGCAGCCGAATGAACTCGGTCTCGAGTTCGGGCACCGGGCTTCTCTACGAACTGGACGTGATCGCCGCGGTAGTGATCGGAGGCACGCGAATGCGCGGCGGCGCCGGAACGATTTTCGGCACGGTGGTCGGCGTGCTGATCCTCGGCGTGATTGGTAACATGTTGAATCTGTTGCAAGTCTCGGTGTATTACCAGGGACTCATCAAGGGGCTGATCATCGTCGGCGCCGTGATGCTTCAGCGGGGCGAGCGAGCCTGAGATCCCCCGGGGCGTGTCGGTGAAGCAAAGGCATTGGAGAACCCATGAATACCGGTTGTTTTTCGCAATTATTGATCGCGTTGGCGCTGTGGGGCCTGTTGGCGCCGGGATGTTCGCGGCAGGAAGCCAAAAGCCCCGCCACTCAGTCGAGCGCGGGGAAGAAATTGAAGATCGGCGTGTCGATTCCCGCCGCCGACCACGGCTGGACGGCCGGGGTGGGCTACTGGGCCCAGCAGGCAATGAAGCAGCACCCTGACGTCGAATGGGTCTACGCCACGGCCAACGAGCCGGGCAAGCAGATCGGCGACATCGAGGACATGATGGCGCAGAAGGTGGATGGGCTGGTGATCCTCGCCACCGAATCGGCGCCGCTCACTCCCGTGGCGAAAAAGGCGCACGAACGCGGCATCTATATCGTGAACGTCGATCGCGGATTCCTCGAGCCGGTGGCCGATGTCTTCATCGCAGGCGACAACGCCGCCTTCGGACGCAAGAGCGCCGAGTTCATGGCGAAAAAGCTGGACGGCAAGGGCCAGATCGTGGTGCTTCGGGGCATCCCCTCGACCGTGGACACCGCGCGGGTCAATGCCTTTAACGAGGCGATGGCCAAGTACCCGGGGATCAAGATTCTTGCCAGCCAGCCGGGGATGTGGAGCCAGACCAAGGCGCTGGAGGTGATGCAGGCGTATCTCGCCCAGCACAAGCACATCGACGCGGTTTGGGCCAGCGATGACGACATGGCCCTGGGCGTCGAGAAGGCGATCAAAGAGGCCGGACGACAGAACGAAATGTGGATTCTCGGCGGCGCGGGGATGAAGGACATCATCAAGCGGGTGATGGACAACGACCCACTCTATCCCGCCGACACCACCTATCCCCCGGCGATGATCGCGGCGGGTATTCACCTGGCGGTGGCGGCGATCCGCGATGGAAAACTCGCCGGTGCGGCCGAAAATATCCCCGAGCATGTCGGGGTGACCCAAGCCGCGCTGGAAGCGGCCGACAAGGCTTCGGGCCAGCGGAAAGTGACGCTGGAAATCCACCTGGTGACCCCGGATAACGCCGAAAAATTCTACTTCCCCGATTCGGTGTATTGATGGTCTCGACAACGCAACTGCGGGAGCGGAAATGATCCCGGTATTGAATTACTCATCGCCCCCCGACCGTCAGCGGGTGCGCGACATCCTTGGGCGGCTGCGTCTGGACCCGGTGGAGATGTCGCTGAATCGCGGGCCGCGGGCCGAACAAACGTCGGAGGTGCGCGCGGTTCTTGAGTCGGTCGCCGATCGGCGCGACGAGGCGCTGGTCGAGATTTCCCGCCGGTTCGACGATCCGCAATTCACCCGCGAACAAATTCGCGTGCGCCCCGAGGAGATGGCCGACGCGGCCCGGAAGCTGGACGGCGACTTGATGTCGGCGTTGCGGCGTTCGATCAAGCAGGTTCGGGAATATCAGCGCCACATCATGCCCGAGCTGGCGGCACCGCTTCGCCGTCCCGGAGTCGAGCTGGGGATCCGCTTCACCCCGCTTCAGAGCGCCGGATTGTACTTTCCCGGCGGCAAGGCTTCGTATCCTTCGAGTCTGATCATGCTGGCGGCACCGGCGCAGGTCGCGGGCGTCAAGCGGATCGTCGTCTGCACGCCGCCGAGTCGCTACGGGCGCAGCGAACTGGTTCTGGCGGCGTGCCACGAGCTGGAGCTGACCGATGTGTATCGCGCCGGCGGCGCTGCGGCGATCGCGGCGATGGCGTTCGGCACCGAGACGATCCCCGCGGTGGACAAGATCGTCGGCCCGGGCAACGTCTATTCGCAACTGGCCAAGCGGATGCTCGCGGGGTGCGTCGGGGTGGACGGCTTTTTAGGCCCGAGCGAAATTCTCACGCTCGCCGACGACTCGGCCCGTGCCGAGTTCGTCGCGGCCGACCTGCTGGCGCAGGCCGAACACGATCCGGGAAGCTGCTTCCTGCTGACGACCTCGGAAGAACTGGCATCGAGGGTGATCGGGGAAATCTCCCGCCAGACCCAGACGCTGTCGCGCAAGGAAGCGATCCAGAAGGCATTGGCCAACAGCAGCGCGATCATCGTGGATGCATCCATGGATTCGCTGGTGGACCTTGCCAACGAGTTCGCCGCCGAACATGTGAACATCCAAGTGAAGGACGAGGCGCGGGTGCTCGAGCGGCTGGTGAACGCCGGGGCGGTGTTTATCGGTCCATTTTCCCCGGTGGCGGCCGGCGATTATGTGGCCGGGCCAAGCCACTGTCTTCCGACCAACACGACCGCGCGGTTCAGCAGCGGGATCAGCGTCTACGAGTTCCTCAAGCGTTCGAGCGTCGTGCGGTATGGCCCGGCGGGGATCGCCGCCGACGCCCCGGCGATCATTGCCCTGGCCGAGGCCGAGCATCTGGACGCCCACGCCGCCACCGCGCGAATTCGGCTGTCCAAGTCCACTGAACCCTTGGAATAACGTGGCACTGATTCACTGGCTGCGACTGACGATGACCGGCGGGCTTGGGCCGGTGTTGATCGGCCGGCTGGTCGAAGCCGCCGGCGGTGCCGAGGCGGCGTGCGCCGCGGGGCTGCCGATGCTGCGGCTGATCGAGGGAATCGGTTCGCCAACGGCGACGAAGATATTCTCCGGGCTTAAGCAAACCGAACGCGATGCGCCGCCAGAGCTGGATCGGGCGTTGAAAATGGGTTTGCGGCTGATCTGCCTCGAGGATGCGGATTATCCCGCGATGTTGCGGAGCATTCCCGATCCGCCGTGCGTGTTGTACGTCAAGGGCGCATTCGAGCCGCGCGATTTGAACGCACTGGCAATCGTGGGATCGCGTCGATGCTCTCTCTACGGGCGTGAGCAGGCGACGCGGTTCGCGGCGCTGTTGGCGGGTTCGGGATTCACGATCGTCAGCGGCGGTGCCCGCGGCGTGGACACCGCCGCCCATCGCGGGGCGTTGTCGCATCCCGCCGGGCGCACGCTGGCGATCTGCGGGTCGGGGCTGGACCAGCCCTATCCGCCGGAGAACGCCGAATTATTTGAGCAGATCGCCGCACGCGGGGCGGTGATCAGCGAGTATCCGCTCGGGACAGCGCCGCTGGCGGAAAACTTTCCTCGCCGCAACCGCATCGTCTCCGGGCTTTCGCGCGGGGTGCTGGTCGTCGAAGCCGATATCCGCTCCGGGGCATTGATCACCGCCCGACAGGCGATCGAAGATCACAATCGCAATGTCTTCGCGGTCCCCGGGCGAGTCGATCAACCGATGAGCGCCGGCCCGCACAAGTTGATCCGCGAAGGCGCGACGCTCGCGGCGGGAATCGAGGACATTCTCGACAACCTCGGACCTTTCCCCGATGACGTGCGGATCGAACCGAGCCTGTTCGACATCGCGCCTGAAGCGATGGGCGCGGCGGCGGGCGCGACGGCGACGGGCGCGACGGCCGCCGCGTCGTCGCCACAGCCTTCGCTGCATGGCTTGAGCGATCGCCAAAAGCGGCTTCTGGAATGCATCGAGAACGAGCCGGTGAGCGTGGATGCTCTGGTCGATCGAACTGACTTGCCGGCCAGCGTGATCCTAGGTGAGTTGACGTTCCTCAGCCTCAAGGGCCTGGTGCGCCGAACCGATGGGCAGACCTATGTCCGGGCGGGTCGGATCGGCGGATGAACCACCGCCAGTTGCTCCTTTAAGGCGTCAAAATAGGCGCGGGGGACGCGCCTCCCGTTCGCCACGCCCAGGGAGATGTCCTTCTTGTTCGTGCCGTGAAAGTCGCTGCCGCCGGTTTTTAGCAGGCCAAAGCGGTTGGCAAGCTCCTCGCATTTGCAAACCCAGTCCGCATCGTGATCGGAATGGATCACTTCGATGCCGGCCAGTCCCAGATCGACCAGGTTCTTCACTGCGGTTTGCAGTTCCGCGTCGTTGCCGGTGCGTAGCTGTCTGGGATGGGCCAGAACGGGCAGCCCGCCGGACTGGCGGATGCGATCCAGCGCCTCGCGGGCCGGCAGACGCTCCTTGTCGAAATACGCAAGCCCATCCGACCCGAGATACTTGTCAAACGCCTGCTGGATGGAGCGAACATATCCTTTTTCAACGAGAATCGCCGCCAGTTGAGGTCGTCCCAGCACGCCCCCGCTGGCCCTGGCCCGCCACTCGTCCATGGTTACGGAAACCCCCAGTTGATTGAGTTTTTCGACGATCTTGGGATTGCGATCATCGCGCCCGCCGACCAGTTCCGTCGTGAGCTTCGTCAGTGCTGGATTAACTGGATCGACGCCGTAGCCGAGCAGGTGCATCGTCCCCGTGGGAAACTGACACGAGATCTCGATCCCGGCGATGAAGTCGATGCCCGAAGCGCGGGCCTCGGCCTCGGCTTCGGCGATGCCGCCGACGGTATCGTGATCGGTCACGGCCAGCCCGCTTAGCCTGCACCGCCTGGCCAGGCGCACCACCTCGGCCGGCGATAGGGTCCCATCCGAAGCGGTCGAGTGACAATGCAGATCGACGAACGACTGGGCCATATCCGCAGTCTCCCGGGCGGTTTTGCGCTCGCTCATGCCGAGAGATATCCCTGATCGAGCAGGTAAGCGAGAATCTGCCGTGCCGCCTGCTCGGGCTTGACCGATTCAGTCTCGATCAGGATCTCTGGATTCTGCGGCGCTTCGTAGGGATCGTCGATGCCGGTGAAGCCCTTGATCTCTCCGGCGCGGGCCTTCTTGTACAGCCCCTTGGGGTCGCGTTTTTCGGCCGTCTCGAGGCTGACGTTCACATAGACCTCGACGAACTCGGCGGGCTTCATGCTGTTTCGCACGGCGTCGCGGTCACGCCGATACGGGCTGATGAAGCTGGCGATGGCAATGACGCCGGCATCGGTGAAGAGCTTGGCGACCTCGCCGATCCGGCGGATATTCTCCATCCGATCCTCGGCGCTGAACCCCAGGCCGAATCGCTTGGCCGCCGATTCCTCGTAACCGCCCTTTTCCTTCAGCAATTTCGCGTCTTTGTTCAGTCCGAATCGCACATTGTCGCCGTCGAGGCGATAGGCATGCTTTTTTTCATGCAGGAGCATTTGCTCGAGAATGCATGCGATCGTGCTCTTGCCCGAGGCGCTCAGGCCGGTCATCCAGACGGTGACGCCTTTTTGCCCGAGCAGTTGCTCGCGCTCCTGGGGCCCGACGGCACCGTCATGCCAGGTGATGTTGCTCGACGAATTCGTATTGGCCATGGATTTTTAGTTTCCGCAGAGGGTTAAGTCGGATCGGCCCAGGAGGTGTCTCCTCGCCCGATCCGACCGAGTACGACCATGATGCGAAAAAATTACTCCTCTTCAAACAGCGCGGTGCTGAGGTAACGCTCGCCGATGCTGGGCAGAATCGTGACGATCAGCTTGCCCTTGTTCTCGGGTCGCGCCGCGACCTTGGCCGCGGCGGCGACGGCGGCGCCGCTGCTGATCCCGCCGAAGATGCCCTCTTCGCGGTGCAGCCTTCGCGCCCACTCGAACGACTCTTCGTCCGTCACCTTCACCACTTCGTCGACGATGTCCATGTGCAGATTCGACGGAACGAATCCCGCGCCCAGACCCTGGATCTTGTGTCGTCCCGGCTTGATCGCCTCGTGATCCATCGTCTGCTGGATGACCGGCGAGGCGACCGGTTCGACGGCGATGGCCTTGAACTGCGGACGCAGCGGCCTGATCACCTCGGCGATCCCCGTCAGCGTTCCGCCGGTCCCCACTCCGGCCACAACCATGTCCACCTTGCCGTCGGTATCGGTCCAGATTTCAACCGCGGTGGTCTTGCGGTGAACCTCCGGATTGGCCGGATTGTCGAACTGCTGGGGCATGAAGCTCTTTTTATGATCCTTAAGCAGGTCCCCGGCGCGGTTGATCGCGCCCCGCATGCCATCGGCCGCCGGAGTCAGGACGACCTGCGCTCCCAGGGCCTTGAGCAACCGGCGACGCTCGATGCTCATCGACTCGGGCATCGTGAGGATCAACTTGTACCCCTTGGCGGCGCAGACGAATGCCAGCGCGATCCCGGTGTTGCCGCTGGTCGGCTCGATAATCACCGTCTCCTTGTCGATCTTCCCATCTTGTTCCGCCGCCTCGATCATGGCCACGCCAATGCGGTCCTTGACGCTCGAGAGCGGATTGAAAAACTCGCACTTGACCGCGACAATCGCCTGCCCGGCTGGAATCACGCGATTCAGCCGCACCAGCGGCGTGCCGCCAAAGGTCTCGGTGATGTCGTTGAAAATGCGTCCGTGAGGTTTTAGAGGCATAGGGTTCTCCAGTTATAGTCTGTTATGGGATTTCGCCGGTTCAGGAACCATTTCTCGTCCGGTATGGATTAGCTGAAAAAGTTCTTCACGAAACTGTGCACGCGATTCGTCGATGCTCCAGCAGCGCATCGTCGCGTCGAGGCCGCCGAGGATAGAGACAATCGCGTGGGTGTAAAATTCCCAATGAGGCACATGGTTGCGATCGAATTCGCTCGGCACCGCGGGCGCATCGGGATGGGTGTGATAGAAGCCGACCACCGAACGGTTTTCGCTCGACGCCGAGCGCTCGATGCGGGCCAAGGCCATCCCGTCGATCGCAAAACGCCGATTGCGGTGTTCAGCCGCGGAGTCATTGCTCACGTCTACGACCCGATCGATCAAGCGGTTTCCATCTGGAAGGTCTCGGCCCAGGAGGACGCCGCAGCACTCGTAGGGATAGCCCAGCCGGCCTGTCGTAGCGACCTGATCCGCAACCGAACTGAGGAATTGGACGTTCCGCATGAATTACTATAATCCCTATAGGGATATAGGATATGCATCGTTTGGCCCCCGGTCAAGGCGTTTTTTTTGGGTCTTTCCTCCATCTCAATTGACTCGGCGGGAGTTTGATCCGACGATGGGATCGACAGTCGCCGCTTGGTCCGGCGATACGACACGAAAACGGGAGGCGATATGTTGTTGACGAAGCACGAAGGCGAAACATTTGAGAACCAGACCGTCTATATCAGCGGGCAGGCATTTGTCCGCTGCAACTTCGTCGCCTGCACGCTGATTCTTCAGCAGTCGGCGTATCACCTCGAGCAGTGTTCGTTCGATCGCTGCAACTGGCACGTGAACTACCTGCTGCTATGGGGAAGCCCCGAGTCGCTGCGGGATGTCAAGGCGCTGGTCGAGATGATCGAAAAGGCGCAGCGTCAGTATCTGCCCGCCGAGCAGCTCGCCGAAGCGGGCGTGACGCCGGGAGCGAAAGAAAAGTCCGTCGCGGTTTCCGGCGGTGGGACCATCGGGGGCGCTGGAGCGGTCGGGGGTGCTACAACGGCTGGGAATACCGCCAAACCCGCTGGCGCGACCGGTCCGCGACTGGCGACCAATGCGACGCCCGCGCCGGTATCTCGTCCGGCATCGGCGCCGCCTTCCGGACCCTCGAGCGCGCCGCCGGCTGCGGGGCCGAAAAACAGCCCGAATTGACTCACCGCTTCGGGGGGACAACGATCCGACGTTTCTCGACACGGGCGCAGCCCATCCGGTCGCGGTCTACCCCCCGCAAATGCACGGGGACAATGATCCGACGTTTCTCATCAGGGCGTAGCGCCTGCAGACATGGATGACCGCGCCGCTTGGCGGCGTCGTAGTTGGCATCGGACAGGCTCGGCACCGACCGAAATGGAGGATACCGCATCGTGACCCGCAAGTTGTACCTGGAAACGTTCGGCTGCCAGATGAACGCGCTGGACAGCGAGTTGGTGCTGGGCCAACTGCTGGCCCAAGGCTACGACCCGGTGTCCGACCGCGATCAGGCGGATGTGATCATCTACAACACTTGCTCGGTGCGCGAACATGCCGAGCAGAAGGTCTGGTCGCGACTCGGGGAGCTTAAGCCGCGAAAGACCGCCGAGCCCGCGCTGGTGATCGCGGTGATCGGCTGCATGGCCGAGCGCGATGGGAAGAATCTGTTTCGACGCCACCCGCATGTGGACGTGCTATGCGGGCCGGGGGAGCTGGATCGCCTGCCGGGGCTGATTCACAACGCCGTGGTTGCGGGTGATTCATCGCGCCCCCGCCAGTCGGCGCTGAGCGGGTCGCGCTCGCGGCGCAGCGGCACGCTCGAAGCGGTGGAGGACCGGCTTGAACTGCTGGATTTGAGCCGCAGCGTCTCGGCGGATTCGCAGTTGTCGCAGGCGTACGTGAGGATTACCCGCGGCTGCAATAAATTCTGCACCTACTGCGTGGTTCCGTATACCCGCGGCGCTGAGGTGCATCGTCCGCCGGGCAACATCATCGACGAAGTGCGCAAGCTGGTGGATGGCGGATGCGTCGAGGTGACGCTGCTGGGCCAGACGGTCAACCATTATACGTATCGCCACGGGGACGGGCGAACAACGACTTTCGCGGATCTGCTGACGGCGCTGCATGACAAGACGCCCGATCTGCCGCGGCTGCGGTTCGTGACCAGCTACCCGCGTGACTTCACCGATGCGGCCCTGGACGCGATGCGGGACTGCCCGCGCATCTGCCGATACCTGCATGTGCCGGCGCAGTCCGGCAGCGACCGGATTCTTAAGCTGATGAACCGCGGATACACCGCCGGGGAGTATCGCCATTTCATCGACCGGGCGCGGGAGAAAATGCCGGACCTGTGCCTGGCGGGAGACTTCATCGTCGGGTTTCCCACGGAGACGGACGAGGATTTCGCGCAGTCGGTCGAGCTGCTGCGATACGCGGGGTACAAGAACAGCTTCATCTTCAAATACAGCCCGCGCCCGGGGACGCCGGCGATCGAGCGGCTGCGCGACGATGTGAACGAAGAGGAGAAAAGACGGCGGAATAACGAACTCTTGGCGGTGCAGCAGGACGTTTCCATCACAAGCAACCGCCAGATGATCGGACGGACCGTCGAGGTGATGATCGAGAGGCGAGGCCGGGGATCGGCGTGGGAACGGGATTCGGCGGGGGAACGGGAACCGGCGCGAGGCCGGGAATCGGCGCGGGGACGGGAGCCGGCGCGGGGAGGGGAATCGGGGGGATGGGACGATCTCGCCGCCGGGAAGCCCGCGCTGGCGACGGGGCCGGGGCCTGGCGGTGTTGAGTTGCTCTGGGAATCGCGCCGGGCGGCGAGCCGGGGCGCGGGATCGCTTCTGACCGAGCCTGCGGAGCGCCGCGGCGTGCAGTTGCTGGGTCGAACCCGCGGCGACCAGGCGGTGGCGTTCGACGCTCCGGAAACGCTGATCGGGAAAATCGCTCGTGTCCGCATCACCGATGCCAGGAGCCTCACGCTCTTCGGCCAACTCACCGCCGAGTCGAACGACGGATAAATCGACCCGAGCGTTGTCGTAAAAAAAAGCTCGGCCCCGTGACGAAGGTCGCGGGGCCGAGCTTGGTTGCGATCGCCGATGAACTCGGTGCCGATCAGGGGATCGGCGGTTTGTCCTGCGGCTGCGATTGCGACGACGACGGCGGCTCCGATTCCGACGACGGCCGCATGTCCGACGACGACGGCATGTCCGACGACGGCGGCGTGTCGGCCGCAGGCGTTGTGTCGGCTGGCGAAGCGGTCGATTCCATCGCGGAGTTTGACGGCGTCGCGGGCGTCACGTCGGGCGCGGAGGTTGACTGCGGCGTGGGCGTCACGTCGGTCGCCGGCGGCGCGGCCGGCATCGAGGCGGTGGGCTGCACGACTGGCAGCAACGTGGCCGAGGCGTCCGTTGTCGCGGGCGCGGGTTCTGTCGCGGGGGGAGTCATCTCGCCGAACTCCTCATCGGTTTGATCCAGGTAGACATCATCCAACTCGGTGGCGTCGACCTCTCGCCGCATCAGGTAATAGATCAGCGTATTAGCGCAGAAGTAGAAGCTGATGGCGAAGGCTCCGAGCATCGAAATGGTGAGGAAGACCCAGATTGCCACCAGCACCGCCGCGGTATCCTGCGCCGGACCCAGGGCCAAGAAGTCGATGTTGTAGATGAGCCGGCCCGAGGCGGTCGGTCCCTCCCACAGCATCGACCACAATGGGGCGTTGTTGTCGGCGTGTACGAACATGCCCAGGCCGACGAAGTAATGGATCGATGCAAGCATCACGTAGAGGAACAGCCGCACGAACAGGTATGTCAGCGCGCCGTACACCACCGCGACCATCGTGTAGAACGCCAGCCGCCATGGGCGAGCGTACAGGTAACTGAAGCTGCGGCTGATCGCGTCGAAGCTGTCGGAGCCTTCCACGGCGATCGTGGGATACATGAGGTTGAATCCGCCGAGAGTTCCCAGCAGAACCAGGGTCATGACGAACCCGGCGATCAAGGCGAGGAAGAAGAACAGGCCGATCACAATCGGCCCGACCACCGGGATGTTGCCCAGCAGCGCTGCGGCCGTCACCAGCAGCCCCACCGCCAGCACGATCAACAATGGAATGATCGGGGCGAAGAAGAAGCTGAGGAACTTGGCGACGCTGAATCGCAGCGCCTGGCGGATCGAAAGCTTCTCGTCCTTGGCGGCGTGGACGGCGGCGATGCGGGCCAGCGCCCCGCCGAAAATCGACCAGATCAACAGGAACCACAGTGTGAAAATCGAGAAATAGACCGGATGCTGAGTAAAGGCCCAGGCCGGTCCGACGGTGAAGAAGTTGATGATCGACGAGATAACCCGGGTGGGGCTAAGGGCCGTGACCCCGCCGATCACGTTGTAAATCTGGCCAGCCTGGTATTCGAAAAAGGCGATGAAAAGACCGCCGCCCTTGATCTGCTTGACCAGGGCATACCCTTCCGACGCATCGGCGTAGATGCGCCGCACGGCCTGCTCATGGGCGCGGGTCTGCTCGGCGGTGGGAGACGATATCGACGCGAACGCCTTGTTCGCCGCCGCCACCGCCAGCTCGCGCTGGGCGAGAATCTGATCCTTCACGGCACCGAGATATTTCCCGGCCCGCGCTGCGGCGAGGACTTGCTCCTCGGTCTTGAGTTCCGGGTGGTTCAGCATCCCCAGGCGCATCGCGTAGTGGCGCTCGAGGGCGCTGCGCTGCATCGCGCGGGCATGTTTGAAATCGGAAGATGCGGGGCTGACCATCCTGTCGTTGGCCCCCTCGCGCCCCAGGGCGTTGAGCATCTCGCCGAGCCGCCGACCGAGTTGTCGAGTCGCATCGGACGGTGTCGAGGCGCCGCGCACGGCGTCCTGATAAAGAAGAATCTCATCGGGCACGGCGGTATGGGCGACCGGCCAGACCGCGTCCATGACGCGCCCGCCGAAGTAGACCATCAGCAGTCCCACCAGCGCCAGCATCAGCTTGGAGGGGTGGATCGCCAGGCGAAACGCCCGGAAAACATGGGTAAATGGAAGGGCTTCTCGCCAGTTGATACCCGAAATCGTCGCTTGCGGTGTGTCCGCCATGGATGGACGGCTCCTTTCCCTTTGGGCCGTGTGTCAAGACTCGTTCCCGATGACTTCCCCACCGGCACCGAACTAATCCGGGCATCGCCCCGCCTCAGCGGAATCGCGCCCCGACCGTTCGCCGCCGGAGGATCGACCCGAGTATACCCAAGCGGCTTCAACGTTGAAAGCGCCGAGTCATCCCCAATTTTCCGTTTTCCGCCATGGCTTCGGAATGAAGAGCCGACGGGGACGCGGGCGTTCCACAGCGCGTAGCCGCGTTCGGCGGCATCACGCAGAACGCCGACGTCCGCGTCGGCATGATGAAGAAACGCGATCACTGGCAAAAGTGGGGATGACTCGCTGCCCGTTGCGTCGGCTCGCGGCGCATCATACGCTTTGGCGACGATGACCCGGCGCGAATGGGGACAAGTGGGAAAGGGGTTGGCGTTCTGCTCGCCGTGGATATTCGGCTTCTGCGCCTTTGCGCTGGCGCCGATCGCGCTGTCGCTGGCATTCAGCTTCTGCGACTACTCGACGCTTCGTCCGGCGGCGTGGGTGGGCCTGGACAACTACCGCGAGCTGCTACGCGATCCGGTCTTCGCCAAGGCCCTGGTCAACACCATCGTCTACGCCCTGATCGCTTTGCCGGCGGGGATGCTCGTTTCGCTGGGACTCGCCCTGATGCTCAATGCCCCGATCCGCGGGCAGGCGGTCTACCGGACGATCATTTTCCTGCCGTCGCTGGTTCCGGCGGTGGCGTCGGCGATGGTCTGGCTCTGGATGTTCAACGGCAGCCGTGTGGGGCTGATCAACTACCTGCTCGAACAAATCGGCCTGGATCCGCGCGGATGGCTCAGCGAACCCGGCTTGATCCTTCCGGCGCTGGCGTTCATGAGCCTGTGGGGCGTGGGGCACACCGTCGTGATCTACCTGGCGGGATTGCAGGATGTCCCGCGCGAGCTGTACGAGGCGGCGGAAATCGATGGGGCGGTGGGCTGGCGGCGGCTGTGGCATGTCACGATTCCGATGATCTCCCCGGTGATTTTTTTCAATCTCATCATGGCGATCATCGGCTCCTGGCAGGTCTTCGCCATTCCACAGATCATGGTCCCCGGCGGCGGCGCCGACCGCGCGGGATACTTTTTCACCATGTATCTCTACGACAGCGCTTTTAACAACCTTCGCATGGGCTACGCCAGCGCCATGGCGTGGATCCAACTGCTGATCATTCTCTTCCTGACCGCGATCGCTTTCTGGACGGGGCGGAAATGGGTGCATTACGGCAAGTAGCACTGGGAAGCGTGTCAGCGACGTTCGCGACGTGGGATCGGCGGTATTGTGCGTCCGGCGGTTGGGGGTAAGCTCATCGGTCATGCTGGACAAAGCGTTTGCCAAGTGGTGGCTGGGCCGGATCGAACCGTTTCGGGACGTGCCGCCCGACAAGCTCGCCGCCGAGCGCGAAGCGATGGAGTGTCAGCAGGAGTACAACCGCAATTACGCAGAATTCCTTAACAACGCGGTACTTCCGGGGATCGATGCGCTGGCGCGGTTGTTCAAGGAACAGCGGATCGTCCATCGCGTGAGTACCTGGGGTAATCAGCTTTCCCTGCGCGTCCATCTGACCTGGCGTTGGGGGGAGCTGGTGATCTCGCAGAGCCACGAGGATTGCGTGACCTTCGAGCATCACATCATCACCGAAGGCGAAAAACGCGGCGATGATTCGGCCCAGGATCACACGCATACGTACGATCTGCGCGATCCGTTGCCGCCCAGCATGGCGCAGCAGGAAATCACATTTTTCCTCGGACGCCTGGCCCAGGACCTGGTCGAGGACGAGATGGAGCCGGAAGTTCCGCCGGGGGAAGGTCCGGTCTCGTCGCCGTAATTCAATCCGCGCCGTTTCGAAGGATCCTGATCCGGCCGCGGCCGCGGTTTTGGTCTTGCTTGACAGGCCCGACGCGAGCCATACAGTTTCCCCTTCAACGAGTCTTATTGAAAGGTTGATCACAAATGGCCGCTTCCCATACCGATTGGTTTGTCCAGGACCGCTTTGGCATGTTCATCCACTGGGGTCTCTATGCCATTCCCGCCCGCGGGGAGTGGGTGCGAAACAAGGAGGAGATCAGCGTCGAGGCCTACCAGCCATACTTCGACGAGTTCAATCCGACGCGGTACGACCCCAAAAAGTGGGCACGGATCGCCGTCGATGCGGGGATGAAGTACGTGGTGCTGACCACCAAGCATCACGATGGGTTCTGCCTGTTTGATTCCAAGCTGACCGACTACAAATCGACCAATACGCCCGCCCAACGCGACTTGGTCGCCGAGTACGTCGAGGCTATGCGAGAAGCCGGGCTAAAGGTTGGATTCTATTACTCGCTGCTCGACTGGCATCATCCCCATTATCCGGTGGACGGCCGCCACCCCATGCGCAACAACGAGGCGATGAAGTCCGAACAACGCGACACCGGCAAATACGTCGACTACCTGCACGGCCAGGTGCGTGAGCTGTTGAGCAACTATGGCGAGATCGACGTCCTGTGGTTCGACTTCAGCTATGACAACATGAGCGGCCAGACGTGGCGGGCGAAGGAACTGGTCGAGATGGTCCGCAAGCTCCAGCCCGGGATTATCATGAACAACCGCCTGTTCTCAGGCCACGCCGCCGCCGCCGCGGAAGGCTCTGGCATGCAGTACGGAGACCTCGAAACCCCCGAGCAGATTATTCCCTCGGCGGGTGTGACGGACAAGGCGGGCAATCCCAAGGTCTGGGAGGCCTGCATCACGCTGAACAACAACTGGGGCTACGCCCGCGATGATCATAATTACAAGTCCCCCGCCCAGGTGGTACGGATGCTGGTCGAATGCGTGAGCAAGGGCGGCAACCTGCTACTGAACGTCGGCCCGGACGCCAAGGGAGAGATCCCCGCCGAATCGGTCGCCATCCTCGAGCGCGTGGGGCAATGGATGCGGATCAATGGCCAGAGCATCTACGGCGCCGGCCGCGCCGCCGAGTTGGTCAAGCCGGACTGGGGACGCTACACCCGCGCGGGCGATCACCTGTTCGCGCACCTGATGGACCGCCCCGTCGGTCCGGTCGCGATCGACGGGCTTCCCGGGAAACTCAAAAAAGCCCGAGTGCTCGCGGATGGCTCGGAAGTCAAGACGTCCAGGCCGTGGAACGCAGCGCCGGACCAGGCAAACGACTTTTTAACTCTCAGGGACGCCCGCCTCCCGGATGAACTTGATACCGTGGTGGAATTGTTCGTGAGATGAGGCGCCTGTGCCGGCGAATTCATCGATTTACTTCGAAAATCGCCAAGGGATCGGCCTCGGCGGTCGAGGAATGGAATTGGAAATCTGAAATTTGGATTAGATGGACGCGCCCGTGTCTCGGCGGGCGCTTACGGCGTCGGCGGCCGCTCACGGCGTCGGCGGCTGTGCCGCGGACGATTCGGCGGCCATGGACAGGTGAGTTGCCGTCATTGCCGGCTCATCGCCGACGCGGCTGAGCTGCACGATTCGATCGAGCTTGAACGTGCGCTGCTCGGATCGCAGTTCACAGTGCGCCACCAACATGAGTTCCCCGCGCATCCGGCGCAGCGACAGCGGGCGGACCACCCGCCGGGTCACACGTTGGGTCGCGTCAACGTATTCCATCATCACCGGGAGCTTGAAATCCAGTGCTTCGCTCAGCTCCAACGGCAGGATGCTCTCTCGCGGATTCGCCGGCAGCAGCCCCATCGCCCCGCCGTGGTGCGACAGGGCATCGACCAGGCTCAAGCTCCATCCCCCCAGCGGCGCCAGCAACTGCTCGAACACGAACGCGGTGGTCTGCGCATCGGCTAGCGCGCGATGCGCCACCGGCGGCGCCATTCCCAGCCGGCGGGCGAGCGTCTGGAGGCTGTTGCCGCCGCGCCCGAACCGTCGGCGGGCGATCCGCAGCGTGTCCATCACCGGGGCATCGCCCAGCGTCTGGCAAATCTCGCATCCACACCGGCACAGCTCGCGCGACAAAAATCCCAAGTCGAAGCGGACGTTGTGTCCCAACACTATCGCTCCGCGCATCATCTCCAGCATCCGCGGAAGCTGCCCCGCGAAGTCCGGCGCTTCGGTGACCATCGAGTCGGTGATCCCGGTCAGCGCCGAAATCCCGGCGCCGATCCGCCGCCCCGGGTTGATCAGTTGCTGATATTCCGCCGCCGGGCGACCGCCTTCCAGTCGCACGATCCCCACCTCGATCACCCGGTGTCCGAAATCCGGCGAAGCGCCGGTCGTCTCGACATCAACCACCGCGATCGGAATCTGGTGCAAGGTCTGTAGCAGGGAAAAGATCATCGCTCAAAACGCCCGTCGCGGATCACGCTTAGCCTCCAAGCGTCACATTGTACGGCGACTGTTTGGAGCTGTCACGATGGGTAGTCGCCGGATGATTCTGCGAATAGATCGCGTACGGATCGAGGGTTTGCCTCACGTTCCCGCGACGCCGGGGCCGATAATATTCGCGGATCGACTCCCCGCCCGCGCCGTGGCGGTGCGGTCGTGGCCGATCCATCGCCCATGACGCAACCGACCCTGATGAACAACCTCGACTCGGTGATCCAACGTCTGGCAAAGGTCCGAAAGGCTCGAGCGACGTTCCTGAAGCTCTGGCGAAATCAGTTGCTTCACACCAGCGCCGCCGATGAAGATCCCCGCGATGGGACAAGCCCGTGCGGGCAGGGCCTCGGGAGGATGAACCGAATCAGCGACTAACCGCGACGGCCCGGCGAGGGCCAATTCTGCCATGCCCAGCATCACTTCCAGCGTCGGCGTCATCAGCGGGATCAATTCCAGGGACGTGATCGACCAGCTCATGCAGTTGGAAGCGCGTCCCAAGACGCTACTCCAGACTCGCATCGACGGCGTCAACCAGCAGAAGCTGGCGTACACCGATTTGCAGACCCGGCTGACGAGCCTGCGCCTCTCGGCGAGTTCGCTTAAAAAGCCGTCCAGCTTTCAAGCCGCTACCAGCACCAGCGGCGACGAAAATGTCCTCACCGCAACCGCGTCGAATGGCGCGCAGGTGGGCAGCTACCAGTTTCAGGTCGCGCGACTGGTCACGGCGCAGCAGTCGATGACCCGGGGATTCAGTGACTACACCGCGCCGGTCGTCGGGACCGGAACGCTCAGCCTCGAGATGGGCGGCGGAGAAATCACCAGCCAGACGGCGCTGTCGGAGCTTCGCGGCGGGGAAGGCATCCATCGCGGGTCGTTTCGAATCACCGACCGATCCGGCAAGAGCGCGGTGGTCGATATCAGCGCCGCCGTCACACTTGATGACGTGCTGCGAAAGATCAACACCGCCCTGGATGTGTCGGTGCGGGCCACGGTCGTTGGGGATCAGATCAAGTTCGAGGATCGCACCGGCCTGGGTGCCGGGTCGCTGATCGTGCAGGACATGGGCGTCGGTCATGCCGCCGAGGACCTGGGGATCGTTTTCGCCACCAGCGCCGCCAGTGTTACCGGCACCGACATCCACTACCTGGGTCGATCCACCGATTTGACCCGGCTGAATGATGGGCGAGGCATCCGAACCGCCGGGGGAACCAGCGATGATCTGCGCATCCAAAGCGCCGATGGGTCGAGCTTTGACATCAGCGTCGGCACGGCCAAAACGATGGGCGAAGTCATCGACGCGATCAACGCCAAGACCGGTTCCAGCGTGACCGCCGAACTGATCCCGTCCTCCAATCGAATCCGCCTGGTCGATCACACCGGCGGCGGCGGCGCGGCGATGCAGGTCAGCTCACTCAACGGGTCCAAGGCCCCGGCCGATCTGGGAATATTGGGTGCCGCGACCGGGCCTGTGTTCGACGGCGGGAAAATCCTCTCGAGCATCAACAGCGTGCTGCTCAACAGCCTCAAAGGCGGCTCAGGAATTGGCCGGGGCACGTTCACCATCACCGACCGTGGCGGCGCTGCCCACACCGTCGATCTAGCGAGCAACGACGTGTTCAACGTCCAGGGGCTGATCGATGTGATCAATAACGCTGGCGGCGGGCGACTCACCGCGGGGTTGAACCATGCCGGCAACGGAATCGACATCATCGACGCCAGCGGCGGCACCGGGCCGCTGGTCATCACCGACGTCTCGGGCACCGCCGCCGCCGACCTGGGCATCGCCACGGCCGGCGCCAGTGCCGATGTGATTCACAGCGGCAACCTCCAGCGCCAGTGGGTTACGGAAAACACTCGGCTTTCCACGCTGAACGGCGGAAAAGGCGTTCCTCAGGGTCGGTTCAAGATCACCAATTCCCTGGGGACCAGCGCCACCGTGGACCTCTCGCAAGGCAACGAACTGACCCTTGCCGACGTGATCAGCGAAATCAACGCCAAGAATCTCGGCGTGACGGCGCGGATCAACGATCACGGCGATGGGCTGCTGCTGGAGGACACCAACGCCGGCGCCCAGAAGCTCACCATCGCCGACCTTGACGCTGGCTCGGCCAAGGCGCTGAACATCATGGGAACCGCCGACGCGACGACGATCGATGGAACGTGGGAGAAGAGCATCGCTATCACGGCCACCGATACTCTTGAGAGCGTTCAGAAGAAGATCAACGATCTGGGGTTCGGCGTGACGGCTTCGATCATGAACGATGGATCGGGCACGGCCCCCTACCGCCTTTCGCTCAGTGCCGCCAACTCCGGGCGCGCGGGGCGCGTGGTCATTGACGCCGGCGACACATTGCTCGCAGCCGGCACCCTGGTGGAAAGTCAAGACGCGGCGGTCTTCGTCGGCGATCCGTCCAGCGAAAGGCCGCTGCTGATCACCGCCGCCGCCAATCAGATCAGCGGCGTGATCAAAGGGGTGACGCTCGATCTGCATGGGATCAGCCGCGAGGCGGTGAGCGTCACCATTTCGCGAAGTCCCGACACACTGGTTACGCAGATCACCAACCTGGTCAAAAACTTCAACGAAATGGCGGACAAGATCGCCGAGCTGACCCAGTTCGACCCCAAAACCAACACCAAGGGGTTGCTGCTCGGCGAAGGGACGGTTCAGCAGATCAGTTCCGAATTTTATGCGGCGTTCACCAGTGTCGTGGCGGGTGGAAAATACCGCGTGCTGGCCGATGTGGGACTTCGGCTCGGCGATGGTGCCAAAATCGAGTTTGACGAGGATAAATTTCGCCAGGCCTTCGCCAGCGATGCCGATGCCGTCTCATCCCTGTTCACCAAGTCGCTGGGGACCATCGGCGGAGAGACTTCGCTGAGCCAGTTGAACGCCGGCCGCGGCGTGCGGTCCGCCGGGACCGGCTTGGACGATTTCCAAGTCACCCTGCGCGACGGGACCACGATCAACGTCGGCGTCGATGGGGCTTCAACCCTCAACGATGTGCTGGGGCTGATCAACGCCGCCGGGGGAACGCGCCTCAAGGCTGAACTCAAAGGCTCGGGCGATGGAATCCGGCTGACCGACCTCACCGGCGGGGCCGGAAAGCTCAGCGTCAGTTCTCTTAACGGTTCTCCGGCCATAATCGACCTGAAGCTCAACACCGCGTCGAATGGAACGCTTCTCGACGGCGGAGCGATTGTCAGCGCCCGCGCAACCCGCGGGGCCGGCATCGGGGTGATCCTCGAGTCTCGCATCAACAAGCTGATCGACCCGGTGAACGGCGTGATTCCGCTGGAAAACAAGACCCTCGAGGGACGCACCACCCAGTTCGAATCGCGGATCAAGTCGCTGGACAAACTGCTGGACGCCAAGCGGCTTCGGCTCGAGCGCCAGTTCTCCCAGCTCGAATCCGTGCTGGCCGGTCTGCAAAATCAGCAACAGTCGATCGGCCAGATCAAATCCGTCACCGCCGGCTGACGACACGGCGCGGCACGTCACCACCGGCCGACCACACGGCGCGGCATCGGCACGTCACCGCCGGCTGACGACGCGGCGCGGCATCGGCACGTCACCGCCGGCTGACGACGCGGCACATCACCGCCGGCTGACAACGCCCCGCGCCGCCGGCACGTTAGCGCCACAACCAAAGTCCCCACGCGGCGACATGGACGGCGACGATCGCGTAGAACACCAGTAGATAGGAAAATTTTCGCCGTTTATGCCGCCAATAGGCCTGGCCAATCCACCCCCCGGGCCAGCCCCCCAGCAATTCCATCAGATGCAACGTCCGCTCGCTGATGCGATGCCCGCCGCGCCGGGCGCGAGACTTGTCCAACCCATACATGACAAACGTCGCCGCGCTGGAAACCAGATATCCCGCGCCAACCCACGCCATCGCCGCCTGCCCGCTGCTCATCCAAACAGCCTATCAGCACTTCGCCAACGAAAAAAGGGGACGCGCTTGTTATGACACCGTATTATCGGGATTCGTGTGTATTTTGTTATTTTTACGTGCGCGTTTCCACTAAGCTGTGAAAAAAGAAGCGCGTCCTCTTTTTGGGGTGCAAGACCGCGTTGGTTGCATTACAATCCGACGAACATGCCCGATGAGCGACCCTGGACGGTTCGACGGCTGCTGGAATGGACCAGCGGATTTTTCGAGCGAAAGAGCGTCGATTCGCCGCGGCTTTCCGCCGAGTTGCTGTTGTCCCACGTTCTAAATGAGCCGCGAATCAAGTTGTACATGGACTACGACCGCGCCCTGCCGGATCACGTTCTGACGACGTATCGAGACCTGGTGCGCCGCGCCGGCGAGCATGAGCCGATCGCGTATCTGACTGGAAAAGGACATTTCTTCGGGCTGGAGTTCGAGGTCAACCGCCAGGTGCTGATCCCCCGCCCGGAAACCGAAACGCTGGTCGAAAACGTGCTGCAATTCGTCCGCGCCACCCCCGGACTCGAAGCCCCGCGCGTGCTCGACCTTTGCACGGGCAGCGGATGCATCGCCGCGGCGATCGCCACGCGGCTGAAGGCCGCGGTGGTGGTCGCGGGCGATCTGTCGGCTCCCGCCGTCGAGCTGGCCCAAGCGAACATGCGGCGGCTGGGACTCGCCGAGCGGGTGCTGGTTTTTCAGGGCGATCTTTTCGACGCGATAGAAGGCTCGGTTGATCAGCAGCCGTTCGATATGATCGTGGCCAACCCTCCGTACATCCCCAGCGGCCAGATCGCCGGGCTCGACCGCGGTGTCCGCGAGTACGAGCCGACCGCGGCCCTGGACGGCGGCCTCGACGGGCTTGCCATCCACCGCCGAATCCTCGACGGTGCCGCCGAGCGATTGACCCTCGCCGGACGACTCTATCTCGAGATCGCCTTCGACCAGGGAGAAGCGGCTCTATCGCTGCTGGGCACCCGCAACGACTACACCGAAGGCAGACTCCTCAAGGATCTCGGCGGTCGCGACCGCGTGTTGACAGCCCGGCGAGCGCCGAAGTGACCGGCGAGCGCCCAACGGACCGGCGAGCGCTGACCTGACCCGCGGTCCACTCCCGATGAATTCGCGCCGCGATGCAAAAGCGCCCCCGGCCCCTATACCGCCAGTTCGTTGATCTCACCGGTGCGAATACGCACCACCCTTTCGATCGGGTAGACGAAGATCTTGCCGTCGCCGACTTCGCCGGTCCGGGCGCCTTCGACGATGGCGTTGACCACTGCGTCCGTGTCGTCATCCTTCACGGCGATCGACAGCAGGATTTTCGGGACGAACGCCACGTCCATCTTCGCCCCGCGATATCGCTCGGTGTGGCCCATCTGGCGTCCGAATCCCTTGCACTCCACCGCCGTCACCCCGAGATTCCCCAGCTTGGCAAGCGCGCTCTTGACCGCTTCGAGCCGCTGAGGCTTGATCACCGCTTCAATCATTCGCATGGCATCGCTCCTGGAGGTGTCGAAAATAACGGTTCACGCACGATTCGCATGACACCCACGGTCGTGAGTCTATACGCGACCGACCCCACGGGATACCCTTTACCTTTCTCCCGCCGGGTCATACCTTAAATGGGTCGGGCCGTTAGCTCAGTTGGCCAGAGCGCCTCGCTTACACCGAGGAGGTCATCCGTTCGAGCCGGATACGGCCCATTTTCCCGCATAACCGCGCCAGCCGCGCCAGAAGGCGGATTCAGCAGCACCGGCGCGGTCCCGATGGGCAACTCTTCCCGCTCACACCCCAAGTGCGCCCCATCCCCTGCCGATAGCACCCATGGCAGGGGTGAATGCCGGTTCGACGTTCAGCGCTCACGCGCCCGCGTCATACCGCGCACATCCCCACTGCCAGCGTCCCGCGGAACCCGCGGCGCGGTGAGCGATCTCCTGTCGATGAATCGCTATCCACGCCGCTTTCAGAGCTACCAGAGAGCGCCCATGGCTTCAACGGCGGTTCAAAATGGCTTGCAGCTTTACCTCAAGCAGATCCACACCGGTCGGCTGTTGACGGCCGACGAGGAAAAGGCGTTGGCGCGGCGGATCATCCACCACAACGACATGATGGCGCGCGAACAGATGGTCCGCGCCAATCTGCGACTGGTGGTCAACATCTCCAAAAATTACGCCAACCGCGGACTGAGCCTTCCTGATCTGATCGAAGAAGGAAACATCGGGCTGCTCAAGGCGGTCGAGGGGTTCGATCCGGAGAACGGCTCGCGCTTCTCCACCTACGCCTCGTGGTGGATCAAGCAAGCGATCAAACGGGCGCTGATCAACGGATCCCAGCCGATCCACATTCCGGCCTACATGGTCGAGATGATGACCAAGCTTAAGTACGCCATGCGAGACCTGGAGGACCGTCTCGGACGCCAGGCGACCATCGACGAGCTGTCGGTGCATATGAAGATGTCGCCGAAAAAGCTGCGGATCATCACCAAGGCCGTCAAGGCGTATCATTCACCCACGCAATCCGGCAGCGCCGATGGCGAGCTGACCATCAACGAACTGGTCCCCGACACCAACAATCCCCCGCCGGATGAGCAGGTCATGGACAGCGATCAGCTCCAGCAGTTGGCCGAGCTGTTGGAGAACATCGACGAGCGCGAGGGCAAGATTCTGCGGATGCGCTACGGCCTGGACGGTCAGGAGCCGATGACGCTCAAGGAGATCGGACACCACATCGGCCTGACCCGCGAGCGGGTCCGCCAGATCGAGCATGAAGCCTTGGAAAAACTGCGGGACACGATGATGGTCGAAGTCTAACCGGTCCGCCGAGGCCCGTGTCACTCGCCCGCGCCGGTCAGGGCGCAGGTTAAAGTCGCTCACAGCGCGGGCTTGAAAACAGAAAACGACTCAGAAACAAAAACAGAAAACGGGTCAGGGATCAATAGCGGCCTCCCGCACCATTTCCCGTGGTCGGCCACGGGACCGCAAGGTCGGTTCCGGGCACAGATCCTCCACCGTCTGCTTCTGCCAGTCATCATCCCCAAACGGACAGCCCCGGTTCACACCGCGGTGAATCGCCTGCGGTTCTGACTCACTCTGGGTCTCATTGACGAACTCTACCCAATCCGCTGGCCGCGGCACCAGCCAATCGCTCAACATCGCCGCACCACGCTGGTTCTCCCGACGCCATGGACTGCTCCACGTCCAATCCTCTGCCCGTGCCACCAGATTCGCCCGCGGGTAAGCGTCCGGCGAAGTACATCTTTAATCTGGCTGGCCGAATCGTCAAGATCACGGCATGAAACACAACACAGCCGGCGCGGACGATCGCGCGCAGGGTGATCTTCCCAGAGAAGAGTTCTGGCGCGACATGCTGCGGC
>JBBQNJ010000046.1:0-39651 GCA_038329845.1 Tepidisphaerales bacterium | reverse complement strand
GCACGGCGCGGGATCGGGGCTTGGTTCGACTTCTACAACCACCGCCGTCCGCACCAGGCGTTGGAGTACCGCACGCCGGCGGAGGTATACGGCATCGGGGATGGGGAAAGATCAGGGACTGTGTCCGGAGCGTTGACGCCAGCCGTCGCTGCGGTCGCCCTTGGGGCTCCCTGCGCGACGGCAGGCGTCAGTGGGCATATGAATCCATCTTAACCAAGGCTAAAATGCGCCCAGCGCATGGGGAGCAGCTCATCTTTTGCATGCATGAGTTTCGTCCTGCAGCGTGAAATAAATGCCATTGCTCCGCAGGAGCTCTTCAACTTGGCCTATCTTGGCCGGTTCAATCATGATATAGGGTCCACATCTCTCGTCCACCCGAACATCGATATCCTCACCAGAAAAGGCATCCCACATGGCACACTCCTTTCAGTTTAGCATATGCAGGTGCGTCGAGGCATCGGCTCTTCCGACCAGGTTGGGCATGAGCGGAACACGCTCACGGTCGCCGGCGGGATCACGCTGAACCCCGACCTCAAAAGCCGTGTTCGGATCGGACGACGTGCCGGACAGGCTCAGTTCGCCGCGATGCGGTCCAAGATCAGGAGAATCTTGCGCGAGGTGGACGAGCTCTTGAGCAGGTGCCTGTGCCATTGCTTCTCCTTCTACTCGGAACCTTTGCTTCCGACGTGCGCGATCGTGTCCAACGCCAGCAGCGAATGCGCGTAAGCGGCACCGGCGCGCATTTCGGCGGCAACCCAGATTGCTTCCATGATCTCCTGGGGTGTAGCCCCGTGATCTATGGCGGCCTTCGTATGTCCGCGGATGCAATAAGGACACTGTGTCACATGCGCCACCGCCACGGCAATCAACTGCTTGGTCTTGGCAGAAATCGCGCCATCGGTGAAGACGCTTCGACTGAAAGCTTTGAACGCTTCGGCGGCGTTAGGAGCCAACTGCTTGCGCTGCTCGGCGAGTTCCCGGGTTGCCGTCGGATAAATCTGTTCTTGCTCTGACATCGATACACCTCTGTTGAATGGTATGCTCATCCACCGAAGAACCGTTTGATAACCTGGATGGTGGCCTGCCGGCCGACCGTGGCGATAGACTCCAGGTTGGGAATATTCTTCGGACAGACCACGACGCAATTGCCGGCCTTGGAGCAATCGGCGATTCCGCCGGCTCCCATCATCACCTCCATGCGGTCGTCTTTCAGGGATTTGCCGGCCGGATGGATGTTGAAAAGCTTCACTTGGCTGAAAACCGCTGCGCCGGTGAAATGGTTGGTGGGTGTGTACTGCGGGCACGCCTCCAGGCAGGAGGCGCAACTGATACATCGAGACAGGACATATCGCTGCTCCTGCAACTCCCGTGCAATCGCCGGGCCGGGGCCGAGATCGTAAGTGCCGTCGATGGGCACCCAACATCGGGTGCGTTTGAGATCGTTGAATAGTCGAGAGCGGTCCACCAGCAGGTCGCGGACGATGGGGAACTTCGTCAGAGGCTCCAGCACGATCGGTTGCGATAGCGAGTATCCGGCTCGGGGGCGCATCGGCGGGTCAGACCCGTAATCCACGGGATTGTAAATTGCGCTGTCTCTGTGGCCCGTCTGGCGACTGTAGGTCGGCTCCAGTTTGTCAATCAGGGCTGAACACGCCTGGCGGGTTCGGCCGTTGACAAGCATCGTGCAAGCACCGCAGACCTCCTCCAGACAGTTCGATTCGTATACAACGGGTGTCGTGGCCCGCCCCTGGCGGGTCACGGGATTGGTGGCGATGTATTGAAGACAAGCAATGAGGTTCATGCTGGGACGATGGGGGACGGCAAACTCCTCCCATCGCGGTTCGGCTTCCGGGCCATCCTGGCGGCGGATACGTAGATGGATGACTTGGCCGCTGGCCGTCTCCTGGCTCATCTGGCCCGTCGCCGTCCACCGGACAACTTGACCGTCTACGGTGATGTCAGGCATGGGACCTCCTGGGCGGACGTTGCGACACCGGGCCGAGTTGGTTGGTACGACGGGTGGAAAATACAGGTTTTCACGGAGCAGTTGGCGTAATCGAGCCGTGTGCAGAGGCATGGACGATTGGATATCGGCAGACCGTACACGCGCATCAGAAACGCCTCGGCGTGCGCTCGGGACGCGGCAAAGAAGGTGGTCCGAGTACGATCCAGGACAAGTACATCGGTGCCCGCACTTTCAAGGCTGCCAAGCCACCTTCCATAACGTGCCGCCACAGGCGCAATCTCATACAAGAAGACCTTCCAGCCTCCGGTCCCGAAGCCAGAGGAGTGCCCGTCCTTCCAAATTACTTCACCACCGCCGGGGCAGAAGCCGAAGATGACAACAGGGTCGCTTCGGAAATACCCGAGACGCTGTTCCATCGATACGGACCGCAGTTCGATCAGTTCAACAAATCCGGGCGGCCGTAGAATCCGGGGACCGTTACCGATTGCGGGCGAACAGTCTCGGCAATGGAGGTAGTTTCTACTGTTGTTCACAGACTTCCTCATTTGTTCCGCGATCGCTCCAGAACAGAAAGCGGCGGCTGACGTGGGCCATTGGTCGCTGGTGATGAGTTGACCTCGTCCGCGATTCGTTCAACAGCAATCGCAAGCCTGCCTGGTGTCCCCGGACAGATTCGGCGATAGGTTCAAATGGTGCTGCGAGACGTCCGCTGCACGCCATTCGGTGCACGAAGAAAATACGCTTCGCGTACGACTGGCTTCGGACAAGCGCTTCGATTGTCAAATCGGCGGGAGTTTTGCGTGTACGGCTTTTCATCAGTAGCCCATTCCATGGGCCCCGACTCACTGCTCTGCTCCATGTCGGTGTCCAACGGACTGTCCGTAGGGCCACGGCGGTCTCGACGGGCGGCAGGCAGATCCCTAAAGACCATGATATGGCGCGTGTTCGGACGATTTCAATGAAGAAAGAAAGAACAAGATAAGAAATCGTCCGAACTCGCGGTTTTGGCTCATCAATTTCGCGCCTCTGCTGCTGGCGTGGCCGCCGCGGATGGTAGCTCTTCCATGCGGTATGGACAGGCAGGTTGCGAAGGCTCGGAGATGAACGCTGGATGCTGCCAACGCGAACGTGATCTTCATGCGGGTGCTAAGAGCGAACGACGCCGAGTTCGGTCAACAGGCCCCAAGGCTCCCATCCGCTGGCGAACGCCAACGCGCCGAACGTCATTGAAGGAGCGATGAACGCCGCGTCATCGAACATCGTCACTCCGATTTCGTGAAGGCGTTGCTGTAGTTCGGGCCGGGCATTCACTGCTTCGCGCACCCTAACGTTCGGAGTCAACGGATCCGAGACGCGGTAGACACGGCGGCGGTTCCGCACTGTCATCGCCAGATTGAGAGCAAACAAGATTAGAGCCGCCAACTCAAGAATCCCCGTCGTACCCATTAGCCTGAAGGTCCACGGCCAGCCTCCGATCGTCGCCAGTTCCAGCCCGACGCGCCCGGCGTTGCCCGTGACGATCAGCGTAGCACTGATCAGCATCAACCGGGTCGAAAACAATGGCTGCTTGATGAAAATCGGCACGATGCGTTGACCGACGCCCAGGATCATCGTCGTGATGAAACCGACGGTCAGTGCATGTCGCCAGGCGCCGCTGTAGGCGTGCGGCAGTTCGGGATAGATCTGCTGCGCCAGGATCATTGTTAGTCCGCACACCAGCCAAAAGAAAGCGATCCGGATCAAAATGTGGCCGCGCGGGTCGATTCCATAAATGGGGCGCGACGGCTTGCTGCGCAACCCGTCCATTCCGATCAAGTAAAAGACCGAACCGGTGAGCATCGACGCAGCGCCCGCCGATTGCACCCCCCGTAGCGGAATCAAGAACAGGCACAAACCCGCATTGTGCAGCAGCAATGCCTGCGCAAACCGTCGCGGGCGCAGCCGGCCGATGTTCAACAGTCCTGGATTCAGGCGAATGCCGAATCCGTAGATCGCGTTGACACCAATGCCCAGTACGGGCAAGACAATCAAGAGCGTGCGCGCCGGATCGGGAAGCAGCGATCCTGACGAATATCGGAATCGCAACCCTAAATCCGTCCCGGCCCAGATCCAAAGCCATGCGATCAGAAAAACGAATCCGTGCCGTCGCTGCGTCGCGGCCGAACCGCTCAAGGACCACAAGACCGAGATACCGAACAGGAGCGCCGCGGCAAGTAATGCGGCTGACGCGATGATGTCAATGGCGGGAAGGATGGTGCGCAGCCGGTCGCTCAACCCCGCAAAGAACAGGAGCAGACCGGTGACGATCAGTCCGGCCGCGACAAGTTCCAACCACGCCGGAGCGGGCCGAATGGTGGTCTGCCGCAGCAGATGGGTTCCGACCGCGAAGATGAACAGCGCCATCCAGCCCCAGAGTTGCGCCACACCGTGGACGTGAACGCTCGCCCCGGACACCACGCCGTAATCACCCCCCAGCGCAATCCGCACCAGCAGCGACACGCCCCAGCTCGCGCCCAGCGTCAGACCAATCGCCAAGGCAATGAAAATGACGGGGATCGTCGCGGCGTCGCGAGGCGATGATGCCGGGCGTTGCACGATCGGCACGCCTGCCGCGGACGCGAGCGACTGAAGCAGCGTCTGTTCGTCGATACCACGCGATCGGGCGAACGCCGCCACTTCCTGTAGCGTCCATCGTCCGCCCCAGCGCACGCCTGCGAGCCCTTCCAGCAATGCGGCGCACGGTGGCCATGCAGTGGCGACCTGGCGCACCGTCATGTCCGGCGCGATGTGGTCGAGTTGTCGCATACGGCCGTCCCTCCGTCCCTCGGTCTCAATGCCCCCCTCAATGTCCTCCCGCAAGTTCCTGGAAGAAGTCATTCCCCTTGTCATCCACGATGATGAAGGCAGGGAAATCGACGACCTCGATCTTGCGGATCGCCTCCATGCCCAGTTCCTCGAAATCGACCAGCTCGACTTTCTTGATGTTCGACTGCGCCAGGATCGCCGCAGGCCCGCCGATGCTGCCGAGGTAGAACCCGCCCCACTTCTTGCAAGCGTCGGTGACGGCTTGGCTGCGATTGCCCTTGGCGATCATCACTAAACTGGCGCCGTGGCTCTGGAATAAGTCCACGAACGAATCCATCCGCCCGGCGGTGGTCGGTCCGAAGCTGCCGCTGGGCATCCCGACCGGCGTCTTGGCCGGACCGGCATAATAGATCGGGTGATCCTTGAAATAGTCGGGTATCGGCTTGCCCTCGTCGAGCAGGTTCTTGAGCCGTGCATGGGCGGCATCGCGGGCGACGATCAACGTGCCGTTGAGTTCAAGCCGAGTCTTCACCGGAAAGCGCGTGAGAATCTGCCGCACGCGATCCATGCCGATGTTCAGATCGACCTTCACCGCCGGTGCCATCTCCGGTGCCTGTTCGGGAAGATATTTCTCGGGATGGAACTCGAGTTGTTCGAGAAACACTCCGTCGGCGGTGATTTTGGCCTTGATGTTGCGGTCGGCGGAACAGGAGACGCCCATGCCGATCGGGCAGCTGGCCGCGTGCCGCGGCAGGCGAATGACCCGCACATCGTGGGCGACATACTTGCCGCCGAACTGGGCGCCGATCCCGCAGCGATACGATGCCTCGAGCAGCTTCTTTTCTATCTCGAGATCGCGGAATGCACGCCCGCACGCCGAGCCGCTGGTGGGTAGATGATCCAGATACCCGGCACTGGCAAGCTTGACCGTTTTGAGCGTATTTTCGGCGCTGGTGCCGCCGACCACGATCGCCACATGGTAAGGCGGACATGCCGCGGTCCCGAAATCCTTGACCTTCTCGCCCAGAAACTTCAGAAGGTCCGGCTCGTTGAGAATCGCCGGGGTCTGCTGAAACAAAAACGTCTTGTTGGCGCTGCCGCCCCCCTTGGCCACGAACAACAGCTTGTATTCATCACCCGTCTCGGCGGAAATGTCCACCTGCGCCGGCAGATTGCTGGCGGTGTTCTTCTCCTTGAACATCTCCAACGGCGCGATCTGCGAATAGCGCAGATTCTTTTCCTGGTAGCACTCGAACACCCCTCGGCTCAGGGCCTCGGCATCGTCGCCGTCGGTCAGCACGTATTGGCCTTTCTTGCCGGCGATGGTGGCCGTCCCGGTGTCCTGGCAGCTCGGCAACTGCCCCGCGGCCGACACCACCGCGTTCTGCAACTGGGTATGAATCACGAACTTGTCGTTGTCCGAAGCCTGCGGATCATTCAGTTCTTCGGCAAGTTGCCGCAGATGCTTTTTGCGAAAGTAGAATGCGATGTCGATAAACGCCTGGCGGGCGACGAGGGTCAGCGCCGCCGGATCGACATGGAGCATGTTCCGCCCGGCGCAATCGATCATGCGCACATGTTCGCGGGTGAGCAGGCGATATTCGGTATCATCGGTTCCGTATTGGAACGTCGGTTCGTAGACAAAATCATTCACGGCCATTCGCGCGGTTTCCTGTAAGAAAATCCCCGCCGCCGATTATCCATGGCTCGCATCGCCCGTCTACCCTTCGGCGGGACCGCCTGCCCGCCGGCGCTTGTCTTGCCGCGCGCCCTCACTGCTGTACCATCATTGCCGGCATGTGGGATGGGATCGAGCGAGTTTGGAACGCCGTGAGCCTGGGGCTGTTTGACGGGTTGCTGGGGTGGACCCTGCGGCTGACGCCGGACTTCGCGCTGATCGTGGTCTCGGTGGCGACGGCGGTATTGATGACCGCGGTACGAAAGATCGCCACGGACCAGGACCTTCTTCGCCGCGCGAGGGCGGATGGACGACGGCTCAAGCAACTCATTCGTCAGGCCAAGGCCCGGCGCGATCGGGAATCCATCGTCCGGCATCGCGCGACGCAATCCATGCTGGCGATGATGAAGCTGCGGGCCGAGGCGCGGCCGCTGGTGCTGGTGATCGTGCCGGTGGCGATGCTGGCGACGTGGGCGGTGCATCGGCTGGCGTATCATCCGCCGCGACCCGGCGAGCCGATCGAGCTGGTGGCGCACACGCCGGTCAGTTGGGAAGGCGAACTGGCGCATGTGGTGCCCGAGACTGGCATGACAGCGCCGGCGGGATGGATTCAGCGGATCAGCCCCTTCGACGCTAGCAGCGGCCAGGCGCGATGGCGATTCGAGGCGACGAGCGGCGATCACCCATTGACGCTGCGCATCCATGGCTTGAGCCCCCGGCGGGAACTGCGCGTCGACGAAGGCCGATATGCCGTGCCGCTGGTCGATCACGGCCATGGATTGTGGACCGAATGGACGGCGAGGCCGGTGAAATTGTTCGGAATCATTCCGGGCTATGCGCCGCTGGGGCTGCCGCCGTGGGTGGTGGGGTATCTGATCGTGGTGATCCCTTCGGTGATGCTCGCCAAACGGGCGATGCGCGTGTGGTAGAATGAACCGTCGAAACGAACGAGGATCACGGGAAAGGGAAATCTCTCATGGCTAAACATGCACCGGGCTTTTTGAAACTGGTCGAAGGCGTGCGGGGGCGAATCCGCGAGTCGGACATCGACGATGTGAAGCGCCGGCTCGATCGGGGCGAACATTTCCATCTCATTGATGTGCGCGAGGAAAGCGAATGGGCGGGTGGACATCTGCCCGGCGCGATCCACCTGGGGCGCGGGATCATCGAGCGCGACATCGAGGCGCGGATTCCCGACCGCGATCAGCCGATCATCCTCTACTGCGGCGGGGGCTTCCGCTCGGCACTGTCGGCGGACAACCTGCAACAGATGGGCTACACCCGGGTGCTTTCCATGGATGGAGGATTTCGCGCCTGGAAAGAAGCCGGATACCCGATCGCCAATCGGTGACGACGACGCTGTAATGACGACGCTCTGAAGATGCCGGCGCTCGGACGATGCCGACGCTCGGACGATGCCGACGCTCTAACGATGCCGACGCTCTGACGACGACGGCAAGGCGAAAAAGGGCGATGGATCAAGCTCGCGAACCAACGCGGATCGGCTCGAGCGCATCGATCAATTGCGGAATTCCAAATCTGAGATTTACGATCCCTCGGCATACGCTACTGCGCGGGCTTTTTCTTAGATCCGCCAAAGATGTCCTTCAGGCCCTCGTCCAGTTTCTTCATTCCCTCATCCACCTTCTTGTCCACCGGACCGGGCTGCGCCGTTTGAGTGGAACTGCCCTTACCGCCGCCGAGTAGCCCCCCGACGAACTTTCCGGCGTCGCCGCCGATCTTGTCGCCGACCTTGTCCTTAAGCTTGTCGATCTGCTGACTCACCGCCTCGCCCGCGCGATCGCGCAGGTTCTCGGTGATGCTACTGAGATCCCCCGAGAGCAGCCCTCGCAGCGGCGCGGGGATCTTGTCCGATTCCGCCGCCTTCGACGCCACGGCACTGACCACCGTCATCAGCACGTCCTGCAGCGCCGCGCCGTTCTTGGCATCCTTGGAATTGCCGATGTCCTTCAGTTCGATCGGCGGAACCGTGAGCTTGTATTCCTTCTCGAGGTTCAGCCCCTTGAGCAACCCACCCGCCTGCCCGCCCAGACTCTCGATGCCCGGGCGGATCACCACTTCGGCGTTGTTGATCGCCAGGCGGTCGATGATCATCTTGATCGGCTCGCCCTCCTTGCGATTGCCGTCGTTACTGGACGGCGGGCTTTTGGGCAGTTGCTCCATCAGCGCCTTGATGTTGAATTTCCCGTTGGCCTGTTCCAGTACCAGGCGCGGCTGATCGATCTGGATGTCCTGCACCCGGACCGGATCCTTGGTGAGCTGGCGATAGTTCACATCCACCTTCACGCTGTTCATCGAGAACATCTTGTCTGCCGAAAATCCCGGGGGTGAGCCGATGTTAAACTCATCGAGTTTGACGCTGCCTCCGAACAACGACAGGTTCGCCGACGCCAATTGTGTCGGCACATTCAACTGGCTCTGGCTTTGGGTCTGGATGACATTGCGGAGAATCGAGTTCAGGCGCCAGAAGAAGACGACCGCGCCCAAAACCACAACCACGACCAGCGCCAGCGCGCCCCACTTGAAGAATCGTTTCATACTGACCATCCCGCGGCCGATCACCGCCGTCAAAGAGAGACTCACCCGACTCGCCGCCGACGGAGAAGTCCATCGGCCCAAGTTGGCATCATATGCGCCGACTTGTGCGGAGAGAAACGTCGAATCCTTGCGTTATCCTTCGCGAAGCCATTCCTCGTTGACTTTCGCGTAGTGGGTGACAGCGGATTCGGCAAAGGCCGATCCGTTCCAGGAGCGCACATGAACACTCACCCGCCGCGGATTGATCACGATCCGGTTGTAGGCGTTCGGCTCATGCCGGCGCCGGGTGCTGGTGGCGGTGCCGGCCTGGATCGACAAGATCGAGCGCTTGACGGCTTGGTAATGCCCGCGCACGTCGCCGGAATAGCCGACGTGCAAATGCCCGCTGAGGATCATGTCCAGGCCGAGTCGCTCGAAGTTGTCCAGCGCTGCCCCGCCCCGGCCGACCATCCCCTTCATCCGCTCACCCGGTGCCGGGATGAACGGATGATGGGCCACCAGCACTTTGAATACCTCCTCGCCCGCCTCGCCGAGGCGGCGGCCGACATCGAGCATCTGATCGCACGAGATGCGCCCGTCTTTCCAGAACCCCCGCCAGCTCCAGTGGAACGACCGGGCCGTGTTGATCCCCAGAACCAGCAGTCGCTCATCGGCGAAGCGGGGCGTTAAGTCGGCGCTGATATGCCTGCGAAAGCGAGACAACGGGAAGAAGACCCGCCGAAAAAGATCGTACAGCGGGATGTCGTGATTGCCCGGGACCACGAGTTGGGGTGTCGGCAGACGGCGAAGGAATTCCGCCACCTGGCGATATTGCCGGCTTCTCGCCCGCTGGGTGAAATCGCCGCTCACCACCAGCAACGACGCCGGATCGGCCCACAGATCATCCACCAACCCTTCGGCCACGGGCGGATCGACCCTCCCGAAATGCAGGTCGGAGATGTGCGCAATGGTTCGCATCAGGCAGACGATCTCGCCGCAGCGCCCCTGTCGCGCCCTTCGCGGGGGGACATCCAGAATATTCCGCCAGCGCCGCTCGACGTACCAAACTATCCGGCCACGTCGATTGATCCATCGGCCACGACGCCGCTATGGGGAACATTCTGGATGTCCCCTTCACCCGCGACGACCACCGGGACATCCATCGCTTGGGATGGCTCGAGCTACACCGTCCCGGCGGTTCCGGTCTCGATGCGGGCGCTGATGAACTCGCGCGGATCGGTCACATGTCCGGTCAGCGCGCTGGCCGCGACCGTCAGCGGGCTGGCCAGGTAGACGGCGCTGCGGGTGGATCCCATCCGGCCGGGGAAGTTGCGATTCGTCGTCGAGATGCAGACTTCCTGGTCTTTGAGGCGTCCAAAGGTATCCACCGGTCCGCCCAGACAGGCACCGCAGCCGCTGGCGCCCAGCAGACACCCGGCATCGCGCAGCACGTCCTCGACGCTCTTTTCGTTCCCCTGCCGCGCAGCGCCGCGCAGGTTCAGCCGCTTCATGTCGGCATGCACCTCGGTCGATCCCGGAACTACAAACGTCGGAATGCGCACCTGGTGGCCCTTGAGCAGATTGGCCGCGAAAATCATGTCGGTGATCTTTCCGCCGGTGCAGGAGCCGATATACGCCTTGTCAAGTTTCACGTCGCGGCAGTTGGCGGCGGTGTCCTTGTTGTCCGGCGAGTGCGGCTTGGCCACCATCGGCTCCATCGTCGCAAGATCCCACTCGTGGACGCTGTGATAGACCGCGTCGGGATCATCGCGCACGACCTCCCATTCCGGGCGATTCGATCGCGCACGCACGTACGCCAGGGTCTTATCATCCACGTCGCACACGCCGTTCTTTCCGCCGGCCTCGATCGCCATGTTGGTCAGGGTCATGCGATCCTCGAGCGTCAGCGAACCGACCCCGTCGCCGGCGAAGTACATCGCGCGGTAGGTGGCGCCGTCGACGCCAATCCGTCCGATCACCGCCAGGATCAAATCCTTGGCCGTCAGATAGGCGGGAATCTCGCCGTGGAAGACGAACTTCATCGTCGGCGGGGCCTTAAGCCACAGCCGCCCGGTCCCCAGGACGAATGCCGCGTCGGTGTTGCCGATTCCCGTGGCCAGTTGCCCGAACGCCCCGGCGGTGCAGGTGTGAGAGTCGGTCCCGAGCAGAATTTCGCCCGGGCGCACATGCCCTTCCTCGGGCAACGCCTTGTGACAGACCCCTTTGTAATTGGTCTTGGTCGGATCCCGGTACGGATTCGGCATCGTCGGCTCATTGATGACGAACTCCGGATCGTAGTAGTATTTCAGACCCTGTTCCTTCACGAAGTCGCGCAGCGTCTGCACGTTGCGGTGGCACTTCTCGTCGGCCGTGAAGATGTAGTGGTCGGGGATGATCACCACGCGATCCTTGTCCCACACCTTGGCGTCGGGGCCGAATTTCTCGTGGAAAATCCCGATGGTCCCCGGCCCGCAAACATCGTGGGTCATCAACACGTCGATGTTCACCCAGACGTTCTCCCCCGCCCGCACGCGGCTTCGCCCGGCGTGTTTGGCCAGGATCTTCTCCGTCATCGTCATGCCCGCCATCGTCAATACTCCTGTCGTCGCTGGTTCTCTGGATCGGCCCCGCGGGCGCTGAATGCCCGGTCCGCGGGGCAAGGCGCGCCAGTATAGCGTTCGCCTGCGTCCGATTCTATTCACCGCGATGTCCAGCGCGATCGGCGGCGTAACCGGCGTACTGGGAATTTAGAATATTCGCGCGGGCGATCCCCCTGGCCACACGGCTCGCAAAGGTAAGGGATAACGCTCCGGCAGCGCCGTCGCAGCCGCCATCGGCTGCTGCCGAGTTAAGACATCCCGGGTAAGATGCGGATGTGAGCGATCGACCTCGCGGTGAGAATCTTCTGCGTCAATGCGGGCTGCGGCGCACGCCGGTGCGCGTGGGGGTGCTGGATTTGCTGATCTCCCGCGCCGAGCCGCTGGCGGCGACGCGGATTCTGGAAGCAATGCCCGCGGGGACCGATGCCGTCACGGTGTATCGAACCCTCAACACCTTTGTCCGCAAGAAGCTCGTCCACCGGGTCCGCGGGGAGGATCGCACCTGGCGCTACGCCGCCGGCGCTGCGAAAGAGGCGAGCGTGCATCAGCATCCCCATTTTGTCTGCGAGCAATGCGGGCGAGTCGAGTGCCTCGAGGGCGCGCAGGTCCCCGCGCCGCTTGTTCCCTCGTTGAAAATCGGCAAGGCCTACGCGATTCGCTACGCCGAGGTCGTCTTGCATGGCACCTGTCCGCGCTGCCGGACGACCCCGAGCGGATCAGACCCGCCGCGAGCTTGAATGCGGCTGGTTTCCCCGGCGCAGGCCTCTGGAAATCCACCAGATCAGCATCCCCGCGATCCCCAGCGCCAAGACGTTGATGCCGAACGCCATCCCGATCGACGACCAACGCTGAATTATCAGCGAGTTGAGCGATGAGAAGGCCGTTCCCCGACCGTAACCTCCCAGGTTCGTGTGGGTGGGGCCAAAGTCATCCACCTTAAGCAGCGTCAGGTTGAACAGCCCCAACCCGGCCAAGGCGGCGGCACCGATCAGGCCGGCGAGCGGTCCAGCGCGGCCCGGCCGAGGCAGGCACCAGGCGGCGTTCGCCAGCACCGCCGTCGCCACGGACATATAGATCGCCCGGCGTACAAGGAGTTGCTGGCCGTCCCTCGGGGCATCCATGCTCAAGTGGATCAGAGCACAAAACAGCGCGCCGGCGAGAAGCGCCCACGTCCCCAGAGACGCCATCCACGCCGCCCGATAAAAAAATCGCCGCGATTCAACCTGGCTCATCGCAAACGCTCCGTTCGACTCGCGCCGACTCACCGCCCGATGACCATCACCGCCACATCGGCGTTGAGGTTTGGATCATCGGTCACTTCGCACCCGCTCGAGGTGTCCAGCGCCACGCGATCGAGAATCTGAATGCCTCGCTCGAGGCAGAACTCCTCGAGGTCGCGGATCGCCAGAAATCGGATGTTCGGCGATTCGTACCAGGTATGGCCCAGCACGCTGCCGGCGCGGGGGGCGCGTCCCTCGTTGAAAAGCTGGTCCCGCAGCGGGCGATAGGCGAAATTGGGGAAGCTCACCAAGCCACGACGCCCCACCCGAAGCATCTCGTCGATCACCTTCACCACCTCGGTCACCGACTGCAAGGTCAACGAAAGAACCACGAAGTCAAAGCTCCCATCGGGATACGCCGACAAACCCTGGTTGATGTCGGCCTGGGTCACGTCCAGCCCGAGGCTTAAGCACGACAGGATCGACGACGCCGACAGCTCGATCCCCATCAATTTCGCCGATGCGCCTTCACGGTCGCGCAGACGACTGAGCAGCTCGCCCTGGCCGCAACCAAGGTCCAGAACGCTCGAGCCTTGTGGAATCAACCTCAAGATCGAATCGTAATCGACGCGGTGCGTGTAGATGCTGCGCCCGGCGGGACGCGCCGCCGGGGCGCGGCGAACGGTTCCTCGTCGCTTCGCCGGCGCCAGAAATGCCCGGGTCATCTCCCCGTACAAAGCGAAGTCGTCGGGCAGCAGAAACGCATCATGGCCGCAGTGGCTTTGGATCTGGCAGTAGCTCACCGGCTTTCCCGCCCACAACAACGAATCGACGATCTGCTGAGATTCATTGGGCGGAAACAACCAGTCGGTGCTGAACGACAACAGCAGCCAGCGGCACTGCGCCCCGGCGAACGATTCGGCGATCCGCTGGCGTGTGGCCCCCAGATCGAACAGATCCATCGCCATGGTCAGCACCAGATAGCTGTTGGCATCGAACCGCTCGACGAACTTGTTGCCCTGGTAGGCCAGGTACGACCCGACGGAAAACGCCGTCTCGAACTGCGTTTCGATCTGGCGCGGGGTGAGCCGGTCCGGATCGAACTTCGACGCCATCGCCTCGCGCGACAGGTAGGTGATATGCCCGAGCATCCGCGCGATCGCCAGACCCACCTGCGGTTTTGCCGGCCTATCGTAGTACTGCCCGCCGTTGAAATGAGCATCGGCCAGGATCGCGTTGCGCCCCACCACATCGAACGCCAGCGACTGGCTGTTGAGCCTGGGACTGGTAGCGATGGCCACGAGGTTTTTCACCCGCTCGCCCAACCACGCCGCCCATCCCAGCGCCAAGTGCCCCCCCAGCGACCCCCCCACCACGGCATGAAGCACGTCGATTCCCAGTTGATCGACGAGCAACCGCTGCGCCTGGATCATGTCTCCCACGGTGATCAACGGAAACTGCGCGCCCCACGGACGTCCGGTGGCCGGATTGATCGAGTTCGGCCCCGTGCTGCCGCGACAACCCCCCAGGACATTCGGGCAGATGACGAAGAACCGATCGGTGTCGATCGGCTTACCCGGCCCGACCATAATGTCCCACCACCCCGCATCATCGTCCGCGTCATGTCGGGCCGCATGAGAATCGCCGGAAAGCGCATGACAAACCAGCACGGCGTTGCCCTTGTCCCGGTTCAGCGTCCCCCAGGTTTCGTACGCGATGCGCACCTGCGGCAACGCTCCCCCGCGCTCCAGCGCCAGGGGCGCGCCCAGCTCCACCGTCTTGACGTACTTCAGCGGTCGAGCCGTGCGAATATTGTCCGAACTCTCAAAACCCATCGAACGCTAAAGATACAGAGATGCACCGATGAAGAAAATCCACAGCGCGGTACGCTCCCTGCATTACCCGCGCGATCCGGCGATCTCCTGGATCGACGAGGGTCGGGCTCCCGCGATGCACGGCTCATTCGCCATCAGCGCGCGAACATCTAAACCGGGGCAGGCGCTGGCAAGATAAACCCGAGCAAGATATTCCAGGGGCTTAAGAAGCAGGTATGCAAAGTCGGCCGCCAAAGGATCCGCGATCCGAGTCGCCAGCCTCGGGCCGATCCGATTGTAGGCGGCTCGAAGAGCACGCTGGACCGCGGGACGGCGATGCCGAAGCGCCAGTTCGGCACAGATCAGGTAACGAAGCTGGTCGTTGATGAGGATCGGATGGCCATCGATCCGGACCCGCGTGGCCTTGACGACCCGCGGATGCCCTCGGGCAGCGGCGGTGGCGATAAAGCATAGTGTGTGGCCCATCGCATAGATTGTGTCGTGGCGGACCAGGGCCGTCGTCAGCGCGGGGACCAACGCTGCCACGTAGTAGCCTGAGCCATAGGCGACTGCCACGTCGCGTTCTCGCAACGAGCATCCGCCATTGCGGCCGCAAAGCCGCACGTAAGTCCAGGCGGCCGAGTACGCGATCCACGGCGCGAGCGGGGCACAGGCAACCACGAACGCCACCCACATCGCCATCGACGAAGCTGTCCAGATCACAAAAATCAGGGATGTCAACGCCCACGTCGCGCCCCACGCCAGCATCAATCGGGCGATCGTGGGTCTGGACCGCCAATGGACCGGGCGAAGTTGCATTCCGATCGAAGGGATGAGCAAGACGACGAGCAGCAAGGCAAATCGCCAGCGAAAAATCAGCTTCAGCAAGTCGTAGGCGGGTGGCTCGAGCGTCTGCGTCAAATAGGCCGACACCACGATTACGTAATGCAAGTTGATCAGGGCACCGACGAGAATCCCGGCTTGCACCCAGCCTCTCGACACCGCTCGTCGCGGAATCCAAATCAGGTAGACCATCGCCGCCGCCGCGAAAGCGGCGAGGGAATAGAATGGCCACGCAACCCGGTGGTCGAGCATCAGCACGAAATAATCCGTCCACCCGCGGGGGTGATCGCGCAGATTCCCGGGAGAAATGAAGTCCGCCAGCATCAGTCCCAGCGCCGGCAGCGGGACGGCGGCAATGGCAAGGAAGATCCGAGCCGCGATCCCCAGACGCGCCGAATCGGACGAGGCATTGCCGTAATTGAGGACCATCGGGCCGTCTGGCGCAAATGCCATGATCAACGCCTCGCTTCCCGGGCAGGAGACATCGTGGTGGGGCTATTGCTTTGTCACGCTTGAGTTTTGCGGTAAATCCCAGTGCATTACCCAGAAAGCACTGGGTGACAAAGCACTACTTGTTCTTTCCGAAATTGAAGTCCAGGCCGCCGCGAAGTTCGGGGCGTTTCTTCTTTTTCGCCGGAGGCGAGGCCGGCTTGGCCGGCGCGGCGGCCGGGTCGCCCGAAGCTCCCGCCGGCGCGGGCGCCGGCTCGGCGACTTTGCGGATCGACAACGAGATGCGCCGGCCCTCGGAGTTGATCTCCAGAATGCGCACGGGCGTCTCCTGCCCCGGCTTGACCACGTCGGATGGCTTATTCACGCGATGCGGGGCCAGTTCGGAAATGTGGATCAGCCCTTCGAGGCCCGGCTCCAGTTCGACAAACGCACCGAAATCCACCACGCGAGTTACCGTGCCCTTGACCACCGTGTTCGTCGCGTATCGCTCGTGAACCGTCTTCCAGGGATCGGGACCGGCCTGCTTGAGGCTGAACGTCAGCTTGCGCTGCACCGGATCGAGATTCAGCACGACGAGCTTTATCGTGTCGCCGTCCTTCACCACGTCGGAGGGGTGGCGGATGCGCTGCCAGCTCATCTCGCTGACCGGCAGCAAGCCCTCGATGCCCTCTTCCAACTCGATGAACGCCCCGAACGACTCGACCCGGGCCACGCGCCCGGTGACGGCGGCGCCGACCGGGTACTTCGTCGCCGCGTCGGCCCAAGGATCGGGCATCGACTGCTTGAGGCTGAGGCTGAGTTTACCGGTTTCCGGGTCGATTCTGATGATCTTGACTTCCACCAGGTCGCCGACGCTCACGACATCACTGGGATGACGCACGCGGCGGTGGCTCAGCTCACTGACATGCAGCAGTCCGTCCACGCCGCCCAGATCGACGAACGCGCCGAAGTCCATCACGTTGCGAACCACGCCCTTGCGGGTTTGGCCTTCGGCGATCTCGGCCATCGTCTTCTGCTTCTGCTCTTCCTTCTCGCGCTCCAGCACATTGCGGCGGCTGACGATCAGATTCTTTTTGACGCGATCGAACTTGGTGACCTCGACGGCCATTTTGTGGCCGATGTAGACCGAGATGTCCTTCTGGAAGTAGATGTCCACCTGCCCGGCGGGCATGAAGGCGCGCATCCCCTTGATCTGCATTTCCAGCCCCCCCTTGTTCATCCCGGTCACCATCCCCTCGATGACCTGCCCAATGGCAAGGGTGTCCCAACTCACGTCCTGCAGCGTCGCCCCCTTGAGATTCAGGAGGTACAAACCGTCGGCCTCATTGTATCGCTCGATATGAAAGTCGAACTCATCGCCGACCTTCACGGCCTCGAACTGCATGACATCGGCCACGCCCTGGGCCTTTTCGCCCAGATCGACGAAGACGTCATCGCCCTTGATCTTGATCACCTTGCCATGGCGCATGCGCGGCGCACCGGGTGCCGATGGCGGCACCGCAGGCGCGGGAGTCTCTCCGCCGTAAAGCTGATCGTCGGTCAGCTCGGACAACGCCGCGTCCACCTCCTGGTTGAGCTGGACGTCTTCATTGGGACGGAACTTCTCTTTCAACTGATCATTCATCGGCTCGGCCATGTCGCTCTCCTGGGACCGCCATGCTACCGGGGAAACGGCGATCAACAAAGCGCCTCGATGCTCCCCCCGCCCAGTTTTCGGAACCTCGGCCTTGAATGCCGCCAATCGCATGACAGGCCCGCCGCGGGGCGTATGATGCGCCGGCGATGATCCCGGCGGTCGACGAATGGACATGGACGGAGAAGGCCTACCTTCTAGCACCGATGGCGGCGGCGTTTCTCTACGCCATCGGGGCGATGGGTGCCAAGGCGGCCAGGCAGCGCGGGCTGGACACGATCCGCATCACGCTCGTCGCCAACTGGGTGACAGCGCTGATTTTCGTGGGATTTCTGCGGCCCGCCGAGGGCCTGATCTCCGATCCGTGGTGGCCGCCGGTCGCGCTGGCGGCGCTGTTCATCGCCGGGCAGGGGCTTACCTTCCTCGCGCTGTCGCGCGGAGATGTGTCATTGGCCACGCCGCTGATGGGAACCAAGGTGGTGATGGTCGCGCTGCTGCTGGCGACGGTTTTTTCCCAGCCGGTGGCGCTAAACACCTGGATCGGCGCGATCATCGCCGTGGCGGGAATTGTCGCGCTGCAAGCGTCGAGTCGCGGCGGACATTTTTCCCACAAGGTCTTGACGTTCTTTTCGGCGTTGGGCGCCGCGGCCTGCTTCGCGTGTTTCGATTCGATGGTCCAGGTCTGGAGCAATCGCCCCGGGGTCGGTTATGCCAGACTTGTTCCGGTGGGAATCATTCTCGGCGCTGTGGCGTTCACGGCCATTCTTCCCCTGGCCGCCGGAACCTGGCGCAGCGCCACCCAAGGCGCCTACGGCTTTCTGGCGATCGGCACCGGGCTGATCGGTCTGCAATCGCTGATCCTGATCACGGCGATCAGCCGATCGAGCGACGCCGCCGGCTGCAACATCGTCTACGGCAGCCGCGGGATGTGGAGCGTGGCGCTGATCTACCTGGGAGGACGCCACTTTGGCAACAGCGAACGCCACGCCGGCGGCGCGATGCTGATCTGGCGACTCATCGGTAGCGCCTTGATCCTGGTGGCGATTGTGCTGGCGTTCCAATGAACGCGACGGTCAGGCGCGTTTGGCGAGTTGGGTGTTGGTTCCGATTGGCATGGGAGGCACTGCGCGAGGGCTAAGCGTGGGTGGGGAGTTGGGTGTTGACTACGATGGACCTGGGAGGCTGAACACGACGGCGAAGCGCGGGTGACGAAGTCAATCTCCGGCCACGAATCGGCTCACGTCGGCGATGTAGACTTGGCGGGTTCCGCTATGGGCCGAATCGAAGCAGACGGCCGTTCCATCGCGATTCCAGCGCGGGTGCAGATCGCAGCGAAGCTCGCCCGACAATGGGGCGGCGAACCGTCCAAGTTCCGCCCGCGCCCCGGTTCGCGGATTGAACAACAGCAGCGGCTGTTCGCGGGCCGGCCCGGAGGGGTATTCATCCGTCAGGAGCCATCGCCCGTCCGGCGAATAGGTCATATGCCCGTCGCGGGTCAGCACGTCCTTGCCAACCCATGTCGCGTCGTCCGATTCATCGGTCATCAGCCAATATCCGGCGAGGTTTTCGCCGTCGGGGCCGGCTTTCCACGTCCAGGCGATCAGGTGGCTGGGATCGCGCCAGGCGAAATGGGAGGTCATTCCCCGGCCATTGAGCAGGTAAAGCCCCGACCCGTCGGACCGCAGCGTGAACAGGCGGGTTCGCCATTTCCCGGCCTGCGCCAGTTCATCGGCGTAGCGATGCAGGAAGCACAGCCGCGAGCCGTCGGTGTTGTAAGTGGCATGGTTGAACCAATGCGCCGCCTCGGGCGCGGCGGGACATTCGATCTGGGCCGCCTCGGCAATCGAAAGGATCAACTGCTCATCGCCCGTCCGAAGGTCCAAGCGCCAAAGCCCAACGTCGTCGGGCGCGCGGGTGAGGGCATTGATGTCCGCCGCCGGGCGATAACCGTATCCCGGGCGAAGGGACTGGAGACGATGATAATCCAGGCAAATCGCCTCGTGCCCGCCGGGATGAACGGCGTAGACGGCGCGCGGCAATTCTCGCCGTCGTCCGCTTGATGGGTCGCAGATCACGGAAATCAACCGCCCGCCAGAGTCGCGATCGTTGAAAATAACCTCGCCGTCGGGCAGCCACTGGAGCATCGTCCCCTGCTGCCAGTTCCATGCCGACGTCTGCGCGAACGGCTCGAAACGAAGGTCCGACAGCCGCACCACGCCGAGCATGAGCCGATCATCAACCGTCGGCGCACGGTCCTGGAACTCCGCCCGCATCGCCAGCACGCGCCCGCCATCAGCACTCCACGGGCACTTATCGTAATACCCAAAAAAATGCGGCGACCCCGAAGTGATCGCCCGCACCGCGGCGTAGTTCTCATTCATCACACCCATCTTCGTGACAATCCCTCTTCCGCACAAGCCCCGCCAAACACCCACCTCCCGCAAAAAGGGGACGCGCTTCTTTTTTCGCAACTTGGCCATCCGCAGGGTCACCTTTCCCTGATTTTTTGTAATCTATATTGAGTTTTTTGCGGTTTATTCTTCCGATGGCAGGAATAAAGAATCGCGTCCCCTTTTTACGCAAGACTGATGAAGGAGCGCGTCCCCTTGTTGCGCAGGACTGGAAAAGAAGCGCGTCCCCTTTTTGCGAATGGCGGCGATTCGGGACGTGGGTGTCAGGGGGCAATGCGGCGGAAGAGGGCGCCGGCGGGGGTTTGGTGGAGGAGGTGGAATTGGCTGGGGGATTGCCTGGCCCACGCCCACTCGATGGGGGTGCCGGGGAGGCGCGTTCGCACGATGAGAAGGTGCGTGATGCCCTGCTCGGAAAGCCGCCGTGCCCACGCGACGCGGTCGGGGTTTTCGCGCATCGCGGCGGTTACGGCATCGACCAACTGGTATCCCGGGATCTCACTGCCGAGGAAAGGCAGGTCCAGGAACTTCTCGACGCCGGAGCGAGTTGGGACGTATGTCACCCGGCGCGTGAGATCGAACCCATACAGCGGGTACGTGAGATACGTTCCCGTGTAGCCGATCGTGGCATCGGCCGGGGTTTGATGGCGTACGTATCGCCACAGGCCCGCCTCGTCGCCATAGATTTCGTCCCAGACCACATCGGTCGCGTCGCGGTAAAGATTCACGTACGCCGAGAAGTGGACGTAAGCGATGAGCGATAAGAAAACGGCCGCCGTGCCCGCGATGACCCATCGCCTCGCCGGTCGATCGGCCCACCACGCCAAAGCGGCCCCGATGACGCCGACGATCAGACCCGTCCCCGCAAACTGCGCGACCGATGCCGTGGATTCAAATCCGGAAAAGATCGAACCCGCGGCGATCGACCCCGCGATGACGTATCCGATCCACGTTGGAATCGACAGCAATACGATGCCGATCATCGCGCCGGAGAACAGCGGGATCAGCGATGAGAAGAAATATCGCACCTCCGGATGCGGCGACAGCAGGACGAACGCCCCCAGCCCCAGCGGCGCGCCCAACGCCGCGAGGCGCAGCGCCGGGCTCCGGATCAATCGCCGCGGCGCGCGGACAACGGGAACGCCAGACAGCGCCAGCAATGGAACGATGAGCCAGGGATTGATCGCGTGATACCCCGCAGTGAGCATATGCCATACGCCCGCGATGCGGCGCAGCGCAGGATCGTGCTGGACCGTGAACAATCCAGGCAGGATCGTCCGGCCAAGGGCGCGAATCTCCAGAGGGTAGATCGGATTGCCCGTCAACACGGCATTACGGACCAGCCACGGTGCCACGAGCATCGCCGCCACCAGCGTCGCCAGCCCGTAGCGCCCGCCGCGCCAGCCGGCACGCCACGGCGCATCGATCGCCAGCAGCAGAATCGGCAACACCACCAACGCAGGGTATTTTGTCGCGGCCAGCAATCCGATCGACAAGCCCAGGCGAATCGCGCCGCCGCGATCGCGCAGCGCCGCGGGTTGCAACGCCGCCACGGCGGCGCCGAACAGGCCCGCCATCACCAGGTCGTCCTTAACCAGCATGGCCTGGCTGAGAATCGGGCGCGACAAAACCAGTGCCGCGCCCGCCAACGCTCCCAGGCTCGATCTGGCGCCGGCCGATCGGCAAAGCTGCATCACCGCGAGAAAAATCATCATCGCCGGAAGAAGTTGCACGTGGCGGGCGAACACATCGTTGCCCGAGGGGGCGATCATCCAGAAGAGAAACGTCGTCACGGCCACCGGCGAAAAACTGTTCGCCGGATTCCAGTGCCATCCCGGCCACAGGTCGATTCGCCGATCCTGCAACCACTGCACGGCCACGGGCAGGTGATAGGCGAGGGCATCCGTCGCGGTGGGCGGCAGAAATGACAGCGAGCAGGCGTAAGCGGCGAGATATCCCGCGACGAACAGCGCGATCACCAACGCCGTGATCGAATCATGATCCCAGCGGCTCACGGCCGGGCGCTGCCTGATCACGGTCTGCCATGGGCGCTCCTTCCAGAGCCGGCGAAGGTCCCAGCGGCCCACGGTCTGGCGCGCCCTGATCGCGCTCGATCTACCGGCCCGCCCCAGCCATGCAAGCCCCCCGCCGCAGATGATCCCCCCCATTGAAATGGCGGCCGGAGTCAGGAATCCGAAAACCCCGCAGAGGCCGACGACAACGTACTGCGTACCGAGCCAGAGCAGAATCGTGTCGAACACCGCTTGAAAAAAATCGTCGCAATTGCGGGCAGCCGCCCGCCAGGCGCCGAACAGGACCACGCCGTTGAGCGCCAGAAAATGCGCCAGCGCCCGGTCGTTGTCCGTGAAGACCATGGTCACTCGCTATCGCCCGGTCAACAGACCTCGCTGAGCCGATCGACCACGCCCAGCAGCGGTTTGACGTATTCCGGCCCGAACAAATGCACATGGTCGATCAGCGGGTACATCTGGTAAACCCATTTGCGCACGCGATGATAGTCCGCCGGCAGTTTTCGGGTCTGCTGGTATGTTCGCAAGAATGCAGGATTGATCGTGGAAAACAGTTCGAGATACGCCAGTTCCGTCTCGACGTGCGCGAACTTGCACATCGGATCGAGAATCCCGCTGACCGACCAGCGCCCATGGGCATCGGGATGCACCAGGATGTTCGTGGCCCATAAGTCCCAATGCACCAGTCGCGGCACATCGTCGTGCGCCAGCAGCTTGTCCAGCCGATCGTGAATCCTGGCGATCTGTTTTCGCGTCCGCGGCGGCACGACGCCCGACTTCTCCGTCTCCCGCCAGATCGCATCGAAAATTTGGCGATAAAACACCGGCCAGCGCTCATGCTGTTGAGCATTCTCATCGGCCTGCACCCGCCCGTAATGCTCGGCGGTGCGGTGGTGGATCGCCAGCGTCAATTCCGCCAGGTGCATCTGCAAATGGTCGAATTCGTCGGGCGTGCAGCGTCTCTTGGCTTCGCCCAGGTCCATCCCCTCGAGAAATTGCATGAGAATGAAGCTGAAGGGATCATCGAGCGATCCCGTCCGCCAGAGATAGACTTCCGGCACCGGCAGTCCCAACTCGCGCAGCAGGTTCAACTGGTACGCCTCGTCCTGGTAGCTGCGATCGACCCGGTGAGCGGTCAATTTCAGCACCGCCCGCGCCCCGTCGCGGGTGGTCAGCGCCACAGTTTGATGGATCGCCCCGCCCTCCAGCGGCCGGACTTCCTCCAACTCCGCCGACGTGCCCGTCCATTCATGCACGATTCGGCGGAGCACCTGCCATGAGACGTCCAGGTCCTGTAAGGGCATGACGCGCGCGATGATGCCACAGCCCCCCGCCAAACACAACCCGCATCGTTTGCGGATGTCCCGCCGTCCCGTTCGCCCGCGACCGTCCGCCGCTTTTAAGCCGCTATCGAACCGGGCGCAGAAGGCGTCGGCGTAACCGAACAGCGGAAGAGGAAGAGTCCAGGGTCAGATTCGAACTGACGGACGGCTGTCACCGTCTCGCGTTGCGCGCGAGTGCCTTGGTCCGCTCGGCCACCTGGACTTCGCCGGGCGACCACTCGCCCATCGAGGACACCATACATCACAAAAATCCGTCCGACCAGTAAATAATCGGAAATCAGACGTAGCAGCTACTACATCAAGGAGTTATCGGTCGCATGCAGACGTGCCTCGGGCGATTATTTCCCGATGCAGAAGCGCGAGAAAATCCGGCCCAGCAGGTCGTCCGGGCTGACGACGCCGGCAATCTCGCCCAGAGCATCCAGCGCGCCACGAAGGTCCATCGCCAGCAACTCCACGCCCCGGGCGGGATCGGCGATGATCGAACCAAGGTTGTCCCGGGCCTGGGTGATGCAGTGGCGATGACGAGCGTTGAGCGCGGGAATCTCGCAGCCGATGGAGTCAGCGCCGAAAGCGATTTCGTCGAGCCGCCGCCGTAAATCCTCCATCCCGGCGCCGCGGAGGGCGCTGACGTTAATGACCGCAATGTTGTCGCTGACGGCGCTGACTTCAAGGACCGCGATGCTGTCGCTGACGGCGCTGATGCCAGTGACGGCGCTGACGCCCTCTTCACCCCGCTGGAGGTCCGCCTTGGTCCGGACGATCAGATCGCTCGGGCGGGGAAGCTGAAGCAAGGGGCGCCGATCCGTCAGATCGTGAACCAGCACGACCGCGTCGGCTTGCTCGACGGCGCGCAACGCGGCGGAGCGCATCTGCCCGGCGATGGCCGCCGAGGTGGCGTTGTCGCCGGGGCCAGGAATGGCTTCGGTGCCGGGAATGGCTTCGGTGCCGGGAATGCCTTGGGTGCCGGGGCCGAGCACGTCGGCGGCGGCGGCATCGTCGGCGGCGGCGTCGTCGTCGATCCCCGCCGCGTCCTGGATCAGCGCCATTCCGCGCCGGAGCATCACCTCGGCGCCCAGCACATCGCGCGTGGTGCCGGGAATGTCGGAAACCACCGCGCGACGGCGCTGGGCCAGGGCGTTGAGCAGCGTACTCTTACCGGCGTTTGGCCGGCCGACCAGGACGAGTCGCGGCTGGTGGCCCAGACGCTCCATTCGTGGACTTTGCGCCAAAAGCTCATCGAGCATCGCATCGACCTCGGCGGCGCGGCGGGCCAAATCATCGGACGCGACGAAGCGGATGTCCTGGTCGGAGAAATCAATCTCGGCCTCGATCAAAGCCAGAATGTCGGCCACGGCGTCGATCGCGGGCCGCAGTCGCCGGGTGAGTTCGCCGCAAAGCAACTGTCGAGCGGCGCGAAGCTGTCGCTGGTTGGCCGCGTCGATGATGGCGGCGACGCCTTCGGCGCCGGCGAGGTCGATGCGGCCGTTGAAATAGGCCCGCGCGGTGAACTCCCCGGCTTCGGCGGCGCGAATGCCATGGGTTGTCGCACATCCAAGAAGATGCTCGAGCAACATCTTCGCCAGAAGAGGATTGCCCGGCAGGTGCAGCTCGACGAGATCTTCGCCGCTGTAGCTGCGCGGCGCGACAAAAACGTATACCCAGGCGGGAACGGTCATGCCGCTGAACGAGAGCGTCACGCGATGGGTGCCGGCAGCGGCGTTGGGAAAGTCTGTCAACCGGCGCAAAACGCCAAGAGCATCCGGTCCGGACATTCGCAGCACGATCCGCCCGGCCGGCGCCGACGGCGACGCGATCGCCGCGATGGTGTCCCCGCTGTTCATCACCGGATGCCTGGCTTGGGCTTGTGCGGCCCGGAAAACGCTATTTTCGCTTTTCCTTGCGCATTTCCTCGACCCGCTGCGCAAGCCGCTGCATCATTCCCGCCACACCCTTCGCCGGCGGAACGGCTTCCTCTTCCCTGCGCTTGCTGCCGCGCGTGGGACGGGCTTCGATTATCACCCGCTCGGCTTTTTCGGCCGCTTCCCGCTCGCGGATATGGTCGCGGATGCGCTTCGATTCGAAGATCCCGATCGTGGTGCTGGTGAGGATGTACAGATTCAATCCGCTGGGACCGTTGTACAGAAACAGCGGGAACAGCGCCACGCTCATCCAGAGCATCATTTTCTGCTGCTGCTCCTGCTCCTTGGTCGCCGCCGGAGGACGCGGCTGGAACTTCTGCTGAAGGAAGAAGACCACGCCCATCAACACCGGCAGAAGATTCAGCGCATCGACGTGGAAAAACCAGAGGTTGATCGGATGATTCGGGAAGTAGATCAGATGATCGGGCTTGGCCAGGTCCTTCACCCAGGTCAGCCCGTAGAGCAAGGGCGCCTGACGCAGTTCGAACGTGCTTTGCAGCGCCGTCCACAGGGCCACCCAGATCGGCATCTGGAGAAACATCGGCAGGCATCCCAGCACCGGGGTCATCCCCTGGGTCTTGTAGACCTGCATCATCTGGCGATTCAATTCATCCTTGTCATCGGCGTATTTCTTCTTCAGCCGCTCGATCTCCGGGCCCATTTTGCCCATTTTCTGCATCGAGATCGTGCTTCGCTTGGTGATCGGGTGGAGAATCACCCGCACCAGCACCACCAGCGCGATGATCGCCAGACCCCAGTCGCGGACGACGGCATGGAATGCCCGCAGCAGCCAGACCAGCCCGTTGACCAGCCAGGGGAACGTGCAGAAGTTGCACGAGGAACCACTCAAGAGCGTCTGGTCATACCCGCGCGGAAACAAGGCGTAATGGGGATCGTTCAACAGCGCCCGCTGCTTGGGACCGAGGAAGACATCAGCCGCGACTTTCGCCGATGCCCCCGGCGCCAGCGTCAGCGCCGGCGTCTGGAAGGTCATCTCGATCGCCCGCTGCTCGGGCGCATCCTGCGGGTTGATCGCCGACGCCTCGACCGACTCGAACGGCCGCCCATTCACCCCATCGATCGGACGCGGAAGCACCAAGGCGTTGAAGTAAACGCTCGCCGTCCCGGCCCACAACAGAGGATACCCATCTTTGTGCGACGAAAGGGTCTGCTTGCGCTTTTCGCCAGTATCAAAGCTCTCGATGAAGTGATGATCTCCCAGCATCACCCGCCCATTCTTGTCATAGGCGCTGATGATCTGGCGATCGGGTCCGCGATCAATTTCTCGCGGCGGGACTCCCGGACCCTGATAGGCAATCTGCGCGGTCATGGCGGCGCCGCTGGTATTCTCGATCCCCGTCGAGACCTCGATCTCGTAGCCGCCCCCGGTCGATTCCCGCGACCGGATCGCGTAGATGCGGGTCAGCGTCGCCAGGCGAGCGCCGGCGTCGGAAACGTCGACGGCGTATGTCGCCGACTCGGCGGTCTGGCGCTCGAGGCGCCAATCGGCGTCGGCCAGATACACTCGCCGGCCGTTGATCTGCGCCCATTTAACGGCCAGCGATCGCGTTAACGCCTGAGGGTTGCCGAACGGCTCCTGAAAGACATATCGATCCGGCTCGCCCACTTTCTGGCGAAAGCGATTGAGCACCACCCGATCCAATCCCGCTCCGCGGGGGGAAATCTGCAGTTGCAGGGGATAATCCGGATCGTTGGCGACGGCCGAGCCGAGCGCGACAACGGCGTCCGGCGAGCCGGTTCCCGACGGCCGCAGACCCGAGGGGTTGCTCGCCACCAGTGTCGGAGCGCTGCCGGTGCTGCGGGTGGCCGTGGAGACCCCCGTCGAAGCCGCGCCGGTCGTCGGCGGCTCTAAGCCGCCATCCGGTGCCGCGACGTCAGGCTGCGTGGCGGCCGGAGAACTGTCGGCGGTGGGCTGTTGCCAATTGTACTTCTTGCCCAGGTACCCCATCAGCGCGGTCCAGCCGAAGACGACCGCCATCGCCAGCACCATGCCCGTCACCAGTCGTCGCGTATCCATCAGCCTCGTTTTCGCCAAGGGTTAGAAGTTGTATCTCGCCGGCATCGCTCTTCAACGTCCATCGAGCAGACGCGTGCCCAGGAAATTGTCCAGATCCTCGATCGCCTCGACCTTTTTGACGGTGGTCTCCACGTCGTAGGCCAGCCGCACGAACTCGATGCTGGTCTCATCGACGAGGACGAAACTGGCGCGGGGATCGCGGTCGCGCGGCTGGCCCACGCTGCCGACGTTGACGATCGCCTTCTCATCGGTCAGCTCGAAGCGATAGTCCAGTTCGTCGGGGCTGTAAAAGTCCGGACCTTCCAGAAACACGCCCGGAACGTGGGTATGTCCCACGAAGCAGAGCCGCTCGAACCGCTCGAAGATCGACACGAATTTGCCCGGGTTGGTGTAAATGTCGTCGGGGAAAATATACTCATTCACCGGCCGCCGCGGGCTGGCATGGACTGCCAGAAACTCGTTGGTGCGGATTCGCACCGGCAGATTCCCGATGAACTTCCAGCGCGCCGCCCGGCGGGGAACGTCCGGGTCATTCTCGAAACAACGCCGGGTCCAGAAACAGGCCTGCTCGGCGCCGCTGTTGAAGTTGAACGGCTCGTAGAGCACCGCGAAATCGTGATTGCCCATCAGCGCCGCCCGGCAACGCTGACTGACCAGGTCCAGGCACTCCATGGGATTAGGGCCATACCCCACGATGTCGCCCAGGCACAGCACATGCTGAACCTGGCGGCGGTCGATCTCCGCGAGGACGGTGGTAAACGCCTCGAGGTTCCCGTGAATATCGCTGACGATGGCGAACATGCCCAAGCGCAATGCCCCGAAACGTCATGGCGATGGCCGCCTGACGAAGCGGAATTCCCGTGCAATTCCCCACGCCGCGACGGAAACGCCCCGCCGCGTGCGGTGGAGCGGGGATGTTACGGGTTGGCCCAAACACCGTCAAACGATCCAATCCCGCCACGCCGCCCATGACATTGCCCGGACGGACGGTACAATGCGCCGCGGATAACGGATGTGCCGGCGCGGTGACAGCGGCGCATCTCCCGGCAAAGGAGTGCCCGTGCCCGGCGAGACTGAACTACACAAGACACTCAAAAAAGAAGCCTGCCGGTGGTTGTTTCGGATGGGCTACCGCTGCATCGCCGCGGAAGTGCGGCTTCGCCCCCTGGGGATCATCGACGCGGTGGGAACCGGCGTCTTTCGCGCCTGGCACAATTACCTTTGCCTGCCTCGGGAGATGCCGCAAGTCTGCTTTGTCGAATGCAAAGCCTCGCGGGCCGACTTTCTCCGCGATCAAAGCAATGACGGCCAATTGCAGCTCTGCCTGATGGAGCGAAGCCGCAATCTCAGGAGCCGTTCGCGCCGGCACCGAAGCAGCGGGGCCTTGCGGCAGGCGGTCGGGCTTGGCAAGTTCAAGAGCTGCCTGGCCCAACCGATGGCCAACCTCCACTACATCCTGGCGCCGGCGGGGATCGTCAAGAAGGCCGACCTTCCGCCGCGCTGGGGATTGCTTGGCGTTGGCGAAGGCGGGGTGAGCGTCATCGTGCGGGCCGAATGGCAGGAGACGGCGATGATCCACTTCGTGGAAGGTGCCATCGCCCGGACCCTGACCGGTGACATCTACCGCGCCGACGACCGCGCCATCGGATCGGTCAACCGTGAACTGTTCGCCCAGCAACAACAACTGGCCCAGCGAATCCGCGCGATCAAGCCGCAGGTCGTCCTGGCCCCCACCCCCGGCGACGCCCTTCGCCCGGCACCCATTCGCGGCTGACGCCGGGTGATCTCGAGGCAACCATCGTCCTGCTGTTCGTGATTGAAATCCTGCGCGACTTCATCCTCCCCCTGCCCGGCGTGAACAAGTGACCGCGACCGGACAGCCGCCGCCTCAATGCAATGAATCGTCGTCACCGCGCGAGCGATGCCGCTGGCGGATGCCCGCGATTCCGAGCACGGCGCTGAGCGTTGCGGCCACGAAATAGAGCATCACCCGCCCCTCGCTCACCGGCCCCAACCGCCCGCCCGCGGCGCGATACCCTTCCCAGATCAGCACGACGCTGATAATCAAGAACGAAAACGCCAACCGCTCCATCCACCGCCACATCCGACCGAGTATAGCGGAAAATCGCCATTCACGGTTCGGCCGCGAGGCGATTTATTCCGGTCGCCGAGCGTGGATTTGCAGGTGGCTGGCGCGGGCGGCGGCACACGGTTCGGGCGCGGGGCGGTTTACTCCGGTCGCCGGGCGTGAATTTGCAGGTGGCTGGCGCGGGCGGCGGCACCGGGGTCGGCGCGCAGGTCTTCCTCCATCCGCAGCAGGCGTCTAGTGGCGACGGGGTCGGAAAGAAGCTCCTTGTGCCGGCGAATGTCCAGGATCGTCTTGCCAACGATCTGCTGGACCTCGAAGCCGGCACGCTCGAACAGCTTTCGCAGCGTCATGGGAGTGAACGTCGTCAACTCGAACCGCTCGCGCTGATCGGCGGTGAGCCAGCGGGTTCGTCCATCTCGCACGAACGCCTCGAGCGCATCGAGATCGCCCTCACCGAGCAGATGGTCGATCGCGGCGAGTTTGTTGTCGGCGGTGGCGATGGCGCTACCGCCGGGCCGCAAGAGCCGGCGCATCTCGCGGGCCGCGGCGAAAGGATCGCCGCAAATCGACAGCGGATCGCCCATCGCCAGGATCAATCCGAACTGCTCGTCGGGAATCGCGCGCAGGTCCACGATGTCGGCCAGAAGAAATCGGGCCCGCTCGACGCCGATGCCCTGATCTGCCACCCGCGCCCGGGCCTGCTCGACCATGGCCCCGGCGTGATCGACGAAGGTGACGGTAAAGCCGCTTTTCAGCAGCCGCAGCCCCCACTTGCCGGTCCCGCAACCCAGGTCGGCGCAGGCGATCGACAGGTCGCGAGGCAGCTGCGGCTTGATCAGCCGCCAGGTGAGTTCATCGTGAAAACCCCAGTAAGCATCGTCGTAGATCGCGTCATATTGCCGGGCAACGCGGTCGTGATATCGCCGGGAGGCGTCGGTGCCCCCACGACGCCGCGGGGGGCGCTTGGACATGCCCCGATGGTACGCGCCCGACGCCGCGCGGCCAGCGCCGGCCATGAATGACGCGCCAGAATCGCATAGAATGTTGGCGAGGCGATGAACGGGCGCGGGCGGCGATGAGGACGAATCGGCGATGGTGAGACTTCTGATCGGGCGAGCGGGATCGGGAAAGACCTGGCGGATGCGCCAAGGAGTTCTCGCGGCGCTGCGCGACGGTCCCCTAGGCCCGCCGATCTTCTGGATCACCCCGCGCCAGGCGACGTTCGTCGCCGAGCGCGAATTGACCGCCGCCAGCGGGGGATATTGCCGCGCCCGCGTGGTGTCATTCGATGACTTAACTCGATTGATCCTTGCCGAGGACGGCGGGCATGAAACGCCGCAGGTGACGGAGCTGGGCCGGCAGATGATCATCGGCCACCTGCTGCGACAGAATGAGTCGTCGCTGCAATTCTATTCTTCCGTGGCGCGGCATACGGGATTGGCCCGGCAGTTGGAGGCGACGTTCGATGAACTCGAGCGATGCGGGCATGGGCTTGAGCAGCTCGACGCTTTGCTGAACGACCTCACCGACGCCGACCCCGCCGATGTCGAGGGCCGCGCCCTGGTGAACAAAGTGGCCGACCTTCGGCTTATCTACGGCGCTTATATCGAGCATCTCGGCCGCGAACGGCTGGACCCGCATCGCCGATTGATGCAAGTCGTCGAGACCATCGAGGAATCGCGCCTTCTCCGCGGGGCGCGGCTGTGCGTGGATGACTTTTTCGCGTTCACCAGCCCGCAGTTGCGGCTGCTGTCGGCGGCGGCGCGGGTTTGCGAACGGATCGAGATCGCGTTGACGCTCGATCCCGATCATCCGGCGATCGGCGATCCGCATCGGCTGCCCGATGCGCTCGATCCATTTTTCCGCACCGCCGAGGCGTATCGCAGAGTCCACTTCGCCATGACCGAAGCGAAGGTCGAGATCGCCCCGCCACTGAAACTCGCCGGTTCGCGCCGGCTCGCCGGTTCGGCGGCGTTGTCGCGGCTGGAGCGAGAGTTCGACGGGTCCGGGCCGCGGGGTGAGGCCAGCGCTGCGCAGGTCGAACCTGGCGAGGCGATTCAACTGCTGGAAGCGCCGGACCGGCGCGGGGAGGTCGAACAGGCGGCGCGCTGCATCCGGCGGCTCACCGCCTCGGGCGTGCGCTGGCGCCAGATCGTCGTGCTGGCGCGCAATCTGGACGATTACGCGCCGTTCATCGACTCGGTTTTCCGATCGCACAACATCGCCGCGTTCGTCGATCAACGCCGCACCGCCGAGCATCATCCGCTGCTCGAGCTGACGCGCTCGGCGCTGCGGCTGGTGCGCGGCGATTGGCCGCACGAGTCGATGATGGCGCTGCTCAAGACTGGGATGGCCGCGCTGAACGCCGGTGAATCCGACGAGTTGGAAAATTACGTGCTGAAGCATCGCATTCACGGTTCGCGCTGGGCCGACGTGCGTCCGTGGAACTGGCGGCGTCTTGCGATGCTGGAAAACGACGAGGCGGCGGTCGATCCGGGTCCGGAACACGTGGGCCTGCGCCGGATCGACGCGATTCGCCGGCGCGTGATCGACGCCCTGTCGCCTCTGGTGGCGGCACTGGGTCCGTCGGCCTGCGACGGCGAAGCCGACGGCGGGCCTGTCCGGCTGGCGGTCCATGCGTTCGTCGCCGAGTTATACGGGCTGTTCGAGCGGCTTGGGACGCGCAAGACGCTCACCGCCTGGATGCGCCGGGCGGTCGCCGACGGCGATCTCGAGCAACGCGGCGAACATGAGCAGGTGTGGGTGCAGCTCATGGACCTGCTCGATCAGCTTCTGGACGTGTTCCCAAGCGAGTCGATGACGCTGGACGAATTTATCGACGTGCTGGAATCCGGGCTGGAGCGCTTCGATTTGGCGCTGGTTCCGCCCTCGCTGGACCAGGTGCTGATCGGGCAGGCCGATCGCACCCGCGTTCCCGACGATGTGCGTGTGACCATCGTGCTGGGACTGAGCGAAGGCCAGTTCCCTTCGATCGGACGAGAGAACACGATTCTCGGCGACGATGACCGCCGCTGCATGCGGCAACATCAACTCGACATCGAGCCGGACGCGCAGCGGCGACTGCTGGATGAGCATTTCCTGGGATACCTGGCTTTCACCCGCGCATCTGAAAAATTGATCCTCACCCGCGCTATCACCGATGCCAAGGGACGGCCGACGGTGCCCTCAACGCTGTGGCAGCGCCTAGTCGAGCTATGGCCCGCCGCCGCCCCACTGCCGCTGGATGCCGCATCGCTTCCCCCCGCCGAGACGATCGAGACGCTGGGGCAACTGGTTCGCTGCCTGATGCAGTGGGCCCGGCGGCGCGGCGCGGATACGGGCTTGCCGACATCGCAAGCCACTGGGCCGTGGGACCAGCTCTACCAGTGGATCAGCGGCCCGGGACGGGAACTTCCGATCGTTCAAACCGCATGGCCGGCGATGCGCTACGCCAACCTCGCCGAGCTGTTGCCGGACATCATCCGGGAGCTGTTCGATAAACCCCTTCGGGCCACGGCCGAGCGGCTCGAGACTTTTGTGGCCTGCCCGTTTCAGCACTTCGCCCGCCATACCCTCGCTCTGCGAGGGCGCGAGGAATCGACGATTTCGTCGCTGGACCTGAGCGGAATCTATCACCGCATCCTAGCGGCGCTGCTGCGGCGCTCGATGCGCGAGGGGATCCCGCTGGATCAACTCGATGCGCAGCGCGCCGCGGCCTGGGTCGATGAGCTGGTGAAGGAAATCGGCGGCGCCGTTCGGGGTGAAGTGATGCTCACGGACGCGCGAAACCGCTACTTGCTGGGACGGATCAAGCGCAACGTGGAAATGGTCATCACCACGCAGGTCGCCGCGGCTCGACGAGGAACGTTCCGTCCGGCGGCGATCGGGGCGCATTTCGGGGAAGAAGACTCCGATCTTCCCGGGCTGAGGGTGCAAACCCAATCGGGCAAGCAGGTCGTGCTCGAAGGCCACATCGATCGGATCGACGTCACCCCCGATCGGGGCGGGCTTACGGTCCTCGACTACCGCATGGGCGATCGCAAGCTGGCACTGGCGGATGTGTATCACGGACTGTCGCTGGGGCTTCTCACGTCACTGCTGGCCGCCGCCTCCGGCGCATCGCGGCTGCTTGGCGCGCCCAGCGAGCCGGCGGGAACGTTCTTTGTTCCGCTCAAGCGGCCGCTGGCGGACGAAAAACATCCCGACAAGGCGATCAGGCCCGATGATCCGCGATTCGACTTACAGGACAAGCCGCGCGGGATTTTTGACGGAAAATATTTCTCGTCGCTCGACGCCCAGATCGCACCGGGCGTCTTCTCCGACGTGGTGCAGGCGCGGATCAACCGCGATGGCTCGCTCGGGTCGCTTCACAACTCTCAGGCCGCGAAAACCGGAGATTTTCAGACGATTCTGCGATTCACCGCAAGCAAGCTCGCCGAGGTTGCACAGCGCCTCATGGACGGCGACATCCGGGTGCACCCCTATCGGCGCGGGAACGTCTCGCCGTGTTCGACGTGTGCCTTCCGAACCGTCTGCCGTTTCGAGCCGGCGATCAACGGCTATCGCTTCATTGAACCTGTAAACGCCGAAGACGCGCTGAGCGCCATGGCCGCGGAGTTGAGCACTTGAACCCTGAAAACGATCGCAATAACCCGGCGACCTACCCCGCGCGACCCGCCCGCAGCCGCTGGACCGACGAGCAATGGGAGGCGATCACCCGCACCGACCGCAGCCTGCTTGTGTCGGCGGCCGCCGGTTCGGGCAAGACCGCCGTGCTGTCCGAGCGATGCGCCTACCTGGTGTGCGATCTGCCGCCCGAGCAGCGCTGCGAGATCACCGAGTTGCTGATCGTCACCTACACCGAGAACGCCGCGGCGGAGATGAAGCAGCGCATCCGCCAGACCCTGCGCGACCGCTTCGCCGCCGCCAACTCATCGGTTGATAATGATCCTGGTGTTACGGCGTATCTGCGAAGGCAGTTGGCTTTGGCAGAACAGGCCCATTGCTCGACGATCCACGCGTTCTGCGCCAACCTGATCCGGCGAAACTTCCACCTGTTGGGCGTCGATCCGTCGTTCTCGATCCTCGACCCCGACGACGCGGCGCTGATGCGGTCGGAGACGGCCGCGGAACTTTTCCAACGCCGGTATGAATCCGAGAACCCCGCGCGATTCGAATCCCTGGTGGATTGCTATTTCGCCGGAGATGACTCATCGCTGCAACAGGCCGTGATTCGCGCCCATGAGATGACCGCGAGCCTCCGCGATCCTCTCGCCTGGCGCACCGAATCGTGCCGGCGGATTGCCGAGGCGGCAAAAAAACTTCCCGGATCGACCTTGGGAGGCGAGTTGATGAAACTCATCCGCCGCCACATTGACGACCTGGGTTCGCGGATTCATTCGGCCTCCATGGCGATCGATCGCCTCGGATCATTCGAGAAATACCAGGAACGGCTGGTCGAATACCATGAACTTCTCGAATCGTGGCAAACGCGGGCAGAGGCGCAGAGCCTCGACGAACTGTCGAAGTCGCTCGCCGATTTGAAGCTCGCGGCCCTGCCGGCGATTCGCGGCGAGGTGGCCAACAAGCAATTGGCCAAGGACGTGATGGATGGCGTCAAGAAGCAGCTTGTCGAGGGAGACTTGCGTCAACTGCTGGCGTTCACCCGGGCCGAATGGGAACTGGGCCTGGCCCGCACTTTGCCCGCCGCCGAGGAATTTCTCGACCTTCTCGACGATTTCTCGGCGATGTATGCGCAGGCCAAGCGCCGCGCGCGGGCGGTGGATTTTTCCGATCTCGAGCGGATGGCGCTGAAGGTGCTTCAGCACTCGGCGGAGGACGGATCGGCGCTCTCGGCGCCGTCGCCCGTCGCCGAGGCCTGCCATCGCCAGTTCCGCTATGTACTGATCGACGAATTTCAGGACGTCAACGAAGTCCAGGACGCGATCCTCGCCCTCGCCAGCCGAGAATGCCTGCATCCGCCCGATCCCCGCGATGTCCGGACTCCCGAACCGAATCTCTTTTGCGTCGGCGATGTCAAGCAGAGCATCTACCGTTTTCGCCTCGCCGAACCGATGCTATTTCTTCAAAAGGCCAACGCCTATTGCCTGGCCGGCTCAGGTCATGGCCGCGTGATCGATCTGCGCTCCAACTTCCGCAGTCGCGGACCGCTGCTCGAATCAATCAACTTGATCTTCCAGCGCCTGATGACCGCCGACGCGGCCGAGTTGACGTACGATCAATCTCACCAACTCCATCCCGGGCTTGTCTACCCCCCCGCCGGCGACGCCGGCTTCTCGGGCGCGCCGATTGAACTGCACCTGGTCCATCCCATCGCTTCATCCAGCGCAGCTTCCGGCGAGGACGGCGAGGATGCGATGGCGTTGGAGTCGGCGCAGAACGAAGCGCTGGTCTGCGCGAAGCTGATTCGCTCGATGACCGGCATGTCGGGCGGGCCGCGGCGGGTGATCTACGCCAAGGACCCCGCCACCGGCGAGTTGGCGCCCCGTCCGGTCGAGTTCGGCGACATCGTGATCCTGCTGCGATCCATGAAGCACAAGGCCGACGCCTACGCCGACATCCTCCGACGCGCCGACATCCCCGTTCACTTAGCGGGCGGTGCCGGCTATTTTCAGTCCACCGAAATCAGCGACATGCTCAACGTGCTGCGCCTGCTGGACAACCAGCGCCAGGATATCCCGCTCACCAGTGTGCTGCGGGCGCCGCTGCTGGGGATCGAAAGCGCCGAAGACGCCATGGCGCGAATCCGCCTCGCCGACGGCGGCGACGATCCCGGCGCCGAGCCGCCGGCGTTTCATGAGGCGGCGCAGAGATATGCCGAGCAGCGCGACGATGATCTGGCTCGTCGCCTGGGCACATTTTTCAGCAGGATTCAACAATGGCGACAGATCGCCCAGCGCCGCCCCCTGGCCGAACTGCTCTGGACGATCTACGAGGAAACTGGCTACCTGTCTTTTGTCGCGGGGCTTCACAGCGGCGAGCAGCGCGTGGCCAACCTGCTGGAGTTGCATCGGCGGGCACGCCAGTTCGGCGATTTTCGCCGCCAGGGGCTTTACCGCTTTATCAAGTTCATCGACGAGCTGCGCGAGCAAGTCGATGATGTCGAGCAGGCTTCCCCGCCAAGCGCCGCCCGCAACGCCGTGCGGATCCTCTCGATTCACGCCGCCAAGGGACTGGAATTTCCGGTGGTCTTCGTGTGCGACCTGGGCAAGAGCCACAATCTCCGTGATCTCGCCGGATCGATTCTTTGTGACCGCGCCGCCTTCCTTGGCCTTAAGGCCGTCGATCCAGATCGGCGAGTTCGTTACCCATCGCTGGCGCACGTACTGGCGAAGGATCGAATCCATCGCCAGGCGATCGCCGAGGAGCTTCGCGTGTTATACGTGGCGCTGACCCGCGCCCGCGAACACCTGGTCTTGATCGGCGCTTGCCCGGAAAAGTCGGCTCAGCGCTGGGAAGCCCAATACAACGGCCACGAAGGGGCGTTGCCCGCCGCCGCCATCGTCGGCGCAGGGTCGATGCTCGAGTGGCTCGGTGCCGTATGGGGGGCCACCTGCTCCGCGGCACCGGCGCCCTTGGAGCTTGTTGCGCATGGCGACGAGCAGATCGCTAAGTGGACTCAGGCGCTTCAGCGACGCCAGGCGTTTTCCTCCGCCGGGGCTGACCTGGCGGCGTTGCGCCCCCTGTCGCCGCCGCCCCCGCCCAACGCCCAGGCCGACGAGATCATTGCCCGGCTGTCGCAGCAGTATGCGTTTTTGCCGTTGTCCCAGACCGCCGCAGTGCAGCCGGTGACGGCGCTGACCCATGCCGCGACGGCGCCGTCCGCGCCGCCGTCGTCCGCGCCGCCGCCGCCGTCCACGACGACGCCGGCCACGATGGCACCAATCGCTACAGCGATCTCGCCCGGCGAGCCAGCGTCAGACGCCGACGCGCCTCCGCTGCAGCCGGTCGAGATAGACCCGGTTCTCAAGCCGCCGCGATTCGCCGTCGAATCGACCCCCACGGCCACCGATCGCGGTGACATCACCCATCGCGTGATGGAATACCTCGACTTCGCCGCGCCGCTCACGCCCGAGAATCTGAATCGCCAGATCGACGACCTGATGGATCGGCGCATCCTCACCCCCGCCCAGGCGCCGCTGGTCGATGTCGCGGCGATCGTCTGGTTTTTCCAATCCACCGACCTCGGCCGGCAGATGCGAAAAAATGCCGGGCGTATTCGTAATGAGCTGGCGTTTTGCCTTCCCCTGCCCGCGCCGCATTCAAGCGATCCCGACGATGCGGTCACGCTTCGCGGGCGGATCGACGCGATTGTCGAATTGCCCGATGGGTTGATCCTGGTCGATTACAAAACCGACCGCGTGGACGATCAGACGCTCGATGCCCGCGTCCAGCAGTATCGTCCTCAGCTCGATGCCTACCGCCAGGCGTTGCAACGGATCACCGGCCGCCGGGTGCTGTCGGGGCATCTGGTTTTTCTCACGCCGCGCCGAGTGGTCAACGTCTAAAGCGTCCCGCGGCGGGATCAGAACCGCCACATCATCCCCAGCCAGAATTCCACGCCGTTGATCGCGGGGTTGCGGTCGGGGCCGTTGATCTTGGCGTTGCTGAGATGAATGTAGCGCACTCCTCCGAGCAAAAACGTTCGATCGGATAGTTCATGCATCGCCCCGACCCCCGCTTCGGTGGTGAAGTTGAAGCGAGTGCCGCCGGCGGGGACCCGGGCGCTGGCCTCGAACAAGCCCATGCCGAACTCTCCGAAAATCGACCCCTTGGGCAGATGGAACCAGTGATGGCGCAGCATCAAAACCCCGCCGATGGCGCCGGCGTCGGTCTCGGCTTCCTGCCCGATGAAATACCCGCTGACCTCGGCGTTGATCGCCAGGTTGTCGAACACGTAGTATCCCAATCCCACCGTCCCGCGCCCGAACGTCTCGCCGCCGAAATCATCGCCGAACGCCGCGTATGTTTGCAGCGTGAGCGTGCCGCGCGGGAAAAAACCGGCCGAGTCGGACGAACGCGTCTGCGCCGGCGCGCTGGCGGCGGTGCCCGCCAAGATGACCGCCATCGCCACAGACCTCGGCATCCAACCTCCGCACATCGTCTTCATCATTGCTCTCCAATCGACTCCGCGCCCCCGCCCCGCCCGCGGGGTTGAACGCCTGCGCACAATGTCTTCATCACTGCTTTCCAATCGACGCCGCCCGCCAACTCCGACCGCAATGGATTCATGCGTTGGCGGTGTATTCGGAGAAAATTCCCAGTTCGACATGACGCCGGACGTTCTGAAACCCGGCATCTATCAGCGCCTGCATCACCTTTTCCGGCGCGATGCACACGTCGATCGTCTCCCAGTAGTATCGCCACAGCCGCTGGGTATCGCGCTGCCCGGCGACAATCCGCGTCAGGCAGGGGACCAGCCCTTTCATGTAGCATTTGAGCAGCAGCATGGCCAAGCGCCCGCGCGGGCGGGTGATCTCCAGAATGCATAGCCGCCCCCCCGTCCGCAACACCCGTCGAAACTCCCTGAATGTCACGGCCAGATCGCTCAGGTGACGCAGCGCATATCCCATCGACACGAAATCGAACGCCCCGTCGGCCAACGGAATTTGCTCGCCCGCCCCCTGCACGCCGCGAATGCCGAGTTGGCGCACCGCATGGGCCAGCATCCCCGCGCTGGGATCCAGACCGATGACGTGTGACGCCCCGCCCGCCAACACTGCGGCCTCGCGGGCCGTTAGCCCCGTTCCTACCGCCACGTCGAGCACGCGCTGACCGGCCGTCAATCCCGCCCGCAAAAACGCCTGGCGCCGATACCACGACCCCGTTCCCAGCGCCATCAGCCGCTCGATCCGGTCATAGTCGCTGGCGGTATGGTCGAACAATCCCCGCAAAAACGAGCGCTTGGCGTCGTTCGACGGGTAATACGCCGTCAACAACGGATGCGGCGCCAGCGTCGCGGAAGAAGGCTTCATGCCCGCGCCAGCATCAGCCAGCGCGAATGCCCCGTCAAGTAAATCCCCTTGCAATCGTGCGACTGGGCGTGCCCACGGATTTTTGCACGGGTTCAGGAAACGAGCCATAAGGGCCATTCAGAAACCGCGTTTTCCCTCTTAGAGCGTGTGTGAGAACCCGGTTTAACCGCGTTGAAGTCGGTGAACCATCAGGTTGATCATCGAGATGCAGATCATGGCCTCGCTGCTTTCGGTCAGCATCTCGTAGTCCTTGCTGTGCCGACGGTATCGTCCCAGCCA
>JBBQNJ010000045.1:0-40830 GCA_038329845.1 Tepidisphaerales bacterium | reverse complement strand
TGGGGGGTCAAACCCCACTATAGTCTTCCCCCGCCGCGCCCGGCGATGGTCTGACACAAAGAAAGTTGCAGCAGTCGCTTACGACAAACCGGTGACGAGTGGGGAGGCTTAAGTGAATGGCATTCAGCGCGTCCCCTTTTTTCATTCGTCGATAATTTTTCACGCGCGCCCGCAATTCGGGCACTCCCGGGGAAGGCAGTGACGCGTCGGCGCTCGCAAGGATCGGGTCGGTGGCTACAATCGGCCATTTCCGGTGAGCGTCCGGGGATCATGCCGAGCGATTTTCACGACGATAATGCCGAGGGGACCCTTGACCGCCAGCGCAATAGCCTGGCGACGTTTTTCGCCGATTATTTCTGGATCATCGTCAAGAACTTCATCGGCTGGACCCTGATCATCGCAGCGTGGCCGCTGGGGATCCTCATTCCCGGCCCGGGGGGGATTCCGCTGTTTCTGATCGGGTTCGGGCTGGTGACGTTTCCCGGCAAGCGCCGGCTGACGGCCCGGGTGCTGCGAGGCAAGCCGATGCGGCTCGAAGGCCGGCTGTTCACCTGGCTGACGCTGGGGGTCTCATCGCTCGCGGCGGCGGGGGGGATTTGGACTGTGGCCCACGAGTATTTCCCGTGGCAGTTGTCCGGGCTCGGGCGGCTGGGAGTACTGCTACTGACCGGTGCGATCACATGGATCATCGCCTGGCCGATCGCGCGGGGAATCTGGCGGGCGGGGAACGTGCTGATCCGCAATATCCCGCGGATTCGCCGTCGGGTGCGCCCATGGCTTCGACATCACGGCATCGACCTGCTTCCCCCGCGCCGCTATCGGCGCAAGAAGCTCTCACCGGACGATCTTTCCCCGGCGTTCAGCGGCCCGGACGAACAGATCATCCATATCCACGAACGTCATGGAAACAACCTGCGCTACGGTTGGGCGGTGGCCAAGCCGTGGATCAAGCGATTTCTCAGCATCGCGGTGACGGTGGCGATTTTCGTCTGGATGCTGCGCCCGATCATCCGCCAGTTCCGCGACAATCCGCAGGTCCGTGATCGCATCCTTCAGACGAGCGTCGGGCGGTTCGTGCTGGCCGCGGCGATGTTCGCGGTGTTTCTGCTGGTGTTTCGCGCGCTCGCCTGGCGAAAGATCCTCAAGAACCTGGCCCATCGCGTGCCGATCCCCGCGGCGGTGCGAATCTGGTCGTATTCGGAGCTGGCGCGGTATCTTCCCGGGGCGATCTGGCAGGTGGTGGGGCGGGTCTACCTGATCAAGCCGTACGGGGTTCGCGGTAGCGTCTGCTCGGCCAGCCAGATTCTCGAGCTGACGCTGTTTCTACTGGCGAACATCCTGGTGGCGGTGGGGGGATTGCTGCTGATCGGCGTGCGGCGGCTGTCCCCCGAGGCGCGTCCGTGGCTGCTGGCGAGCGTGTGCCTGGCGCCCCTGCTACTGCTATTGCTTCATCCGCGTATTTTTTATGGATCGACCAATCGCATCCTCGGGCGCTTTGGCAAGCCATCGCTGGATCAGCGGCTCTCCGGGACGAAATTGCTGGGGGTGCTGGGCTGGTACATCCTGGGGCTGATGTGGCAGACGCTGGCGGTGTGGGTGCTGCTGAGCCAGCCGAACACGCTGGGGCTGGGGATCGAACATTTCGGCAAGCTCGCCGGCGCGTATTGCCTGGCATGGTGCGCCGGGTTTCTGGCGATCTGGGCACCCGGGGGGCTGGGGGTGCGGGAAATGGTGTTGATGGCGTCGCTGGGATTCGCGCTGCCGGTCGATGTGGCCGCCAACTTCACCGATCCGCACACCGGCGCGATCGACCCGGCGGCCTACCTGGCCTTCCTGGGGTTCCTCAGCCTGCTGCTTCGGTTGTGGACGGTGGCGGGGGAGGTTCTTCTGGCGGCCACAGTGACGTGGGTGGATCGCACGAATGCGGCTCGACGGGTCGGTGTCATGGCCGAAGGGGCGGCCTGAGCGCAATCTGCCAAACCGGCAGCCGGCGATTCGGTGCGGACCGTCTTTTGGCAGATTCTCGATGTCGCCCGATCGGTATGGTGCGGGCGTCAGGTCTATTCAGGTGATGGTATGACAAGGGGTTACGATTCTGGCCCGGAGTGTCTTTGATCGGGCACGCCGCTTGCCTAGTGAACTTTTGCAGACACCGCGCCCTGCCGTTGGGAGGGTGCGATTTCGTGTCGTCAGGTGGTTCTGCATCATGATGGTCGCCCATGAGAATCGTCTCACCGTGTTATTCGCCAACCCGCATGAAGGGTGGAATGACACGGTGCGTCAACTTCTTGAGCCGCAGGGGGTGACCACGCTGCAGGCCCGCTCGGGGCGCGAAGCGTTGGAAATGATCGAGTCGCGCCCGATTCACGCGGCGGTGCTGGATGTGCAGATGCCGCAGTTGGGCGGGTTGCAGGTGGTACGGTTGATGCGCGACGTGCAGAACGCGCCACCGGCGATCCTGCTGGCCAACCAGTTGACCAATCACCTGCTGCACGAGGCATTGGGGATGCATGTGTTCAGCGTGCTGGCCAAGCCGGTGGATTTTAATCTGCTGCTCGATGCGTTGGCGCGGGTGATTCGACGACATTACGAAAATCGCTGGCCGGGGGATTCGCCCGGCCGCGAGTGACTTTCTAAGAAAACAATCAATCGGCGTCGATGGTCGATCGTCCGAATATCGAAAGCAGGAGCAAGTTCCTGCGGGTTCACTAAAGGAGTGTGTTCACTATGTCCAAGTTGCGTCCCCTGGCCGACAAGATCCTCGTCAAGCGTGTCGAGGCCGAGTCCACCACCAAGTCCGGGATCGTTCTTCCCGATACCGCTAAGGAAAAACCCAAGCGCGGGAAGATTCTCGCCGTCGGCGAGGGCAAGCGCCTCGAGAACGGCGAGCGGGCCGTGTTTTCGGTGAAAAAGGGCGACGAGGTGATCTTCACCAGCTACGCCGGGACCGAGATCAAGCTCGATGGCGAAGAACTGATGATCATGAGCGAGGACGACGTTCTCGCCATCGTCGAGTAACTCGCGCGCGGCGTTTTGCGGGAGCGGGATGTTCTCGGCGAATCGCCGGGTGTTTTCGCGCCGTCGCGCCGATGTGCCTCGATGTCTCGTGCCTTATTGCGGGACGAGCGGGGCGAAAAATCAACCACAGCAATCCGAGGAGAATATATCATGGCAGCCAAACGCATCGCATTTGATCAAGAGGCCCGCGAGGCCATTCGTCGCGGGGTGAGCAAGCTCGCTCGCGCCGTCAAAGTCACGCTCGGTCCATCCGGGCGCAACGTCGTATTGGAAAAATCGTTCGGTTCTCCGACGGTCACCAAGGATGGCGTGACCGTGGCCAAGGAGATCGAGCTGGAAGATTCCTACGAAAACATGGGCGCCCAGATGGTCAAGGAGGTCGCGTCCAAGACCTCGAGCGTCGCCGGCGACGGGACCACCACCGCCACCGTGTACGCCGAGGCGATCTTCACCGAAGGGCTGAAGAACGTGGCATCCGGTGCCAACCCCACGCAGATTCAGCGCGGGATTCAGATCGCCGTCGAGGGGATCGTCGATGAGCTGGGGCGGATGAGCAAGAAGGTCGATTCCTCGAAGGAAGTGGCGCAGGTGGGGGCCAGTTCGGCCAACCAGGACCAGCAGATCGGCCAGATGATCGCTGACGCGATGGACAAGGTGGGCAAGGACGGGGTGATCACCGTCGAGGAAGGCAAGAGCCTGGATACGCACGTCGAGCTGGTCGAAGGCATGCAGTTCGACAAGGGGTTCCTCAGTCCCCATTTCGTGACCGATCCGACGACGATGGAGGCGGTGCTCGAGGACGCCTACATTCTGATCCACGAAAAGAAGATCAGTAGCGCCCGCGACATGGTGCCGCTGCTGAGCAAGGTGGCCGATGCGGGCAAGGGCGCGCTGCTGATCGCCGAAGACATCGAAGGCGAAGCCTTGGCGACGCTGGTCGTCAACAAGCTGCGTGGGACGCTGAAAGTGGTGGCGGTCAAGGCGCCGGGCTTCGGCGATCGTCGCAAGGCGATGCTCGAGGATATCGCCATTCTCACCGGCGGCACGGCGATCTTCGATGAGTTGGGGATCAAGCTCGAGAACATCGAATTGAACCAGCTAGGCCGGGCCAAGAAGATCAAGATCGACAAGGACAACACCACGATCATCGAAGGTGCCGGCGACGAAAAGGGCATCCGCGGGCGCATCGAGCAGCTCAAGCACGAGATCGACGCGACCACCAGCGACTACGACCGCGAGAAGCTCCAGGAGCGCCTGGCCAAGCTCGCCGGCGGGGTGGCGCAGATCCAGGTCGGTGCCGCAACCGAAGTGGCGATGAAGGAAAAGAAGGCTCGTGTCGAGGACGCATTGCACGCCTGCCGGGCCGCGGTCGAGGAAGGCATCCTTCCCGGCGGCGGGGTCTCGGTGATCCGCGCTGCGGCGAAGGTTCTCAACGGCCTGGCCAAGAAGGCGCAGAACGACGATCAGCGGGTGGGGATCGAGATCATCCGGCGGGCGATCGAGGCCCCGATCAAGCAGATCGCCGAAAACGCCGGAGTGGACGGCTCGGTGATCGCGCAGAAGGTCAAGGAAGGCGAAGGCAACTTCGGCTACAACGCCTTGACCCATGAGTATGGCGACATGATGAAGATGGGCGTGATCGTCCCGACCAAGGTCGAGCGGACGGCGTTGCAAAACGCCGCGAGCATCGCGTCGCTGCTGTTGACGACCGACGCGGTGGTCAGCGAGATCAAGGAAGACAAGCCCGAGCCGGCCGGCGCCGGGGCGGGCGGGGGAATGTACTAGGTCCCCGCGCCCGACTGATTATTCAACGCTGTCAGCAAGGCCCACGGACTCGTTCCGTGGGCCTTTTTCTTGCTGGGATGCCAATCGCGGGACCGTTCCTTGGCCCGCTCCGCGGGCGGTGCCGCAGGCGGCGAATTCCCGCCGGAGGATCGGACCGGTCGAAATACTCTTTATGGTCCGGATCGGCTTTTTTCAGATCGTCGCGGTGCTTGCTCTGCTCGCGGGGGGAAAGGCGATTCTCTATGACACTCTCGATCCCGACTTTTATGTCTTCCGGATACAAGAAAAGGTGATTGTCACGTGGATGTCACATTTTCTGTCCTCGAGCTTTTCCCCGCCGGTCCGCTAGCGGGGATCGCTGCGGTCCTGTTGACGCATCGGTTGCCGTGGGGCGACGATGCCACGGGCCGCGATGGCGTTACGCTGGCGCCCCAGCCGGCGGCGGCGTCGCGGGTGTCGGTGCTGTGCAGGGACTACACCGCTGGCGGTCCGTATTGAGACAATCCGCTTTGGGAAACCGGGATATCCCGCAGGTTCCCAGCCATTGCGGATGTCTCACTGAAGGCCGCGAGCGGTATACACCGGCGTGATCGCCGCCGCCAGCATCCAAGCCGAGCCATGATCCCGAACTGACCCCGTACAAAAATTTTGATCCTCCGTTCAATTTTTCCGTTGTATTCGCCATGGCCTCATGGGTATCGTGGTGGATGTCAGACGCGATGCAGTCGCCTCTGACTCGGATGCTCGCCGAACTCAGGACCGCGGGCGATTTTGCCCGACGACGACCCGAACCGGCGAGCTTGCGTCATCGACCGCCGAAAGGAATGCCGAACCGCGTGTCGTTGGACGATCGAAGTCCGCCTGGTGCAATGCGGCGACTCGATCTTTTTCCCCGTCACGTGTCACTCGGCCTTCCCACGCCTCCTGAAATCCAGGCGGCACAACGGTCGATGATCGGGACGCTTGTTCCCGAAGCCATGTTGGTGCGAGTGCCGATCTGCTTCGACGTCCACGGTCCGGAAGACGAATCGCGTGCGACTCGTCGTCAATGACCCCGGAACACCCCGAGACTCGAGGGACCAGATCGGCCGGTGCAACCGACGTTGAAAGGGGTGATGAGGGCGCAGGTCGCCCCGGCCAGTGCCGCACGCTCGAAGCGCGTAGGGCAGGTGTACTCGCCCACCTCGGTGATTAGCGCTGGTGGGCGAGTACACCCACCCTACAAGAACTTATCGACCGCGGCGGCAACAAAAGAGGTGCCGGCAATGGAAAAGGTGACATCCAGAATGCCATTCACTTAAGGGCCAAAGTTGGCGAACTCAACTGCCGTATTCGCCCGATACGGCCGATTTTCCCAGACGTTTTCACCTTAAGTGAATGGCATTCGTGACATCCACCTTTTCGGTGCCGGGTAAAAAAGGTAGATGTCGAATGCCACTCATTTGACGTGAAAACGGCTGGAAAAGCTGCCTAATCGGCCCACGAGCAAAGTTGCCTTGTTTGAGACTGGTTACGCTCCGCTTACACTTTGCTGATCCCTGTTTGCGGAGCCCCTGATGAAATTGCTCTCCGATGCCAGCGAATACGGCCTGCGGGCCGTGGTTTTTCTAGCGCAGAACCCCGGTGGTCCAAAGAAACTGCGGGAAATCGCCGCCGCCACCCGATCTCCCGCCGGCTACCTGATCAAGATGCTTCAGGCGCTGGCCAAGGCCAAAATTCTCTCCGTCCAGCGCGGCAGCAATGGGGGATTCGTTCTTCGACGCGATCCCGCGAGGCTGACCGTTCTCGAGGTGATCAACGTGATCGACCCGCTGGAGCGCATTGAGGCATGCCCGCTGAAGTTGGAAACGCACGGTGCGTGTCTTTGCCCGATGCACCGCCGGCTCGACAACGCCATGAGCGACCTCGAGGCGACGTTCGCCGGCTCGACCATCCATGACTTGATCAGCGAACCCGCGGCATCGCGGCCGCTCATCGAGTCCGATCGCGATGGATGATCGCGCCCCATTGAAGCGAACGCCACGACGGCGATCAGTAGAAGGTGAAATTCTCGCTCGTCCCGAACCTCGGCGGATCGGCGGTTCCGGTTTGGAACAGGTAGGCGGCCGCCCCCTCGTGCGTTCCCAGGAGCAGTCCGCTGCTCCTATCGGGCAGCCCGCAGCAACGGACCGCCCTGACCGGCCCGTCGGCCTCGTCGGTCGCCAGCCGCGCCAGCGTAGCGCCGGATGCGTCGATCAGCAGGCGCGCTTCGGCCAGCGCCAACACGTTGCCCCGCCCGGTCCAGTCCACCAGATCGTGATGGCGCCCATAATCGGTGTTGATCTCGCCGAGTTGATTGCCGGTTTCATCGAAAATGCACACGGGGCTTTGCCCCCACGGGCGATGGTCCACGTCGGCCACGACGCACACCCCGTCGGCGCCGCGCATGGCGCCGACGTCGATCGACTCGAAATGCCGGCCAACGACCTCCCAGACCGTCCGGCCACGCCCGTCCACCATCATCAGCCCCAACGACTGGCAAGTGGTGATGGCGAGGCGCCAGTCATCGAGCGAATCGGCCCGGCGGACGACCCGGCAGCAGTCCACATGCCCTTTCGACAAGTCCTGCCGCTTCGATTCGAGCGTCCACAGGACCGCCCCACGTCGGTCCAGCATCTGGTATCCCGCCACGATGCCCGGCGCGCCCGGACCCCCGAGATCCTCGACAACATAGGGATGATGCGACGTCCTCATCCCGGCCGGGCGATGCACGTGCCACAGCGGCGCTCCATCGAACGTGAATGCCCACAGGTCGGTGTATCGGGTCTTGAGCAGCACATCCGGTCGTTCCGCCCCGGACAATCTTGCGAAGGCGACGCAATCGGTCGCATGACGGGGAATCGGGAAGGAATGTTTCATCCGTCCGTCGGCACCGTCCAAGGCGATGATATGCGTCGCGTCGCAAACGACCACCTCGAGGCGCCCGTCGGCGTCCCAATCGAACAACTGGCAGGGCACATCGTGGTGCAGCGCCCGCTTCCCCCCGGCCGAGTCGCCCCACCGCCACAGGACCCGCCCGTCGAGCTTCTGCGCCGCCAGCGACACCACATGATGATGGTCGTGGGTCGCCAAGTCGCATTGGGCCGATATCAGTTCCAGTTCGCCGTCCCCGTCCACATCGCCGGCGACCACCCAACTCCCGCCGTGCGAATCCAGCGCCACCCGTGCCAGGGCTTGCAGTCGGGGAGCCGCGTCGTCGTCGCCCGCGCCGGCACCGGAGAAATCCCGGAACCACGCGGCGGCATCGCAGCGCGGCGCGACCACCGACGCGATTCCCGCATCGAGCAGCGTCACTTGGTCTCCAGGTCGCTCAAGGCGGCGCGGAAGTCGCTCCATCCTTGCCAGTTGTGGAAGTTCGAATTGGCGATCGCCTTTTGCAGCGCCAGTTTGCTGAACAGCAGCCGCACGCTGCCGTCGCATAGCAGCACGTTCCAGCCAGTGTTGTGCAGGGCGTTGACGTTGTTTGAGCCGCCGACGATGCGATCCAAGGCCAGAAACTTGGTGTTGGGGAAGTTGACCAGCTTGTCATAGGGACGCGCAAAATTGAATGGGGATTGGGTCGGATCGGCTTTCGACAAATAGGGATGGAAGTAATAGCTGGAACGCACGAAGCCCTTGACATCCCCCGCCGATCCGTAGGGTTGCGGATAGAAGTCGGCCGAGCCTTGGTCGTCCTTGAAATCCAAGCTCGGGCAGTAGTAGACCAGCGGATTCTGGAGATATTTGCGGGCATGCAGTATCCCGTGGTTGATCGGAACCACGGGCGTCACCACCGGCGTGGACGTGGGGATGCCCGGCCGCGCGTAGGTCAGGAAGAGATGCGACGGCGCCGGCACGTTCGCCGGGGTGGTGAAGGTGTTGTCGAACGGGGGCAGGCGGCCCTGGTTCTCCTGCGCGTACATCAGCGCCGCCAGCCCGATCTGGCGCAGGTTCGAGGCGCATTGGGTCTGCTGTGCCGACTGTCGCGCCTTGGTCAACGCCGGAAGCAGGATGGCGATCAGCACCGCGATGATGGCGATCACCACGAGCAATTCGACCAATGTAAACGCCCGCGCCCGGTGGGATGCATGGTTCATGCCGATGTCTCCGAACCGCCCACCATCACCGCGGGCGCCGGCGACGGGTGGCCATCAGTGCCAAGCCTCCGACCGCCAGCAACCCGGCGGTTGCCGGTTCGGGGACGATCGAAAACGAATCGAACGAGGCTTTGAGCTTGCTGCCGCTGGTGCCGTTGACCGTCGTGCGATACCCGAAGTTCTGCCCCTTCAGCGCGGTGGAATAGGTGTAATTCACCGACACCGACCCGAGCGTGGTGAGATTGGTCGCCGTAAGGGTGAGGCCGATCCCCGAAGCGCCGCTCGGCGTGCCCACCAGCGTCAGGCGATAGGTGTCGGTGAAGTTGATCCCCAGGGGGGTGGCGGTGCTGACTTTATCACCGCCCTCGTCACCGCCGATCTCCTGCATTCGCAGCGATCCCAGCGTCGCCCCTGTGCCGCCCGTGCCCCGTGCCACGATGAAGTCGACGAGATAATAGGTACTAGAGAACGTGTTGCTCGCCCCGTATGCGCCGAACCCCACACGGGTGGTTCCGCCACTGATGGAATTGCTGACGGCGTTTTGCAACGTGAAGTCGCTGGTCATCGTGAACGAGCGGCTGGACAAGCCGGCGCCCACGTTGACGCTGGAACTGGGCGCCAACCCCGAGCCGCTCGCCGTGGCGTCAACGATGTACTTGCCGGAGGCCAGCGACCATTGGGCATCGGTGGCCTCGACCCACGCGACGGCTTGGTTGTCGGCGGGCGTGCCGGTTTGGGAGAAACTTTCGGTATAGGGCACCGTTGCCGCTTGGGCCATTGCCCCAAGGGCCATCACCGTCAAAGCGGTCGTAGCGGATTTCATCGCGCCTCCGGGGTTGGGAAAGAGGTTTCGATTCACTTGAGGAAGCATACCCCGGTCCAGCACGTGCATCTACGCCGTTTTCGGTCAAACTATTCCGTTTTTCGGTCACTCGGGTTAAGCTGGGGAGATGAAGCGAACCATCCGATCCCGAAGGCGACGATTCGACGTGGCCGCCATCGCCGAGACCTCCGGTGGGTTGGGACGGGCCATTTACCGCGGGATCTCGCGATATGTCTCCGAGCATATGGATTGGAATCTCCACATCGAGGTGGGAACCGCCGAGGGCCTGGGGTCGCTCGAACATTGGTCCGGCGACGGGCTGATTGCCCGTCCGCGCTCGACCGCGTTGCGCGACGCCATCGGGCGAATGGACCTGCCGAGGGTGGTCATCGGCGACTTGGTTCCGCCGGAGCCGGGCTTGGCGCCGCTGCTTCACCTTCCACTCACGTCGCCCGCCGACGATGCCAGGGCCGCGTTCGACCATTTCATCGCGCGGCATTTCCGCCATTTCGCCTTCGTCCCGTTCGAGGACGTTCGCGCCGGCTTCGGACGCGACAAGGCGTTCGCGGAATTGCTTGCCGCCGAAGGTATCGAGTTGCGACGCTTCCCGTCGGCGGACCACCGCGACCGATCCTTGCCCGACCGGCAACGGGCGTTGGCGGACTGGTTGCGCAAGCAGCCCAAGCCGCTGGCGCTGTGGGCGGCCAACGACCTGCGCGGGCAACAGGTGATCGAGGCTAGTCGAATCGCCCACCTGGGCGTTCCCGAGCAGGTGGCGATCCTCGGACACGGCAACGACGAATTGCTTTGCAGCCTCTGCACCCCCCAATTGAGCAGCGTCGAAGAGCCTTATGAAGCGATCGGGTACGAGGCGGCCCGGTTGCTGCAAGGGATGATGACCGGCGGACTCGCCCCGGCTCAGGCGCCTCGATTCAAGCCCCTCGGCGTGGCGACACGTCGTTCCACCGACTTGATCGCCATCGAAGACCCCGAGGTGGCCCAGGCCATGCGATCGATGCGCGAACACCTTTCCGAACCGATCAACGTCGCCGACATCGCCCGATGGACGTCGATTTCCCGCAGCACGTTGCAGCGACGGTTCAAACTTGCCATCGGGCGAACCCCGGCCCAGGAACTGGCGCGCCTGCGACTGGAGCGGGCTTTGGCGCTGATCGCCAACTCCCAATGGACCCTCAAGCGAATCGCCGCCGAGTGCGGTTACGGCGGGCTGAATCGGATGTACGACGCCTTCCGCCGCCTGGGCAACACCACTCCGGGGCACTTCCGCCGTACCCATGTCCGCTAACGCCTCCGAAACGAAGATATCCGTCAAACGGTTCCGTCTTTCCGTCGCAGACCGCGGGCCGGAGGGGATGAAGTGAGCGAAGGACTCGTCTCGGACTTCGGTTGGCGGGCGGCGGGGACTTCAATTCCAAACTGGTGCGTGAATGGCAAGGCCGCGAGGGGAAAAGCATCCGTTGCGCTCAAGAACTGCGGCCCAGGCCCGGATGCGATCCGCAATCCACTGAAACGTCGGCTCGCCTCGTGGGGTTTGCTTGAGGCGAGCCCTCACGCCATCGAAGTCCCGTAGGTCATGCGCGATGACGACCAGATCGGCGGGTGAGTCCAAATCCCGTCGCGGCGAGCGCGAACACGGCCAACGACCCAGGCTCGGGAACAGCGCTGGCGCCGATGGGGAATCCGCTCCACGAGTCGTGGGGCATGCCGTAGAAATCCTGTCCGCCGATGCTCAACATGAACGGCGCCAGGGTCAGGTCCAGGCCCGCCTGGGCGATCTGCGAACTGGTGAGCAGGCGATAGGCATCGAGTTGCTCGAGCAACATCGCGTCGCCGATCGTCCCGCCGCCGCCGGCGCTGGTCAGGCCGGGATTGACGTTCCATGCGACGCGGGTGTCGGCGTTGGTGAGCGTCCCGCTGCCATTGCTATCCACGCGCTCCTGGTTGGTGACGGCGTCCAGCCAGGCGCTCAAGGACGTGTAGGTGGTGCTGCCCCATTTCAAGGCGAAAGCCCCCGACGCCCAATAGTCGTTGTTCTGAAACAGAAAACCCGTGCCGCCGTTCATGTCAACCAGCTTTCGGCCGTCCGCGGAGACGAACAGGTTGTTGCGCACGGTGATCCCACTGACAGTGCCGCTCAGGTGCTTGAATGCGTTGCTGTTGGCCGCCGACACGAAGACCGTGTTGTTGTAAATGGCATTGTCTTTCATCGCGAAGCTGTTGCTGCCCGTGCCGGTGTTGCCGTTCCAGGTCATGATGGCGCCGTAACTGTTTTTCTTCCCATCGTTCTCGCTGATGTTGAAACGGATGACGTTGTTGGACAGTTCGCCCAGCGGGGCCTTGTACTGGGCGAGCAAATAGCCTGCGCCGTCGTTGTCGTGCGAATAATTGTATTGCACGACCGAGTTGGTCACTCCGCCGTCGAGATCGAATCCGCCGCCATCGGTCGTGCCGGTGGTCTTCTGCGCGTACGATTCGTTGTGCTGGATGGTGATGTATTGCGAGTCGTAAGCCCAGATGCCGACGCGACCAGTCTGGGTCTGGCCGTTGTGATGGGCCACCGATCGTTCGATCAAGGCGCCGTTTGTGTTGGCGACCAGCAGCCCATCGCCGCCGTTGTACGCCGCGGTGCTGTTGCGGATGGTGACGTTGGTATTCGATGATCGGGTCTGCCCCCAGACGAACACCCCCGCCTCGCCGTTGTGGTGGCTATTGACGCCATCGAGGGTGACGTTGTTCCACCCCTGCGTCGGTCCGGAAGGCACGTATCCATAGGCGCCGTCCCACGATCCAATCTCCACGCCGCCCTTGCCGTATCCGCTGATGGCCAAGTTCGAGAGCGTGAGATTGTTCAACCGCGTCGAAGGCTTGTCCAGGTAAAAACTGATTCCCTTGGCGGTGTTATTGGTCGAACCGTTTCCCAGGAAGTTGAGGTTGCTGATGTTGAACCCGCCGATGTTCTGAACATACAACCCCGTCGAACTGCCTGAGTTGATGGTGGCCGAGGCGGCGCCGCCCCAGGAAGAGAGCGTGATGGGGTTGGCGCTGAAGTCCTTGGCTTGGTTGCTGGTGAAGCTGATCCCGCCGGTGAAGGTGTCGCCGCCGCGCAAGTAGATGGAATCGGATGCCGAGAGCGAAAGGGAATTGAGCTTGCCGATCGATTGCCAGGGGCTGGATTGCGTTCCATTGCCGGTCGTGTCGTTTCCCAGCTCGCTGAAATAGTAACTGCCGGCATGAATGCAATGCGGCAAAGCCATGCCCGCGAGAAATGAAACCACCGAAAACGTCCGAAAAGACCGCGCGGCGGGGAAGCCTGACATAAGAGTCCTCCAAGGGCGGGGCCACATGATGGCGCGATCGTTTGATCCCGAGCATTCGCCGGATCGTCTTTCAACGACGTGACGATATTTTATCGTCGGAATCGCTTCTTGCAAGCCAGGCAACGGCAAGTGTCGGCAACCTGATCGTCCCCCCGCCTTTATCGGATATCGTTCATACGGGCCGCATGGTTTCCCCTTGGCGTCGATCCGGCAATTCTGGGTCTTGCGCGTTCCCGCGGATACAGCTCCGCCGGGTTTCGAGTCGGCCGTGGTCGCAGTCGGTCCGCACCCGGCCGACGTGTCGCACACCGGTTATGCTGTTGGAGCGGGTCGCATCGCCTTGTCACAGTCCCATCGACTTGTGGGCCGTGTGGTCGGTGGGTTTGCGGTATTGCTTGAGGTCGATGCTCTTGAAGAAGCCGATGGTTTTTTTCAGGCCCTCTCGCAGCGGCACTTTGGGCGTCCAGTCGAGTTTCGCCTTGGCCAGGCTGATGTCGGGCTGGCGCTGGCTGGGATCATCCGTCGGGCGCGGCAGATGGACGATCTTGCCCTTAGCGCCGGTGAGCTCCAGGACGAGTTGCGCCAGTTCGAGCATGGTGAACTCACCGGGATTGCCCAGGTTCACCGGGCCGATAAAGCTGTCCGGTCCGGCCATCATGCGCATGATCCCATCGACCAGATCATCGACGTAGCAGAACGAGCGCGTCTGCAACCCGTCGCCGTAGAGGGTCAGGTCCTTGCCGGTCAGCGCCTGCACGATGAAGTTGCTGACCACTCGGCCGTCGTACGGATGCATCCGCGGGCCGTAAGTGTTGAAGATGCGGATCACCCGGATGTTGACCTTGTTCTGGCGGTGATAGTCGAAAAACAGCGTCTCGGCGGCCCGTTTGCCCTCGTCGTAACACGAGCGGATGCCGATGGGATTGACGTTGCCCCAGTAGCTTTCGGTTTGCGGATGGACCTGCGGCTCGCCGTATACTTCGCTGGTCGAGGCTTGGAGAATTTTAGCCCGCACGCGCTTGGCCATCCCCAGCATGTTGATCGCCCCCATGACCGAAGTCTTCATGGTCTTGACCGGGTTGTACTGATAATGTGGCGGCGACGCCGGACACGCCATGTTGTAAATCTCGTCCACCTCGAGAGGGATCGGATGCACGATGTCGTGGCGGATCAGCTCGAAATTGGGCTTTCCCAGCAGGTGGGCGACGTTCTGCTTCTGGCTGGTGAAGAAGTTGTCCAGACAGACCACATCGTGCCCCTGCTCGACCAGCCGATCGCACAAATGGGATCCTAAGAAGCCGGCGCCGCCGGTGACGAGAATGCGTTTGAGGGTGGTGGACATAAGGATCGGAGGTTGAAGGTTCCTGGTTCTGATTCATTATCGGCCAACCGGCCCCGGCGGCCAACCGCGCTCGCGCGCGGCGCAGTTTAGCGGGAAAGCCCAGTTTAGCGGGAAAGCCCCGCCGCCGCGCTCCGGATTCAGCCGGTATTATTCCGGAACTCTGGATTGAGCAACAATTTTTTCAGGATTGGCGGATCCCCGCAACAGGTCAACGCACGCCGCGGCGATGTTGGAGGATGGCGAGGGATCGCTCGACGGCGTGGGGCATTGCGGCGGCGACCTTGGGGTAGTCCACATCCATCGCCTTAACGTGCTTTTCGGAATCGCGGACTGAATAGCCGAGATAGCGCCGGTCGATCAACTCACGCTCGACGGCGGGGGCCACGAGGAAATCAATTAGCTTCTTGCCGGCAATCGGGTTGGCAGCGCCGGCGACCAGGGCGATCGTCGTCGGCATGAGCAGGGTTCCGATTCCATCGGGACCTTGATCGGGAACGATGCCGTCGATCGGCTGGTTTTCGGCCTTGCCGATGGCCACGTCGTCATTGTCGGTCGGGCCGGCCCACAGGACTCCGGCGGCGACTTGCTCGGCGACGACGGAATTGCCGCCGAGCAGCTTGATGTCATTGTCGCGGAGTTTGCGGAAAAAATCGTCGGCCTTCTGTTCGCCCCAGACGGTGTAGAGCGCCGCGACGTGTCCCGAGGCGGTGCCGAAGCCCGGGTGGCAGATCGCCAGACGGCCTTTGAATTTCGGGTCGGTCAGATCCAACAACGAGCGGATCGACCGAACTTGTGCCGCGATGTCAGGTCGCGTCGAGATGGCGATCACCCGGGCGCGCAGCCCGATGTCGGTGTATCGGTCGGCCGGATCGCGCCAACGCGCCGGGACATCCTCGGCGACGGGCGATCGGTAGGGGGCGAACAGTCCGGATTCGGCCAGATTGATCGTGTGGAAAATCTCATTGCCCCAGTAGACATCGGCGCGGGGACGATCGCGTTCGGCCTGAAGCTTTTCGATAAGTCCGGCGGTCTTGGTGGCCTCGGAATCGGTTACCAGCGTAACGCGAATGCCCGTCGTTTGCTCGAATCGCTTGACCAGCGGGCGGACATAAGGCTCGTCGATGCTGGTGTACAGCACAACCTGGCCGGACACCTGCGTGGCGGGGGCGGCGGGCTTGCTATCGCAGGCGTTCAGCCCGCAGAGGCCGGCGGCGATCACGGCGACAGCCGCGACAAGTGGGCGGCTAAGATGGAATTGCAATGAGATCATGTTGCGGATTCGCCTGCGAAATCGACGATACGGGTTAACCATGGGTCAGCGCGGCGATGTCGGCGAAGCGCTGTTTGAGATCGCCATAAAGCCGCGCGTAAACGGCGTGGTGGCGATTGAATCGCTCGGCGGTGCGGCGATTGGGAGCGATCTTGCGGACCTGCTTGATCGCCGAGGCGCACGCCTGTTCGACGCTGTCGAATGCTCGGGTGCCAACGCCCGCGAGCAGCGCTGCACCGAACGCGGGACCTTCGCCGGCGTTGGTTAGAACGATCGGACGGTTGTAGATGTCGGCCTGGAGCTGGAGCCAGAAATCCGATCGCGCTCCCCCGCCCGAGGCCCGCACCTGGGTTACGGGGATGTTCATGGCGATGATGATCTCCAGGGCATCGCGCATTCCGAAGGTCACGCCTTCCATCACGGCGCGGTAGAGATGGGCCGCGGTGTGTCGTGCCGTCAGCCCGATCCATCCGCCGCGGGCGTCGGGGTCGGGATGCGGGCAGCGCTCGCCGGTGAGATACGGCAAGAAAAACACCCCGTCGCAGCCGGCCGGGGCGCTGGCGGCGAGTTGGGTCATCAATTCGTACGGGTCCACCTTTCGGCGCTTGGCCTGGGCGACCTCGGCGTCAGCCAGATTATTGCGAAGCCATTGGAACGACCCTCCCGCGGCGAGCATACATCCGAAGACGCACCACTTGCCGGGCACGGCGTGGCACATGGTGTGAACTCGCCCGGCCGGATCGCGGGTGGGCTTATCGGCATGGGCGAACACCACGCCCGAGGTGCCCAACGTGGCCGAGACGATGCCGGCGGTGACGATACCGTTGCCGACGGCGCCGGCGGCCTGGTCGCCGGCACCCGCGACGACTGGGATGCCGGCGCGAAGCCCCATGGCCTTAGCGGCGTCGGCGGTGAGCGCGCCGGTGATCTCGGGCGATTCATACAATCGCGGCAGCAGGGCCTCGTCGATTTCGAGCAATCCCAGCAGCTTCTTCGACCAGGCGCGGTTGACTACGTCCAGGAGCAGGGTTCCGCTGGCATCGGAGACTTCGGTGGCATACTCGCCCGTCATGCACAGGCGGATGTAATCCTTGGGCAGCAGGATATGGCGCGTTCGCTGGTAGATTTTCGGCTGATGCTGGCGGACCCAGAGGATTTTGGGCGCGGTGAACCCGGTGAGTGCCGGGTTGGCGACCAGGTCGATCAGCGCTTCGCGCCCGCCGGCCTTTTCGGTGATTTGTCGGCATTGTTCGCCGGTGCGCTGGTCGTTCCACAGCAACGCCGGGCGCAGCGGGGCGGTCGAGCCGGCGAGAAAGACGCTGCCGTGCATCTGCCCGGACAGCCCGACCCCCGACACATCGGACGGCTTGATTTTCGCTTGCTTGATCACCTTGCGGGCCGCGTCGCAGGTCGATTTCCACCAGTCGCGGGGATCCTGCTCCGACCAGCCCGGCTTCGGCGAAGCGATCGGATGCTCGGCCATCGCCGTGGTGAGCACCTTGCCCTCATCGTCGCACACCAGGGACTTGGTCGCGGACGTGCCAATGTCGATTCCCAGCAAATATCCCATGGGCGGCGATTATCGACAATGAGCCGGAGATTGCCAAACGCCCGGCGTCGGAGGATTGAACGAGGTCCCGCCGATCGCAGAGAGAGCAGGACGCTTCATCGGGTGGTCCCGCCGGAGAAATTGCACTTAACAAGTGCGGATTTGACGCGCAAAACCTGAAATGGCTTGGGTTTGGCCGCTCGATGAGATACCGTGTCGGGACGAATGTTGCGAGATGGAGAAAAAGGCGTGGTGATTCAGCGCGATCGAAAGACCTACGCGATCGCGCCGCATCTGCCGTGCGGGATGGTGAATCCGGAAATGCTTCGCCGGATCGCCGATGTGGCCGAGAAATTCGGTGCCACGCTTAAATGCACCGGCGCGCAGCGGATCGCCATCATCGGGCTCACCGAGTCGGATGTGGACCAGGCGTGGGCCGATCTGGGTCAGCCAGGACCGGGGCACATGTCCGGCAACCGTGTGCGCAGCGTACGATCTTGCCCGGGCAATCAATTCTGCAAGCGCGGTCGTCAGGATTCGCTGGCGCTGGGGTTGGAGTTCGACACCAAATACCACGGCCGGCGCCTGCCGGGCAAGCTGAAAATCGGCGTGTCGGGTTGTCCCAACCAGTGCGCTGAGACGCGCATCAAGGACATTGGGCTGGTGGGAGAGTGGGGCGGCTGGCGAGTGTGGGTGGGCGGGGAATGCGGGATGTTTCCACGACTGGGCGAAGAACTGACGACCGAGGATATTTCCACCGAGAAGGCGCGGTTGGTGGTAGATCAACTGATCGTCTATTTCGAGAAGAACGCCCGCTCGGGCGAACGCCTGGGGAAACTGCTGGATCGCGTGGGAATCACCGTCCTGCGCGAAGTGGCGGGACTGCCAACGCCTCTGGGCGCGGTTTCGCAGTCGCCCGCGGTGTCGGAACGTGCTGGCGCGTCACATCGCGTGGGCGGCTTGAATCCCGTTGTCGCGTTGGAGCCGGAGGGCGCCTCGGAGCCGCCGGCGGCCTCGGATCGCGCTGGCAGCAAGGGTCGCGCTGGCTTGCCAGATCGTGCTGGCGGCAAGGCTCGTGCTGGCGCGACGGGTCGTGCTGGCACCGGCAGTCGCATCGCCGCCAAGATTCGCGCTGGCGGCAAGAGTCGCGTTGGAACGTCAGACCGCTAGAATCCCCTCCATGTCTGAAGCGCCCATTTTGGCCACATACCATGAGCGCCTGATGCAGGTGCGCCGGCGGTTGGATTTGTATCGCGACCGGGTTGACATCGAGGCCGTCTGGATGCTGGGCAAGCGGTTCACGATGACCGTTGCACTCGTCCGGCTGACCGGCCAAACGCGGGAGATGTGGATTCGCCAGCGCATGTTCAAGCGCTCGCTGGCGGTGGCGGCGCTGGCGGTGGCGACGGCGGTGGTCATCGGACGTTACGACCGCACGCCCACCGTCCAAGCCGTGGTGTGGATCAGCATCGGGATCGGGATACTCGCCGGGATGACTTCCGTTCGTAGTTTTCCCAAGGTGCTATTTCTTCGATTCGCGACCCGCGATGGCGCGCCGGGCCTGGACATCGCCCGCTCGGGTCCGGATGCGCGGCGATTCGACGAGTTCGTCGATCGGCTGCGCCGGCAAATCCGAAAGTCCACGCCGTCCTGAGCCGATGCGGCCTTCACCCTCGGGGCCGGGCGGCATATCCTCAAGCGGCACCCACGGGAAACGTAGGTCGGCATCGACGCGGTTCGCATCGCCAACGAGCCTTTTGTTCCCGATTGATCGGCTTGGCCAACCGTCCGCTTGAAGCGGCGCGGCGAAACGATAGGCTGTGGACTTCATTAACTTCATCGAGGAACCATGAACCTGCTGATGCTGCGATATTCCGGCGGATATGAACACTCTTACCTTCCCGACGCCGAAGTGGCGATCAAGGACACGGCCCGGCGGCTGGGGGATCGAATCACCACCACGCACAAGGTCGAGAACATGAAGCCCGACGTGCTGGCCAAGACCGATCTGCTCATCTTCGCCACCACCGGCGAGCTGCCGCTGGACGATTCGCAGAAGAAGCTGCTGCTTGATTTCGTCCGCGACGGCAAGGGATTTTTCGGCATCCACAACGCCTGCGACACCAGCTACAAATGGCCGGAATACGGCGAGATGCTGGGCGGATATTTCAACGGGCATCCCTGGACGCAGGAGGTGACGATCAAGGTCGAGGACCGCGATCATCCGGCGACCCGGCACCTGGACGAGACGTTCAAGGTCAAGGAAGAGGTCTATGTGTTCAAGCAGTGGGATCGCAAAAAGACCCATGTGCTGATGAGTCTGGACAACTCGACGGTGGACTTGTCCAAAGGCAAGCGCGACGACCACGACTATGCCATGGGGTGGTGTCACGAGTATGGCAAGGGTCGAGTGATCTACACCGCGCTGGGGCATTTCGATGAACTTTGGCATCAACCCTGGTTCCACGGCCACCTCGAGGGGTGCATCAAATGGGCGACTCGACGTGCTTGAGCACGCGTCGGCGAAAATCGTGATCGCCGCATAGATGGGTGCATCAAACGGGCGACACGAAGTGGTTGAGCACCCCCCGACGCACACGCGAACACCCTCACCAAGGGTGCATCAAGTGAACGACTCGACGCGTTTGAGCACCGCGAATAAAGTTGACGAAAACTTCGTTGCCGGGGAATGATTCGGGAACGCCACGCAGGTCCGGCTTGACTTTTTGCCATCGCTCGGCTTTACTCAGGGTACAAATGCAGCGGAATCTGAATCTCACCGGCAGTGCCTTGGCCCTTTTGGGGCTTAGGCTTTTGCGCGCGTGAGATCGTCGGGTTCGCTGCGATAGGAATTTCAGCCGGCCCCGCGATCTTGGGATCGTGGGGTTTTTTTATTGTCCGGACTGATCAGTACCCTGGGCGGACGAAGGAGCCGAAATGGACACGGTGCGAATTTTCGATACCACGCTGCGCGATGGGGAGCAAGCTCCCGGCGGGACGTTGACCCTGGCCGAAAAGCTGGAGATCGCCCGACAGCTCGAGGCACTTGGCGTGGACATCATCGAGGCCGGGTTCCCTATCAGCTCCGACGGCGATTTCGAATCGGTGCGCCAGGTGTCGGCACAAGTCACCGGCGTCACCGTTGCGGCTCTGGCGCGATGCACGCAAAAGGATATCGCCCGCGCCGGCGAGGCGGTCAAACATGCCCGCAAGGGGCGAATCCATGTGTTCTGCGCCACCAGCAAGATCCACCGTGAACACAAGCTGCGAAAGGGGATGAGCGAAATCATCGACTTGGCGGTGCAATCGGTGAAGCAGGCCCGAGATCTGGTTGAGGATGTGGAGTTCAGCCCCGAGGATGCCAGCCGCACCGAGCTGTCATTCCTGGAGGAGATTACCCAAGCCGTCATCGAGGCCGGGGCCACGACCATCAATCTGCCGGATACCGTCGGGTATGCCACCCCGCGCACCTACGGGGAGATTTTCGCGCACATTTTGGCCAAGGTGCCGCAGGTCAAGCAGCGCGGGATCATACTGTCGGCACACTGCCATGATGACCTGGGGATGGCGGTGGCCAACTCGCTGTCGGCGGTGGAAAACGGCGCTCGACAAGTCGAATGCACGATCAATGGGATCGGTGAACGGGCCGGCAACGCGGCGCTGGAGGAAGTGGTGATGGCGCTGCGGACTCGCAGCGATTACTTCAAGGCCGCCACGCGGATCGACACGACCAAGATTTTTTCGACCAGCCGAATGGTCAGCACGCTGACCGGGCTGGTGGTTCAGCGCAATAAGGCGATCGTCGGCGAGAACGCTTTTGCCCATGAGTCGGGGATTCACCAGGACGGCATCCTCAAGTACCGTGAAACCTACGAAATTATGGACCCGACCGTCGTGGGAATCTCCAAGAATGTGCTGGTGCTGGGCAAGCATTCCGGGCGTCATGCCTTCCGCGATCGCGTTGGGCAGTTGGGATATCGTCTGAACGATGAGCAAATCGAGTCGGCGTTCGTGAAGTTCAAATCGCTGGCGGACAAGAAGAAGGAAGTCTTCGACGAGGACATTGAGGCGCTGGTCGATGCCCAGCTCGAGGTGTCGCACGAGCTGTTCACCCTGGCGGGATTGCAGGTGGTCGCCGGCTCGAACACGATGCCGACGGCGACGGTGATGCTGAAGGACTCGAGCGGCGAGGTGATTCAGGACGCGGCGATCGGCGATGGTCCGGTCGACGCGATCTATTCGGCGATCCAGCGGCTGACGGGCATCAGCGCCAAGCTGACCGACTATCGCATCCGCGCCGTCACCAAGGGCAAGGAGGCGCTGGGCGAGGTGCAGCTCGAGATCGAACACACCGGGCGAAAAATCCGCGGTCGCGGACTCAGCACCGACATCCTCGAGGCCAGCGCCCTGGCCTACGTGGCGGCGATCAACCGCCTGCGCAATGCCGCCACCCGCGAGCGGGCGGTGACGCAGCACAGCGGAGTGTGATCGAAGGTATCCGCAGGGCGGGGCTAGCCCACCGATTTCGAATATGCTCCCGTGCAACGAAATGGTGGGGCAAGCCCCACCCTACAAAAATTCCCGTGCGACGAAACTGATCCGGTGCCGGAATATCCCGTAGGGTGGGGCTTGCCCCACCCATTCTGAATTTTCAACGAAATAGTGGGTAAATCCCAACCTACGAAGATTCCTGTGGAACGACATGGTGCGGTGAGCTGCGATGACGTCATCGCCTTCGGTGGCGCGTCGTTCAATTCATTTCCGCACCCGGAATATCCGCGGGGGGCGAGCCGGTCATTGCGCCGGAGCATGCGCATTGCCAATTGTCCGCGTATTTTCCCTCGAGTACGAAACGAGCAAACGTGGTCCATCGCCAAGTGTGCGGACACGTTGCCAAAGCGTGCTTGACGGGATTGTAATGGATGTAATCCAAGCAACGATTCAAATCGTCGCTGTCCCGAACGGCGTGTTCCCAGAATCGCTTTTGCCAGATGCCGGCGTAGCCCTGCCGCTGGCGGCTTGCCGACTGCTGGGCGCATGATCCTCCGGCGTCGAACCAGCGCCGCGTGAAGTGACCCTTAATCGCTGAAATACGAATGGAAAAATTGGTGTCATCGGCGGGCAGCTCCATGATCAGGTGCAGATGATCGGGCAAGAGTGCCGCAGCCACCAACGAAAAGGGAAAATCTCGCCGCACCCGGGCAATCGCGTCATGCAAACACCGACGGGCGACGGCATCGGCGAACCAACGCATCCGCCGATGGGTCGCGAGGGTCAGGAAGAACGTCCCGCCGGGTTGCCATGCTCGCCGATAATTCGGCATGAGATCATCCTATAGCCAGGGGGTCGGCATCGCGGAGAAAGATCAGCGTTATCGACATGGTGCTTGGCGGCGGGAAGAACCTGTAGGGTGGGGCTTGGCCCGCCGATTTTGAATGTGCGACGGAAGGGTGTGGCAACGCCCCAGGGAAATTCGTGTGGAACGAAATGGTGGGGCAAGCCCCACCCTACGGAAACCGCGGATGCGCAACGGAACTCCCGTGGAACGAAATGGTGGGGCAAGCCCCACCCTACGGGAACCGTGGATGCGCAACGGAATTCGTGTGGAACGAAATGGTGGGGCAGACCCCACTCTATGCGTCGATCGAGATGTTATCGCGGTCGCGGCCCGAGGTCATGGGACGACGTCACCCAGGCAGGTTCGCGCGAAAATATCGTTCCCAGTTGCGTCCCATGATGCCGGCGATGTCGGAGGGGAGATAGCCTTGATCGTTGAGCGCGGCGGCGAGGCGGGGGAGGTCGGCGGAGCATTCGATCTCGGTCGGCAGGTTCGCCTGACTGAATCCGCCGTCCATGTCCGTGCCGATTCCGATGCAGCGGGTGTGGCCGGCCATTTGGGCGATGTGGTCGATATGGCGGACAACATCGGCGAGGGTGGCGCGCCGGATTTCTTTTTCGGCGGGGGAGATCAGGAACTTGTCGAAGAAGTTGATGCCGATGATTCCGCCGCGGGCCTCGATGGCCCGAATCATCTCGTCTGACAACTGCCGATCGGTCGGGACAATGGCCCGACAATTGGAATGCGATGCAATGATCGGACCCGCGGTGATCTCGATCAATTGCCAGAACGACTCATCCGCCAGATGGGAGACGTCGTGCATGATCCCCACGGCATCCATCGCCGCGACGAGTCTGCGTCCTTCGTCGGTGATCGGACCGGCAGCGCCGGTGCCGCCGGCCAGACGGGTCGCCTTCCAGGCCAAGCCGACGATGCGCAGTCCGGCGTCGAACCAACGCGGCACATCGTCGCTCGAGCGGATGGGATCGGCGCCTTCCATCAACAAGATCGTTGCGAGTCCGCCGGGACGGGGGGAAATCTCCTCGGCGTTTCGGACAATCCGCAGATCGCCGGCCACTTCGCGTTCGTGATACCACTGAACATGTCTCCATCCCGCCTCGGTGGCCTGCTCGGCGTTGGCATACCCGCTGGGGAATGTTCCGCCCGGTTCGCAGAAGATCGTCGCGCCAATCAGGCCGACTCCTCCGCGGCGCAGATCAGGAATCGAAACGCTGGGAATGCCCATGTCATCGGCCTGCTGATGCGCCGCGTCGATCAGGAGATTGCGCCCGCGCAGCGCGTTATATGCCAGATCGAGGTGGGCATCGACGATAAAGCCTGATTGCGGCGGCGCTGGGCTCGGGTCGTCGCTCATCGTCGCCCGCCCATTCGGCGGACGTTCGCTTGCTTGGGCTTCAGATGCTCACCGGCCGACTTGAGCACCCGGATCGATTTGTTCTGATCGGCGACCTTGAAGATCCCGGTGGTCCTGCCGCCGGGGGCGCCGCTGGTCACGTAGGCGTAGTTGATATTGATATGGTTGGTGCCCAGCAGACCCGCGATGTCGGCCAGCGCGCCGGGGCGGTTGGGCAGGTCCAGGCAGAGCACTTCGGTTTCGGTCATCGGCAGGTTCAAGCTGTTGAGCGCTGCGCGGGCGCGGGCGGCGTCCTCGGCCACGATCCGCAGGACCCCGTGTTCCTGCGAATCGACCAGAGTCATGGCGATTACGTTGACCTTCTCCTTTGCCAGGGCCGCAGTCACCTGCGCCAATACCCCGGGCTTGTTGACCAAAAAAACGCTGAACTGGGTCTCGGTTCGTGTCTCGGGCATGATCGTTCTCCAATGAAAAAGGGCGCGCCCCGGCTTCACTTCCACGTTTCGCCGATGCGCTTGATTTCCAATACTTTGTCCAGCCGGGTGATCTTCAGCAATTCGGCCATTCGCTCGCCGACGCCGACGACGATCAGTCGTCCCCCCTTGAGTTTCTTAATCCGTGAAGACAGCGAGATCAGGATGCCGATCGTCTGGCTGGAGAGAAACTGCACCCGCTCGAAGTTCAACACCATTCGGCGTCGATCCTGCTCATCCACCATTTTTTCCAGCGCCTTCTGCGCGCGGGCGAGTTCCTGCACATCCATCATCGAGGCGTTGAGAAAGTCGATGACCGTGTAGTCCCCGGTGCGGGTGATGGTGAAGCAGGAAGATTTATCCGAGCCGGCCTGCCCGGGCACCGAACCGTGTCGCATGAAGGCCTTTCTATTTCGATCGCTTCTTGCTCGATCGCGGGCGTGCTTTGCCGCCGCGATCGGCGCGGACGGCGCGGGGGCTGGCGGCGCCCCGGCGCGAAGACGACGCGGTTTTTGTCGCCGGACGCGGCGGGCGCGACTCTGCGCCCAGGGCGATCTTCATCACCTCGTCGATGTCGTTGACGAAGTGGAACTGGAGCGTCTTGCGGACTTCCTCGGGAATCTCCGGCATGTCCTTTTCGTTGCGCTTGGGGACCACCACATGCTTGATCCCCGCCCGCTTGGCCGCAAGCGTCTTTTCCTTCAAGCCCCCGATCGGCAGCACCAGCCCGCGCAGGGTGATCTCCCCGGTCATGGCCAGATCGTGGCGCACCGGCTTGTTCAGCAGCAGCGACGCCAGGGCCGTGAACATCGCCACGCCGGCACTGGGTCCATCCTTGGGGATCGCCCCGGCCGGAACGTGAATATGGATGTCGCTTTCGGCCAGCACCTTGGGACTGATCCCCAGACTCTCGGCGCGGGATCGGATCAGCGAGAACGCCGCCGTTGCGCTTTCCTTCATCACCTCGCCGATCTGACCGGTCAAGAGGATGGCGCCCTTTCCCGGCATGCGGGTGGCCTCGATGAAAAGGATTTCCCCGCCGACGGGCGTATAGGCTAATCCCGTCGCAACTCCAGCGACGCTGGTGCGCTGGGCGATTTCCGGCTCGAACCGCTTGGGGCCAAGCAAGCGTCCGACTTCGACGCTGTTGACGACCACCTTCTCGGTCTTTCCTCCGACGACCTCGGCGGCGATCGCGCGAACCACGGATCCGATGTTCCGCTCGAGGTTGCGCACGCCCGCCTCGCGGGTGTAGCCTTCGATGATGACACGCAGCGCCTCAACCTTGAACCGCGCGTTTTTCTCGCTTAGCCCGTTGGCCTCGAGCTGGCGCGGGACCAGGTAGCGCCGGGCGATGCTCAGCTTATCGCTCTCGGTGTAGCCGGGGATTTCGATCACTTCCATGCGATCGCGCAGCGGGCCGGGAACGGTGTCCATCGTGTTGGCCGTGGCGATGAACAGCGCCTTGGACAGATCGAACGGCACATCGAGGTAGTGGTCGGTGAACGTGTGATTCTGGGCCGGGTCCAGCACCTCGAGCAGCGCCGATGCCGGATCGCCGCGAAAATCAGCGCCCAGCTTGTCGATCTCGTCGAGCATCATCACCGGGTTACGGGTGCCGGCTTTTCGCAATTCGGCGATGATTCGTCCGGGCATCGATCCGATGTAGGTTCTGCGATGTCCGCGGATGTCCGCCTCGTCGCGCACGCCGCCGAGGGCCACGCGGATGAACCGCCGGCCCATCGCCTCGGCGATACTCTTGCCCAGCGACGTTTTGCCCACTCCGGGCGGGCCGACGAAGCAGAGGATCGCCCCGCCCCCGTCCGGCTTGAGCTTGCGGACGGCCAGGTACTCGACGATCCGGCGCTTGACCTTGTCCAGGTCGTGATGGTCGCGGTCGAGAATGGCGCGGGCCTCGACCAGGTCGATCTTGTCGTCGGTCAGCGCACTCCAAGGCAGCTCCGAAACGATCTGAAGCCAAGTTCGGATCACGCCGTATTCCGGGCTGGCCGAGGGGATCGCCTCCAGACGTGTCAACTCGCGGTTGGCTTCCTTCATGACGGCTTCAGGCAGGTTCACCGCCTCGAGCTTGCCGCGAAGCTGCTCGATCTCGGTGGCACCGGAGGCGTCGCCTTCGCCCAGCTCCTTGCGAATCGCCTTAAGCTGTTCCTGCAGGTAGTAGCGGCGCTGGCTTTTGTCGATGTTCTCCTTCACCTGCGACTGGATCTTGCTTTGCAGCTCCAGCACATCGAGCTGCGTGCCTAGTCGCGTGGCGATTGCACGCAGCCGTTTTTCAACGTCCAACTGCTCGAGCATCTGCTGTTTTTCCGCCGTGTCGGCCTGGAGATTGGCCGCCAGAAAATCAGCCAATGCCGATGGCTGGGTGATCGAACCGAGGACCTGCGCCGCCTCGTCGGGCGTGTTGGGCGACAGCTCGATGACCCGCTGGGCCTGCTGCCGCACCGATGCCAGCAGGGCATCGACTTCCGGGCCGGGGGTGAGCGAATCCTCGAGAATTTCCACCTGGCCCACCGCGAACGGGTCGGTGCGCTCCAAGCCGATCAACCGAAACCGCGCCAATCCGTGGACGATGATCGACTGATTGCCATCGGGCAACTTGAACAACTTGAGGATCATGCACGCCACGCCCACCGGGTGCAGGTCGGCGGCCTGGGGATCTTCGGTTTCGGCGTTGCGCTGAGTCAACACCCCGATGATCTTCTCCGCCGGCATCACTTCATCCAGCAGGTTCTTGCTCTTGGCCCGGCCCACGTTCAGCGGCATGACCGTGCCGGGGAAGACCACGATGTTGCGGATCGGCAGGATCGGCAGCAGGTGGGGGATCGCCAGCTTCTGGCCGTTGGTCCCGGTGCTGATGGTGGTGGCGGTGGCGGTGCGTTCGATGACAAGGTTTTCAGCCATGGGTAGGGTTGGTTATGGAATTGCCCGAACAACTGGGGCGGGGTTCATTTCTTGGGCAGTTCGATCCAGAGCATTCCGTCGCGGTAGTTGGCCTTGATCGCTTCCTTGGCCACATCCATGGGCAACTCCACCTCCCGGCAGAACGCCCCGTGATCGATCTCCATCAGATGTACCCGCAATCGGGGAAGATGTTTGCCCGGCGCCCCTGGCGAATCGCCCGGTACCGGCACCGGCCTGGCCCCGCGCAGGCGCAGCCGCTGGTCGATGATCTCGACGTCGATCTTCTCCTTCTCCACGCCCGAGATGTCCACGCAGACTAAGTAGCCCTCCGGAGTCTCGTAGAGATTCACGTTCGGCACCCAGGTTTCGCCCGGGCGGTAGTTGTAGTACCCCCGGTTCAGTTGATCCATGAGCTTTCCCATTTGCTGGGTGATGTTCGGATACGATGATTCGCTGGCGGTCTTCACGGGCATACGGGCGACTCCAGAGTGGTTCAGATCACATAATAGCCGCTTACCCCGGTCAATCCCAACCGAAAAAGACGTTTTTACCGTGCCCGGGCCGCAGTCGCGGCGTCAGACTCTCCAACATCTGTCCCGCCGAGCGGTAGCAGAGGAAGGAGGGCCGCGATAGGCTCTTGATTATCGGCAATGATCCACCTTCTTAATGCGAATCCCGCCACGCTCGTTCCCGACGGTGACTCGCGGGCACCGGCGGTGCCCCGATGCCGCGCGACTGGCGCGTCGCGCTGGCTTTTAGGTGCCTTGGCGATCGTCACGGCCCTGCTGGCCGGGATCGCGCAGGTCTTGATCGCCGGCTACGCCCTGGGCGTCGGCAACCAGACCATCCAGGTCGCGCTGATGCGCCGGTTCGCTGACGCGAGCCTGTTCAGCACGGACAAGATGGTCACGGGAACGATCGCCAACTATCCCAGCCTGTTCTTCCGATGGCTGGCGCCCCTGGTCAATGTCGCCGGGCTGGGCAACGTCTATCTGGCCCTGCATGTGCTGACCAGCGCCGCGGTGCTGGCCGCGGCCTACTGGCTGGCCCGCGGCATGTTCCGCGACCTATGGAGTGCCGTGGCGATGGTCGTGGTGCTGCTGGCCGGCCACCACCGCGCCCTGGCCGGCGACGACCTGTATTCGCTGGGGTTCACGCATACTTGGGCGATCTTTCCCATTGCCATTTTCGCGCTGGGCCTGGCATTTCGCGGGCGATGGATCGCGGCGCTGCTGCTTACCGGCGTGCTATTCAATTTGCACGCCCTGACCAGCGCCTATCTGGCCGTGATGATCGCGATTGCGGCCCTGGCAGGGTGGCGCGCGACCTGGCGGCGGCTGGCGATCGGGGCCGTGGGCTTCTGTCTGGCCGCGGCACCGACGGCGATGCAGATGGCCACGGAACACCAGACCTTCGATGCGACCTGGCTGAAGGTGACCCACATCCGCTCCGGCGACCACTCGTTTCCCTCGACGTTGTGGCAGGCGGGCAACGTCGAGCTGCCGCGATTCGCACTGCTGGTCGGGATCGCCGCCGTGGCATTGAGTTGGCCCATGCCTTCGACTACCCGAAGGCGCTCGATCTTCATGCTGCTCGCCGTCGCGGTGCTGATGTACATCGGGTACGCGTGCGCCGACCTGGTATCGGTCCCCACGGTGCTGCGGGCCCAGCTTTGGCGTGCATCGCGCCTGGCGATGGTGATTCTGTTGGCGATCGCGGTCCACGGCGCTGTCTGGGGCGTGCGACTGTGGGTCCGCCATCCCCATCCCCGGCGGCGCCGCATCGTCTGGGCCCCCGTGCGCATCCTCGAAGGACTCGCCGGCGGCGCTGTACTGCTTTGCCTGGCGATTCCCGAGGCGGCGATGTTTCTCCCCTGGGTTCTGGCGATCGTCACCCTCACGGCGTTGATCGCCGGGCGACTGTCCTGGATCCAGTCGGCGGTCTCGACCGCGGCGCTGCTCGTGGCGCTGCTCGCCTGGCGCTCGATCCACTTCGAGATCCCGTGGCTTGGCGGGACTTCGACGCCTTGGCCGGCGCTGGATCACTGGCTGGAGATCACGCCCGCGGCGTGGATGGCCTTGCTGGCGGGGGTGGGCCTGTGGGCCGCTTCGTCACGACGCCTTCGCCCGATGATGGCGGGGATGCTTCTGGCCGAGGGAGTCGTCGCCGCCGGTGTCTTCGGGGCGATCCTCTACCGGCAGGTGTCGTTGCAGTCGCAGGCCGACCCCTGGACGCAGGCGCAGCGGTGGGCCCGCGATCACACCCCGGCCAATTCGCTTTTTCTCACGCCCCCCGACGCCGGCGGGTTTCGACTGCATTCCGATCGGTCGGTGGTCGCCGAATGGCGCGATGGAACCCAGGCCTACTTCAATGCTTCGTTCGCCCAGACTTGGTGGGATGCGATCAATCAGCTTCGACCGGGCATGGTCTATGACGACAGCGGCCGTCGCCGCCTGTCGGCCGGCAAGCCGCTGGCATCGCTTTCCGATGACGCCCTGATCGCCCTGGCCAAGCGGTTCAGTGCCGGCTACATCGTGCTGCCCGCCGGCCCGGAACTGCGAGAGCTGCAGCCGGTCTGGCACAATTCGGCGTGGGCGATCTACCGCCCGGTGTCGATCGTTCCGCCCGGCGTGGTCTCCAGCCGCGTGTGGCTCGAGCAGGAACGGTTCATGCGCGACGTGGTGGAGCCGAACATCGAGCGCTATCGCAAGGCCGATGTGCGGCTGGAGGTCCTGGACGAACAAGGCCAGCCAGCGCCCGGCGCCGCGGTGGAAGTGATCCAGACCCGACTGGCGTTCGGGCTGGGTTGCTCCCTGCCGTTTTTCATGCCCGTCGAGGGCGAGGGATACGGCGACTACAAACCCGCGCCCGTCACCGACATCGAGCTGCGCCGGTTCCTCGAGGTCGGCTTCAACTACAGCGTCATCCCTTACAGCGGCAAGTGGCTTTACATCGAACCCGTCGAAGGAAAACGCACGTTTGCCGAGCTGGACAAATACGTCGAGTGGGCCGGTGAACATGGGATCGATCTGGAGTTTCATTTCCTCAGCGGGCTGCAGCCGCGCTGGTTCAAAAAGAAGAAGTCGGATGAGCGCACCCGCCTGTTCGAGCAACATGCCCGCGAACTCGTCGATCGCTACGCCGACAGGATCAAGGTCTGGCAGGTCGAGAACGATGGGCACCTGCTCGACGCCTGCCCGCCGGTCATTAAGGAAATCCGACGGGATCATCCCGAGCTGTTGCTGGGTGCCAGCGAATGCACGCGGTTTTTCTCGACCAATACCGGCGAGAAGTTCGAGAGTGACGTCTATCGCGGCATCAAGCACGCCGAAAAGCTTCGAGACGAGGGCGCGGCGCTGGATTATTTCGCCCCGCACGGTCATAGCCCGCACGGCGTCTGGCCCGATGTGCGGCAGATGTACGACTCGATCGACCGCTTCGCCGACGAGGGCCTTCGCGTGCGCGTCACCGAGGCCAACGTCCCCATGACCCGGATTACCGGCCCGGTCCGCAAGGGCGAGTGGACCCCCGAGCTTCAGGCCGAATTCCTGGTCCGCTATTTCACCGTGCTGTTCTCCCATCCGAACGTCGATGCGGTCAATTACTGGACCCTTGCCATCGGCAAGCCGGAAGGGGCCGGTCTGCTCGATGAGAAGCTCCGGCCTAAGCCCGCGTTCTGGGCGCTGAAAAAACTCTTCACCGAAACCTGGCGAACCCGAGTCAACGGCACGGCCGACCCCGCCGGAGAGTTCGATTTCCGAGGCTTTCTCGGCGACTACACCGTCCGCGTGACCCTGCCCTCCGGCCGCTCCTTCACCATGCCCCTGTCCGTCCACGACCCGCGCACCACCGCCACCGTCCAGGAATCCTCCCCCGCCTCCTGACTCATTCGCCCGACCGCGAAGTCATCCACCGCGGAACGCGCCGGTCATTTAAAACCAGGAAGGGAAAGGCTATAATTGAAAATACCATATTTGCACTACAAATAGGGGACGTGGCTTGTAAATCTAGATTTCAAATGGAATTGCGAAGCATTCATGTCCCCAATGGTAACGCCATGGTTGAAAAACCCTGATTTTATTGAACCCCGTCCGCCGAACTGGAACAACGGGGGCATAAATGGGATATAAATAGCTTTTGTAAATGTGGTTACAAGCCACGTCCCCGAATTGCGGGCCGTCCCCGAGTTTTGCGCCGAGTTGCGCGTTCCCGGGTTCCCTCGCTTGCGCTTCGGGCTAACGGGATGCGGTCATCGCCTTGTCACCCTCTCACCCTCGCGTCTTCGCGTCTTCGCCGCTTCGTGGTACAGGCAGCTAAGAACAACGCGATTGCCACCATCGACAAACCCGAAGTGCTCGCAGGGTATTCCACCGGCTGGGCTGGCCCGGCTTTTCCAGCTTGAAGAACTCCTTGCCCTTGTGGTGGTTCTCAAGCCTCCACCGGCCGTCTTGGCCTCGCTTGGAGAGCACCAGGTCAATACCATCCTTGAGACGCTCGTCCCAAACTTCCATGCGGCGACAGTGATCCAGACCGCGAAGCACATCCCAGTGCCATCGCGGCGGGAAGGAGAATTCCGTAAAGGCTTCACGAATCACTTTCCCCGTCTTGTCGGAACGGAACAAACGATGCTCGATAATGAATTCGTGGGCATGGCGCATCGATTCCTTAACCGCCCCTTTTGTTTTCTTGCCGCCATATGCTGCACAATCGGCAAGCCCATCGAGGATGTTGATCGTCGTGTGCAGCGAGCTATGGGATGATTTATGTTGTCTCTCTTTACAGTTCCACCCGCCATCAGCCATCTGTCGGCTGAGGATGTACTCCAGGAGCATTTCCGCCCGTTCATCGCTTGTGTCGAAGTACACAAGGAGCGTCAGATACATTCCGGTGACGCATAAATCCATTCGGTCTACTTTGCGCGTGAACTCTTTGCTGGTCGCCGCCCCGAAATCACTGTCTATAAGCAGGCTTGCCCCAACAGAAGCGGCTGTATTGTCGCGCGGCAGGCCCATATCGCGCAGGAGCAGGAGTGTGTAGTTGGTGGAGGTCCATTTGGGCGTATATATTCCGCCGCCCCACGTTCCGCCGGCATCATGTAGCCCCAAGAGCTGCTTACCCCACCCTTCTGTCTCGACACGCCGCTGCTCGCGCTTCCAGTGAGTTGCGGGTTTGTCGAGAAGGTCTCGCATCGTTTGCCAACGGATGGCCGGGTCGCCTTCCATGAGCCAATCGACAACTGCTGCCTGCTCAATAGGTTTGTCTATGATTGCCATAGAGGTGATTGTAACCGCACCGCTGACTGCGAGAAAGCAGAATGCCCATGCCACTTAACAGACCCGTTCGCACCGGGACCTACCGCCATTTCGAACTTGCGCCGCGACGTAAAACGGGACAGGTGCGATTTTCCCTGGCAGCTAACGATGTCACTCTGGGCATGAGGCAAAAGCTATTCAGCAGACACTCATGCGTCAAAATAGTCGCACCTGTCCCGTTTTCTAGGGTTGTCCCGTTTTCTAGGGCCGCCTCGAGTGGCCTGGCGGGTCGTGTCGAAGTCGTCGATCACCTGGTTCAGCTCGGCCCCGATGATATATTCGCCGGGCACGATCTTCGGCGGCGGATAAGATGACATCCACGGTTTCTTGCATGAGGGACAGTTCCGTCCGGTGCGCCCACTATTCGGGGGCAAGCCCATCCGGCCTCTTCCATTCCGGCATTCCTTCCTCCTTACAACAACGATACCGGATCCACATCCACCGCGACGCGCTCATGGCGAAACAGGCTGCCGCGCTCGCGCAACGTGGTGAGGACCCGCTGCAAGGCGGCGGCACCGGGCGAACTCAGGACGATCTGGTTGCGGAAATATCCCGCGATGCGGCTGATGGCGCATGGCATGGGACCCTTGACCGTAACCCGCCCGGCCTCGCGGGCGGCCTCCTCGGCCACGTCCGCCGCCAGACGCTCGCAAATCTCGTGCAGTTTCTCCGGCTCCTGATCGCGGACGATGATCCGCGCCATCCGCGAAAACGGCGGCAGACCCACCTCGCGCCGGTGACGCAGCTCGCTAAGCGCGAACCCGGGGTAGTCCTGCCGCAACGCCGCCTGAATCGTGGGATCGTCGGGAAGAAACGTCTGCAACACCACCCGCCCGGGCGCATCGCCGCGACCGGCACGGCCCGCGACTTGCGTGATCAACTGAAACGTCCGCTCGGCGGCGCGGAAATCGGGTAGCGCCAACGCCGTGTCCCCCGAGATCACCCCCACCAGCGTCACGTTGGGATAGTCCAGCCCCTTGGCGATCATCTGCGTGCCCAGCATCACCTGCAATTCGCCTCGGGCGAATTGGCCCAGCAACGCCTCGTAATCGCGGCTGTTGCGCATCGAATCGCTGTCCACCCGCGCGAACTTCAGCTCGGGGAACTTTCGCGTGATCTCCTCCTCGACCCGCTGTGTGCCCAGTCCGAAAAGGCTCAGCTTGTGCCCGCACGTCGGGCATGCCGCGGGCAGGGGATTCACCGCCAGGCAATAGTGGCAATGCAACTGCCCGGTGTGCAGGCTCTTGTCGTGGCTGGCGCTGCCCACCGATTCGCCCGCCGAGCGGTGATAGGTCATGGTGGCGTCGCAATACTTGCATCCCACCGCCTCGGCGCAGCTCGAACAATAGACGAAATTCGAATACCCCCGGCGATTCAGCAGCAGAATCGCCTGGTGCCCGGACTGCACCGCCGCCCGCAGCAGGTACTCGAGCCGATCGGAAATCAGATGCACGCCCCGCCGGAATTTCCCCGCCGTCTTCATGTCCACCAGCTCGACGTGCGGCATCTTTAACCCGCGCACGCGATGCGGCAGCGACAACAGGTGATATCCCGGCTCGGCGCTGATCGGACGCGGAAATCCCGGTGCCGCAGCGGCGATCGGCCGGACCGATGGGTCGAGTTCCCGGCCCTCATCGTCGCGGTCCTGCGAGTCGGTTCGATCCAGCCGCGGCGCCGGCACCAGCGGGGGCGCGGAGGACAATTTCATCGGCGCCGGCGCTTCCTCCCCGCTCAAGCCCGTCACGCGCCGGTACGTCTCGAGCGACGGGGTGGCACTGCCCAGCAGCACCGGCGCCCCCTCGAGCTGGGCCCGCTTGATCGCCACATCGCGGGCATGATAGCGTGGGGCTGAATCCTGCTTGTAGCTGGCCTCGTGCTCCTCATCGACGACGATCACCCCCAGCCGGGGCATCGGAGCGAAGACCGCCGAGCGCGCCCCGACCACGACATCGGCGTTCCCGCTCGAAACCTGCTGCCAGAAACGGTGTCGCTCGGCCGCCGTCAGGCCACTGTGCTGGATCGCCACTCGGCCGAAACGCGACGTGAACCGCCGAACCGTCTGCGGCGTTAGCGCGATCTCCGGCACCAGCACGATCGCCCCGCCGCCGCGCTCGACCACTCGCCGGATGCACTGAAGATAAATCTCGGTCTTCCCGCTGCCGGTGACGCCGAACAGAAGATTGACGCTGAATCCCCCCTGATCCATGCGCGGGCGCAGCTCGTCGAAGACGCGCTGCTGATCGTCGTTCAACGCGATGTCCGCGCCCGGCGCATCGGCACCGGCGATCGGATCGCCGCTCCAACCGGGCAGATCCAGCTCGCGCGTGATGGCGATCAATCCGGCGGCCACCAGCTTGCGGATCGTCGGTGCCGTGGTCCCGGCCTCGGCCGCAAGGCGCACCAGCTCGATGCCATGGCCCGGCTCGAGTTGCAGCAACCGGGCCAGGATCGCCCGGCGCTTGGGGGCGCGGCACGATTCTATCGCGCTTTGCACATCGGCCGCCGTGCGATCCGGGGCCAACCGCACTGTCGGGATGTACGTCACTCCGATGCGCTTCTTCACCGCCGACGGGATGATCGACTCGATCACCTGCCCGAGCGGCGCGCAGTAATACCGGCTCATCCACCGGGCCAGGTCCATCATCGTCGCCGTCACCAGCACCCGCGGATCGTCGATCTCGAGGATCGGCTTGAGCCTGGGATAGTCGCATTCGGGCGTGATCGCCACCACATACCCAAGCGCCGGACGATTGCCCCGCCCCAGCGGCACGCGGACCCGCTGGCCCGCCGACAGCGCCGATCGCAGGCGCGGCGGGATCGAGTAGGTCAAGGTCTGATCGACATGCTGTTCGAGGGCCACCTGGGCATACGGACCGCTCGGGCGCGCCGCGGCCTCGAACGCCGCGTCCGGCCCACCGCGGCGCGGCGGATCGTCGGTCGGACCAAACAGACCGGCGGGAATGGAGGAACTGGTGAGGCTTGGGGGGGGAGATCGCTTGGCCATCGCATGGCGGGTCCGCTCGATTTCTGCTACCGTCGCGATCGGACCCGAGAACAGATCGTAGGGCCTCTGGCCGCATGGGCCAAGCGAACCCCACGCCGGCTGTTCCCAGGGGGTATAGCGCCTCTTCTTGGCAAACTTGGTTCATTCGAGGAAGAACCCGAGTACGAATGCCGCCGATGAAGTGCCGCCGGCGGCGAGGTGGGAATCAACGCCGGTGAGGACACCGGCGGCACAAGGGCGATCGAATCGCCAAGGTATTGAGTTGGACCTGTTCCATGGCGGATAGACCCGTATGACACAGACTGAATCGATGCTTCCCGACCCCCGTCACGCCGCGACGACTTCGCAAGATTGGGGCATTTTTTCGGCCTATCGCCGCTCGCAGGTGATCCACATCGCCATGGCGGTCCTCGGGTGGGTCATTTTCTCGGCGTTGGCCGGATTGATCCATTTCCCCGCTCACGCCGGGTACGAAGCCTCGATCTTCCAGCAGCCTTGGCCAATCATGCCGCTGCTGACCATCGCAGTCGTCTTCATCGCGTTTTCCCTGCTCGCCGCCCGCATCCTGCGAAAAGCCGCGGGCCTCGCGCCGCTCTCAGGGCTGTTCGGCGCGGCGATCGGCCTGGCATCCTGGTCCGTGCGCGGCGGGGCGATCAGCGATGTGCTGTTCCGCGCTGATTCGCTCGGCACGGGAGCCGCCGTCTTCATTCATCTCATCCTCGAAGTAATTCTCCTGTTCGCCATTGTGGCGCCGGCATGGTGGATCCTCATACGGACCGCGGCCCCGACCGAACCCGATTCACCCGATGGGTTCGATTCGTCCATCGGAATGAAATTGCTGGCGCTGGTCGGGCAGGTGGCGATCATGGGTCTGGGCACGTTTTTGCTGGCGCGGACCGCCGAGAAACAGCAGGTGCTGATCGGCGTGGGCGTCGCGGCGCTGGCTTCGACCTTCGTGATCGAAAGTTTTCTGCCCCTCGCCCGCATGGCGCCGTGGTACTGGGCCGGTCCGCTGATCGTGGCGGTGGCAGGATACTCCCTCGCGTGGTTCGATCCGGCCGGCTTTTCCACCGGGCATCTGCTCAGCGACCTCGGGGCGCTGGCCCGTCCGCTTCCGCTGGACTATGCGTCGGTCGGCGTCGCCGGGGCCGTCGTGGGAATGCTCTGGGCCAGGCATCACGATCCGCGCGAGGCTTAAAACAAAATCCACCGCCGTCCGCGTTAGGGTCGCTCGGCAATCTCTTGCAGCAGCATCCACTCGCATTCGCGCCCGAATGCCCCGAGGTGCCCTACGGATGCTCCCGAATTTCTTGCAGCAGCACCTGCCGCGATCCCGGCGCCGCGGTGAGAAACGGGACTTTCGCGCCGCGATACTGACGCAGATCGAACGGAAAAATATCCTCGCCTTCCAGCGTGGTAATGCTTCCCCCCGCCTCGAGAACGATCGCCGCCGGCGCTGCCACATCCCATAGCTTGCCGTTGACCGTGATCGCGCCGTGCGCCACCCCGCTGGCCACGGCGCACGCCTCCAGCGCCGCACTGCCGAGGATCCGCGTCTTCCAGTTCGTCTGCCCCATCCAGCGGCCTACGAATCCCGGCAGCCGCCCGTGGATCAGCAGGTTGCTCGTCAGCATGAGCAACGAACTGTCGTTGATCGGCTCGGACGCCACCGCGATCGGTCGGTTGTCCATCCATGCCCCCTGCCCCGCCGCAGCGCTGTACATCCGCTCGCGGGCCACGTCGTACACCACCCCTAACATCGGACGGCCCGCCTCGAGCAAGGCGATGCAAACGGCGAACGCCTCGAACCCGGCGATGAAATTATTGGTCCCGTCGATCGGGTCGATGACCCAGACTCGCCCGGCGGGATCGGGGCAGTCGAAGGTGATCGACTCGCCGGTTTCACTCTCCTCACCGATGATTCCATCGCCGGGATACCGCGATCGAACGCCCGCGACGATATGTCGCTGGCAGGCGCGATCGGCGATCGTCACCGCCTCGTCGGTCGTCATGGCGTGCGTCTTGGTCAGCCGCCGCACATCCCCGAAATGAGACAACGCGATCCGCCCCGCCCCCCGCGCCAGGTCCACCGCCAGTTGAAGTTCATGCGACCATGCCATCGACCCGAGCGTAAAGTCGGCCCCCGTGCCGGTCAAAGCGCTGTCGATCCGCGGGCGCCTGCTTTGCCTCCCTCGCCGCGGATTTTTCGATTTTTTTCAGATTTCAGATCCGGATCTTGAAGCGCCAAGACCCGCTCCCGCTGCGCCGAACCCGATTCGCCCCCGCGCCGGCGCTGGGTCCACTTGGCCTGACGCCCGGTCGCAGCGGGGTTGATCCCGGCTGGCGGATCGGGTCTAACTGCACGCCTTGAACACCATGAACCCCTCGACTGAAAATGGCCCGAATGATCCTCCCGTGATCGGTTCCCGCGCCCGCACCCTGACCCTGGCCGGCTTGGGACTGGCGATGCTTCTCGCCGGTGCCGCCGGCGCCTATGTCCACACCCCAGCTCATACCCAGGCCACGCCGGCCATCGGATGGCTCATCCCCTTCGCCACCCTGCTCGCCGCCATCGCGCTGGGACCGTTCATCCATCGCCACGGCTGGGAAAAATACTACCCCGTCGTCGCCGGCGGGCTGGGGCTGATCTCGTTGGGCTATTACCTGTTCGTCGCCCACGACATCTCGCGCTGGGTCGTGGGCATGCAGGACTACCTCAGCTTCATCGTGCTGCTGGGCGCTTTGTTCATCGTCTCCGGCGGGATCGTGGTCCACGTCGCCAAGCGGGCCACCCCCGCGGCCAACACCCTGCTGCTGCTGTTCGGCGCTGTCATCGCCAACCTCTTCGGAACCACCGGCGCTTCGATGCTGCTGATCCGTCCGTATCTGCGGATGAACCGCGACCACATCAAGCCCTACCACGTCGTCTTCTTCATCTTTATCGTCAGCAACGTCGGCGGCGCGCTAACTCCCGTGGGCGACCCGCCCCTGTTCCTCGGCTATCTCCAGGGCGTGCCCTTCTGGTGGGTCTTCGAGCATTGCTGGCCGCTATGGGCGATGGCGATCGTCGCGTTGCTGGCGATTTTCTTCGTGATCGACCACCGCGATCACCGCCGTTATGAGCGGAAGCTGCCCGCGCCGGTGGCGATCAAGCCGGGCGCTGACGAGGCCGCCGACCGCGCCCTGAGCGACGCCCGCGCCTCGGGCATCGGCGAGGAACGTGCCCAGGAGATCGCCTCGGCGGTGCGCTACTCGGCCCCGGCCGTGTCGATTCACGGGATTCACAACCTGCTGCTCATCATGCTGGTCGTCGCCGCGGTGTTCCAGGAAGGGCTATTCGACTCGGCTCGCCACGGCCTCGAACACGGGTGGACCGCATCACTGATTTTGCACACGATCTTCAGCCGCGAGGGGCTGATGCTCGCCGCCGCCGTCGCCTCGCTGAGATTCACCCCGCCCCACGTGCATATCCGCAACGAGTTCAGCTACGCCCCAATCCGCGAGGTCGCCATCCTTTTCGCCGGCATCTTCTCGACCATGACGCCCGCCCTGCAATATCTCAAGGCCCACGCTGGCGACATGCCGCTGCAAACGCCGGGGCATTACTACTTCGCCACCGGGGTGATGAGTTCCACGCTGGACAATGCCCCAACCTATGAAACGTTCCTCGAGGTCAAGCTCGGCGAGGTGGTGCATTCCAATCCATCGTATCTGCCGATGGCGCGGGCCGAACTCAAGCGGATCGCCGCCGAAAACGCCCCCGACGCGATCTCCCGGGCGGCATTGTCGCCGGACCTGCCGCCCGTGGTCCGCCAGGCCGTCACCGCCATGCTCGAGTATCATCCCCGGGACGTCGTCGCCTCCAGTTACTCCCTCGAGGAACTCGAGGTGTCGTTCCTCCTGCGTCATCCCGACCTCAGCCGCTTCCTCGTCGCCATCTCGATCGGCGCCGTCTTTTTCGGCGCCTGCACCTACATCGGCAACGGCCCGAACTTCATGGTCAAGAGCCTCTCCGAAGCCTCCGGCGTAAAAACTCCCGGATTCATCCGCTACATCCTCTTTTACGCCCTGCCCATCCTCGTGCCGCTGTATATCGTGCTATGGGCGATCTACTTCCGCTGACGTGCAGAGCAGAAAATCAGCCAAGTGCCTCCGTCCGTGCGTCCCCCCTGAACGAGAGACGGTATCAGGTGACATCCACCGTTTCTTGCATGGAGCTGGGATAATGGGACGGCTGGGATAATGGGACACTAGACAATACGGCGGCGTAACAATGTCTGGTGTCCCCTAATGGCACTAAAAGAAGGACCCCCCTCCATATCTGGTTGGCTCCTACCGGTTATAACTTCATTTAATGGCGGAGGGTACATCGACCGGCACCAAACCAGGCCCCCTACGATGATGTGGTTGTTCCGAACGCATCACCATCGAAAGGAGGCCAGGGATGGCCAAGTGTATGGCATCGGTTTCCCAGTCGATCAAGGACAAGGCAACGGCTTTTCTCAATCCGGCGTTCATCGCCACGGTCGCCGCCGAGTTGGGCTATCGCTGGCGGAACACGCCGCTGGCTCTGCCGAATCTGGTGGCCTGGTTCGCCCGCCAGATTCTCGACGGCAATCTCTCCATGCCCGAAGTGGCCCGCCTGGCCGGGTCGTTGTTCACCCCCGAGGCGTTGTGCATTGCCCGGGGAAAGCTGCCCATCGCCCTGCTGCGTGGGTTGCTGGAGCGGATTTGCCGGTTGTCCGACGGCGGCGAGGGCCGCTGGAAGGGCCATCGTCTCTGGCCCATGGATGGCACCGGCATCTCGATGCCCGATACACTGGACCTGCAGAAGCATTTTGGCCAGTCGGGCCGGCAGAAGCCCGGTTGCGGCTTTCCCACCGCCCATGTGTTGTGTCTGTTCGATGCGGGCACGGGAATGCTGCGAGCATGCATCCCCGCGCCGCTGCGAACGCACGATATGGCCGACGCCGGCAAGCTGCATCGGTATCTGGAGAAAGGCGACGTCCTGATCGGCGATCGCGCTTTTGAGAGCTTCTCGCATCTGGCCATGCTGATCGTCGCCGGCATCCACGCGATCTTTCCGGCCCATCAGAAGCGTAAGATCGACTTCCGCCAGAAGCGGCGTCGCAAGAGCCGGGGCAAGGCCAAGGGCCGCCGCAACCG